>USGY01000030.1 GCA_900554365.1 uncultured Clostridium sp. | reverse complement strand
GCTATTAAATATATATTACTATTATCTGCATAGAATATTTTCCATCCTACATCTGTTGTTGTTCCACTTGGTAATGTATATCCCGTTACTGTTGCTCCATAAATCTTGCTTTTATCTGTCATTCCTGATATATCTGAAGCACTTAGTATTTTGGTTTCATATTTTTTTACTGGAACTTTTGCTTCTGTTGTTACTTCTCCGTTTTTTCCTGTTCCTGTTATTGTAAATGTATATGTTCCATTTTTAGTTATTGCTTTTGAATATATTCCATTACTTGCTGTCATTTCTTTATTTCCATCATTATCTACTACTTTTGTTATTGTTCCATTTTCCAATGTTGCTCCAAATGTTATATATAATGTTGCTCCTTCTGCTGCTGTATTATCTGCAATATCTCCAGTTCCATTCACATTTGTAGTTATTTTTGTATTTGTTATTTGTGGTTTTGCTCCTGTTAATTCTACATTTCCATCACTATCTACAATAAATGATTTTCCATCTATTGTTACTGTTGCTGGAAATGCTTCTCCATCTACTTGTCCCCCATAATTTGTTGTTACTTCTGTTGTTAATTTGTCTAATTCTAAACTTCCATCTGTTGATTGTGATTTTGCTGCCATTATTGCTAATTTTACTTTTTCTTCTGCTGATTTATTTTCATTTGTTGTTTTGGCATTTTGTGCTTGTGTTAGTATTCCATTTTGTCCTGTTAACATTGCAATACTTACACCTGCTAATATTAATAGCACAATTATCGTAATAACTAAGGCAATTAATGTTATACCTTTCCTTTCTTTTAAATTTAATTTCATCTTTTCATTCCTCCCTTCCTTGTAAATGCTTAATATTCTTTAATATTTCATTTACTTTTTATTTATTTAAATAAAAAAATTTAATAACTTAATTCTTTTTTGATGTAATTAAACAGCAAAAAAAGGCAACAATAAAAACCTATTAACTAGGCTCTATTTCTGTCTTTTCTGAATTATATTTATTTGTTATTTTGACTAGTAGACATAATTTTAGTGCATTAGAAACATTTAATTTACTAACTTTAGTTAGTAAATGTATTGTGTGTGTGTGTGTGTGTGTGTGTGTACAGCCCCAAGGCTTTTAGCGTCTACTTTTTTCATCTTTACTTCTTCCTCTTTTCTCTTTTGTTTATTGTACATATATATTATATAAAATTCCTACTTTTGTCAACACCTATAAATAAAAATAAATTATGAATAATTATTTTTATTTGTTCGCTTGTTTTTTGTAAATAAATACTGTAATTATTAGCAAACAAAAATAACCAATAAAAAGACACATCTGTAAACTTACCAGAGTTAGATGTGTCAAACATTTAATCAAGGTAAACCACATTTGTGGTTTCTCTATTTTCTATTTTTATTTTACTACGTAATTTTATTGTTGTCAACTAATACAATATTTAGAATTCCTGGTTTTAAAAAATATGCTGTACTGTTTTGAATGACCTCCTCAATCTCTGCTCTACTTTGATAAAATCTCACCAACTTCTACAAAGGCTTCTTCTACAGAACATACATTTCCATCTTCAGTATCTTTTATACCTTTTTGTAGTTTATTTAATAAATCTTTATCGTTTTTTATAATTAAATTATTAGTTGTATTTTCTGTAGAATAGGTAATTTTAAGATATTCTATACAATCAACTGCTCTCATCGAAAGCTCTTCTGGTAAATTTTTAATTATATTATATAATTCTTGTTGTTTTACTGTCATAATATCTCCCCTCTTATATTACATATATAATTATTATACCTCAATTATATTAAAAATTACTATATTTTTTAATATAATCACAAAAAAAGTTTATTCAAGAAAAATCATTGGAGGTGTTTTATTTTTAGTAAGCCTTCGAAGGCTATTTATAATAAAAAGGATATTTTAAAAAATGAGTTATGCAATTTAGTACAATATACCAATAAATTAAAATTACAACTTAGCAAGATATATCCATTAATAAAAAGAGTTGAACAATTGCAAAAAGAAAATACTAATCTAAAGACTGAAAATGTAAAATTAAAAACAGAAAATACTAGATTAAAAAATTATATTGCTAAAACTTTTGAAGTTGTAAAACATCTTTTCAATTTTCCTTCTAAGCTTTTTAAAAGTATAGTTGAAGATTTTATTACACATATTGAAAAATGATTACAAAATATTTTGAGCAAAGGACTTTACCTTTGCTCTTCTTATACCCTACTTTAGGCTAGAGATTTCCTCTTCAAAAATACCCCATTTTAATATTATTTTCAAATATCCGGCTAGGGGTTTTTCTTTTCATAATATTTTGCAATATTACTTCCTTTAGTATATTCATTATACATTTTTTATTACATTTATCAAACTATTTAAGCAATTTTACACTATCAAAATAATATTTGTGTTGATTTTGTGTATAAATCGTGATACAATGAATATAATAATACTATGGAGGTGATAAAAATGGCTAAAACAGATACTTTACACATCAGAGTTGAACCTTCTGTAAAAGCAAGAGCCGAAGAAACTTTAAATGACTTGGGGTTGTCTATTACCGAAGCAGTTAATGTATTTTTAAATCAAGTCATTTTACACGATGGTATTCCTTTTAAAATTGAAAAACCAAAATACAATAAGGAAACCACTCAAGCAATTAAAGATGTTAAAAATGGAAAAAATTTAAGTAAAGCTTTTAATAGTGTAGATGAAATGTTTGAGGAGTTGGATAAATAGTGCTAAAAATAAAATATTCTAATCAATTTAAAAAAGATTACAAATCAATAAAGAAAAGAGGTTATAACATTAATTTATTGAAAACAACTATTCAATTAATTGCTGAAGAAAAGCCTCTTCCTCAAAAATATAAAGATCACTATTTTACCGGAAATTATAAACGGCTTTAAGGAATGTCACATACAGCCTGACTGGCTTTTAATCTATAAAATCGAAAATAATGAGCTCACATTAACTGTATCAAGGACTGGTACTCATTCAGATTTATTTTAAAAAGATACACTTCATTCATAGTGTATCTTTTTTATTAATTTTACTATTTAATTGAAAATTTACACGTATTCTCATCAAATTTTAAATCATTTTGTGCCCTTTTGTGGCAGAATTGTTTTATATTGCAGAATTAATTTTCTGGCATTATATTTTTTTAATGTTCCAATTTGTGAGTTTGTTTTTGATAATAACTCCATTTTATCAATATTACTGTTTTAATTTTAATGGGCGGAGAAGCCATAATTTTTCTCCATATTCAAGCGGACACGAGGCCCGCTCGATTTTATATTTTATTTTATATTCCATACATTATAAGTGTAATCTTTGTCTCTACTTGTTACTGTTTTTGTTCCTACTGGTTCACTTGTCTGGATTCCAGATGGTAGAGAAACTAGGACGCGGACACCGTACGCATTATAGTAGCCGTTGCTCACAAGCCTGTCGCGAGTGAGCACACCGCACACATCGCTGCTGCTAGAGCCAGAGGCGGACGCAAGCCAGTAATATGAATAATTATCTATTAAACTTTCATTATTAGTTCCATAAACTTTTAGGAATGTACTATTATCATATACATTAGCTGATGATAAACTATAATTCTTGTTATACCATTGGTCTAATCTTGGTTTGGTTAGTGCTGTTGCTGTTATTTCACTTCCATAACTAGAATTTACATACATGCTCCAATCTCTAGCTGCATATTTTGAACCTAATCCTAAGTCACTTGATGCACTACTATTTGTGTTTCCTGATAATATATATTCACTTATATATCCATAATTTGTACCATATGAATGATAATAATCTTCTGGGCATCCTGCTGATATTAGTGTTACACTATCTCCATCTACATCAAATACTCTCCATCCTGTTACTGCACTTCC
>USGY01000029.1 GCA_900554365.1 uncultured Clostridium sp. | reverse complement strand
CTAAACAATATCACTTTTGGAACTCTCTTTCAATATTTTTTTAATTCAAGTGTGTCATATCTATTGTAAACCTATAAATATACTATATTATATGAAAAAAATCCAATAAATATAACAAAAATAGATAAAAATAATTAGGACATGTTACAAAAATGAAAAAAATGTGATAAAATAGTATAGTAAACTTAATTAGAAAGGAGCAAGACATGTAGTAAAACATGTCACAGACAGATATGGATCAAACATTACCAATTATAATGTGCTTAACAATTCCATTTTTAGGAACTAGTTTAGGTTCAGCAATGGTATTTTTTATGCATGATAAAATAAATGTAAAATTACAAAAGCTATTACTTGGTTTTGCGGCAGGTATAATGATGGCAGCATCTGTATGGTCTTTGTTAATACCAGCAATAAATATGACAAAAGAACAAGGCCAAATAGAATGGTTACCAGCAACTGCAGGATTTTTAATAGGAATTTTATTCTTATTACTTTTAGACAGTGTTGTGCCACATTTACATCTAGATAATGATAAACCTGAAGGAATAAAGGCTCATATAAAAAAAGAAACTATGTTAGTTTTTGCAGTAACACTACATAATATTCCAGAAGGAATGGCAGTAGGTGTGGTATTAGCAGCAGCATTAGCTGGAGGTACTGGAATGACAATGGCTTCAGCAACAGCTTTAGCAATAGGAATAGCTATCCAAAATTTCCCTGAAGGTGCAATTATATCAATGCCTTTAAAAAGTGAAGGAAAATCAAAATTAAAAGCATTTGTAGATGGAGTATTGTCAGGAATAGTAGAACCAATTGGAGCAATAATAACAATACTTTTAACTGGTCTAGTAACACCAATACTACCATATATATTAGCATTTGCAGCAGGAGCAATGATATATGTAATAGTAGAAGAACTAATACCTGAAGCTCAAAGTGGAGAACATTCAAATATAGGAACAATAGGATTAGCAATAGGATTTGTTTTGATGATGGTTCTTGATATAGCTTTAGGATAAAAAATAGTATAATGCAAAAAAAAGTATATATACTAAAGAAAAATAGGAGGTTAAAATGGAAGTAGTAAAAGTAACAAGTGAAACATTTGAAACTGAAGTGTTAAAAAGCAAAGAACCAGTATTAATTGACTTTTTTGCAGATTGGTGTGGCCCCTGTAAAATGTTATCACCAATAGTTGATGAAATAGCTCAAGAAAGTGAAGACATTAAAGTTGTAAAAATAAATGTAGATGAATCACCTGATATTGCAATGGATTACAGAGTAATGTCAATACCAACTTTGATTGTTATAAAAGATGGTCAAGAAAAAGCACGTTCAGTAGGATTTGTTGAAAAAGCAAAAATATTAGAATTGTTAAAACAATAAAAAAGAGTAGGATTTTTGGTGGTAAACCAATTATCCTATTTTTTTATTTTAAAATTTTTCATTTTGAATATTTCTAATAAAAATAAAGCAAAATATATAAATGAATATTTTAATTTTTAATAAAATGTGTTAAAATATCAAAAGCCAAACATTGAAAGGAAAGTAAAATGCAAGTAATTTCGAGCAAAGATAATGAAATAATAAAATCAATAAAAAAATTAAAAGACAAAAAATATAGAGACATAGAAAATGAATATGTAATAGAAGGAATAAAGCTATTAAAAGAGGCTATAGC
Organism: uncultured Clostridium sp.; assembly: GCA_900554365.1. Classification (GTDB taxonomy): domain Bacteria; phylum Bacillota; class Clostridia; order TANB77; family CAG-508; genus CAG-269. The sequence continues at coordinate 6,029 of USGY01000029.1, read as the reverse complement.
GGAAAAAGCAAATATTCAGCAAATAATAATATGTGATGATTTTGAAAAAACTGATGAAATTTCTAAAGAACTAATGTATGAAATAGCTAAATATAATTGTAATTATGTAACAAGTAAAGTTTTTAAATATCTAACAGATGTACAAACTCCACAAGGAATTTTAGCAGTTATAGAAAAAACACCTAAAGATCAAGAAATAGACTATAGTCAGGACATAATTGTTGCATTAGATGATATTCAAGATCCAGGAAATCTAGGAACAATATTAAGAACAGTAGACAGTGTAGGACTAACTCAAATACTAGTATCTAAAGAAACAGCGGATAGTTTTAATCCTAAAGTTGTACGTTCTACAATGGGAGCAATATTTAGAGTTAAAGTAATAGAATGTGATAATTTAAAAGAAAAATTAAAAGAAGCCAAAAAACATAAATATAAAATAGTAGTATCATCATTACAAACCAATAACAGCGTATATGATATAAATTATAATAAAAAAGTAATAGTAATTGGAAATGAAGCAAATGGCGTAGAAAAAGAAATACAAGATATGGCAGATGAAAAAATAAAAATACCAATGTTAGGTAAAACAGAAAGTTTAAATGCATCTGTAGCAACAGGTATAATATTATATGAATATGTAAGGCAAAAAGTATCAAAAAAATAAGAAAGAAGGATAAAAAGTGAAATTAAATATAGTAATGGTTGAACCAGAAATACCACAAAACACAGGAAATATAGCAAGGACTTGTGCTGCAATAGGAGCTAAATTACATTTAGTATATCCTTTAGGATTTAGCATAACAGAAAAAGCAGTAAAAAGAGCAGGTCTAGATTATTGGGACAAATTAGAAATAGAAGAACATTTGTCTTTTGAAAAGTTTCTAGAAAAATATAAACCAGAAGAACATAATATGTTTTTTTCAACTACCAAAGGAAAACATGTGTATTCAGAACCAAATTACAAAGATATGGATGAAGTATTTTTATTATTTGGTAAAGAAACCAAAGGATTACCAGAAGATATTTTACAAAAATATATAGACAAAACAATAAGAATTCCAATGCGTGAAACATTAAGATCATTAAACTTATCTAACTCAGTTGCTATAGTAGCATATGAAGTATTTAAACAAAAAAATTTTGAAGGATTAGAAGAAATAAGTAAGTATTTCGATAATAAATAATTATATAGTGTCGATAATTGTCGAACGAAAATAAATTTAATTTTTAGGAAAAGCTTGGCTTTTCCTATTTTTTATGTAATAATATAAAAGTAATTTATTTCAAAAATTTTTTATCAAAATTTAAAATTTCTAAAAATATTCCAAAAATAAAAAACAAACAAATCAAAAAATAATTAAGCACACTTTTGTTTACTAATTAATAAAGGTTTATTAAAAGCGGTGCAATAAGGAGGAATTGTATGAATTTTTTTACATACAAAGATTATATCAAATCCATTCATGCACTTAGGTTAAATGCAGTAATGCAAGTTGCAGAAAAAGGAGAAGAATATCAATTAAGAGCTAAAGAAAAATTAACAAAAAATACACATGAAGAATTAGTAAAAACATTATTAAAAGATAAGAAAGAAATAGCTAAATTTATAAATAATTTTTTAGATTATAATCTTAAAATAAAATATTATGATCTAGAAGAATGTAATAATAAGCACATTAGAAAAAAATTTGGATATAAAGATATAAATATAGTTTATAAATTAAAAAAAGATAATGTATTTTTTTTTATAGATTATCAATCTAAAATTGAACCCAAAATGTTTTTAAGAATTATAAATTATTGTATAAACATAATATACGAGTGGAGTAAAGGAGAAAAAATAAAAAAAGAAATGAGATATCCAATAGTTGTTCCAATTGTAATATATACAGGTAAAGAAAGTTGGAAAAAGCAACAAGATTTTGAAGAAATTCAAGCAGAAAATTATCAGTATGATAATTATAAAATTAGACCCAAATATAATTTAATAGATATAAATAAAATTACAAATCAAAGATTATTAAAAGAAAAAAGTTTATTTGGATATGTAATGATGCTAGAAAAATCTAAATGTGAAGACAGGAGCAAATAATTATTGAGTTATGTGTGTTTTTATAAAAGCAAGATAGAACTTATTAAAAAATTTAACATAAAATATATTAATAAACATCAAGGAGGTAAAGCATGGAGAAAATATTAAAAGTCGAAAACATAAGTAAAAAATATCAAACAAAAGAAGGAGAAGTTCTAGCTTTAAAAAACGTCAATTTTAGAATAAAAAAAGGTGAATTTGTAAGTATAATAGGACCAAGTGGTTGCGGAAAATCGACATTATTATCAATAATTTCAGGTCTTGAAAATCAAACATCAGGAAACATATATTTAGAAAATGAAAAAATACATGGAATTTCACCTAAAATAGGATATATGCTTCAAAAAGATTGTTTGCTAGAATGGCGAACTGTTTTTAGTAATGCAATGTTTGGCTTAGAAGTAAAAGGAATAAATAATAAAGAAAATCAAAAATATGTAGAAGAATTATTGAAAAAATATCATTTATATGAATTTAAAAATAAATATCCATCAGAATTATCTGGAGGAATGAGACAAAGAGTTGCATTAATTAGAACTTTAGCAATAAGACCTAAATTATTGTTATTAGATGAAGCTTTTTCGGCATTAGATTATCAAACAAGAATTATGGTAACTAATGATATATATCAAATATTAAGAAAAGAAAACATAACTGCATTGATTGTGACTCATGATATATCAGAAGGTAGATTTCAAAATAGATAGTATGTGATATAAACAATTTGAATTTAATATAAATATTTAAAATTCAGAGATTAAAAAAATTTTTGAATGTATTTTTAACGATTGACAAAAACAGATGTTTTTTATAAAATTAATAAAATTATAAAAGATTTTCAAAATATAAATGGAAAGAAATGAAAAAAGAAAAAATGAATTTATTGTGGGGATGATAAAGATGGAAAAAACAATAAAAAAACAAATAGTTATAATTATTATAGCAAGTATTTTGTTAATAGGAATTGGATTTATAAGTGGTTTTTATACAAAAGTATTGATAGAAAAAAATAAAATAATAAATGAAAAGGAAAAACAAACTAGCATCTCAAAGCTAATGTCTAGAAACGAGATTGAGCAATTAAAAGAGAAAATAGTAAAAGACGAAGAAGATTATGGTAATAGCTATAAAGATTTCAAAGCTCAGTATCCTTATGTATACAAGAAAGACCCTGATAGAATTTATTTTAAATCTTCAAAAGTAGGAACATTTTATGTGTTTGAAAAAAATGATGAGAATTATAAACATTTATTAGAAGTAGCTGAAGATAGAATGTTTTATTCAGCGATTGATGATTATAATTTAAGCTGTTTTACACCAGATTCAATTGACGAAATGATAATGTCTGGGAATAATTATATTATTTTTGATTATGATAATAAAGATTTGTTTGATAGTGATTACAATAGAGATATTATATTAAAATTTAATGAAAATACAAGATTATACAGATTGATTACATATTTATCATATTATAAAGAACCAATTTTGAAAAAGGATTTACCTAAAAAAGAATTTGCAGATAAGATTGGAATAACTGGATATCAATATATGACATACCCAGAGGGGGACTAGATAAGAATAGAATTTGAAAGGAGTTTGGCATAATGGATAATGAATTAAATAAGCAAAATAATTTTATAATATATACAACAGATGACGGACAAGTTGATATTGAAGTAAGATTAGAAGATGAAAATGTATGGCTTACTCAAAATTCAATGGCTGAATTATTTGATACTACGAAACAAAATATAAGTTTACATATAAAGAATATATTTGAAGAAAAAGAACTAGAAGAAAATTCAGTTGTCAAGGAATGCTTGACAACTGATAAAGATGGAAAAAATACTAGATATTTATGCAACTAGTGTAGATTACGATGCGAAAAGCGAACAAACAAGAGAATTTTTTAAAACGGCTCAAAATAAAATGCATTATGCTGTTCATGGAAATACGGCAGCAGAAGTAATATTTAACAGAGTAGATAGTGAAAAAGAAAATATTGGATTAACAAATTTCAAGGGAAACATGCCTACTAGAGCAGAAACAGAAATTGCTAAAAATTATTTAAGCGAAAAAGAATTAGATGGATTTTTAACTATGACTCATAAAGATATATTAGAAGGAGCGGGAACAATATCTCATGAAAAAGCACTAGAAAAAGCTCATAAAGAATATGATAAATATATGAAAAATCATTTAACACAAGCAGAAAAAGATTATTTAGAAATAATGGGCGAAGATATTAAAAAATTGAAATAGTACAGGAGTTAACTATCATTTAAAAGATAAAAAGTGAAAGATAAATAGTAAGTTGTCGCTGAGACTGAATTTGTAAAAAGTACCAAAATATGCTATAATATAAGTAGATATTGTAAAAGAGCAAAGTAAACGAAAGTTTATGACGCAAAACCTTAGGTCTAAAAGCATATATGCTTATGATTGCTAGGTTGCACAAAGGAAAAGGAGTGATTTTTATGAGTAAGAAAAAAATCTTTAAAATTTTAGGAATATTATTATTAGTAGTTATTGCAATATTTTTAATTCATACAATTAGAAACTATATTATAATTACTGATTTACAAAATAAAATAGATAACTATTCAAATAGTACAAATTATTATACAAAATCTGTTGCGACAGAAAGCAACGGAACAGTTGTTACTATGGAATATTACAAAAAAGATAAGAAAGAGGTCGTATTTTTAGAAAGAAATCTAAATGGAGAAATTTCAAAAATATCAATGTATAATAATGGAGAAAGAACAGATACATTCTGGGATAATAAAGAAAGCAAAACAGCTCAATTAGATAGTGGAACAATTATGGGAGTAAATATTTATAACTTTACAGAAACAGATAATAAATGTCAAACATTCTTAGGAAGTATTTTTGCAAATGTTAAATCTACTAACTACAATGGAAAAGAATGTTATATTATAAAAAGATTCCCATCATCTTTATCACTAACTTTTGAAGGTGCTGAAACCTATATAGAAAGAGATACAGGATTGTATTTAAAAACAATAGAAGGAGATAGAACTACAGAAAGAAAATATGAATTTGATAAAGTAGATGATTCTATTTTTATAGAGCCAGATATAAGTCAATATACTTTAAAAGAAAATGATTAAGTTTTGTCAGAGAACAGATATTATCTGTTCTCTGATTATTTAACAGGCATTTATAATTGAAGATTAAAAATATTTATTGGTGGGAGAGGTTTATATGGAGTTTGGAGGACTTGTAATAGAAGTATTAATTATTTTTGGCATACCAATATTAATACCAATTCTTATAATTTTATGTGCTGGAAAGTTATCATATAACGAAAAAATAAAAAAAGTAGTATTGTTTATTTTTTCAATAATATATAATGGCATTGTTGGTTTTATAAGTTCAATGTTATTTGTTTGTTTAACATTTTTAATTGGAGATATTTTTAATATGAAGATAACATTAATAATTATATTTTTTATATTTGCAATTATTTTAATTCCGGTAAATATATACATAATGAGAAAAGGAAAAATAAATCCAATAATATACATTGCTTTAAATGTTATAATATTTGCATCAAGTTTTATAAGTAGTATAATAGGAATGAGAGATAATGTGGATTTATAAATCCTAATAAAATATATTCAATTATGTTATAAAAGTAATTATTGGAGAGGACTATTAATATGGAAAAAATAAATGCAAGAGAATTAAAAGACTTATTATACAGAGCAATATTTAAGCAAACATCATAAATTTAATTATAATGATATGTTTGAATTTTCTATATTTATAAGTTTGACAACAATGGTTGTTACCTATATATGTGGAAAGAAAAAAATGGCGGACAATAAAAAATAGTAAGTTGTAGGGAAGATATAAAAAATGAAAGTAATAACAATATGTGGAAGTTTAAAATTTCAAAAAGAAA
>USGY01000028.1 GCA_900554365.1 uncultured Clostridium sp. | reverse complement strand
ATTAATTTTATTAAAAATAATAAAAAATATTGAAGTAGTTATTCAACCACCCCAACATTTATTATAGAACCTTTTTTTTGAATACAGTAAAATTATGGAAAAAGTATAGGACATTTTCCAAAATGAATTACAAGAAATTCGCTTTTTGTAATAACTGCTATTTACAAAAACAAATAATAAATATATAATAAATTTAAACAATAATAAGATTAAAAAGGGGAAGATATGAAAAAACTAAAGAAAATAAGTATTATACTAATGATATTAATTTCTTTTCTAATAGCACCAAAAGTTTTTGCAAAAAGTAATAATGATGGAATTAGGAAAGTAGAATATTCAGAAGATTTTAAAAGATGGCTAAAATTATCTGATGAAGAAAAAAATAAAACAATACAGCCAAGAATGTATGATGTGATTATTACAGACTTTAATGCAAAAAATGTCTTTTATAAAGTAAGATTATTAGGAGCTAAAAGTAATTCGAAATATAATTTAAAAAATATAATACCAGAAAATTTATTAACAAAAGATCAACAGCAAACGAATTCGTGTTGGACGTTTGCGGCATTAACATCATTAGAAACAAATTTAGCTTTATCTGATTATAGGCAAGGTACAAAATCAAAAACATATGATTTTTCAGAAAGACATATGGAATATGCTACAAGTAAAATATTTAAAAATAATGAAACAAATGAAGGTGGCTATAATAGAACTGTTGGAGAAGGTGGGCAATGGTATATAGCAGAATCATATCTAACAAATGGAAGTGGTGCTATTCCAGAATCAGAAATGCCATTTGAGAATAATGAGGAGCTAATAGAAATAGATCAAATAAAAAATCAAACAATCTCAAGCCAAATATATGATACAATAGACTTTCCTGATTATAATACTCAAGATGACACTGAAAAGGCAAAAATAATGAACAAAATAAAGAAACATATTCAAGAAAATGGCTCTGTATTTGCCTCAATACATGGAAATTCAGTTGTAAGCGAAGAAAGTTGTTACAATGATGATACAGAGGCGAAGTACTGTAATAGTTCAATATCACATATTGCAGATCATGCTGTTTCAATTGTTGGTTGGGATGACAATTATAGTGTTGAAAACTTTTTAGAAAGTGCAAGACCATCAAAGAATGGAGCCTGGATTGTTAAAAATTCATGGGGAAATATAAGGGAATATATGTATGTTTCATATGAAGATTGCAATATATCTAAGATTATTTGTGGAATTGTAAAAGCAACAGACAAAAAAGAATATGAAAATATATATCAATATGATGAATATTTTCCAGCAACATATGTGGAATTTAATAATTCAAAAATAATGTTATGCAATGTTTTTAATAAAAAAACTACTGCTGATGAATATTTAACTCAAGTAGCTTTATATGCGCCAGAAACGTATATATGCAAAGTATATGTAAATCCAAATGGAACAGAAAAAGATAAAAAAGATATGCAATTGATAGAACTAAAAACAGGAGAAACAAAGACTGTAGAAGCGGGATATCATACATTAGAATTTGCAGAGCCTTTAAAAATAAATGAGAATAGTTTTGCAGTAATAATAGAAGTTCAAGGAACAAGAAATAAAATAAATTTTGAATTAGAATCTAAGGTTGATGGAGTTCCTACATTTGATTCTGTAAAAGTTGAAAGTGGAAAATGTTTTTTAGCATCAGGCAATGATATGGATAATTGTAAATGGTACGACTTAGGAAAATTATCGCAAGTTAGTTCAAATCTACCAAATGGAGATGGAACAATAAAAGCGTTTACAATAACAAAAAAATCAGAAGAGATTCCAGATAAAAAACCTGATAACCAAGAAAATGGAGAAAGTATAAAAAATTCAAATTTTGACAATATGAAATGCAATATAAACAATGTTAAATATTATACTTTTACAGATAAGAATAACCATGAGTATTTAATATTGAACTTAACAGTTGACGGAATTACTCAAAAATCTCAAGCAAATAATTTAGAATATTATTATTATATTTCTGCCAATAATAATGAAAAGAATATAGAAAATTGGGTAAAAATAGAAGGAAAACAAATTGAAGATGATAAATTACAATTTGAAATAAATACGCAAAACATTAAAAATCTAGATGAGATTTCTATTGCACAAAATTTATATTTGTATATAAAAGAAATTGCAAGTCAAGATGGGAAAGAGTCAGAAGTTACTTCTAAAGCAATGCAATTAGATTCTAAAACACAAGCAGAAATTTATTTAGATAATATAAAAGTAGAAGAAGCACAAATAGACGATAATGATGAGGTAATTGACAATACAGTTGCTCCAAATGAATTACCAAAGGCAGGAATCAAAAAAATAATAATTTTCGTAAGTGCAATATCAGTATTAAGTATAATTGTATTAATAAGATATAAAAAAATAAGTGAAGATATAAAATAAAAAATACCAGCCAAAGATAAGCTGGTATTTTTTTATGGGGTTATTAATTTATGAGTATAATCCAAATTTCCAATTGAATCATAGTCATAACAAAGGGTATAAACATTAGTTGCCCAAATATCTTTTTCAAGTAAGGTCTTCATATTTTTGTTAGAATTACTATCCATAAATTTTTTAACAGAAGAAATCATAGTTAATTTTCTATTATGTCTAGAAATTTCACTAATAAGTTCGCGTCCATTATCATTGAAACCCAAAATTCTAATATAGGGTTTTGTAGACTTAGAAAGTTGCATATCTTTTTTGGTAATACCTAAAATTGCATATAAAAGAATTCTTTGAAGTCTTGTTCTTGTATATCTTTTGGTATTTATAATTGATAATAATTCTACAATACTATTACATTGATTTGCAGCAGACTTAATTGCAAATTCAAGACCTTCAGAAACATCAGGTAAATTAGCAATTTCTTCTACTGACATTTTTCTCAAAGTGTATATAATAAGTTTATCAAATTCAGATAAATCCTTTACAATATGACCATTTTTAATGCAATCCTCTAAAATATAAAATGATGATTCCGGTAAAAATTTTTGCAATATATCTATATCATGAGAACAACAAAGTTTTCGAATAGATGTAGCACTTGCAAATCTAGATGAAACAGGTATTTCGTCATCATTATATGCAGCTCCTTCACGTTTTATTGTAACAGGTATTATTGGACTGTTTTGACGTTTTAAAGCTTTTAAATATTCTATTCCTAAAATATTATTAGGAGAAGAAAGTACATTTGCAAATTTACAAACATTATTTAAATACATCATTAAAGCTCTTTCTCTTGCTTTTGGAAAAGAAACACCACTTGAAAGCTCATGTGTTAACAAGGTTTTATATTCAGGAGGTTCATTAGTTAAAACATCTGTAACTTCCTGCAAAGTAGAAATATTATTACACTCACTTCCAAAAGATACAAAATTAACTATTTCAAGAGAATCTAGAATTTTAATAGCGCCAGAAGCAAAGTTTTCAGCGCTTGAGATTGCATAAATAGTTGGAAGCTCAATAACTAAGTCTACTCCACTTTCAATAGCCATTTGAGCTCGTGACCATTTATCAATAATAGAAACTTCGCCCCTCTGTGTAAAGTTACCAGACATTACAACAATTGAGTAGTCTGAATTTGTTAATTTTTTGGATTCAATTAAATGGTGAAGATGACCATTGTGGAATGGATTATATTCTGAGATAATCCCTAAAACGTTGCTCATAAAAACCTCCTAAATATATTGAAAAATTCTGAAATTATTGGTATAATTCTATCACAAATAAATATAAAAACAAAGAGATAATTATAAAAAAATAAAAATGGAGGAAAAATAATGTCAGATAAAATTATAATATACACAGATGGGGCTTGCTCAGGAAACCCAGGACCAGGAGGTTGGGGAGCAATATTGATGTATAAAGGTCAAAAAAAAGAGATATCAGGAGGAAATAAACAGACAACAAATAATATAATGGAAGTTACAGCAGTTATAGAAGCTCTAAAATGCTTAAAAATTGAAAAAGGCGAAGTTCAGATATATAGTGACAGTGCATATACAGTTAATGCATTTAAACAAGGTTGGATATACAACTGGATGAAAAATGGCTGGAAAACAGCCAACGGGACAGCTGTAAAAAATAAAGAACTTTGGCAAGAACTATATAATTTAACACAAAAACATAAAGTGGAATTCATAAAAGTAAAAGGGCATGCAGATAATGAATTTAACAATAGATGTGATGAAATGGCACGTGATGCTATAAGTAAATTATAAATTTTTAACTTAATTAAAGCTTATTGTATAAAAAATTCCAATTTGTATAAAATAATATAAATTTTATGCAAAGGGTGGTAAGATGAAAAAGAAAATAATTAGATTTTCAATAATAACTGTGATGGTAGTTTTGATTATAACAATATTAGCAATGCAAAATAATCAGGTATTGTCATTATCTAAATATGGTTCAAGGGGAAGTGAAGTTAGAACAATTCAAGATAAATTAAAAAGATGGGGATATTATACTGGAAATGTTGATGGAATATATGGAAGTTTAACTGTTTCAGCAGTAAAAAAATTTCAACAAAAAAATGGACTTACTGTTGATGGAATTGCAGGAACAAAAACACTTGCTGCGATGGGAATAACAAGTAATTCATCTTCTGGTGGTTCATCTACCAATAATTCATCAAATGTTAATTTATTAGCAAGAGCAATTTATGGAGAAGCAAGAGGAGAGCCATATACAGGACAAGTTGCAGTGGGAGCTGTAATTATGAATAGAGTAAAAAGTAGTAAATTTCCTAATACAATATCTGGAGTAATTTACCAAAGTGGTGCATTTGATGCGGTTTCAGATGGACAAATTAATTTAAATCCTGATAGTACAGCTAAAAAAGCAGCACAAGATGCATTAAATGGTTGGGATCCATCTTATGGTGCAATCTATTATTTTAATCCAAGTACTGCAACAAATAAGTGGATTTGGTCAAGACCACTTACAGTAACAATTGGAAAACATAGATTTTGTAAATAAAATTATATACAAAAAGTGGACACTATAAAATGTCCACTTAAATTTATCTTTTTAATCTAATTAAAATTGCTATACCTAATAAAATAAGTAAAATACCAACAACTACTAGGGCAATACATAAAATATTAGTTAATTCTAAATCAAAATCAGAAGTTGTAACTGTTGAAGATAAAGTTGAAGAATTTGTTTTAGAAGAGTTTGTATTACTAGTATTTGTAGACGAAGTATTGCTTGAGCTTAATGTATTACTATTAAGAGCAGATGAATTCATATTTACTGCTGCAAATGTATTAGAAGAATAACTCATTATAGCAAGAAATGCTAAAAATAATACAATAAAAAATTTCAAAGATTTTGACATTTGTAGATACCTCCTATATAATGTGTATTTTTTTCCTAAAATTCTTAAACTATAATATCAAAGTTATAAAAAAAAGTCAATAAAAATTTCATAAACTATTGCCAAAATGAATAATATTATATATAATAGTCACAAATCCTGAAGATATAATTATATTTTCAGTTGCCTTTATCGAAATGAGGTAGTATTATGAAAAAATTTTTATCAAATTACAAAACAACGATAATTCTTTTAGTTGCTATTATCGTTGGAGCAATCGTAGGAATTATATTCCAAGAAAAAGCAACTATATTGCAACCTTTAGGGGACATATTTTTAAATCTATTATTAGTTGTTATTGTACCACTTGTATTTTTAACAATAACAACATCTATTGCCAAAATGGAAAATCCAAAAAGACTTGGAAAAATTATGATTACAATCATAGTAGTATTTGCAGTAACATCATTAATTGCAGTACTAGTAGGGTTTGCTAGTACATATTTTATAAAATTAGTTAATCCAGAAGACGGAGAAAAAATAAAAACTTCGTTAGAAGAAACGGGCTCTGCAGAAGAAAGTGATGAAGAAGAAGTAACAATTGCAGACAGAACAGTTCAATTGCTAACTGTAAATGATTTTAGCAAATTGCTATCAAAAGATAATATAATAGCAATATTAGTAGCATCAATAATTTGTGGAATAGCAATAAGAATGTCAGAAGAGAAAGGAAAAAAAGTATTAGATCTTTTGATATCTGCAAATGATGTTGTACAAAATGTTGTAAAAATTATAATGTATTATGCGCCAATAGGTTTAGCATGTTATTTTGCAGCATTGATAGGAACATTTGGAGCTTCAATAGCTGTAGGATATTTAAAAACATTTGTTATATATACAATTGTTGCATTAGCATTTTATTTCATATTTTATACAATATATGCATTTATAGCAGGAGGAAAAAAAGGAATAAAATTATTCTGGAAAAATGCAGTACCATCAACATTAACAGCACTTGCAACATGTTCAAGTGCGGCATGCATTCCTATAAATGTTGAATGTGCAAAAAAGATGGGAGTACCAGATGATATAGCAGAAACAACAATTCCAATGGGAACAAGCTTCCATAAAGATGGTTCAATGATAGGTTCAGTATTTAAAATTATGTTTTTAGTGTGTTTATTTGGAACAGTAATAAGTACACCAGCAGGAGTTTTACAAGTACTAGGGGTAGCAATAATAGCAAACTTATTAATAACAGGTGTTCCAATAGGTGGTGGAACAATCTCAGAAATGTTAATAGTAACAATGATGGGATTCCCAGTTGCATCATTACCAATACTTACAATGATTGCAACAATAATAGATGCACCAGCAACAATGTTAAATGTTGTGGGTGATACAGTTTCATCAATGGTAGTTACTAGAATAGTAGATGGAAAGAATTGGATTAAAGAAGATTCAGAAAATGATAAAATAAAAGAAAAAGTAAATATATAAAGGATGCAAAGAAATCTCAAGATTAGAATAAAACTAATGCTTGAGATTTTTATTATAAATTTTTTTATAAAGATTACAAATATTACAATCATGGCAAATTGTAATATGACCTTCAAATATAAGTTGCAAAGTATTAATAAAATCAACATTACTTGAAGGAGAAACTAAATGGATATAAATATTTTTTGGTAATAAATTTAACAAAGTATTTAGAACAAAATCATTATTAGAAAATGAAACATCAGATAAATATTTTGCTTTTTGAAGGTTTTTATCTATTTTTATTTTTTCCATATTTTCATCTAATAAAATAATTTCGTTTTTTAATGATATTGCATGAATGATTCTATTAGAAGTTGATTGAGAATGAATATAAAGCCTTAAAAGAGACACAAATTCTAAATATTCTCTTTCTATGATAAATTCATTAACTGAAAAATCCACTATTTCTCCAAGCAAATTTCTATAATTACCTAATCTAAAATTTATAAAGCCTGTAAGGATAATAGAATTATGAGTTGATATATATTCATAAAAAATATCAAATAAAAGAAGTTGTCTATTTTGGAAGGAGTATTCACTTGAATCACAAAGATTTTCTTCACACAAATTTAATATTTTTTTTAATTCAAAATTTTCAAAATAAAAGTAGTTTGTATTCAGGATGGTTTTCAATATATTTATTTCGAAATAATCGACTACTAGATAAGACAAGATTGTTGCTAACTTTGTATAAAAGAGTTCTTCGTCAATTCCAGTATAATGAATAATGATGTTTTTATAATATTTAAATTCTTTTTGAGAATAAAATGTATTTAGCATGTTGAAACTTGAAAATTCATTTTGTAGATATTTTAATATATCTTCATTATTAGTTTTTATACATAATGAATTCATAGATAGCTCCTTTTTTTCTGTTTTGTATAGTATTTACTTAAAAATTTTTTCTATACAAGATTAGAATATAATATTCTAAAAATAAAAAAATGAAACTTGTTTATAATCACAAAAAATATATAAAATAAAAAATAAACGAAAATTATTTTTGAAATAATTTTCGTTTATTTTTTATAACTTATGATAAATATTATAATCAATATCAGGGAAGATACAATCTTTAGTCTGAATATCATTTAAGAAAACTTCATCAACTTTATTAGTTTTGATTTCATAATACAATTTAGTAAAACGACCAATATGATTTTTAATACGTTTTTTTGCATAATCAACCATAGTGCCATTAGTAATGATAAATAGCCAACAACTGGTTTGAGCTAATAATAATTCACGAGCTGCTTGATTTAGAGCATCTTTGATAATACCATCTTCCATATTAGGATAAGAAGTTGCGAGGTCGATCATTCTATCTGCAGCTTTATGTAAGTGACGATGAACATAATCATTAGTAGGGTTAAGCCACACACCACTATAACCATTAGCCCCCCAACTTGAACGACAAGGAGAGCAAACTTGAGTTTCTGGGTATTTATCAATATATTCAGAAGGAGTAATTAATTCAAAATTACACTCATCATAATAAATCTTCTTAAATAAGATATATAACCAATAAGGACCTTCATACCACCAATGTCCATATAATTCAGCATCATAAGGGCATAAGATAATAGGTGGTTTATCCATATAATCTGCAACATTAGCAATTTGTTCAGTACGAGAATTCATAAAGTGACCTGCTTGTCTTTCTGCAGAATCATGAGCCCATTGAACATCATAATAATCTTTTTGTTCTGTTTTTCCAGTAATTCTATGATATTTTATACCTGTATGAACACGAACTCCATTGTGAGCAATGTAAGGTTTGATATAATCATAATCAGCCTCATAACCGATGTCTCTATAAAATTCTCTGTAATTGTAGTCGCCAGGATATCCATCAATAGAACTCCATACTTGTTGAGAAGAAGTCATGTCACGTCCAAAACATACTAGACCACCAGGTGAAACGATAGGGGCATATGTACCATAAATTGGGGTAGGGTCGGCATATAAAACTCCGTGAGATTCTACAATTGCATATTCAATTCCAAATTCTTTAAGATATTTATCAGCTTCTGGAACATAACCACATTCAGGTAACCAAATACCACGAGGTTTTCTTCCGAAAAATCTTTCATATGTTTGAACTCCAACAGCAATTTGAGCTCTAATAGCTTCTTCATTAACATATAAAATAGGAAAGTAGCCATGTGTAGCACCACATGTAATAATTTCTAATACACCAATATCTTGAAAATGTTTAAATTGTTCAATAATATTGCATTTCCATACATCTCTAAAAAGATGTAAATCATTTGAATATCTATCATAATAATAATGGGAAAGTCTATTTACTCTTTCATTATCTTTTGTACGTTCAATTTCTTTTCCTGAAAGTTCGATTAGTTTTTCTAAATAATGAATATATTTTTGCTGTAATAATTTATTATCAAACATAGAAAGTAGAGTAGGGGTTATAGACATTGTAATTCTAAAATTAACACCTTCATCAACTAATTTTTGATAACTTTGTAATAATGGTATATATGTTTCTGAGATTGCTTCATATAACCATGATTCTTCCAAATAATCATCACTTTCTGGATGATGTATAAATGGAAGATGTGCATGTAATACAAAACTTACATAACCTTTTTTTTGCATTTTTTTCTTGTATGATATATTTAATAACTTAAATAGACCATACACTCCTTTCTTCATTTATTTTTATATTAATATTTAGTAT
>USGY01000027.1 GCA_900554365.1 uncultured Clostridium sp. | reverse complement strand
GATGGACAAGATATTTACAAAATCATAGTAGATATTGGAGCATATTTCTTATATTTAATAGTTAAAAATCATGTTTTTGCTGATGGAAACAAAAGAATTGCAGCTACTTTATTTATATATTTTTTAAATTTTTACGAAATTTTATATAAAAATGAAAGGCAAGTTATTGACAATAATACACTTGCAGCACTAACATTACTTATTGCTGAGTCAAATCCAAAGGAAAAAGATGTAATTATTGATTTAGTAATGAATTTTCTAAATAATGAATATTTAAAAGTAATATTTATATGCCAAAAGAATATTGAAACTTAGACATTTTATATACATCTGATTTATGATATGCAATAAGAATTTCTACAAAGAAATTCGGATTTGACAATAATATAAAATATGCTACATTTTGTATAGAATAAAAATGGGTTTGTTACCTAATAAATAGGGGCAAATAAAGTGTGATATTTAAAGTGAACACAAAATAGTAAGTCATGTAATAAACTAAAACTAAACTAAAGGTATATTAAAGTAAACTAACTGTCGGTTGAGTTTGTAAAAAAGTAATATTACAATAGAATTAACAAAGGAGGGATTTATATGTCAAGTAAAAGTATAGGAGAGATGATTAGTTCTTTAAGAAAAGAAAAAGGAATGACACAAAATGATTTAGCAGAAAAAATGAATGTAACAGATAAAGCTGTGTCAAAATGGGAAAGAAACTTATCTTGCCCTGATGTTAATTCTATTCCAAAATTAGCAGAAATTTTAGGTACAACAGTAGAGGAATTATTAAATGCTCAACCTAAAAAAGAAAATAATAAAATTGATGAAATTGTTAATATAGTATTGATTGGCATCGGATTAGCAATGGGAATTTGCATAATAGTTACTTCTATATTAAAACAAATTGATATGAATAATGCTATTACTATGTTAGGAATAGGAATGAGTTGTTTAGCAATTTATTTACTAAAAAATAAAAATGATAAACAATGAAATATAGGGCTAGATATTTAATTACTAGTCCTACAAGTTACAATTTATACGGAGAATATTAAATAATAATATTCTCTATTTTTTATCGGAATAGAAGCAAAAGAAGGGAAGAGGGGGAGTTCCTAATTTAAACAATAAAATAATTATAAATAAAATTCACACTAATGATATATAGTAACTAAAAATAGACAAAATTGTAAAAAAACTTTAGTCAGAATATTCTAAAGGAATAAATAATATAAAATCAAATTAAAAATAAATTAATTAAAAAACAAAAATTATTATAATAAATTAAATTTAAAAATTTTGTGCAATGTTTAAATTATAATATTTTTATAGTAAACATTAGAATTTTAAAAACGAACATTTGAACAGTTTGAATTAATTAAAAATTATTCTTTTTAATCAGTTTTAAAATTAATTTATATTAATAAATAATAAAAATACTAAAATTAAATATAGTAAAATAAATTTAATAATAAAAAATCTTTCATAAAAATATTGATATAACTGTAATACAAAAGATTATAATAATAATGAGTATAATATAAATATAATAAAAAGCTAAAGATATATAAATGAATATTAGTATGTATAGAACGGCTAAAAGCCTTGAATTAGTAGAAAATAGAGGCTTATTGGCTGTTATATTATTTTCTCCTATCTCTTATTGCGCAAAACTTTGATAATACAAACCAAAAATTATACATATAGCATCAAGAAATAATAGAATATTGAAATTTAGGTAATCAAATGAATATTTTATAAAATATAGTACATAATAAAAAAGAATTTATTCCGAAAACTTTAAAAATATTTACATTTTCGGAATGTAATGATATACTAATTATGAGGTGAAGTGAAAAATATGAAATTAATAAAAAGAGAAATGTATTTAGATAAACTAATTAATGTATTAGGAACACCAGATATAAAGGTATTAACAGGAATAAGAAGATCTCGGCAAGTCTAAATTACTTGAAGCTTTTAAAAAATATATAACCGATAATATTGAAAACCATAATATTATTCACATTAATTTTAATTTGCCTAAATTTGAGGAGTTAAAAGAATACCATAAATTATATGAGTATATTTCTAAAAATTATATTGAAAGTAAAAAGAATTTTATTTTAATTGATGAAGTACAAATGTGTGATGGATTTGAGAAAGCCTTAAATGGACTACATGCAGAAGAAAAATATGATATATATATAACTGGGTCAAATGCTTTCTTATTGAGTAGTGATTTGGCAACATTATTTACTGGTAGAACATTTGAAATTGAAGTTTATCCATTTTCATTTAAGGAATATCTAAAATATTATAATTATAATGATATTCAAGAAGCGTTTGATAAATATACCCAAGAAGGTGGAATGTCAGGTTCGTACATTTATAAAACTCAAGAAGAAAAATATCAATATATATCTGATGTTTTTAACACATTAATAATAAGAGATATTAAGCAAAAATATAATATAAAAAATACAGATGTATTAAATAATTTAAATAATTATTTAATAGATAATATTTCAAACCTTACATCGTCTAACAATATAACTCATTTTCTTAATAGTAACAAAGTGAATATAACAGATAAAACTGTGAAGAATTATATAGATTATTTATGTAATGCATTTGCCTTCTATAAAGTCAAGAGATATGATATAAAAGGTAAAAAATATTTAAGTACACAAGATAAATATTACTTAGCAGATCACTCATTTAAATATGCCATATTAGGAACAAATAATATGGACTTTGGAAGAACATATGAGAATATTGTAGCAATAGAATTGCTAAGACGAGGATATGAACTATATGTAGGGACTATGTATCAAAAAGAAGTAGATTTCATTGCTAAAAAGCGTAATGAAAATCTTTATAT
The DNA here is from genome assembly GCA_900554365.1 of uncultured Clostridium sp. Classification (GTDB taxonomy): domain Bacteria; phylum Bacillota; class Clostridia; order TANB77; family CAG-508; genus CAG-269. The sequence goes on along the minus strand of USGY01000027.1, from coordinate 8,172 downwards.
ACAAGTATCTGATTATATTGGTGATGATAGCACTTTGAAAAGAGAAACAACTCCACTACTTCAAATAAGAGATGCATATCCTAAGATAATAATAGCAAGAACAAGACATGAAGATTATCAATATGAAGGAATTCAAATATATGATATTGCAAATTGGTTAGCAAAATAGTAATTTGTATTTATAGTTAAAAAATGTATAAAGCAGACAATTTATTAAAAAAATAAAGAATTCGCTGTTTGTGGGGTGTTAATTTTATAATAAAAATAGTATGATTTTTGTGAGGAGGAGATAAAAATGGATTTAGATAAAATAGGAAAATTTATCGCTTTGAATCGCAAAAATAAAGGATTAACGCAGGAACAATTAGCCGAAAAATTAGGAGTAACAAATAAAACTGTTTCAAGATGGGAAACTGGAAAGTATATGCCTGATTTATCTTTATTAAAACCATTAAGTGAGGAATTAGGCATAACATTAAATGAATTATTATCTGGTGAAAAAATAGAAGAACAAAAAATAGTTGAAAATATGGAGAAAAATATAATAAATACAATAGATTATTCGAACAAAAAAGTTGAAAATGAGCATAAAAAAATATCTATTATATTGATGATTCTAGGTGCAATTATAAGTATTTCAGCATTAACTATTTTTGACAAAGAAAGTAGTTGGTGTTCTATATATTCTATTATAGGTATTATTATATTTGTAATGGGATTAGTAAGAGAGTTAAAAAAGTTTAAGAAAATACAAAAAGTAGTTATTGGAGTTGTCTTATTTATAGGAATATTTGGAATATTCTATATAGCTGATTATTTTGGGGTAAAAACAAATAATAGACCACCAATTTATAACTATAAAATAGAAACAACATTTAGAGAAACAAAAGAAATTGCCTATTATAGTTTGTTCTATAATGTATATAGAATTAATGCAGATACAACAAACGAATATTATGTTATTGATGAGAAAAAAGAATATAATTTTGATACTATGCCAATTACACCATTTAATAGAAATAAAAGCGGTATAGATAATATTTTAAAATATCAAAACAAATATGTTGGAGATAATAGTAATACTGGAAACTTAATAAGTAATTTGCCACTTTCTGAATATGGATATGTGTTTGAAATAGACTCAAATAACTTAGGTTTAACGATAGATTATCATATTACAGATTGGTATATAAATGATGAAATGTATGTAGAAAGAGCATTGGTATATAATTCTGTTGCATTATTTTCTTTAATAGATAATTTACAATATGTAACCTATAATTTTACAGGAAATAGTTACACAATTAAAAGAGAAAAAGTTCAAGAACTATATCCTAATTATAGCAATATAAATGAAAATGGCATAAATAAAGATAACTTTAATATTTATTTAGAGAATAAAATGAATGATGATGTATTTATAAAGGACATATTTAATAAACTTTTTGTATAAATTACAAATTATCGAGCTAGAATACCTTATTAATATAAAAAATGAAAATACAGTTGTTGATATTATAGTTAACAACTGTATTTTTACATTTTCATTTTTATTATATTACTGATTTCTTCTAAAAAAAGTTTAGGTTCAAAATTTTTTTCATAATATTCATATCCAAAAACTTTTTCAAAATTTTTTATAGATAGATTCTTATTTCTATTAGATAAAGCATAATTAATATTATTTCTTATAGAATGAATATTAAAACCATATTCACAATGCAAATATGAATAAATCTTTTCAAGAGTAATGAACTCAATATCATTTTTAATAATATATTGTATAGACTTATTTATTAATTTAGTTCCAATATATGAAGTATTTAAGCCTAAAGAACGAAGTATATTTGTAATTTGTAAAACTTCACTTGGACTAAGTTTACTATTAACAGTCCTCATTACTCTTTCCAACCTTTCCTTTAAAACTAATTTAATTATACTCAAATTATGTAAACAATCCAAAAAGATAAAATGTGCAAAATAAGTGCATAAATGTGCATGATATGAACATTTATAAAGGTTGGAGAAGCAAAATACATAAATTTAAAAGTTCTTTTATAAAAAAACAGCTAAAAAGTAAAAAATGTGCAAATTTTGCACATACCTATAATAAAATGCATAAAAGAAAAAGCATGGGGAATCCAGCGAATGACCATGCTTTTCTTGTTTTAAGATTTCTCTTAAAACTATATAATTATTTAAACTTTTGTAGCAAGTTTAAAATAATTATCAAATATATTATACTACAAAAAGAAAAATTTTTAAATAGGTGGGGAACAATTAAGTTCCCCTAGTCGCCTTATCTAGCAACCAGGACTTCCGCCCACCGTACTCATAATCTTTCATAATGCTGGCTTCCTTTCTTTTAGTCTCTATTTGCAATGTATCAATATTTCTAGGAATCCAGCCTAGGTGGTGGATTCTATACAAAAATCCAAGCAGCTACAATGCTTGGAGTGTTTACTAAAAATATTGAATAACATCAAGCATTTAGCTTGGGTTGGATTCTTATATAAAAAGATAAGACCATATAAACCTACAAATAAGTATACATATATTATACTACTTTTATTAATACAAATCAAATAAAGTGCTGATATATCAAGCAATTTTCTACTTTGGACATTGTAAAAGATGGAAAAATATGTTATAATATAATTATGTAAAGTGGGTGATTTTATGTCCGGTTTTAATAGTAAAGAATTTGGAAATAAATTAAGAGAATTAAGAAAAAGCAAAGGTTTAAGTCAAGAAAATCTTGCAAATAAATTAAATATAAGTAGAACAACAATAGGTAGATTTGAAAGTGGAGAAATGCTACCAAATGCTCAAATAATAAAAGAACTATGCGGAATTTTGGGTGTTTATTCTACTGAATTATTTGAAATGGACTATAAGATAAAAAATAAAGATGATATAAAAAATCCATTTAAAGCTAATTGTCTATACATGTATTTTAATGCTTATAATTATAGAACTGGAAAATTTGGTAAAGGTAAATATAGATTAGATATAAAAGAATATCCTAATTATATACAAGTAGATATGATTGATTTAGCAGATAATAAAATATATACTTCTGGATATATGTTATCTGATGACAATGCTTGTTTTATCATACTTGAAAATTATAAACCTAATAATGCTAGATTAGAAGTTGCAGAGATTATAATTAATGTATGTAATGGTGTAGATGATTTAATGATGGGCTCATATTTAGGAACAGATAGACAATATAGACCTTCAATAAGAAAATGTTACTTTTCAAAAAAAGATGTAGAATTTAGTGACAAAATGTTTGAAGATTTGAAATTAACTGAAAAAGAAAATCATACATTAAAAGAGGAAAATGCCCTATATTTAGAAATATTTAATAATTAAATAAAATATAGAAATGACCAATAATGATTTGAAAATATTTTGTAATTAAAAATTAAGAACGTGAAATTTAAACGACACGTTCTTTTTTTGCGTTCAATTCAACTATTTAAAAAATTTTATAAAACTAATTTTTTAGTAATTTTTAGTTTTAATTAGAAAGTATATCAAACAATTAGAAACTTTTAGAAAAATGCGATTTTATGCTTTTCTACCATGCTACCATATAGTCAAGCTAGCTAATATGAAAATTGGTATTGCAATATCAAAGAAAGGGAAAACAAAATTGGATAATAAAAAAGACAAAAAACATCAGAAAGACAACCTTAATTTTAACTACAAAAAATTATCAGAAGATGAAATTCTTTTAGACAATTTACTTAATACCAGGGAAAAGGATATTCCAAAAAGTGAAATTGTTGATGAAATGATAAAAGGTAATATTTTAGATGTAGTTAAAAATCAAGCAAATATGAACAAAAGAGATGATTTACAAGAAATTGTACATAAGGATAACGCATATAGTACCGATTACAAAAATGTTGCTAAAACTATTCCATGGTTTGCAGAGTATAAAAAACAGACAATAACTATTACAAAAGAAAAAATAAGAGCTTATTTAAGAAATTATAAGGACTTAGGAAGATTAATCAAATATCGTAAACAAAAAATTAAAAATGGAAAAATCAAACCTGAAAGTCAAGAATTAAACCTTAACAATTTTGAAAATTATGATTTTTTAGAGGAATCCGTAATTGATAAACAGACATTTTTGACTTCAACAGATTATAAAATTCAAGAAATGGAATTTTATCAAAAAGAACTAATGATAATTTTAAAATATCTTAAAAAATATATTTTTGTTTCATATCAATTTTTGGTACTTAAATATTATCTAAAACTTCCAGATAAAGATTTGAAAATTGCTACCAATATTGAAAAAACAGAATATATAGACAATGTGATAATTGAATATATTTATCAAAAATTATGTGAGGAGGCTAAAAATAATGGCAGAAATAAAGACAATCTATAATGCCATTAATGAAAGTAATACTATGAAGAAATATGTAGATTTGAGAAATATTAAAATTGAATCTCGTGATGATTTGCTAAAGACTTGCCAAGTATTTAGAAATCCAAAGTTTGAAACATTTAGAATTATATATATGAGAGATAATACCATAATAAACTATGAGTCTATTACATCTAAACTTCCTAATTCCTGTGATGTATTTAGAGTAAAAGCTAAAAATACATATTTAAAGAATATTAAAGGATTTGAAGATATTAATAGAAGAATGTATAGGATTGGGGCTAATGGTTACTATTTACAGCATAATCACCCATCAGGAAATGCAAAGGCTAGTATAGAGGATATGATACTTACAGATAGATTATCTAAGAATGTTAAAGGCTTTAAAGGGCATATTATAGTAGACCATGGAACTTATGCTTGGATTGAGAAAGACAGGAGAACAGGCAGGTTAAATGCAGAAAATAATATTTTAATAGATTATTTGCCAACTTTAAATTCACAAGAATTAATTAAAGATAGTCCACTATTACATAAAACTATAAACTCAAGAAATGAACTAGCAAGATTAATGTATGATGTAAAACATTCTAATAATTATTCATGCTTAGTATTAACATCAGCAACAAATAATATAAGGTTATTTCAAGAAGTACCTAACACATTTATTAATATGAGTTATAGACAAATTGGTGGATATATCAAGAACAGATGTATAAATACTGGTTCTATAAGAGCTTTTTTGGCTACAATGGATAGACCTTTTTTTGAAAGAGCTAAAGACCTTGTTAAGTTGGGATATGTTTCGGATTGTATTGCATATTTGATTACAAAAGACAAGTCAGAAATAATTGAAGGAGCAGACAAAGAATGTATAGACCAAAACATTTTTGAATCATTGAATATTAGTATCAATAAGAAAAAATTAGAAAATAAAGAAGGAGAAGATTTAAGTATATGAAAAAAACAAGAAATATAAATAAAAACACTCAACAAGAAATAAACGAATTAAATAAATTCTTTGAAGAAATGGAGAAAAGTTTACACAAAGAATATTCAGAAAAAGATTTTGAAGAAATGGAAAAAGAATATAGATTACAAGAACAAAAGAAAGAGAGGTGTAACTATGGGAGATAGAGCTGTAATTAGTAATAATTCAAAAAATCTAGGAGTTTATCTACATTGGAATGGTTATCGTGAATTTGTAGAGTCAGTATTAGCATATTGTGATTTAAAACAATATAGAAGTCCTGATAGTGATGATGAATATGGTTGGGCAAGACTTTGCCAAGTTATAGGAAATACCTTAGGTGGAACACTTTCGCTAGGTGTTGGTAGATACGAAAAAATGGATACAGACAATTATGATAATGGAACTTATATTATTCAGGGTTGGGATATTAAAGATAGACTATATAAGCATTATGCAGACCAAAAGAGAGAAGATTCTATCCTTGATGATTTAAGACAAATCAATAAAAGGCAACCTGAAGAAGAACAATTAGGAGATAAAGAAATACAAATTTATGCAGAAAATTGGGAAGAAAAACATTTAGACAGGTTAAAAGATGAAGATAGAATTGTAGTTGAAAAAAGAATTAAAGAAAAACAAGAAAGAAAAATAGATAAAGTAAAAGAACAAGTTATACCTTATGAAGCTTTAGAAAAGACAGGTAAAACCTATAATTTTAGTAAGGGAGATGATGAAGATAGAAGATAAAGAAAAAATAATAAATGAAAATTTAGAAAATTCCAAAGAGCAACTAATTAAAAATATTAATTTATTAAATAATTCTATCAACAAAAATAGTAATGAAATTGATATGAATAAATTAATAGTTTTATTAATTGAAAAATTTAATATAAATCCGTTTACTAATATGAAAGTTAAAGATGTAGCAGCAGATTTAGGAATGAATCAAAACAACGCAAATGATTTATTTAGAAGAAAGGACTTCCCTGCAATAACTTTTACTAAGCCAAAACAAATTTGTTGGTTATCTTATATACTTTGGAAAATGGAAAGGAGGGTGTAAACTACGAGTAATGATATAAATTATGGAAATGGTTCAATATATTTTAGAAATGATCGTAAAAAATGGGTAGCTCAATATTCAGAATATGATGTGATGAAAGATAGATATGTAAAGAAAAGAAAGAGTTGTCCAACAAAAGAAGAAGCAGAACAATTCTTAAAACAGTTAAATTATCGTAGAGAAAATCCACTTTATATTAAAAATAATGGGATTCCATTGTTTGACTTAATGCTTACGAACTTAGATAACAAGAAAAATGCTAATTTAATTTCTCAAGCACAATACGATAGAGTTAAAAGAAGTCTTAATGTAATAAAAAAAGCACCATTTTGTTTTAAAAATATTGAGGATATTAAGTCAGAAGAAATACAGGCATTTTTAAATGAAATGGCTAAAACATATAGTAATTCTTCAATAAAAAAATTTAATGAACAATTTGGACAAGCTTTCAAATATGCTTTTAATAAAGGTTATATTAGTAAAAATCCTATGATAGAAGTAATAAGACCTAAAAGTGTAAAAAAAGATAAAGATGTTAGAGCAATGACAGTTGATGAAGAATCAAAATTTATTAATTATTTATTAGAACATAGTGTAAAAGATATTCCTTATAGAAATGCCTTTTTAATGCAGCTACTTATGGGATTTCGTATAGGAGAAGTATTAGCTTTAAATTCTGGAGATATTGACTTAGCTCATCATTTAATTAATGTAAATAAAACATTAACAAAACTGGCAGATGGTACAATAGTTATGAGTGATTCGCCTAAAACTAAGGCAGGAAATAGAATATTACCTATTCCAAAAGTATTAGAACCATTTATTATAGAACAATTAAAACTTTCAAAAGATATGCCAAATAATGATGAACATTTACTATTTAAACCACCTATTGTGCATTATGCAAGAGTAAGCACTTTAAATTGGTCGTTAAATAAAATATTAAAAGAATTAGACATTCCACATTTTTCTACTCATAGTTTAAGACATACATATGCTACTCGAGCAATAGAGGCAGGAATGAGTCCAGTTGTATTGCAGAAATTAATGGGACATACTGATGTATCTGTAACATTAAATGCCTATACTTCTGTATTTGATAAATATAAGAAAAATGAACTTGAAAAAGTAAATGAATATTATATGGAGCAAAATTTGATTGATAATTCAAATGCAAATATATTGACTTTAGATGAACCTACTATTATAATCGAAAATGAAGATAAAAAAAATAACAATTTACTTGAAAGATAATTGATTTTCAATAAAGAAAATCGATGTAATAATTGAAATTACTATTGGGGGCAACACTTGCTCCCCCAAATTTAAAAATATAATTTTTGGGGGCAATCTTGGGAGCAAAACGTAAAAAATAATAAAAAATAAAATAAATTAATTTAAATTATTTTTAAATAAAACGCTTGATATTAGGGAATTCCATAAAATAATATAAAATATTTTAAAATAAAAAAAGAGGCTAAATGCCTCTGGAATTGGTTGCGGGGGATGGACTCGAACCACCGACCTCAGGGTTATGAGCCCTGCGAGCTGCCAACTGCTCCACCCCGCGATGACAACTATAAACCAATTTTACTACTAAAGTAAGGAGATGTCAAGTGAAATATACTATATTATATGAAAAAAATTGTAGGTTAGTCAATCATATGTCACACTTTTTTGAAAAATATATACTTTGAGTACCCTATATTGTTGATAACGATT
>USGY01000026.1 GCA_900554365.1 uncultured Clostridium sp. | reverse complement strand
TGGCAACCTAATTGCTTAAAACAAGCAATAGATATGGCTTTTGGATTTATGCTTTGCAGTGAAAAAAATCCTTTAAAAATATGCAAGCATTGTGGTAAAGTATTTTATGCCAAAAAACCTAAAACTGAATATGATAGTAGTCAATGTAGAAACCAAGCAAATGTATATAAGAGTAGAAACAAAAATAAAACAGATTAAAAATAATTATTGAAATTATAGAAAAAAATTGTTTTTAAAATAAAATTAAAGTATAATAAATCCATCCTTTTCATAGAGGAAATCTTTGTGGAAGGAGGTGAACATTTTGAGTTCATTCGATTTAATATGGCGATTAATTGTTTTATTATTACTTAGTAATAGTAAAGATGATGAAAACCAAAATTCTCAAGATTAGTACAAACTAATCAAAGGCAGTCTGGTCAACTGCCTTTATTTTTGCCAAAAAAAATGAGATATGCGGTCAACATATCTCTGTGAACATTTAAGTTCTTCGATTTATTCTCTTGCTTAAGCTAAATATAGTATACTATATTTTTTATTATATGTCAAATGTTTTTTTAAAATTCATTTTAAACTCAATTTGGTCAATTGAAAAAGTAAATTCTATTTGGAAAAAGTAAAAGAAAGTTACCGATTAAAAGCTATTTAAAAGCAAAAAAACATATAAATGATAAAATTAAGTGACGCACTTTGAAATAAAAATAGACACATAAGATTACAAATGATACAATGTGATTGTCAAGAAAACATTGAAAGAATTTGTAAGTTATGTGTCAAAATAATTATAACAGAAAAAAAGAACCACGAGTTCAATTATATTATGCACATCCATATAGATCAGGAGAACGAGGAAGCAATGAAAATGCAAATAGATTAATCAGAAGATTTATACCAAAGAGAACAGTCATAACAGATATTTCAGAAGAATTTATACAACAAGTAGAAGATTGGATAAATAATTTGTTACGACCGATGTTTGGTTATAAATCTAGTTTAGAAATGGTAAAAATCACATCTTAAATACATTTGTAATTTTATTACAAAAAGTGCGACACTTATTATTGCAATTTATAAAAATTGCATAAAGCATTGGAAAGATTGCATTATATCATAAAATATTGTATAATAATTATGTAGAGTCACAAGACTCTTTTAAAAAGATAGCCAATTTTAGGAGGTTAACTAACTATGGCTAATTATTACAATGTGAACCTTACTCTTTCTGCTGAAGTTGCTAAAGTTCTGGAAACTACACTTAACCGGAATGTTATTTTGCATGGTGAAAGCCGTAGAGCAATAAAAAATGAGGTTGTTACTATCTTGCTTGGAAAAGTAGGAGAAGTTTCTGATGTATATGGAATTATTTGGAGGACTGTAAGCAATCCCAATCATACGTACGTAGTTAATAAGGAAAATCCTGAAGGAACTGCATATGATGATGATTGGATCTTGGTTGTTCGTATTATCAAGGGCAAAGTGCTCATTAATGGCAAGTTTGACTTGTATGCAGTGAAGCCTGAAAAGGCAGAGCAGCTTGCGAAGAACAAGGTGGATTTGGAAGAGTATAGTACTCCTGAGCAAAGGGAAGAACTTAAGCCTCTTCTAGAATCTACCAAGAGTGTAACGACAGTGCTCACTCCAAAAGAGAACAAGACTGCTATCCTCATTACACAAGATGCTGTGGAGAGTTTCGGAAATGGCGAGGAGATTGCTTGCTATAACGAATGGAACGAGGTAAGCGACTTGGTACCAGGCGATGTCTTTATTGTTACCAAGTTCAGTGAGAGCGATGGAGAATACAGGGGATATCGCATTGGTAAGGAAGAGTTTGAAGGAACTCACGAGTTTCTCAAAAAAGCAATCAACTTTTAATTAGTTGATAATGAGTGGAGAGGTACATGAAAATGTGCCTCTCTATTCATGTTAATAATTGGAAGAAATTGACTTTTACTACAAATGGTGATATAATAAAAAGGTCATTATAGTTAAATTCAGTTTTAAGGAGTGATTATGACAATAGTACTTAATGGCACTGGAGAAATTTTGAAAAAGATTAATCCAGAAAGACGAATTGCTTTTGCAGTAAATACAGAAGGAAAAAATAAATTTGGATTTATAGATAAAATAGCTGAGGGATATTGGCCTGAAATTGTTAACATTGGACCAACAGAGCTTGGAAAAGTATTAACTAAAAAAGTTGATGATGTTGAATTTTATGCACTTTGTTGTTATTCTCGTATAAATGGTTGGAAAAACCCAAAAGAAGTGATTAAAAAGTGTTTTGATTCAATTCCAGGTAATGCACCAGTGGCAACAATAGCTATTGGAACAGGTTTTGTAGGATTACTTACTGGAGCTGATTTTGAGCAAATTCGTCAAGGAATGGAAGAGTCTGATAAGCAGATAATTCTTTATTCCTGATGCATAACTGAAGCAAAGAGCATCCTAAATAGGATGCTCTTTGTTATATTGGATTAACATGAATAATTGCAAGATAAACAGAATCCAGTTGATTTATTTCTTTTTCTAATTTATCAGCAATAGCATGACTTTCATATGTACTCATATTTCCATCTACAAAAATAGAAATTGATATTAAATACTTATAACCCACAGGTGTGGATGAAAAATGATTATATTTTTGTATATCTTTATATTTTTTTACAATATTTAAAATTTGTTCTTTTGTATTATCATCAATAGATTTATCCATTAAAATATTAAAACTTTCAATAAAAATTTTAATACCTGAAATTGCAATTATAAAAGAGATTCCAATTCCAACTGCACCATCAACCCAATAAACACCAAATATATTAAAAATAACTGAAATTAATGTAAATGTTGTTAATAGGCAATCATTTCTATGATCTTTTTGAAGAGATTCTATTAATATACTATCAGTTCTTTGGCCAAGAAATGTTGTAAAAATATAAAGAAAAAATTTTACAACAATTGTAGTTATACAAACAACAATTAGCCAAAATGGATACTCGACGCTAGATTGATTAAATAAAGAAACAGCAGAATTATATATTAATTTTAAAGATACTATAATCATAGACAAACTTATAAAAAGTGAAAATATATATTCAGCTTTTCCGTGTCCAAAGTTATGAGACTCATCTTTAGGAGCACTAGCAATTTTTGAACCAATACTACTCATAACAGAAGCAAATATATCACCAGCACTGTTGGCTGCGTCTGAAATCATTGCTTGACTTTTACTAAGAAAACCGTACTATGAATTTTATAATTAATAAAAATATATTTCCTAATAATCCAGCAACATTTGCTTTATTTATATCTGAATATCTTTCTTCCATAAAATCACATCCTTTATAATACCACTATAATAACATAAAAAATATAAAAATTAAACAAAAACTTTACTTTTTATATTGTTTTTGATATAAATAGAAATAAATAAAACTGTTATTAAGCAGAAATAAAAGGGGGAGAAATTTATGAAAAAAAATGTAAAAAAAATAATAATCATAGCAATTATTGCTATAGTATTGATTATATGTGGAGTTTTAATGTATTTTAAATTGATAAAACCACATAATGAGGCTGTAGCTAAATATAATAAAGCCGCTCAAATTATAAAAGAAAAAAATAATGAATTAGACGATAAAGTAAAGAAAGTACAAGATTTAATTGATTCAAATGAAAAAGTAATTGATGAAAATGTAATAACTAATGCTAAAGAAGCAGCCAAAAAAGCTGAAGCATCAAAATATGTATTAGAAAAAATGCCAAGTAAAACTAAAGAAATTGAAAACAAAACAGAGGAAATAAGTGCACCATTAGATTATACAGAATTATTAAATGAATTAGATAAAGCTTATAATGAATATGATACAAGTATAAAACAATATAAACAATTAACAAATCCTAGTGAAGAATTTGTAATACAAAGATTACAAACTATTGATGAAATAACAGATGTTAGAGCTGTAACGGAGGATCATGATCCAAATGGCAAATTAAATAAACCAGGAGGATATACTTCAACAGTATATTTTGAAAGTAAAAATGTTGATCAAAGTAAAGTTTATGGAGAAGACATAATTGAAAAAGGAACAGAAGCTGGAGGATCTATTGAAGTATATGCTAACGAAGATAATGCCAAAAGTAGAGAAAGCTATTTAGCTGGATTTGACGGAAGTATTCTTTCTTCTGGTTCTCATAAAGTAGTAGGAACAGTATTAATTAGAACTTCAGATGATTTAAATGCTACCCAACAAAAGAATCTAGAAGAAAAAATTATAAAAGCGTTAAGTGAATTAAAATAAAAAAGGACATAATTATGAAAGAAATATTAATCGCAACAAATAATCAAGAAAAAGTAAAAGAAATAAAAGAAATGTTAAAAGATTATAAATTATTAACTTTAAAGGATGTAAATTGTCAAATAGAAGTCGAAGAAGATGGAAAAACATTTGAAGAAAATGCCATAAAAAAAGCAAGGGAAATTTCTAAAATTACAAATCTTCCATGTATAGCAGATGATAGTGGAATATGTATTGAAATTTTAGATAATTGGCCAGGAGTACATACTGCAAGATTCTTAGGAAAAGAAGCAACAGTACAAGAAAGAAATCAGGCTATATTAGATAGATTAAAAGATAAGCATGGAACAGAAAGAAATGTTAAATTTGTATGTGTTATTGCATATGCATCTAATAATAAAGTATTTACAACTAAAGGAGAAATATCAGGAAAAATTGCAAATAAGCCTAAAGGAAAAAACGGATTTGGCTTTGATAGCATTTTTGAGTTAGATAATGGAAAAACTTTAGCAGAATTAGCAGATAAAGAAAAAAATAATTTAAGTAGTAGAAAATTAGCTTTAGAAAAATTAAAAGAAAAATTAGAAAATATGTAAAAAATACAAATAAAATGATTGAATTTAAATAAAATCGGCCAAAACAATTGACAGAGTAGTAATTGTATGATAAAATTGATAACTGTAATCCGCTTAGTCAAGGTACATAAACATTAGCGTTAGCTAATTACCTGAGTTTAAAGGATTAGCGAGTATACAAATAAGGGAGGTGCATTTTAAATGTACGCAATAATCGAAAGCTGTGGAAAACAATACAAAGTAGCAGAAGGAGATGTTGTATTTTTTGAAAAATTAGATGCAGAGGAAGGTAAAAAATATACTTTTGATAAAGTAATATTAGTATCTGATGAAGGAAAAGTACAAGTAGGAAATCCATATGTTAAAGGTGTAAAAGTAGAAGGAAAAGTAGTTGCACATGGTAAAGCTAAAAAAATAATTGTTTTCAAAATGAAATCAAAAGCTAACTACAGAAGAAGATATGGTCATAGACAACCATACACAAAAATAGAAATTACAGCAATAAAAACAACTAAAAGAACAACAGCTGCAAAAGCAGAAAAAGCTGAAACAGCAACAACAAAAAAAGCTACTAAAAAAGTAGAAGCTTAAGTATATAATTAAATTAGAAAATTAAAACGTATATAAAATAAAAGAACCGAAGGGAGTGAGATATAATGGCTCATAAAAAAGGTCAAGGTAGTAGCCACAACGGTAGAGAGTCTGAATCAAAGAGACTTGGTGTAAAAAGAGCAGATGGACAATTTGTTTTAGCAGGAAATATTTTAGTAAGACAAAGAGGAACTAAAGTACATCCAGGAACAAACGTTGGAAAAGGTAGTGACGATACATTATATGCATTAGTAGATGGAAACGTAAAATTTGAAAGAAAAGGTAAAGATAAAAAACAAGTTAGCGTTTATCCAGTAAGCGAATAGTAAAAATCAAGATAGTATAATTAATTTTATACTATCTTTTTTTATAAAAATATATAATTATAAAAAATATATAAAGGTTGACTATTCAAACAAAAGTTGATAGAATTAGCATAATAAGAAAGGAAAAATGATATGAAAAAATTGCTATTTGCAGCACATTCGTTAAACCTAGGTGGAATAGAAAAAGCTTTAGTAACATTAACAAACGAATTAGCAAAAAAAGATTATGATATAACAATAGTTTTAGAAAAAAATGAAGGAATATTTTTAAAAGAATTAGATAAAAAAATTAAAATTATAGAATATGCACCAAGTAATAATAAAAATATTTTTTTAAGAAAAATATGCAATCTATTTAAAAGAATGAAATTTATAATTTTAAATAAAAATAAATATGATTTCTCTACATGTTTTGCAACATATTCTATTCCAAGCTCTGTTGTTGCAAGAATAGCGTCTAAAAATTGCTATTTATGGGGACATGCTGATTATTTAACTTTATTTAAAAATAACAAACAAGAAATGACAGAATTTTTTGAAAAAAGAAAATATAATAAATTTAAAAAAATTATATTTGTTTCTGAAGAAGGAAGAGAAAGTTTTATAAAAGTTTTTCCAAATGTAGCTAAAAAAACAATAGTATGTAATAATTTAATAAATTCAGAAAAAATAAAAGAACAATCATTAGAAAAAATAGAATATAAAAAGCAAGAAAATACAACATTATTTTTAAATGTAGGAAGACATGATGAAAGACAAAAAAAATTATCAAGACTTATTGAGGCTGGCGAAAAACTAAAAAAAGACGGATATAAATTTCAAATTCTATTAATAGGTGATGGACAAGATACTGATAAATATAAAGAATTTGTAAATAAAAATAATTTACAAAAAGAAATAATTTTTTTAGGAAGAAAACAAAATCCATATCCATATTTTAAACTTGCAGACTGCATAGTTTTAACTTCTGATTACGAAGGCTATCCAGTAGTATTTTTAGAGAGTTTTGTATTAAATAAACCAATTATTACAACTAAAGTTTCTGATTATGAACAAGTAGCAGGAAAATATGGTTATGTTACAGAAAAAAGTACAGAAGATATTTATAAAAAAATGAAATTATTTATGGAAAAAGGATTCAAAATAGAAAAAGAATTTAATAGTTTAGAGTATAATGAAAAAATAATAAGAAAAATAGAAAGCTTATTTTAAAAAACAATAAGGAAGTGAATTTATGGCAAAGATAAGTATAATAGTTCCAATATATAATGCTGAAAAAAATATAGAAAAATGTTTAAATTCAATTAACAGACAAAAAACATTAGAAAGTGAAATAGAAATAATATTAATAAATGATGGTTCAAAAGATAAGTCAGATGAAATAGTTAAAAATTATATTAAAGAAAATATGCAAGATAAAAATGTTAAATATTTTGTCAAAAAAAATGAGGGAGTAGCTATAACAAGAAATTATGGAATAAAAAAAGCAACTGGTGATTATATCTTGTTTATAGATGCAGATGATTATATTTCAGATGATACAATAAAAACTTTAGAGCCTTATGCCCAAAGAAAAATGGATTTAATAAAATTTAAATTGCAAAGACTTGATGAAAGTGGAAAAATAATTGAAAGAGTAGATGGACCTGTATTTGAAGAAACAACAGGTCAAGAAGCTTTTAATCAGCTATATAGTACAGATGTTTTGCTAGATTCACCATGTGTTTATTTAATAAAAAAAGATTTAATTACAAAAAACAATTTTGAATTTAAGGGAACATATCATGAAGATTTTGGTTTGATTCCAGTATTATTAGTTTCAGCCAAAAAAGTAGTTTCATTACCAGACTATTTATATCAATACATACAAGGTCAAGACAGTATAACTAGAAATGATGATTACAATAAAACAATAACTAAAATGAAAGATTGTTTTTATCACTATGATAGAATGTTGAATTTAATTAAAAACATTAAGTTAGATAATAAAACAAAGGAAAATATAAAAATATATTATACAAATGCTATATTAGTTAAATTATCAAACCTAAAAAAAGAGGATAGAGAAAAATTTATTCTGGAAATAAAGAAAAGAAGAATGGAAGATAACATAAAAGCAAGAGATTTTAAACAATTAATAAAAAAAATCATATTAAAAATAAATATAGATTTGTATTTAAAATTAAGATAAGAGGAATAAAAAATGCCAAAAGTAAGTGTAATAGTACCATTTTATAATGTAGAAGGTTATATAGAAAAATGCTTAGAAACATTAGTAAATCAAACATTAAAAGATATAGAGATAATATTAGTAAATGATGGTTCAAAAGATAGAAGTGTAGATATAGTAAAAAAATTTATGAAAGAATATCCAGATAAAATAGTATATTTAGAAAAGCAAAATGGAGGATTGGCAGATGCAAGAAATTATGCAATTCCATATGCTAAGGGAGAATATATTGCATTTTTGGATTCTGATGATTATGTAGAAAAAGATATGTATCAATTGATGTATGAATTAGCCCAAAAAGAATCAAGTGATATGGTAGAATGTAATTTTATTTGGGAATATCCTGATAAAAAAAGAGAAGATATAGGAGAATTTTATATAGGACAGTTTGAAATGCTAGAAAAAGTAAGAGTTGTGGCATGGAACAAACTTATAAAAAGAGAAATATTAGAAAAAAATAAAATTGAATTTCCTAAGGGGTTACAATATGAAGATGTGGAATTTACATATAAATTAGTACCTTTTATAAATAAAGTGTCTTTCGTAAAGAAGCTTTGTGTACATTATGTGCAAAGAGAAGGTTCTATATCAAATTTGCAAAATGAACGAACAAAAGAAATTTTTGAAATATTAGAAAATGTTATAAATTTTTATAAAGAAAAAGAAATATATGATAAATTTAAAACTCAATTAGAATATTTGTATGTAAGATATGCATTTTGTAGTTCTCTACTAAGAATAGTAAAAATTCAAGATGAAACTGTACAAGAAAATTTATTAAATTTAACATGGCAAAATGTAAATGAAAAATATCCAAATTGGAAACAAAATGAGATAATAAAAAAAGGTGAAGGACTTAATTTCAGATATAAAATGTATAATTTATATATGAAAACATTAAATAAATATACATATAAAATATATACTACATTATTATCATTATTATAAAGATTCTATATTTGATTTTCTTAGAAAGGATAAAAATGAAAAAAATATTGTTTGGTATAACAGGACTTACCTTAGGTGGAGCTGAAAGAGTTTTAGTAGATATTGCAAATAATTTATACGATAAATATGATATTACAATATTTACGATATATGCTAAAGGTGAATTAGAAAAGCAATTAAATGAAAAAGTAAAATTAAAAAGTTTGTATAATTGCAAATATTTAGAATTACCAAATTTAAAAAGAAAATTTATAGCACCATTAAAGGTCTTATTATTTAAGAAGCATATTTATAACAAATATATAAAAGAAAATTATGACACAGAAATATCTTTTTTAGAAGGTCCAATAACAAGATTATTTAGTGTGAAAAATAAAAAAACAACAAAAATAGCATGGATTCATAATGATATATCAAAAGTTTTTGGAAGCGGAAAAAAAGCAAAAATAAAAAAATGGATAGATAAAAAAATATATAATAAATATGAAAAATTAGTTTTTGTAAGTAAAGATAATTTAAACAATTTTAATAAGTTATATCCAGATTTAAAAAATAAAGATAAAAGAGTAATTTATAATTATATAGATAGCAAAAAAGTTATAGAAAAATCAGAAAAGAAAGAGCAAATAAAATTGGACAACAGTAAAATTAATTTCCTTGAAGTTGCAAGATTAGTCCCACAAAAAGCTATTGATAGAATTATAAAAGTACACAGTAAATTAGTTAAAGAACTTGGCAAAACACATAATTTTTATATAATAGGAGATGGACCTGAAAGAGAAAAATTGCAAGAATTAATAAATAAATATAATGTAAATGATACATTTTATTTATTAGGAAAAAAGGAAAATCCATATCCATATATAAAGAAATCAAATTATTTTTGTCTACTTTCAAAATTTGAAGGGTATGGAATGGTATTAGAAGAAGCAAAAATTTTAAATAAACCAATAATAATAACAAACACAGCAGCAAGAGAAGCAGTAGAAGGATATGAAAGTGCTAAAATAGTAGAAAATAGTGAAGAAGGAATATATAAAGAGTTAAAAAATATAATTCAAAATAAAAAAACAAATGAAAATAAAATAGAAAAATACGATAATTCTAGTAGATTAAATGAAATAATAGAATTAATAGGAGACTAAAAATGAAAATTTCAGTACTTACACCAACGTACAACAGAGGAAAACTATTAAATAGATTATATGAAAGTTTAGTAGAAAATTCTAAATATAATGTAGAAATAGAATGGCTAATAATGGACGATGGTTCAACAGATGAAACAGAAAATATAGTAAAAGAATTTAAAGAAGCATCAAATTTAGAAATAAAATATTATAAACAAAATAATCAAGGAAAAATGGCAGCAATAAATAATTTAGTAGAACATGTAACAGGTCAATATATGATAGATTGTGATTCAGACGATTATTTTGCAGATAATGCTTTTAAATTTATGAAAGAAAGAATAGAAAAAACACAAGATGAAAAAGGAATATATGGATATTGTTTTTTAAAATTCACAACAAAGGGAGAAAGCTTAGGTAAAGTATTTACCAAAAAAAGAACAACATTGTTTGACTTACATTTTAAAGAAAATGATCAAGGAGAAAGAGCAATTTTATTTATATCTAATATAAGAAAACAATATAAACACAAATTAGAAGATGGAGAAAAATTTGTAACAGAAGCAAGAATGTATTATGAAATGGATGAAAAAGCTGAATTACTATGTTTTAATTTACCAATAATGATATGTGAATATCAAGAAAGTGGATATACAAAAAATTTAGAAAAGCAATTTAAAGAAAATCCAAAAGGGTATTTTAAATTCTTTCAAGAAATATTAGGAAGAAACATGAAAGGTGTACTTTGGGAGAAAAGAATGTATGCAATAAAACATTATATATTATTTGCAACATTAACTAATCAAAAGCATATTTTAAAAAGCATAAAAGGAATAACAAATAAATTTTTAATTGTATTTCTATATATACCAGGAAAAGTGATGACCAAAAAAAGATTTTGTTAAAAAGGGGGGAGCTTAGTGAAAAAAAGAATTGCAATTTGTTTAGAACAAATGGGAATTGGAGGAATAGAAACATTTACATTAAATCAATTAAAAGCTTTAGAAAATAAAGGTAATGAAGTTTTTGTAATAGCTAAAAAAGAAATTTATAGTTCAAAAGTAGAAGAATTAGGTGGAAGGTTTATTGAATTTGAATTTCCTCTAAATAATTTTTTTGATGTAGAAAGGGCAAAAGATTTTTCTAAAATTTTAAAGGAAAATAAAATAGAAGAAGTTCATATACATCAATTTCCATGTATTTTGTCAGCAATGCCAGCATGTATAGAAAATGATATTCCATATATTGCATATATTCATTTACCAATTGCTCAAATGATATACAATGATTTATATAATTGGTACATGGACAATTTTTCGCTGTATAAAATATTATTAAAATTCTATTTTGAAAATGCTAATAAAATAGTTTCAATTACAAAATCAGCTGCTGACTTGAATTCAGAGTTATTTAACATAGATAAATCAAAATATG
Organism: uncultured Clostridium sp.; assembly: GCA_900554365.1. Classification (GTDB taxonomy): domain Bacteria; phylum Bacillota; class Clostridia; order TANB77; family CAG-508; genus CAG-269. The sequence goes on along the minus strand of USGY01000026.1, from coordinate 3,990 downwards.
TTATACGTAACAATGGAATAGATTTTGAAGAATATAAGAGTAATGATACATATAATAATTTAAAAAAGAAATTTTTAATTATAAGTAGATTAGAAAAGGAAAAAATAAACTCAATAAAAAATGGAATTGATTTTGCACTTGAATATTCAAAGACAAATAATATCGAATTACAAATTGCAGGAGATGGAAGTGACAAAGAAAAAATAAAAGAATATTGCCAAAACAAAAATTTAAATGTAAAATTTTTAGGAAAAATAACCAATATTAAAGAAGTTATAAAAAATAGTGATGTGATATTAGGTCTTGATAGAGTGATATTAGAAGCATTGGCAATGAAAAAAATAGCAATTATATTAGGATATGAAAACATGAAAGGAATTGTAAGCATCACAAATATAGAACAAGCAATTGCAGAGAATTTTAGCGGTTACAACCTAGAAAATAAAAAAATAGAAGAAGTTGTAAAAGAATTAAAAGATCTAAATGATATAAATAAATTAGTAAATGAAAACTATGATTATATAAAAGAAAAATTAGATATAAATAATACAGTATATACAATTGACTTTGAAAATGATAATATTAATTTTAATAAAGATAATATTTTAAGCAAAATTTTATCATATATAAATGAAGAGATGGAAATAAAAGCTAAAAATGAAATTGAATTAAAAAATAGAAATGATGTAATAGAAAGAAAAAATCAGGAAAACCATGAATTAGAACAAGAAAAAGAAGAACTTGAGCTTGAGAAAAAGCAAATAATAGAAAGAAACGAGGCCTTAAAAAAAGAATTAGAAGAAGTGTATAATTCTAAAAGATGGAGATACATGGAAAAAATTTTAGGCAAGAAAAGAAAATAAAAATATAATTAAGAGGAGATTTTTATGAAAAGAAATATTATATTAAAAAGTGTTTTTATTATGGCGATGATAGTATTTTTAAATTTTTGTCAGATTAATATTGCAAATGCTGCAGATGAAAAAAATAATGATCCAATGTTAAAAGAAATAAAAATAAATGGTGTTGATATTGATCCAGCATTTGAAATGTTTACAACAGAATATGTAGTTAATGTTGACAGTAATGTCACAACAGCAAAAATCGAAGCAATACCAGATGATTCTAATGCTAAAGTAAAAATATCAGGTGATGAAAATTTAAAAGAAGGCAGAAATGTTTTTGAAATAAATGTAACAGCTGAAAATGGAAAAGATAAACAAAATTATTATGTTTATATAACAAGGGGGGATAAAGAAAAGTCAAATGCTAATTTAAAAAGTTTGAAAATAGGAGAATATGAATTAGCACCAAATTTTTCTCCAGATACTATAAATTATGCATTTGAATATCCACAAAACTTAGAAAGCTTAGATATCGAAGCAATTCCTGAAAATCAAAATGCAAAAGTAGAAATTATAGGAAATGAAAATTTAAAAGAAGTTACACAAAATATTCAAATAAAAGTAACTGCAGAAGATGGACAAACAGTAAAAACATATTATTTAACTGCTAAGAAAGCAGAAGGGCAAGTAGAAAATCCAGAAGCTGTGGGAGAAGAAACAAATGTAGAACCAAGAACAACTCAAAATGAAGAAATTAACAAAAATCGAAATGAAATAATAATATATGGTATGGGAATTATAAGCCTTGGATTAATAATAATTTTTATTATATTTATTATAAAAAAGAAAGGGGAAAAAAATGAAAATAAATAATAAATTATTTCTTTTTGGAATGGCATTTATTTTGTCATTAATATGTATATGTATGTTTCCACAAGAAGTACAAGCAGCAGATAGTCAAGGAAACTTTGTTATTGTATTAGATCCAGGACATGGACCTAACAAAGAAGATGCACCAGGTTCAAATGATCCAGGAGCTATTGCAGGAGGAGTTACAGAAGCAAATGTAACTATGAAATTAGCACAATATGCTAAAGAAGAATTAGAACAATATGAAGGAGTAAAAGTATATTTAACTAGATATAATAATTGTCCAACAATCTATAATAGAGTTGAAATTGCTAAAAATTATAATGCTGATTTATTGGTTAGCTTACATATAAATTCAGGTGGCGGAGGAGCTAGCAGAGGTGCAGCTATTTGGGTAACACAAGATAAAACTCAAGTAGAGTATAATCAAAAAGCTTCAGAAGCAGCAAGCATTATTTTAAGAAATATAAGTTTATTAGGAATTCAGAATAATGGAGTTCAAACAAGAAGCGGAAAAGCTGACGAATGGTATGATAGTGGAGTTGTTCAAGATTATTATGGAATTATAAGATATGCACAAAGAGTAAAAATGAGATCATTATTAGTAGAACATTGCTTTATAGATAATGATTCAGATAGAAATTATATAAATTCAGATGAAAAAATAAAAAGATTGGCTCAGGCTGATGTTAAGGGAATAGTAGAAGCATATCAATTAAATAAAAAGTCAGAAAATAAAAAACAATTACAATCAATATCAATGCAACAAAGTGAAATTAATATACAAATGAATTCAAACTCAAGCTATTTTATGCCATTAACATATACTCCAAGTAATGTATCAAATAAAACTGTATATTGGTATACATCAAATTCTTCTGTTGCAACAGTAAGCGGTGGAAACATCTATGCAAAAGGAGAAGGAGAAGCAACAATTACTGCTATCAGCGGAAACAGACAAAAAATCGCAAAATGTAAAGTAATTGTTTCTAAGCCACAAGTTCCACTAGCAGGAATAAGATTAAAAGAAAGTAATGTAACAGTTGAGCTAGGAAAAACAGGATATATAGGTGCAATATACGAACCAGAAAATGCAAGTGATAAAGTATTATATTGGAGTTCTAGTAATGAAAATGTAGCTAAAGTAAATGAAGGAGTAATTACTGCAGTAGGAAAAGGAACTGCGACATTAACAGCTATATCAAGAGCAGGAGGGAAAACAGCAAGTTGCACAATAACTGTTGAAGATCCTAATTTTGTTCATATTAATGAAATAACAATGAAATCAGAGAAAGTAGAATTAAAAACAGGAGAGACAGGCTGGGTTGGAGTAGCATATAATCCAAGTAATGCAACAAACAAAGTATTAACATGGAAGTCAAGTAATGAAAAAGTAGCAACAGTAAAAGAAGGAACAGTAAAAGCAGTAGGGATAGGAACAGCAACACTAACAGCGACATCAGAAGATGGAGGAAAAACAGCAACATGTAAGGTAACAGTAACAGACGGAAAAAAACATATAGAAAGCATAAGACTAAAAACAGATTCAATTGAAATGAAACCAGGAGAAGGAAAAACAATATATGCAGAATATAACCCAAGTAATGTAGATGATAAAACATTATATTGGAAATCAAGCAATGAAAAAGTAGTAACAGTAAATGAAGGATATGCAAAAGCAATAGGAGAAGGAACAGCAACAGTAACAGCAGTGTCAAGAGATGGAGGAAAAACAGCAAGTTGTAAAGTAACCGTAACAAGTGGAACGGTAAAATTACAAAGTATAAAGATAAGTAGTAGTACAGAAATCCTAACAAAAGGAGAAGGAAAGACAATATATGTAACATATAATCCAAATAATGTAACAGACAAAACATTATACTGGTCATCAAGCAATGAAAAAATAGCAACAGTAAGTGAAGGATATGTAAAAGCAGTAGGAGAAGGAATTGCAACATTAACAGCAAGATCAAAAGATGGGAATAAAACAGCAAGTTGCCAAGTAGTAGTAACAGATAAAGTAAAAGAAATGAAAAATATAAGTTTAAAAACAACAAAAGAAACAATGAATGTTGGAGAAGGAAAAACAATATATGCAGAGTACAATCCATACAATGTAAAAGATAAGACATTATATTGGATATCAAATAATAAAAAAGTAGTAACAGTAAGCGAAGGATATGTAAAAGCTGTAGGAAAAGGAACAGCAACAATAACAGCAGTGTCAAGAGATGGAGGAAAGACAGCTACTTGTGAAATAACTGTAAAATAAAAA
>USGY01000025.1 GCA_900554365.1 uncultured Clostridium sp. | reverse complement strand
GTTTTCGCTTGTTTGCCATACAAAAAAATAATATAATAAATTTATAAAAAAAGTCTTGACAAAAATTAGATAGTCAAGTTATAAATTAAAATAGTATGTTTGTGTACTATTATTATACATTTATTCAAATTACTATTTATAAAATTAGGTATAATCTTAAATGTCCAAATTTTCAAATAAAATAAACTCCAAAAAAGGAGATTTTTTATAATTAGAAAAACCAGTAATATCAATACATTTGAACAAAATAGATGATATATCTTATTCACCAGGGTAGGTGTGTGATAGCGAAAGCTTTTGCATATCTGCCCTTTAACTATTTATAAGTAGATATGGATGTATTAAAAATTCAAAAATAAATTTTTATATAAATTAGAATTTTTATAAAAAAACGAATGTATATATAGTGTAGGGAGAGTGAATTAATATGGATGAACATTTCAAAATTAATATATACTATGATGAAAATGGTGAAGAATTGGAGCATTTAATAAATTGTTTAATAATTAATACCTTAAAGAAAAATATTTTTGAGAATTAAAATTTATCAAGCATAGAAGGGAGAAAAATATGCTCGAAGAAATAGAAAAAGCAAAATACATGATAGCAATTTACATAAGATTATCAAAAGAAGATGTAGACAGAGGATGTGATGAAAGCGAAAGTATAAAAAATCAAAGAACATTGTTAACAGAATATGTACAAAAATTAGGGCCGAAGTATCAATTAATAGATACATATATTGACCAAGGCTTTACTGGGACAAATTTTAATAGACCAAACTTTCAAAGAATGATAAAAGATATAGAAAATGGAAAAATTAATATGGTTATAACAAAAGATTTATCCCGTTTAGGACGTGACTATATAGAAACAGGAGAGTATATAGAAAAATGGTTTCCAGAAAATAATATAAGATATGTTTCTATAACAGATGGAATAGATACTTTTGAAGCATCAAATGGCAACAATGATATTGCACCATTTAAATCAATATTAAATGATATGTATTCTAAAGACTTATCCAAAAAAATTAGAACAGCACTTCACACCATGCAAAAACAGGGTAAATGGGTAGGTGGAAAAACGCCACTAGGCTACACAAAAGATTTAAAAGACAAAAATAAGTTAATAATATATGAACCAGAGGCAAAAATAGTAAGAACCATCTTTAATATGGCATCTAGTGGAAATCAAATTGGAACAATAAGAGATTATTTAAATAGTAACAACATTCCAACAGCCAATAAATCAAGATATAATAAAGAAACTTTTTGGGAAAATAAAACGATTAAAAACATATTAAAAAATAAAGCTTATATAGGCACAACAGTGCAAAATAAAAGAAGTAGAATAAGTTATAAAAATAGGAAAATTAGACCAAATTCAGAAGAGAAATGGATAATTGTAGAAAACACACATGAACCAATAATAGACAAAAAAGTATTTGATACAGTGCAAAAAATGGTAATAGTACAGTCATACAATAGAAACAAAAAGAAAAATACATTTTTGTTAGATGGTTTACTTTTTTGTTATGAATGTAAACATAAAATCGGAGTGAGAGGAGAAAAAAAGGGACGTTATTATATGGTATGTAATAACTATCGAAGAAACTCAAAATTAAGTATTTGTACTTCACATGGATTTAGTTATAATAATTTAGAAGAAGCGGTTCTTAATTACATAAAAAAATTGTTTAAAGATATTGATGAACATAAAATAGAGTTAAATGTAAAAAAGAAGCTAAGTAAATATGATTATAGAAAAAGAATTATAAAAATAAAAAAAGAGATAAAACTAATAAACAATAATATAGATCAAATGTATGTAGATAAATTAAATAATAAAATAAGTGAAGAGATGTATGAAAGGCTATTAAAAAAATTGAAAAAAGAAATAGAAAAGAAAGAAAATGAATACATAGAAATTAAACAGCAAAAAGAAGGATCAAAACAAGATGATATTGAAAAGATAAAAAGTGCTGTACAAGAATTTTTGAAACTAAAAGAACCAACACCAGAAATTATGAAAGTAATTATTAATAGAATTGAGATACATCAAGACAAACAGGTGGATTTATATTTTAATATTAAATATTAGATTAGCAAAAAATAAGAATTAAAACAGTCTATTTTATAATCAACCAGAAGCAATAAGTATGTCTGACAGAATACTAGTATTAAGCAGTAGACCAGGAACAATAAAAGACATACACAAAATAGATTTTGGTGATCCTAATAAAACTCCATTAAATACAAGAGAAAGTCCTAAATTTAGTACTTATTTCAATATTTTATGGAAGGAGTTACGAGAAGGATGAAAAATAGGTTAATGTCAAAAGAAAGAAAAAAATATATACATGAAAAACATAAAAGGAAATTTATGATAATATTAACACAAATTTTAATATTAGTCATATTTTTAGGAACGTGGGAAATCCTTGCAAGAAAAGGAATGATAGATAGTTTTTTAATGAGTCAACCAAGTAGAATATTAAAAACATTTTTACATTTAACAGACAATCAATTATTGATGCATATAGGAGTTACAGTATATGAAACAGTTGTAGGATTTTTGATAGGGACAATATTGGGAATTGTAATTGCAATTATATTGTGGTGGTCAAATTTTATTTCTAAAGTTATGGAACCATATTTGGTTGTATTAAATAGTTTACCTAAAGTAGCGTTACGGACCAATAATAATAATTTGGGTTGGTGCAGGTACGTCAGCAATTATAGTTATGGCTGTTGCAATTTCATTAATAGTCTCTGTTTTAGAAAATTTAAACGGATTTTTAAGAACTGATAAGGAAATAATAAAAATGGCCAAAACATTTAATTGTAATAAGCTTCAAATTCTAACTAAAATAGTAATACCAGCTAATTTATCAACATTTATAAACTCATTAAAAGTAAATATAGGATTATCTTTAGTGGGAGTTATATCAGGTGAATTCTTAGTATCAAAAGCAGGTTTAGGATATTTAATTGTTTATGGAGGTCAAGTATTTCAATTAGATTTAGTAATGACAAGTGTAATTATTCTAGGAATCGTTGCGGGAGTAATGTATGCAGGTGTTATGATTTTAGAAAAGTTAATAAAAAAAGTAATGAAATCAGCTTAATAAAGATTCCTTATAGTAAAAAACTATAAGGAATCTTTTAGTGCACATTTTTAAATGAGGAGACATAAAATATAAAAGAAAAAGGAGGTATGTAATGAAAAAAACAGTACTTATTTATAGCGTCGCTATTTTATTAATAATAGTTATAAGCATAACATTAACTATAATTCATAACAAAAAAGATAATCAAGATGAAAAAACAATAAAAGTAAATGAAGTAACACGTTCAGTTTTTTATGCACCACAATATGTTGCAATAAACAATGGATATTTTAAAGAAAATGGAATAAATGTTGAATTAACCACAGGTCAAGGAGCAGACAGTGTAATGACAGCAGTCCTAAGTAATCAATGCGATATAGGTTTTGCAGGACCAGAAGCATCAATATATGTATATAATGAGGGAAAGGAAGATTATTGTCAGGTATTTGCTCAAATGACTAAAAAAGATGGGTCATTTTTAGTTGCAAAAACAAAAAATTCAACATTTAATTGGCAAGATGTAAAAGGAAAAACTATAATTCCAGGAAGAAAAGGCGGAGTACCATATATGACACTTGAATATGTGTTAAGAAAAAATGGAATAGACCCTAAAAAAGATGTAGTATTAGATGATAGTATTAAGTTCGACTTAATGGCAGGAGCATTTACAAGTGGAAATGCTGAATATGTAACATTATTTGAACCAACAGCATCATTAACACAGCTTCAAAATAAAGGATACATCGTTGCATCAGTTGGAGAAGCAGCAGGAGAAATTCCTTATACAGCATATTTTGCAAAGAAAAGTTACATTTCACAAAACGAAAATGTAATTCAAGGATTTACAAATGCAATAGCCAAGGGAGAAAAATGGGTTAAAGAAAATTCAAGCGAAGAAATAGCAAAAACGGTGCAAAACTTTTTCCCAAATACAGATTTAGAATTATTAACATCTGCAATTCAAAGATATAAAGATATAGATGCATGGAATGAAACACCTGTATTAAAAGAAGAAAGTTTTAATAGATTACAAGAAGTCATGACACAAGCTGGAGAGCTAAGTCAAAAAGCACCATACAACAATATTATAAATAATAAATATAGCGAAAAAGCTAAGAATTAATCTTAGCTTTTTTAGTATGGAGTATAACTTTATGAAAAAGTTAGAAAAAATTAATAATAATGAGAAATAGCGAGGATATATGAATAAAACTTTACACTTAGGGAAATATATGACTTTGACAACTGGAACCAATAGTGTTAAATTAACGCTCAAGGAGGTGCTGCGTATGGCAATTAAAGCACATATTGATTTTAAACTTATTGGTCAAAGAATAAAAATAGCAAGAAAAAAAGCAGGATGGTCTCAAGAAAAACTTGCAGAAACAATAGATGTTGCTGTTGCATATTTAAGCAGGGTTGAAAGAGGAGGAACTACAATAAATTTGAAAAGATTATCACAAATATCTATAGCATTGTCAGTTCCATTGTGTGAATTAATAGAAGGGGTTACAAAAGAAGAAAATATATATTTAGATAAAGAATTTAAAGAATTATTAGGGCATTGTTCTAAAGATAAACAAAAGTTAATATATAACATAGCTAAAATAGTTTCAGGAGTAAAATTCGTATAGAAAAAATTCTTTACAAAAGTCGAAAAATAGTATAAACTACACAAAGGTGAGAAAAATGTATTTAAAGAGACTAGAATTACAAGGTTTTAAATCATTTGCAGATAAAACTGTACTAGAATTTATGCCTGGAATTACAAGCGTTATAGGGCCAAATGGTTCTGGAAAAAGTAATATATCAGATAGTATTAGGTGGATTTTAGGAGAACAAAGCATGAAGTCATTAAGAGGCAGTAAATCACTTGATATTATATTTGCTGGAACACAAAATAGAAAATCATTAGGATTTGCCGAAGGTTCTTTAGTATTTGACAATACAGATGGAGAATTGCCAATAGAATATTCAGAAGTAACAGTAACACGAAAACTATATAGAACAGGCGAAACAGGATATTACATAAATAAAGTACCATGCAGATTAAAAGATGTATTAGAATTATTCATGGATACAGGAATTGGAAAAGATGGGTATTCAATAATTGGACAAGGAAAAATAGATGAAATATTAAGTAATAAATCAGAAGACAGAAGAAACATATTTGAAGAGGCAGCCGGAATAGTAAAATATAGAACAAGAAAACAAGAAGCCGAAAAGAAGTTAGAAAGAACCAAATTAAATTTACTAAGAATAAATGACATTTTAACAGAAATAGAAGCAAATATTGAGCCATTAAAAATCAGTGCGGAAAAAGCTAAAAAATATTTAAATTTAAGAGAAGAATTAAAAAATATAGAAATAGGATTATTTATATATAATATAGAAAAATATAAAAAAGACTTAGAAGAAATAGTAAAAAATGAAGAAATATATAATAATCAATGTGAAGATGAGCAACAAAGTTTAGACAGAATAAAAGCTTTAAAAGAAGAATTAAAACAAAACTTAGACAACATAACAATGCAAATAGAAGATATGTCAAAATTAGGGTTTGAAAGCCAAAAAAAAATAGAAATGTTAAACTCTGATATTAGTGTATCCAAAACCAGAATTTCTAATAATGAAGAAAATGTCGAAAGATATGAAAAAGAAATAGAAGAGTTACAAGAAAAATTAAAAGATTTGCATGAAGAAATTGAACAAAAAAAACAAAAGAAAGATAATTTAAAACAAAATAAAGAAAAATATGAAAAAGAATTACAACAAAAAGAAGAAGAACTAAAAAAAATAAGTGAAAAGCTATCAAGCAAAGAATTAGAAATAGAAAAACATAAACAAAAAGTTGAAGAAAATACAGATAGGAAATATGAATTACAATCAGTAATAAATACTCAAAATGTTAATTTTGAAAATTATAAAAAACGTGAAAAACAAATACAAAATGAAATGATGTCAAATATTTCTGAATTAGATAATATAAGATTTCAAAAAGAAGAAATATCTAAAGAATTTTATGAAATTGAAAGTAAAAGAAATAAAATTGTAAAGAACTTAGAAGAAATAAATACTAAGAAGATAGAGGCTGATAAAAAAATTCAATTATATGAACGTAATATTCAAGCATATCAAAGTGAGATGAGAATAAAAGAATCACGTTTAAAATTTCTTATAGAAACAGAAAAAGAAAAAGAAGGGTATGTAAAAAGTGTAAGAGCGCTATTATTAGATTGTGAAAAAACAAAAGAGCTTGGAAAAGGAATGCATGGTGTACTTGCAAGTGTAATTGAAGTGCCTGAAGAATATCAAACAGCTATAGAAATGTGCTTAGGAATGAGTTTACAAAACATAGTAACAGACACTGAAGAAGATGCTAAAAGGTTAGTAGAACATTTAAGAAAAAATAATTTAGGAAGAGCATCATTTTTACCAATATCATCAGTACATGGAAAAAAATTAGATAAAATAAGAGGAAACATCCCTGGAGTTATAGGAATTGCGTCTGACTTGGTTAAGTTCAATAAAAAGTATGAACAAATTATAACAAATTTATTGGGTAGAACAGTAATAGTAGACAAAATGGATACAGCAATAAAAGTTGCTAAACAAAATGGATATAGTTTTAGAATTATAACTTTGAAAGGTGATGTAATAAATTCGTCTGGAGCAATAACAGGTGGTTCAGTTGTCAAGAAAACAGTAAATATTTTGGGAAGAGGCAGAGAAATAGAAAAACTTCAACAAGATATTAAAAACTTAAAAATAAAAATAGACAATCAAATAAAAGAAAAAGAAGAATATAAAAATTCTATAGATGATATTTTTGAAGAAGCAACTTTATTAGAAAAAGAATTGCAAGAAATAGATATAACATATGCCACTGAAAAACAAAAATTGGTTTCTGTAGAAGAAAATATTTCAAAAGTTGAAAAACATGTAAATAAATTAAAAGAAGAAAAACAAACAATAAAAAGCGATAAAGAAAGTGCAAATAAAATAAAAGAAACTACACAAGATGAAATAAAAAAATTAACAGAAGAAACAGAAAAATTGACAGTTATAATACAAGAATTTGCAAATATTAATAAAGACAATCAAAAATATGTTGACGATTTAAATTATGATATAACTAATTTGAAAATCTCTGTATCATCATTTGATGAAAGTGAAGCATCGTTAGAAGAATTGCAAGAAAGAATTTTATCAGAGATACAAAATGCAGAGCAAAGCATACAAAACAAGCAAAATCAGATTGAAAAAATCAAGCAAGATAATATTAATTTAAAAAATTCAATTGAAGAAATAAAAGAAAAAATAAATAATATAAAAGAAGAAGTAAAAAATAGCGGTTCAAAGATTGAAGAATTAAAACAAGAAAGAATAAATAAAAATGAAAAACTTGCTAAACAAGAAGAAGAAATAACAGCTAAATTTAAAGTTATAGAAGATTTAAAAGCACAAATAATAAAAATAGATGTACAAAAAAATAAAACAGAAGAAGACATAAACAACATAATAAATAAAATGTGGGAAGAATATGAGTTAACACCAAATAATGCAGGTGAGCATAAAAAGCCAGATAATATTCAATTAACTCAAAAGAAAGTAAATGAATTACGAAAACAATTACGAGATTTAGGTAGCGTAAATTTAGATGCAATAGAAGAATATAAAAATCTAAAAGATAGATACGATTTTATGTGTGAACAAAGAGTTGATTTAGAAGATACAATGGCAAAACTTAGAAAAATAATTTCAGATATGACTCAAACAATGAAAGAACAATTTAGAACACAATTTGCATTAATAAATAAAAACTTCTCAGAAGTATTTAAAGAATTATTTGGTGGAGGAAATGCATCACTAAAATTAGAAGATGAAAATAATATTTTGGAATGCGGAATAGATATAAATGTTCAACCACCAGGAAAAAAATTACAAAATATGATGCTTTTATCAGGAGGAGAAAAAGCATTTACAGCAATAGCATTATTATTTGCTATATTAAAAATAAATCCAGCACCATTCTGTGTACTAGATGAAATTGAAGCAGCACTTGATGATGTAAATGTATATAGATTTGCAGATTATTTAAAGAAATTTTCAAAAGATACACAATTTTTAGTAATAACACATAGAAAAGGAACAATGGAAGCAGCAGATACTGTATATGGTGTTACTATGGAAGAAAACGGAATATCTAAATTATTATCTATGAAATTAAAAAATAGTTAAATATTAGTATAATCTAAATATTCCAAACAATATAAGTAATATTCCAGAAACAATACTACAAATAAAATCAGGAAGATTACTTATATTGTTAATTTTTTTACCTAAAAAAGAGCCTAAACTTAAAAATATAATTTGAAAAATTCCAATAAGAAAAGGAAAGATAAAACAATTTGAAGTTGTTAAGCTGTAACTAACGCCAATGCCAAAACTATCTAAAGATAATGCCAACCCAAGTGCAACAGCTTCCTTAGGATCAATTAAATTTGAATTATTAAAATCATAATAATTATTTTCAAAATTTTTACTATCAAAAATAGATTTTAAAATCATAGTAAATCCAATAAAAATTAACACACAACCACTAATAAGATTGGATATAAAAACAGAAAAAATATTAGTCAAAAAGTCTCCTAACAGAATTGAAGCAAAAGAGATAAGACATGAAATTGCAAATAAAATAAATTTACTAATATTTGAAATCTTAGTTTTTTTAATACCATATGTAACGCCAATTCCCAAAGAATCTAGACTGCTAGATATTGCCAAAAGAATAGAATTAATTAACATAATAATCCCTCCTAACTTATAATATGACAAAAAATGCAAAGGAGTTAAAAAATTAATAGTAATAAATTTAAGACAAGCCACATAAAATTTAGTAAAGGAATATTAAATTATAATTCTTATTTCAAAGGAGGAAAATTATGTGGGAAACTTTAAGAAAAGAAGAGGTTTTGCAAAATTTAAAAACAGATCAGAGGATGGGATTAACAAAAGAAGAGATACAAGCTAGAAAACAGAAATATGGTCCAAACAAATTAGAAGAAAAAAAGAAAGAAACTTTAATAGTAAAGTTTTTTAAACAATTTAATGATTTTATGATAATTATATTAATAATAGCATCTGCGTTGTCTGCTGCAATATCATATTTTCAAGGAGAACATGATTATGTAGATTCAATAATAATAATAGGAATTGTAATATTTAATGCATTAATGGGAGTAATTCAAGAAGCGAAAGCGGAAAAATCAATAGAAGCCTTAAAAGAAATGACACCACCTAAAGCAAAAGTTATAAGAGATGGAAAAATACAAGATATAAATGCAGAAGAATTAATACCTGGCGATATTATAGAACTTGAAGCTGGAATCTATGTACCCGCAGATTGTAGATTAATAGAAAGTCATAATTTAAAAATAGAAGAATCTAGTTTAACTGGAGAAACAGAACCAGTATTAAAAAATGCTAATATGATAGCTAAAAAAGATATTGCTTTAGGAGATATGCTAAATATGGCATTTATGGCTAGTATCGTAGTTAATGGGCATGGAAAAGCAGTTGTAACAGAAACAGGCATGAATACCAAAGTTGGAAAAATTGCAAATATGATAATGGAAAATGAAACACCAGAAACACCAATTCAAAAAAAGTTAGCACAAGTTGGAAAAATCCTTGGAATTGTATGTTTAGCAATATGTATTCTTATATTTTTAATTGGAATGGTAAAACAAATAGATCCAATAGAAATGTTTATGACATCAGTTGGACTTGCCGTCGCAGCAATTCCAGAAGGACTTCCTGCAATAGTAACAATAATGTTGTCAATAGGTGTAAGCAAAATGGCTAAAAATAATAGCATAATAAGAAAATTGCCTGCGGTAGAGACATTAGGTTGTAGTAAAGTAATATGTTCAGATAAAACAGGAACATTAACACAAAACAAAATGACTGTTGTTGAAATCAAATCAAGAGATAAACTACTTGCAAGTAAGTTAGCAACTATGTGTACAGACAGCAATATTACATATGAAAATGGAAAAACAGAAATAAATGGAGAGCCTACCGAAAATGCATTAGTACAAAATGGATTAAAATATAATTTAAACAAGGTAGAATTATATAGAGAAATGCTAAGAGTAGGAGAAATTCCATTTGACTCAACAAGAAAAATGATGACAACAATTCATAAAATGTCAACAGGATATTTAGTGATAACCAAGGGAGCACCTGATATATTATTAAACAAATGTAATTTAACGGTTGGTGAAAAAAGAAGTATAGAATCACAAAATCAACAAATGGCTGAAAGAGCATTAAGAGTAATTGCTGTTGCATCTAAAAAAATTAGTACAATGCCAAGCAATGAAGAAATGAAATTTTTAGAGGACGGATTGGATTTTGTTGGACTAATAGGAATGATTGATCCACCTAGAGAAGGCGTAAAAGATGCAGTAAAAACGTGTAAACGAGCAGGAATAAAAGCAGTAATGATTACGGGTGACCATATTGCAACTGCCAAAGCAATTGCAAAAGAATTAGGAATATTAGAAAACCACGATAAAGCAATAACAGGAAAAGAACTAGATAACATCCCACAAGATAAACTAGTTAAAGAAATAAAAGACTATTCAGTATTTGCAAGAGTTACTCCAGAGCACAAAGTAAGAATTGTAAAAGCATGGCAAGAAGCGGGAAATGTAGTAGCAATGACAGGTGATGGTGTAAATGATAGTCCGGCACTAAAAAATGCTGATATAGGAATAGCTATGGGAAAAAACGGCACAGATGTTGCTAAAAATGCATCTGATATGATATTAGCTGACGATAATTTTGTAACAATTGTAAAAGCAGTAAAACAAGGAAGAAATATATATGATAATATAAAAAAAGCAATACATTTTTTAATTGCAACAAATATAGGAGAAATAGTAACTATATTCATGGGACTAATTATGGGATTAAAATCTCCATTATTAGCAATTCAATTGTTATGGATAAACTTAGTAACAGATTCGTTGCCAGCTATTGCAATTGGACTAGAGCCTCCCGAAAAAGACATAATGCAAAGACCACCAGTAGATAGCAGAAAAGGAATTTTTGCAGATGGATTATGGAACAAAATAATGGCAGAAGGAATAATGCTGGGTATGCTAACTTTAATAGCATTTAGTATTGGAAATAAATATTATAGTCTTGACGTGGGACGAACAATGGCATTTGTATCATTAGGAGTTTTAGAACTTGTTCACAGTTTTAACATAAAAAGTGAAGAATCCATATTTAAAATTGGAATAATGGAAAATAAATATTTAATTGGAAGCTTTGTATTAGGCACCGTAGTTCAAACAATAGTTGTAATAATACCAGCGTTAGCAGAAATATTCAAACTTGTACCTTTAAATCAAACACAATGGATAATTACAATTATAATATCATTACTTCCAATACCAATAATGGAACTACAAAAAAAGATAAATCACATGAAATCAGGAAAAATAATATATATGAAAAATCAGGAAGCATAATCAAAAAAATAAAGAGATATTTAATATAATTTTAATATTAAATATCTCTTTAACTTTTTATAAATTTTATAATTTCATCATCTGGAATATCTAAAGCTTTAACAATTTTTTTAAAAGTTGATAGCCTGGTATTTTCATCATTTTTTTCTAATCTTTGCAAATGTCTAACACTAATTCCAATTTCTTCAGCAAATTCTTCTTGTGATAAATTCATTTTTTTACGGAATTGTTTAATCATATAAAAGCCTCCAATCAATTTGATAAATTATATTACACGATAGGTTAAAAAAGAACGATATTTTTGTCGTGAAACTATTGACTAAAAATAAATTTATTTATAGAATAAATATGGATAATTGACGAATAAGAGATATAAATAAAGAATAAAAATAGTAAAATATGGCAAAACTAAAGAAAAAGGAGAATCATATGAAATTTAAAGAAATTCAAAGAGAAAAAGGTATAACATTAATTGCTCTAGTAATAACAATTATAGTATTACTAATACTGGCAGGTGTCTCAATTGCAATGCTAACAGGACAAAATGGAATACTAACACAAGCACAGAAATCAAAGTCAACGACGGAATTAAAATCAGCAGAAGAAAAGGTAAAATTAGCAATAATGGCAGCAAGGTCGCAATCAGAAACAGGAGAATTAAATGCAGATAAGCTAATTGCAGAAATAACAAATAATTATGAGGGAACAGCTACAAAAACAAATAATGAATTTCCAATAAATGCAACAGTAGACGGAAAAAATTTTTCAATAGATAGAAATGGAAATGTAAAAGATGACGGAACTAGTAATACAAAACCAGAAAATAAAATAGAAACAGGTACAGTAATTTCATTAACATCAACAAAAAGTACAACAGAAGAATTTTATATAATGTCTTATGATGAAAATACAAAAAAGGCTAAAGCCTTAGCTAAATATAATTTGAAAATTGGAGCAAATTACGACAGTAATGATAATAAAATCGCTGATATTGATATAACTAAACCAGACTATGGATTGCAAGATTCAACAATGAAAGGATGGGTACAGGATCAACAAAGAAATGGAACGTTAGTTTTTTCAGATTCAATATATTGGTATAATGATAATACATATAAGCCACAAGGAAATTCAAGTTTTCCCTGGATATATGATAATAAATCAAACTTATATAAATATGTAGAATTATATAAAACATTATTAGGAAATACTGATAAAGTGAGTGAAGTAAGCTTAGCATCATATGAAGATATTGATACATTATGGTCAAACAATTCAAAATATACTTGGTTGTATAGTACATCATATTGGCTTGGCTCTGCTAAAGGACCACATCCATGGAGTGTAGTTACAGATTGTTCACGCGGTACTTTCTACAATAATTTGAGTGCTAATTTTGGAATTAGACCCGTTATAACTATTGATATGTCAAAACTTTAAAGAGATTTCAGTAGTTTTTATCTTGCAATCTACTTAAAAGAAAAAAGAGGTAAACAATGATTAATAAATATAAAAATATGAAAGGTATAACATTAATTGCTTTAGTAATAACAATTATAGTATTACTAATACTTTCAGGTGTCTCAATTGCAATGCTAACAGGACAAAATGGAATATTAACACAAGCACAGAAATCAAAACAAGTAACAGATGAAGCAACCGAGCAAGAAAAAAGAAAACTATCCCAAGCGGAAGCCAATACACATTTAGAAACTTATACGTATACAGATGCAGAAGGAAACACTACTAAAGTTCCAGCAGGGTTTGCAGTATCAAATGTAGAAGGTGAAAATTTGATAAGCAAGGGGCTAGTAATAATTGGCTCAAACGGAAACGAATATGTATGGATACCATGCACAAAAGACACATATAAGAGAGAAGAAATCGCATGGGGAGAAGAAATTGATAAAGATACTAAAGCTATTAAAGATGAGCTAACATTAACAGGAGTAATTACATCAGATGAAGAAAACCAAAACGGAATCACAAAAGACGTTTTAAATGAAATAGTGGAACAAGTAAATATTGAAAAAGAAAGTATAAAAAATAATGGTGGATATTATATAGGAAGATATGAAGTAGGAAAAGAAAACAATAATGCAGTAATAAAAGCAAATCAAGAACCATATTCAGGAATAAAATGGAGTGAAGCATATAAACAAGCCAAAGGAATAGAAGTAGGAACAAGTGCAAATTCATATTTGTGTTCAAGCTATGCATGGGATACAGCCATAAATTTTATACAAACACATAGCACTGCAACAAACTATGCTACTTCAAGATACAATACTAATGGAAACTGGTATGACATTGAAGTAAAAGATAAAAATGGAAAAGTAATAAAAAAGGCAAATGAAAAATTAATATTGAATACAGGATTAACAACAAGTTTTGCAAACATATATGATATGGGAGGAAATGTTGGAGAACTTACTACAGAATTAAATCCAAATACATCTGAAGCTGTAATTGTACGTGGAGGAGATTATAATGGTAGTGCTAGTCCTGCAGGATACCGCTGGGATGATAGACCAATTAGTAAATCAGCTTTTTATGGTTTCCGTTCTACTTTATTTTTAAAATAGTATATTAAGCATTTTTAAAATAGAAAACATATAAAAGAGAGGAAAACAAATGATTAATAAATATAAAAATATGAAAGGTATAACATTAATCGCTTTAGTAATAACAATAATTGTTTTACTAATTCTTGCAGGCGTCTCAATAGCTATGCTAACAGGACAAAATGGAATACTAACGCAAGCACAAAATTCAAAACGAGCAGCAGAAGAATCAGCTGAAAATGAAAAAAGGCAACTATCCCAAGCAGAAGCAAACACACATTTAGAAGCTTATAAGTACACTGATGCAGAGGGAAATACTGCTAAAGTTCCAGCAGGGTTTGCAGTATCAAATGTAGAAGGTGAAAATTTGGTAAGCAAGGGGCTAGTAATAATTGGCACAAGCGGAAATGAGTATGTTTGGATACCATGCACAGAAGATACCTACAAAAGAGAAGAAACAGCATGGGGAGTGGAAACTTATAATGGAATCAAAGAGACAAAAGATGAGTTAACATTAACAGGAGTAACGCCATCAGATGAAGAAGTACAAAATGGTATAACAACAGATGTTTTAAACGAAATAGTTGAACAAGTAGAAAAGGAAAAAGAAAGTATAAAAAATAACGGTGGATATTATATAGGAAGATATGAAGTAGGAAAAGAAAAAGGTAAAGCTGTAGTAAAATCTAATCGAGAGCCATACGCCTACTTAAAATGGAATATAGCATATAAACAAGCAAAAGGAATAGATGCAGGAACAAGCGCTACATCATATTTATGCTCAAGCTATGCATGGGATACAGCGATTAATTTTATCCAAAACAATGGAGCAACTAACTATGCAACAAGTATAGATAATTGGAACGGCAATTGGAAAACCCAAGAAGTAAAAGATAAATATGGAATTATAATAAAACCTAAAGGAACATATAAAATAATAAACACAGGATTAACGACAGCATTAAGCAATATATATGACATGGGAGGAAATGTTGCAGAAATGACAACAGAAATAAACCCTAATACATCAAAAAATGTAATATTACGTTCTGGCTATGATGTCCACCTTGTAGCAGCAGGTTATCGTTGGGCTGATAACGTTTTTAATACTTATGGGACTTTTGGATTTCGTACAACTATATTTTTAAAATAAAAAGCTAAAAATAGGAGGAAACAAATGATTAATAAATATAAAAATATGAAAGGTATAACATTAATAGCGTTGGTAATAACTATTATAGTATTATTAATACTTGCAGGTGTCTCAATAGCAATGCTAACAGGTCAAAATGGAATACTAACACAAGCTCAAAATTCAAAACAAGTAACAGAAGAAGCGGCAGAACAAGAAAAAAGAAAACTATCTCAAGCAGAAGCAAGTACACATTTAGAAGCATATACATACACAGATACAGAAGGAAATACAGCCAAAATTCCGGCAGGATTTGCAGTATCAAATGTAGAAGGCGAAAATCTTGTAAGTAAAGGACTAGTAATAGTAGGCGAAACAGGAAACGAATATGTATGGATACCATGTACAGAAGATACTTACAAAAGAGAAGAAACAGAATGGGGAGTAGAAAGCGATAATGGAAGTAAAGCTATTAGAGATGAGTTAACATTAACAGAAGTAACTCCATCAATTGACCAATCTAATAATGGAATAACAAAATCTGTATTAAATGAAATAGTTGGACAAGTAAAAAATGAAATCAACAGTGTAAAAACTAATGGAGGATATTATATAGGAAGATATGAAGCAGGAAAAGAGAATAATAATGCAGTAATAAAAACTAATCAAGAGCCATATGCAAACATAAAATGGAGTGAAGCATATAAACAAGCAAAAGGAATAGATGCTGGAACAAGTGCTACATCATACTTATGCTCAAGCTATGCATGGGATACAGCATTAAAATTTATACAAACACATAGCATAGCAACAAATTATGCAACATCAGGAAATAATCTTAATGAAAATTGGAGAGATAAAGAAGTAAAAGATAAAAACGGAAATATAATAAAAAAAGCAAACGTAGCAATGATATTAAATACGGGATTAACAACAAGTTATGCAAATATATATGATATGGGAGGAAACGTAGGCGAATTCACCACAGAATTAAATCCAAATACATATGAAACTGTGGTAATACGAGGAGGAGCCTTATTAAGACGGTGATACTCCAGCAGGTTATCGTTTAGATGACATTTCAGAAATTACAGGTTATACTACTTTGGGGTTCCGTTCCACATTATTTTTAAAGTAGTTTAAAGTAAATAAATATATAAGTGAGGAAAAACAGATGAATAATAATTTGAAAAATACGAAAGGTATAACTTTAATTGCACTTGTAATTACAATTATAGTATTACTAATACTGGCAGGCGTTTCAATTGCAATGCTAACAGGCCAAAATGGAATACTAACACAAGCACAAAGTGCAAAACAAACAACTGAATTAAAATCTGCGGAAGAAAAAGTAAAATTAGCAGTAATGACAACAAGATCACAAACAGAAGCAGGGACATTAGATGCAGATAAATTGATAGCAGAAATAACAAACAATTATGGTGGAACAGCAACGAAAACAAACAATGACTTTCCAGTAAATGCAACAGTAGATGGGAATAATTTTATAATAGATGTTAATGGAAATGTTGGAACAAAGCAGAACAGAACTGGATTGAAAGTAGGAGATTATATAAATTATAAAACAGATACAGTAGAAGGAAAAACATATTCATTACTTGGAACACAAAGTGGACATGATAGTGATCAAATAATATCCCAAGAAAACTTAAATTGGAGAATATTAAAAATAAATGATGATGGAAGCATAGATATAATAAGTGACCTAACTAATAATAAAATATATTTTAATGGAGCATTAGGATATAATAATGGTGTATATTTATTAAATGATATATGCAAAGAATTATATAGTAATACATCAAAAGGAGTAACAGCAAGAAGTGTAAACTTAAAAGATATGGAAGACTGGTTAACAGATGCGGGAAAATTAGCAAAAGATACATATGTTAATGGTGATGGAATAAAATATGGAGAAACAAAAACATATATAGGTGAGTATTCATATACACCAGATGCATATAATTCAGAAGAAGATGAAAATAGTAATTATTATACAAGTCCAACAACAAAAACATATACAAAATTAGGAACATTAAATGCAAAGAAAACATATTATAATATTCCGGTAAATGAAACAAATTATGGTGATGGAGCAAAATTGTTAAGTAGTCCAATTGAGTATTGGATTGCTACAAGACATGTAGAATGTTTTTCTAACCATGCTTCTTTTGGATTGCGTAGTTCTAATAGATGGATGGGTGGAAGTATCAGATTTGCTTCTTCAAATGCAGATGGAGATTATAATTGTTGTTTGCGCGCTGTAGTTACTCTAGGATCAAATGTACAGATAACTGAAAACACTGGAAATGATGTAGCACATGCACATACAATAGAATGGTAAAAAGAAAAATGAAAATATTGTTGAAGAGGCATTGAGAAAACTTGTCAAAGACAGTAGAGACAAGACTGTGAGGATATATAGAGTAATATAAATAAAGTAAAAATATAATAAGGAGGAGACAAATGAAAAAGAAAGGTGTAGAGGGAATAACATTAATAGCGTTGGTAATAACTATTATAGTATTACTAATACTGGCAGGTGTCTCAATAGCAATGCTAACGGGACAAAATGGAATACTAACACAAGCACAAAAAGCCAAAGAAACAACAGAGGAATCTGCCAAAAATGAGAAAAGGCAACTAGCACAAGTAGAAGCAAGTACACATTTAGAAGCCTACAATTATACAGATGCAGAAGGAAGTACTGCCAAGATTCCAGCCGGTTTTGCAGTATCAAATGTAGAAGGCGAAAATCTTGTAAGTAAAGGACTAGTAATAGTAGGCAAAACAGGAAACGAATATGTATGGATACCATGCACAAAAGACACATATAAAAGAGAAGAAACAGCATGGGGAGTAGAAAATGATAACAATACCAAAGCAATAAAAGATGAGTTAACATTA
>USGY01000024.1 GCA_900554365.1 uncultured Clostridium sp. | reverse complement strand
AATTTTTAAATAAAATCCATCTATCTAATATAAATTATTTTAAAATATTTCTAATTATTTTTTCTTATTTTACCATGATTGCCACCACTATGTGCTGAAATAGGCAATATACCAATCTTCTTGTACACTCCCCGCAACCATATTTAAAATAAAAGAGAAGAAATTTTATAATAAGTTTCTTCTCTTTTATTTTTATTATAATTTTTTTATAAAAATTTATATTCCTTATCTTCTTTCGACACAATTCGACATTTGTATGTATTATAATAATTACATACTTAAGAAAAGGGGGCGTTCTTTTGGAAAATTCAAAATTAACAAAATGCGGGACAATTACTGTTTCCGTTTATAAGAATATATCATCTAATCAGGTTAAATTTGAAATAAAATCGGATTCTGATGATATTTTACCTGTATCTTATGTAATCGAAGATACTTTATCACTTTACTAAAAAGACGAACTTTTTAAGGTAAATTTTTTATTCACTTTAAAAAGTTCGTCTTTTATTTTTTTATATCAATAAATAGCACAAAAAAGGCAATAAATAATTGCCCTTTTTGTGTGTTCCTCTAATTATCCAATACGTCCATTTGCCGTTTATAATCTTCAGCCAAAGATATTAGATTTTTAATTATAGATTCAATTTCTCTTGGACACCATGGCATTTCTTCTTTCCTTGCAACTTCTTTTACAAGTTTATTATATCCATCATTTGAAATACTATTTATAATTAATATTGTATTATTTTCAAGTGTCAAATATACTATTTCAACATTGTTTGTAACCTGTGCTTGTAATATAAAAATTGGATCATCGTCTAAATCATATTCCTCAATATCTAAAAGATCTCGTGCTATACTATTTTTTACATCAAATTTATCTAGCCACTTATTCGCTACCAAATATGGATTTAGATTTTCTTCTTTCCATTTTTCTGATGTCCATGGCTTCAGACCTAATTCTGACCGGACGCTTTTGTATAAATCTTCTAATAGAGTATCCATTTTTGTCTTCTTTCTGATAGTGCTCACCATATATTTATATGATGAACTTAATTGATATTGACATTTTTAATTATATATCTTTTTACATAATCTGTCAAACTAATTAACTTTAGCAACCGCTTTTGCTATCATATCTGCTGCATTTTCAACTCCTAAAACATCACTATTTATACAAATGTCATAGTTTGAATAATCTCTCCATTCGTTTCCTGTATAATAGTTATAATGATTTCCTCTTAATTTATCAATTCTTTGGATTTCTTTTCTTGCTTTTTTCTCATCCATTCCATAATATTTAACTGCTCTTGCTACTTTATCATCCATGTCGCTATATACAAATACTTTTAGTACATTTTTTCTGTCTCTTAATATGTAATCTGCACATCTACCAACAATTATACAAGATTCTCTTTCTGCTATCTCTTTGATCATTTCTGATTCCTTTAAAAATAGTTCGTCAGAATTATTTAATCCAAAATAATAGCCATTATTTAAGCTTGATAAAACGGCTCTTCTTTGTTCATTGTTTTCAATAAATTCTGGTGATAATCCTGTTTCTTTAGCTACATCCATTACAAATTCTTTGTCATATAGTTTTATTCCTAATTTTTCTGATAATAATTTTCCTATATATCTTCCACCTGAACCATATTCTCTAGAAATTGTAATAATAACTTTGTCTGTTTGAAGTTTTCCTTGTGTTGTTTCTCCAACCAATTGTACCTTTGTTTCTGTTTTTTGGCTTGATATTTTCTTTAATTCTACTATTAAGAAAGCTAATGTTACTAAAAATGCTACACCATCTGCAAATGGTCCTGCATATAGAACTCCATTAATTCCAAATAATTTTGCAAATAATAGTAATGCTGGTATTAAAATAAGAATTTGTCTTGATAATGATATAATTGCACTCTTAAATCCTTGACCAATTGCTTGGAAGAATATTCCTCCAACTAATTGTAGAGTATCTATAAAGTATAACATTAAATAAATTCTAAATGCCATACATGCAAATTCTACGTATAATTCACTTTCATTTCCGAATATTCTAATAATTTTATCAGGAATTAATTGGAATAATAAAAATGCTATCATGCTTATAACAAAACTTATTTTTAAAACTTTTTTCAATGTTTCTTTTACTCTGTCATATCTTTCAGCACCATAATTATATCCAAATATAGGTTGTGAACCTGCTGCAATTCCTATTATTACACTGTTTAATACTTGAGCTGTTTTCATTACTATTCCAAATACAGTAATTGGGATATCTGCTCCATATTTACTTAATGCACCACATGTTCCAAGTACATAATTTTGTACTGTCATTAATAGTACTAAACTAAATTGTGTTATAAAGCTACTTATTCCTAATGTACATACTTTTCTTCCTATTTTCCAATTAAATTTAAAGTTTTCCTTACTTAATAATTTTATAGATTTAAATTTCTTTAAATAAGCTAAACTTAATACGCACATTATGAATTGACTAAATATTGTTGCTATTGCTGAACCTTCGATTCCTAAATGTAATCCAAAAATTAATGTTGGATTTAATACTGTATTTAATAATGCACCTAAAATCATAGATACCATTGCATATCTAGGTGAACCATCTGCTCTAATTATAGAATTTAATGATGTTCCTATCATAGCAAAAGGAAGTCCTGCCGCAATTATATATCCATATTTTTTAGCATATGGCATAATAGCATCTGTTGCACCAAATATTTTTAATAATAATGGTAAAAATATTAATACTAATACTGTTAGTACTATACCTACAACAGTTGACATTATTACTGAATGTGCAACACCTTTAGCTGCTTCATCTTTTTTCTTTTGACCTAGTTTTAAACTTAAATAAGCTGCTCCTCCATCACCAAACATTAATGAAAAAGCTAATGCAAATACTGTTATTGGATATACTACGTTTGTAGCCCCATTTCCTAAATATCCAACACCCCAACCAATAAATATTTGATCTACAATGTTGTATAAAGCATTTACAACTAGTGAAATGATACAAGGTATTGAAAATATTCTTATTAATTTTCCTATTTTTTCTGTTCCTAAGATATTTTCTTTAGCTTGCTCTTTTTTTGTTTCTTTTGCTGCTTCCACTTATCTTCCTTCCTTTCTTTTTATACTTTGGCAAGCACAAAATTAATAAGCGTAGAACATACGCTTATTTTTTTGCATAAAAACGCCACATTTAATTATAATAATTTTTTGACGTTTTGTCAAACTCTTTTTCCACATTTTATTAATATTCTGTGTATAAATTTATATTTCTATTAAATCTTTTAATTGATTATATTTACTATCACCAATTCCACTTACATTTTTTAAATCTTCTTTCTTTTTAAATTTACCATTTTCTTTTCTATAATTAATTATTTTCTGTGCAGTAGACGCTCCAACGCCTGGTAAATTGTCTAATTGTTCTTGAGTTGCAGTATTTATATTAATTTTATTAGAACTTTGCTTGTTACCTGTCACTAATTCTTGTTTATTTGATATTACCATATTTGTTGCTGTTTCTTGTTTTTTGTCTTTTTCATATTCTTCTTTAGTTGGAATATAAACCTTTTCTCCATCTTCTAACTTGCTTGCTAAATTTACTTCTTTCATATAAGCATTTTGTTTAATTCCTCCTGCCTTTTCAATTAAATCCGCAATCCTACTATTACTTTCTAATTCTATTACTCCTTCTTTTTCCACAGCACCTGATATATGTACTTTTATTTTATTAATTTCTTTTTCAGTTTTTTCGGAATTCACCGTATTTGTTTGATTAATTACCGATAATTCTTCATATTCTATATTTTCTTTTGTGTATGAATAATATGATATGCTTATAATAATAATAATAATTACTATTACTAATATTACTATTTTTTGATTTTTATTTAATTTTTTCATATTATCCTCCTTTCATATATTTTCTATTGAATTTTTTGTCGAAATAATGTATATTGTGTATAGTTTTTTTAGGAGAGTTTAAAATGAAGATAAAAAAAATACTGATTTTATTATTGCTAATATCTACTTTTATTTTTTTTAATGAAAATGTATTAGCTAATGATGAACCTAATATTAATGCTAAATCAGCAATTTTAATTGATAATAAAACAAATAAAATTTTATATAATAAAAATTCTAATGATAGAATGTTTCCAGCAAGTACAACAAAAATTATGACAGCAATTTTAGCTTTAGAAAATTGTAATTTAAATGATAAAGCAACTGCAAGTTATAATGCTGTAATGACTATTCCTAGTGGATATTCTACAGCAAATATTCAAATTGATGAAGAATTAACAATAGAACAACTTTTAGAACTTTTGCTTGTACATTCAGCAAATGATGCAGCAAATGTTTTAGCAGAATATGTTGGAGGATCTGTTGATAGTTTTGTATCTATGATGAATACAAAAGCTAATGAACTTGGGCTATCCGGTACCCATTTTACAAATCCTTACGGGTTACATGATGATAACCATTATACAACAGCTCATGATTTAGCAATTTTGATGCAATATTGTTTTAAAAATGATACTTTTAAGAAAATTTGTGGACAAGCATCTTGTGCAATACCTCAAACAAATAAATCTGAGCCAAGAAAATATTCTTCAACAAATGAAATGTTGGTAGCAAATAATTCTAATTATTATCCTTACTTAACAATCGGTAAAACTGGATTTACGACTGAAGCTGGTGAATGTTTAGTTTCTGTTGCTTATCATAATGATTTAGAATTAATTGGCGTTATTCTTAATAGTAATAATAGATTTAATGATACACGTTCTTTATATGATTATGGATTTAATAATTTTTCTATTCAAAATATTGTAAAAGAAAAAGACACTATTACGACAGTAACTGTCCAAAATGCGACTTCAAAGACAAAGAATTTAGAATTATTAGTTTCAGAAAACATACCTGTACTTGCTAATAAAAATACAAATTTATCTGATATAAAACCTCAAATTAGTTTAAATTCTAATATATCTGCTCCTATTGAAGAAGGCACGGTTTTGGGTAAAGTAACTTATACTGTTGAAGGTGTTGGATATACTACAAACTTAATTGCAGCAAATTCAGTTCAAAAATCTAAAATTACTTTATATATTTTATATGGATCTATTATTTGTTTGATTTTAATTATTTTTTTGATATTTATAATTTCCAAGAAAAAAATTGATGAATAAATTTTTGAAAAGATAAGCTATAAAAATAGCTTATCTTTTTTAATTATAGTCTTTTCCAATTATTATAACTACATCTGATTTACTTGAACTTGATGTTGAACTTTGAATAGTTCCTACTCCTATAGATGATTTTATACTATCTAATAAACTTGTAGATATTTCTTTTTTATTCATTATAACTGTTTTAGCTGTATTATTTGTACTTCCGGTTCTTGTTACATTAAAGCCATTGCTTTTTAATTGGTCAACAACTTTTTGTAAATTTTGGCTAACACCACTTCCATTTAATACTTCTAATTTTAAACTTGATTTTGTTTTTTCAGTTTTACTACTTGAGCTGTTTGATGAACTATTATTAACTGTATTTTTATTTGTTGATACTTGATTTGAAGTTGAAGAAACTGATGTATTTGTTGTTTCTGTACTTTCTTCTCCACTATCTTCTAATCCATAAAACATTTTTTCAACTAATTCTTGTGCTCCCGCTTTATCTACAACAAATATACTTACATTATTTGTTTGTTTTATGCTTGGAACTGTTCCTGGCAATGCTCCTGTTTCTAAGTTGTCTGTATTAAATTCAACTGCATAAGGGATATAATCTTTTGCTGCATCAAAATCTACATTTGTTATTACATTTTCTTCTGCAACTTTTAATATTTCTCCTAATTTAAAGATATTTCCTGGTTTTGCAGTTTGTTTTATTACAGCCATCATAAATTCTCTTTGTGTTCTCATTCTACCTAAATCATTATCACCATATTCTGATGGATATGATGTTCCATTATTATTATGTCTAAATCTAACTAATTGTTCTGCCTTGTCACCATCTAATTTCTGTTCTCCTGCTTTTAGATGAATATGTAAATTTTGTGATGTATCATCATAATTCATATCGATTGGAACATTATATGTAACTTCTCCAATTGCATTTACTAATTTTATAAAAGCTTCAGTTTTTACTATTACATAATATTTTAAGTCTAATCCTGTTAATTCATTTACAGCTTTTAAGACTGTTTGCGGATCTTGTTTTCTACTATATATTGCATTTATTTTTTCATATGCTGTTGCTTTTGCTGGATTTTTACCTGTATAACTGTCTCTAGGTACTGAAATTAATGCAGCTTTTTGTGTATTAGGATTATAAGATGCAATCATTATTGTATCTGTTAATAATGATCCTGCTTCATCAGTACTAATTCCTAATACTAAGCATTGGAATTCTCCTAAGTTTTTCTTTGTATTTTCGTCATGTCCAACTGCTGTTGCTAAAATTCCTGTTAATCCACCACCATTTTTATGTACTTTATAAGCAAATACACTCCCTGCGATTAGTATTATTAGTAATAATATTAGTACTACTTTTTTCCATGTGCTTTTTTTATTTGAATTATCATTTTTTGTTTTGTTTCTTTTGTTTGATTTATTCTTTTCCAAAATACTCACTCCTAAAATTTCATGGTATTAGTATAGCAAAAATTGATTTAAAAGGCAAGATTTATACTTTTTTTTTTAGAAAAACATATTTAATATATTATTTTCTAACATTATTTTTGCAAGATATGTTTCGTTAAGCATTGTATTTAGTGGAGTTTGAGGATCTACCACAATCATTAATTTTATTATCATTAAAACCAAATATGTAATAAAAATTCCTCTAACTACTCCATATACTGCTCCACCTAATTTATTTGTTTGATCTAATATTGGAAGTTTAGAAATTGCATTTGCGACACCACTTACTAGCATTAAACATACCCTAAGTAATAAGAATAATACAATCATTGTGGCTCCGTAAACTATATTATATGACAATTCTTTAGATACTTCTGGAAGTACACCTTCTTTAGCACTTTCTATAAGTTTATTAGTAATTCCTGTTGTATTTTCAGTAGTTACCATTGCAGAAGCATTATTTTCAATTACAGCTTGTATTGTTTCATCTATTGGTGTTGTGTTTATTATAATATTTCCAATTGGTCTATATAATACAAAAGAAATTAATAAAGCTAAAATAAAAGCAAATAAATGTATTCCTAATGAAATTAATCCTTTTTTATATCCTCCTATTGCTGATAATACAACAAATACGATTATAATAATATCAATTATTCCCCACATAAGTGCCTCCTATAAATTTATAATCTCTACTTTATCTCTATATACAATTCCAGCAATATTGCTTGAAACGACAATATTGGTTATTTCTTGATTAGAAACATATCTTTTTACAAGCCATCCGCTTGTATTTATAAACTCTACTTCTGTTCCTAAATTTAAAGCAATTATATCAACATTTGTAAACATTTCTTTAGCAACATAATTTACGGTGTATTGTTTTGAAGTTTTATTATCAATATTTATAATATTTACAACTGAATCTGCTGTAAATAGTCCTGATGATTTTTCTTCAACTGAACATGCATTATCATTAATATCAATTGACTGAAAACTTACTTTTTTATCTTTATTGCTTACTAATGTTGTTTCTTGGTCATTTTCTATTACCGAAATTTCATCTGTATACATACAAACTAATTTGTTTCTATTTTGATATCTAATGTTTGTAAGCAATTTTCCAGATTTACTTGTATATGTTTTTTCTAAATAATCTGACATTTTCTTTTCTGCTTTTTCTACAGATATTATTTTAATGTCTGATTGCACTACAGTTCCTGATGTATCTACTTCAGCTATTGCTAAGTATTTATTATCATTAGAAATTGATATATCTGGCACTCTTGTACTAGATAAAAATTGCGTAAACATTGGGTTTCCACCAGATGGGCTATACACTTTTATTACAGTTTTATAACTTGTTCCTGTTATTACAACTGCAACATATCCGTTTTTATTAACGAATATTTGTGATATGTTACCTTCAATATCAGCTTCCCATGCAATGTCTTTATCAGATATTAAGCAAAATTTTTGACCTCCATTTTCAGCAATTGCTAAAAATCTATTCGCAGAGCTAAAAATTGGATTTGATATTTGCAATTCTAATTCTTTTTCTTTATTTCCATTATTTCCATATATAGTGAATTTTGCTTGATCTAATATTCCTATATATTTATTAAATGCATATATATTACTGTTTTGCCCTTCTTTTAAATCAATTGTAGCTACATTATCTTGTAAAACTTCTTTTCTAAAAATATTTTTATCTATCCATTCTCTAACTGGTTTACTTGAATAATATGTTCCTACCAAAATTATTAATAAAACAACTATCACAGCTACAATTAAAGTTATTATTATTTTTTTCTTGTTTACCTGTTTAAATCCTAAATTAGGTTGTGGCTCTTTCCAAACATCTTTCATTACAAATGGTTCCTTTCTTAAGTACTTTTTCCCTTTGTTTTGCTGTGTTTATTTTACTATACCAATAAATAAAAAGCAAGGAAATTCCCTGCTTTTTACCTTATTATATTTTTATTATTTTTTTCTTCTTCTTACCTGCCATACTATAATTCCTGCAAGAATTATTAGTATTGGTACAGCAAATATTATAATTCTAATTATCAAATCTTGTTGTGCTGTTGCTGTATATGTTACTGTTCCAGTATCTTTTCTTGATGATATATCTTCTGTTCTATCAACCAAGTAAGATATTGAATTTAATAATAAATCTTTATTATAACCAAGTTGTACAGCTGGATATTGAGAATTTTGACTTAATTGATAATCAGAGACAAAATAGTTTTCTCCATAAATTACTAATTTTGATTTTACTGCTTGTTCATTTCCATCTTCGCTAGCTGCTTTTATTGTTTTTACCATTTCAGCTCCAACTGTAAAGCTTCCCTTTTCATCACTATCTGAAATAGTATTTTGTTGATTATTAAAATCTTTTCTAAAATATGAACCTGTACTTGTTTTTGCTAATTCTGTTTTTGTCACATTTAATTCATCTAATTTGCTATCATTAATATTTATTTTAGTTGCATTTATAAATATTGCACCTGTTGTGTTATAAATGTTTTTAGTTATATCAGAATGTTCTAATTCTGGAACAATTATATCAGGTGAATTAGACATCATTTTACTTGAATCAGTTTCTCTTATTATTCCTGGTTCAAATTGATTTACTCCATACATAGCAAGTATTTTATTTACATTTGGTAAATCCATAGATTTTGTTTGTGCTGCATTTAACCATAAAATATTTTTTCCGGAATTAATATATTCTGTTATTGCATTTGTTGCAACATCGTCAAAATCTTTAGATGGTGTTGTAATAACTAATGTATCGCAATCATCTGGGACTTTTCCTTTTGTTAAAACATTTAATGAATCTATATCATTTATTTCATTTTGTAATAACATTTTTAAATATTGCATATTTTTTGATAATGAAAAATCACTATAGCCTTCTAAGAAGTATACCTTTGGAATTTTTTCACTTGTTACTGAAACAATTGCATTTGTTAATTTTTCTTCAGCAACACTTATTGTTTGATATGATGATGTATCATATGTAACTAAATCTGATGAAGATAATACTTTTGATTTATCTCCACATGCTATTATTATTCCTTGGCTTCCACTTTCAATTCCATATTTTTGAACTAAATCTGGTCTGCTGTTTGCATCAACAGCCTCTGCTTTAATTTTATTATTTGCTTTATTATATTGTTTTGCCAAGTCTAAATTAGAATCTGAATCTGTATATCCTACAAAATATATATTTACGTCTTTATCTATATTTTTAACTTTCTCTTTGCTCTCACTTGTTAATGTATATAATTTATCTTTACTAAAATCTAGTGGTGTTAAATTTAATTTTTGCATAATTAAATTTATTCCAACAAATATAACAATCAAAGCTGCAACTAATGCTACTGTTGTTGTTCCTTTTATTAACCATTTTTTCTTTATTATTTCTATAAATTTATTTGCCTTTTTATCTTTTTTTGCTTCAGATTTTTTTAATGCTTTTTCCTCTTTGCTTAATTTTTCTTTTTTATCCTTCACTATTTTCACCTCCTATCTTACACTTTTTCTTCTTTGCATAAAAATTATTGTAAGTAAAATGCATAAAACTGTAAAACTTATATATGTTACAGTATCTGCAATATCAATTTGTCCTTCTGGAAATTTAGAGAACATATTTATTAATGAAAAATTAGTAAACATATCACTAAATTGTGGTAAAAACCATGTTAGTATAAAAAATCCTATTGTTATTACTCCTGCAATTATTTGATTTTCTGTTATACTTGATGCAAAAATACCAAATGAAATATAACTCATTGCTAATAGTAAAAATCCTAACAATGTTACTAATGCTGTTGTAATTTGAGGCTTTCCAAAAAAGCTTAATATTCCAAAATATAATAATGTACAAATTTCTGTTATTACAACAATTAATGTTGCTGCAATAAATTTTCCTAACACTAATTTAGTAATACTAAGTGGTGATGTTAATAATAATTGCTCTGTACCACTTTTTCTTTCTTCTGCAATTGATCTCATTGTAAGTATTGGAACTATAAATGTTAATATTGTTGCACCAGAATAAAATATGTATTCAAAATTTGTACTTTGATATTTAAATACATCCACATAGAAAAATATACTAAACATCAATAAAAATAGTCCAATAAACACATATCCTATTGGTGAATAGAAATATGTTTTTAATTCTTTTTTTATAACTGCAAACATTAATTGTTACCTCCTTCGATGATTTTCATAAATGCATCCTCTAAAGTGCTATCAGCTTTTTTCATTTCAAATATTGTAATATTTTCTTTAGCTACTTCTGTAAATAATATTTTTCTTAAATCTACTCCATCTTTAGATTCAATCATATATTGTTTAGTTCCATCTTCAAACTTTTCTACTAATTCAATTTTTTGAATTCCTTCAACTTTTTCTTTTATACTGTCCATATTATTTTGAGTATCTTCAACTGTTATATATATACAATTTTTGTTTGATACTTTTTCTTCCAAGTGTTCAGGAGTATCTATAGCTACTAGTTTTCCCTTATTTATTATTATTACTTTATTACAAATTTGGCTTACTTCAGATAATATGTGTGAACTTAATATTATTGTATGTGTTTTTCCTAGTTCTTTTATTAAATTTCTTATTTCTGTTATTTGTTTAGGATCTAATCCAACTGTTGGCTCATCAAGAATTAATATTTTAGGCTCTCCTACCATTGCTCCTGCCATTCCTGTTCTTTGCTTATATCCTCTTGATAAATTTTTAATTAATTTTTTTTCTACATCTTTTAAGCCTGTTTTTTCTATGATTTTTTCAACTTGCTCTTTTCTTGTTTTTCTATCCACTTTTTTTATTTCTGCCATATATGTTATAAACTCTCTTACTGTTAAATCAGTATATAGTGGTACTCCTTCTGGCATATAGCCAATTTCTCTTTTTGCTTTTTTTGGTTTTTTTAGCATATCAAAACCATCTACAACAATTTCTCCTGATGTTTGTTCAATATACCCTGTTAGCATATTCATTGTTGTACTTTTTCCCGCACCATTTGGTCCGTAATAGTCCAACTATTTCGCCTTCTTTAATTGTAAAGCTTACATCGTCTACGGCTGTTAGTTTTCCATACTTTTTTGTAACATTTTTTACTTCTATCACAAAAAATTCCTCCTTTTGTTATGTTTTAATTTTTCTACAATATTATCATTATATAGATTTATTGTAAAGTGTTTCACAAAAAATTCACATTACGGATACACGGCTTTCAGAGTTTTTTATTTATTAATTTTATTGACCAATTTATATGATTATGCTATACTTAGAAACGTAAGTAATTTTTGTTGCTTATTTCTTGTTGCTAACTAGTGACAAGAATCGTTTTGTTTAACTACAAAGGAGAAAAACAATGAGAAAACTTGTTAATAGCTGTATTGCTATTCTTGTTCTCTTTTTAAGCATATTTATGATACCGAATCAAGCATTTGCAGAAGATAACGATGTTACCGTTTCTTCTGATTTTTATGTGGTTGATTCTGCAAATGTATTTAATGATACAGAAAAAACTGAACTCACTTCAAATGCTAAATCTTTGTCAAAAGAATGCAATGGTATTCAACTGATTATTTCAACTGTGGATACTACTGGTAATGATTCTATAGATTCATATGCCCAAACCATGTACTCAAGTTATGGTCTTGATAAAGATAATAAAAGCATTTTGATTTTGTATTCAGCTGACTCGTCTCAAATTTGTATAAAAATTGGGACCTCAATAAACAAATATATCAGTGATTCAACTGCAAATCAATTCATTACCAATTATGTTATGCCTTATTCTGAAGCAAATGATATTGCTACAGGTCTGCTTAATCTTCATCAAGCAATAATTAATGAGGTAATAAAAAATTATAATTCTAATAACAAATTGGATTATATTTTAACATTTAATACAGACCTTTTGTTTGTATTTATTTTGATTGGTTTGAATATATTTCTTTTAATTGTTTTTATTTTCTTTTTACATAAAGCTAAAAAGCTTTCAAATGAAAACAGACAATTAAGAAATAAACTTTATAAGGTTACTAATAAATTAAACCGTAATATATATTTCAATGATAATATTCTGTCGAATAATCACAGAAATAATCAGTAACCATTCTAAAGTTTGCTCGGTATTTTTTATGCTTAGCTAGAATATCCTCTAAGGAAAAGGTTATTACTTTTTTCTTAGAGGATATTTTTATTTTTCTCTTGACATCTATTTTTTTTTGTGCTATTATATTAACTGTTATTGGATATGGGTCAGTAGCTCAGCTGGATAGAGCACAGGCCTTCTAAGCCTGGGGTCGGGGGTTCGAGACCCTCCTGGCTCACCAAGACATTAATACTGTGAAAATAGTTTTATATTTTCACAGTATTTTTTATTCTTTCTTGTTTGACATCATATTCACCCTAGAGTATAATATGATTGAATAATTTTTAGGAGGACAAATTATGTTATTAAAAGATGTTATAAAAGATATAAAAATACTAGAATACAAAGGAAAATTAGATATAGAAATAAATAATATTTCTTCAGATTCAAGACTAATTAAACCTCAAGGATTTTTCTTTGCCATAACAGGATATAATTTAAAAGGAACAGACTTTATAGATAGTGCTATAAAAAATGGTGCTGTTGCAATTGCTGTAGAACCTGATGTGGATTTAAATTCATTAAATTATGAAAATATTACATTTATAAAAATTGATCATATAAGAAAAAATTTAGGATTATGTAGTTGTACATTATATGGTAATCCTACTCATAAAATGAAAGTAATTGGTGTTACAGGTACCAAAGGAAAAACTACTTCTACATTTATGATAAAATCAATTTTACAAAAGCATGGATATAAAGTTGGATTAATAGGAAGTATTGCTTGCTATATAAATGATAAAATGATTGAAGTTCTTGACAGGACAACTCAAGAAAGTTATAAACTTCAACAACTTTTAGCTATGATGGTTAAAGAAAATGTGGATATTGTTGTTCTTGAAGTTTCATCACAAGCTATGAAAATGGACAGGGTTGCAGGATGTAAATTTGATATTGCATTATTTACAAACTTAAGTGAAGATCATATTAGTCCACATGAACATCCAACAATGGAAGATTATTTTCAAGCTAAACTTTCTTTATTAAAATTAGCTCCTGTTTGTGTAGTAAATTTGGATAATGATTATACAAAAAAAATACCATCTTTATTGCCTGACAAAAAGTTTGTTACGTTTGGTGTAGAAAATAAAGCAGATATTATGGCTAAAGATTTTAATTATACTAACCATTCTGTTGATTTTTCTTTAGTTTCTCCTGATTATACTAAAAAAATTACAGTTTCTATTCCTGGTGAATATATGGCATATAATGCACTTGGTGCAATTGCTATTGCTAGATATTTTGGAGCAACTTATGAAGATATTAAAAGTGGACTAAATCCATTCCATGTGTTTGGTAGAAGCGAAATGGTTCCTAACAAATTAGGTTATAAAATAATGATAGATTATGCTCATACTCCTTCTAGCTTAGAATCTATATTAAAAACTGTAAAACCATATACTAAAGGAAGAGTAATTTGTACTTGGGGTGTTGGTGGTGATAGAGATTCTAAAAAACGTCCAATTATGGGAGAAATATCTGGAACTTTAGCAGACTTTACAGTTCTTACATCTGATCAAGTCAGAACAGAAGATCCAAGAAAAATCTTATATGATATTGAAGTTGGATTAAAAAAATCTGGTGGTAAATATAAAATTATCCTAAACAGAACAGAAGCTCTTAGATATGCTATTCATATGATGAATAAAGATGATATTTTAGTCATCCCTGGTCTTGGAAATGATCTTTATATTGATTATATGGGTGTTAAATATCCTTATAATGAACGTATAGTTATTTCTAATATTATTGATGAAATGTTAGACCCAGAACATAGTAAGCCAGTTACTACAACAAATGATATTTTCTAAAACATAAAAGCCAAGAAAATGTATAAATATTTTTATTTAATACATCTTCTTGGCTTTTTTTATACATAAATATACCCATCAAAAACTCTAGTAGCTATACCTTTCATAAATATTTCATTAGTTTTTTCATCTATTTTTATATTAAGTTCCCCACCTTTTAATAATACTTTTACATTTTTATTAAGTAATTTATTTCTCACTCCTGCAGCCACTGCTGCACAACTTCCAGTACCACATGCAAAAGTTTCTTTACTTCCTCTTTCCCATGTTCTAATTTTTATTAAATTTTTATCTAATATCTCTACAAATTCAACATTTGTCCTTTGAGGAAAATACCTGTTATTTTCAATACTTGGAGCATACTTTTCTATTTCGAATTCTTCCACATCTTTAACAAAAATTACAGCATGAGGATTTCCTATTGATATTCTTGAAATTTTAAATTCTTTATCTACTATTTTTAGATTTAAATCTCCTAAATACTTAGGTGTTCCCATTTTTACTATATATTCATCAATTGTCTCATTATTTGGTAATGCTGTTGTTTGAATAACTTTTACCTCTTTTATACCAGCCAATGTTTCAATATTTATTGCATCGTTTGAAGTTAGACCTTCTTCACGTACATATTTTGCAAAACATCTTATTCCGTTTCCACACATTTCAGCTTCAGTTCCATCACTGTTAAATATTCTCATTTTAAAATCGGCCATATTACTTGGCTCAATAAAAATAACTCCATCTCCACCGATTCCAAAATTACGGTTACTTAAATACCTAACCAATTCACCCACTTTATATCTAGTAAAAACTTCTCTCAAATCTTTATTTTTTAATACATTTATGTAAATATAATCATTTCCTAACCCATGCATTTTAGTAAATATAATTTTACGCATAATTTCCTCCTTTGTTTTATATTTTATTCATTAAATATAAATTTTGTGATTATCTTAAAATTTTATTTATTCTATTTAATTCCGACAATTTTTAATATATAATATGCATGGTGATTAAAATGAAATTTTTTAGGAAATTATTTGTATTTCTTATTGTTTTTATATTAGCCTTTTTTACTATATGTTTTATAATTGGTTACAATACATACAGTAAAACATTAGAAGAAAAACCATTAATAACTCGTATTGATGAAGTTACTAAAAAAGATAATTATGTTAGTTTTAAAAACTTACCTAAAAACTATGTAAATGCTGTTGTTGCAGTTGAAGATCATCGATTTTATAATCACGGACCTATAGATATAATAGGTATAGGACGTGCACTTTGGGTTAATTTAAAAAGTGGAGGTTTACAACAAGGTGGCAGTACAATAACTCAACAAGTTGCAAAAAATCTTGTTTTTTCACAAGAAGAAAGTTTTGAGAGAAAATTGGGAGAATTTTTTGCTTCTTATGAAATTGAAAAAAATTATAGTAAAGATGAGATTTTAGCAATTTATGCTAACACTTGTTATTTTGGCGATGGATATTATGGAATTTATGATGCAAGTATGGGATATTATAATAAAAAGCCTAAAGATTTAAATTTAGACGAAGCATCTATGTTAGCGGGTATTCCAAATGCTCCATCTGTATATTCTCCAAATGTAAATCCTGATCTTGCCAAAAAAAGGCAACAACATGTTTTAAGAAAAATGGTTGAATACGGCTATATAAGTAAAGAAGAGGCAACTAATATTTAGATTACCTCTTCTTTATTTTTTATATTTTTTGTTTTATATTTTTCTAATTCTAAGTTTGATAACTCTTTTACTGCATCATAATCTCCGTGACTAACACACGCTACTATCATTTCTAAAAATTCAACATATTTTTCTTCATTTATCATTTTATTAAATACCTCTTTGTTATTTTGTTTGATGCATATTCTATACGCTTTTTGCATATAACTATTAGTGTTACTTGGCTGTTAAACATATTAACACATATCAGGCTTGTATTCAAGTGTTTTTTGAGCTTTTCAGTAAAATTTTCCACGTCGTTTTGTTCACAGTATTACTGTGTTCAATAAAAATCTTTAAATTGTTATACTAATACTTATACTTTAAGTATTTGGAGGGAATTATGAGGTCTATTAGCAAAGCTGAAATTGATGAAAATTGGAGCAAACTTTTAAAAGAATATAGATTAAAAGCTGGCTATACTCAAGAACAATTATCTGAGATTGTAGGTATTTCGGATAAATATATTTCAAGAATTGAACGTGCAAAAGATGGAATAAAAACACAAACTTTAATAAAATATATTAATGTTTTAGGTATAACTCCTAATACTATATATAAAGATTTTATAGATAATCCTTCTGTTAAAGAAAGCATTGAATTATCAGAAAAAATAGATACTTTATCTGAAGAAAAGAAATTATTTATTTCTTCTATGATAGATTTGTTAAAAACACTTTAAT
The DNA here is from genome assembly GCA_900554365.1 of uncultured Clostridium sp. Taxonomy (GTDB): domain Bacteria; phylum Bacillota; class Clostridia; order TANB77; family CAG-508; genus CAG-269. The sequence goes on along the minus strand of USGY01000024.1, from coordinate 4,231 downwards.
ATAAAAAAAGAGAAAGTTTTAATAAAACTTTCTCTTTTACTTTTCTCTTATGCTCTCCAGAATGCTTTATATGTTTCAAAAGCTGAGTAAATATCAAATTTACTTGTAACTTCATAAGGAGCATGCATTGAAAGTAATGGAACACCACAATCAATTACATCTGTACCTTTATTGGCTATAATGTAAGCGATTGTTCCGCCTCCACCAACATCAACTTTTCCTAATTCGGCCACTTGATATCTAATATTATTATTTTCTAATATATTTCTTACCCATCCAATATATTCTGCATTAGCATCTGATGCACCTGATTTTCCTCTTGATCCTGTATATTTGTTTAAACTTATACCTTTTCCTAAATATCCTGCATTATGTTTGTCAGATACAGAAGCATATAATGGATCAAAACCTGCGTCAACATCTGATGATAACATTTTAGAGAAACAAAATACTTTTTCTAATAAGTTTGGTCTATTTACTCCTAATTTATTTAAAATTTCTGATATAAAGAAATCAAACATATGTGATTCCATACCTGTATTTCCCATACTTCCTATTTCTTCTTTGTCAGCTAATATACATACTGCTGTATTTTTTACGTTATTTACATGCATCATTGCTTCTAATGAAGTATATGCGCAAACTTTGTCATCTTGACCATATGCTGCAACCATACTTCCATCAAATCCTAAGCTTCTTGCTTTAAATGCTGGAACTAATTCTATTTCTGAACTTGTTAAATCTTCTTCTGTTATACCATATTTTTGATTTAATAAATTCAATATATTCAATTTTACTTGATTACATGTTTTTTTATTGCTATAAGGTATGCTTCCAATTAAAAGATTTAAATCTTCACCTTCAACTCCATTTTTAAGTTTCTTCTCCATTTGTTCTTGAGCTAAGTGTGGTAATAAATCTGTAATTGTAAATATTGGGTCTTTTTCATCTTCACCAATATTTATTTCTATTTTTTCTCCATTAGCTTTTACCATTACACCATGCATACTAAGTGGAATTGTTGTCCATTGATATTTTTTTAGACCTCCATAGTAATGTGTTTTTAAATATGCAAATCCTGTGTCTTCATATAGTGGGTTTGGTTTTAAATCTAATCTTGGAGAGTCAACATGTGAACCAATTATATGCATTCCATTTTCAATTGAGTTTTCACCAATTACTGCTAAATACATACTCTTTCCTCTATTTATAAAATAGATTTTATCACCTGGTTTTAATGTTTCAAATTCCATAATATCTCTAAAACCATTTTGGTCAGCTAATTCTTTAGCTCTTTTTATAAATTCTCTCTCTGTTTTTGCTTTGTTTAAAAATGCCATATATTTGTCAGAAAGTGCTGTTATTTCTTCTCTTTGTTCTGGAGTTGTCTCATTCCATCCACTTTCTGTGTTTCTAAATAACTTTTGTTTTAATTCTTCTTCCATAAGAATCCTCCTTTTCATTGTTTTTCTTTTCCTAGTATATCACTATCTTTTATATTTTTCCAGTTTTTTTCTTATTTATTCTTTTTAAATTTGAAGTTATTAATTGAATTTTTTTATTTGCCTTGTTTTGCAATATTTTTAGGCTTTTTCTCCTTTTTTATTGACTTGCCTATTTTTTTTTGCTACAATTCTTGTAGAATAAATCATATATTTATATGTTTATTTTTTGTTTATTGAACTAGATTTCTTCAAAAAAGTAATCTAGTTCCTTTTTTATTTATTATCTTGTTTTTTCTTATTTATTATGATAATAATAGATTTATTTAAAAAAAAGGGGTTTTTAAATGAGAAAATTTTTAAAATTATTTTTACCATTTATATTTTTTGTAATATTTTTAAGTTTTCCAAAAAATGTAGAAGCTAATTCAATTGATAAAATTTCCATGGATATATATATTGATCCATCAGGAAATGCTTCTATAACAGAAGTATGGAAATGTTCTGTAGATCAAGGTACAGAAGTATATCATCCTTACTACAACTTAGGAAAATCAAAAATAACTAATTTATCAGTATCTGAAAATATTACTAATTATTCAACACTTTCAAGTTGGGATACTTCAGGTTCTCTTTCTGATAAAGCGCATAAATGTGGCATAAATCAAGTATCTAATGGTGTGGAGTTATGTTGGGGAATTAGTTCTTATGGAAATCACACATACACAATAAGATATAATATTAGTAATTTTATAGCTAATTTAACTGACTCACAAATGCTATATTGGACATTTATTCCACCTGATTTTTCAGATGATATAGGTGATGTTAGCATAAAAATTCATTCTTATTTTAAAATTGCAGATTCAGTTGGCGTATGGGGTTATGGACATTATGGTGGTACCGCATATGTGTATGATGGAAATATTGAAATGAATTCTGAAGGTACTTTGTCTAGAAATGATTATATGACAATGCTTGTAAAATTTCCAAGTAATTCTTTTGTAATTACTAATAACAATATAGACCACGATTTTAATTATTACTTAAACATGGCAAATAGTGGTTCACTTTCACATCAGAAAGGCAATTCTAACTTCATTCCTATTATATTTTTAATTATATTCATTGCAATTACTGCATTATTTAGCATTTTAATAAGTAAAAAAAGTTCAGAGGGGTCATTAAAATTTGGTGATGAAGGTAAAAAAATTCCTAAAGATGTTCCTTATTTTAGAGATATCCCATTTGATGGCAAAATCTTGGAATCTAACTATGTAGCTATTAATTATAATATTTCTCAAAATGATTCTAATATTATAGGTGCACTTTTATTAAAATGGTTACAAAAAGATATAATAACAATAAAAAATACTACATCTAGTGGATTTTTAGGAACTAAAACAACTTGTTCATTAATATTAAATTTTGGAAATGCTGATATTAACGATAAATCAGAACTAAAATTGTTTAATATGTTAATAGAAGCAAGTAAAGATGGAATTTTAGAACAAAACGAATTTAAAAATTGGTGCTATAACAATAATAACAAATTACAAGACTGGCTTAAAGAGATTGAAGATGCAAGTAGAGATACATTAGTTTCACAAGGTTTTATTAATTATAGTAAAAAAACTTACGCCGGTATTTTCCATCAAGATTTTTATGAATCAACTTCACAGCTAAAAGAAAAAGCTATGCAACTTGCTGGATTAAAGAGATTTTTACTTGATTATACTCTTATAAAAGATAAGCAACCTTTAGAGGTAACTTTACTTGAAGATTATTTAGTTTATGCCCAAATGATGGGAATTACAGATACTGTTTCTAAGCAATTTAAAGATCTGTATCCAGATATAATTAATCAATCTCATTTCTCTTCATATGATAATATCAGCCTTATAAATACTTACATATCTACTGGTATTTCTTCATATGAAAAAGCACAAAACTACACTTCTGGTGGTGGCGGTTTCACTTCTAGCGGAGGCGGTAGTAGTTCCTTTGGTGGCGGCGGTAGCCGGAGGAGGTTTCCGTTAAAATATATAATGGAAACACCTTTGACGATTGCACTTAAAGCACGGTATGATTCCAGTGTTAAAAAAAATTGAGATAATAAAAAACATCATATTAAAATATGGTATTTTTTTGCATAATTTTTAAAATATTTGAAAAAAATAATATAATATTTAATAAAATTGTATTTACAATTGTTCGTAAAAATGGCAGAATAAACGAGTAGTTGTAAAGAAAGATGAATATATATGCGTGAAAATATGTTAAAACAATTCTTAAATGAAAATTATGGTTATATAAGGACTAGGGATTTTGAAAAATTAAGTATTTCTAGCCCTTCTATTCAAATCTATATTAATAAAAAAATAATTAGAAAAGTATCTAGGGGATTATATATAGACAATAACTCAATAGAAGATAAATTTTATATATTACAAAAAAAATTTTCTAATATCATATTTTCATACAATACAGCATGTTATTTACTAAATTTAAGTGATAGAGCACCTTATAAAATTAATGAATATAAAATAAAATTTTCAAGAAATTCTTTCCAGAGAAAAATAGGGTAATTTTCTGGAATTTATAAGCAGTTAAAATAATTTTTTTAGAATAAAAAATATGCCGATCTTCAAAATTACTTTGAAAATAACATATTTGCTAGTTTTTAACTTTTTATAAATTCTCTTGAATTCTGACAAAAAAATAAACAGTAAATTGAATTTACTGTTTAAATATGGTCGAGGCGACAGGGATCGAACCTGCGACCTCAT
>USGY01000023.1 GCA_900554365.1 uncultured Clostridium sp. | reverse complement strand
GTGGAAGATGGGACTCGAACCCACGGTCTCCAGTGCCACAAACTGGCGCGTTAACCAACTACGCTACATCCACCATTTAGGTTTGCATTACCAGAGCACAGTTAATATTATAACCAATTTCTACCCCATTTGTCAACTATTTTTTTTATTTTATTTATTATTTTTGAAATTTATTTTAAAATTCCTTATATAATTAGTCTTTCGTAAATTTTATTTTTTATTCTCCTGTTGAAAGATTGCTTGGATCAATTCCATATTGTTTGTACAACCATGACATGTAATTAAATGGTGTTAATGTATCTGGTAAACCATAATTTACTCCTTGTGTATCTACTGTTACTTTTGAAATTTTTACAGGATTTACTGGTGTACTTACTTCTGAATTTGAACTGCTATCTTTACTTTCTGTTGATGTATCTGCAGCTTTTACTTCTACATTTTCAATTTTGTGTACTACATCCATTCCTTCAGTTACTTTTCCAAATGCTGTATAGTATCCATTCAATGATGTGTTTGCTTTTGTCATTATAAAGAATTGAGAACTTCCAGAATTATATGATTCTTCTTTTAATGATGATGAATATTGTGTGTAATCATTTCTTGCCATTCCAACTGTTCCTTCTTCGAATTTTAATGTGTTTTGTACATTATTTGCAATAAATTCACCTTTTATTGAATAATCTGTATCTGCTCCACCATCTTTTAAGTCTGCTAATGTTGCTGATCCTTGTCCTGTTCCTTTTTTATCTCCACCTTGTATCATGAAATCTTTAACAACTCTGTGGAATGTTAATCCATCATAAAATCCTCTGTTTGCAAGCGTTATAAAGTTTGCAACAGTTTCTGGTGCTTGGTCTGGATATAATTCCATTTTAATTGTTCCAAAGTTTTCTACTTCCATTGTTACTATTGGATTTTTTACAACCATTGTTGCTTTTTTGTAATATCCCCATGCTACTGTTCCTACTAATGCTATTAAAACTAATACTGCAATTATCCATAAAATATTTTTTAATTTTTTCATTTTTATTTTCTCCTGTTCTTTTTTATTTTCGCTTTTACATATTACCACATTTAAATTAAATTATCAAATATAAATTGCTCTTGCATTCTTTTTAATGATTGTTTTATTGTTCTTGCTCTTATTTCACCAATTCCTTCGACTTCATCTAGACTTTCTATATCTGCTGCTAATATGTGTTGGAATGATTTAAATGAGTCTACTAAATTTTCTACTATATTGCTTGGCATTCGTGGCACTTTATTTAAAATTCTGTATCCTTTTGTGTATACTCCTACTTCATCGTAATTATCAAATGTTCCATATCCTAATAATTTTGCAATAACATTTTCTCTTGATAATTCTTCATAATCTAGGTTTTCTAAGTTTTCTATTATTGTTTCTGGAGTTCTTTGATTTTTACCTTTTCCTGGTACCATATAATCTTTTATTATTAAGTTTTCTTCTTTTTCAAGCCCTCCAATTAATTCTTCTAACTGCATTTTTACAAGCCTTCCATCGCTTCCTAGTTCTGATATTTGCCTTTGAATTTCTTCTACTATTTTCATTACCATTTCTGCTCTTTGTATTGCTTCTATTACATTTTGTAATGTTACGATATCATTGAATTCATATTCATTTAATATGTTTAGCTTATTATCAAATACTTTTTTATATTTTTCAAGTGTCTGAATTGCTTGATTTGCTTTGTTTAATACAACTTCTGCATCTTCTAATACATATCTATCATTTCCTTTGAATATTGTTATTATGCTTCTTCTTTGTGATATGCTTATTACTAATTCACCTGTTTGTTTTGCGGTTCTTTCTGCAGTTCTATGACGTGTTCCTGTTTCTAATGTTGTTATTGTGTGTGATGGTATTAATTGTGCATTTGCATATAGGATTTTTTTTAGGTCTCCACTTAGTACTATTGCACCATCCATTTTTGCAAGTTCATATAATTTTGATGATGTATAATCTTCGTTTATTGAGAATCCACCATCAACTACTTCTTTTATTATTTCTGGTTTGTCTGTAATTAATAATAATGCTCCTGTTCTTGCTCTTAGGATGTTTTCTATTCCCTCTCTTATTGGAGTTCCTGGTGCAATTAGCTTTAATATTTCTGTTATGTTATCTTCTTTGCCTTTTCTCAATGCTATTATCACCTTTCTTTTTTATTTTAATCCGATTTTTTGCATTGCTTCGTTTATATTCTTAACGCCTATTATATCTAATTTATATTTTTCTTTCAAGTCTTTTTTGTTACTTTCTGGAATTATGCATTTTTTAAAGCCTAATTTTTCCGCTTCTTTTATTCTTTTTTCTATTAAATTAATCCTTCTAATTTCTCCTGTTAATCCAACTTCTCCTAATATTATCATATCTTTTGGTATTGCTATATTTTTAAAGCTTGAGGCTGTTACTAGTGCTATTCCAAGGTCTACTGCTGGTTCATTTACTTTTAAGCCTCCAACTACATTTAAATATACATCTTGAGACCCTAGCATTACTCCTGCTTTTTTTTCTAATACTGCTAATAATAGTGCTAATCTGTTAAAATCTATTCCGTTTGCTGTTCTTTTTGGATATCCAAATACTGTTTGTGATGTTAATGCTTGCAATTCTACTAAAATTGGTCTTGTTCCTTCCATTGTTGCTACAATACATGAACCTGCTGGGTTATCTTCCCTTTCTGATATAAGTATGTCTGAAGGATTGTCAATTTCACACATTCCTTTGTCTTTCATTTCAAACATTCCTATTTCATTTGTTGATCCAAATCTATTTTTTACTCCTCTTAGTATTCTGTATGAAAAATATCTTTCTCCTTCAAGATATAATACTGTATCAACCATGTGCTCTAAAACTCTTGGACCTGCTATGTTTCCTTCTTTAGTTACATGTCCTATTATTATTGTTGTTATTCCTCTAGATTTACATACTCTCATAACTTGACTTGTAATTTCTCTTACTTGGCTTACGCTTCCTGCTGCTGCAGTTATTTCTTCTGAGTACATGGTTTGTATTGAATCTATTATTACTAATTTTGGTTCTAAATTAATTATTGCCTGATTAACAATATCTATATCTGTTTCACCTAAAAATAGTATATCTTCATTATTTATTCCTAATCTATCTGCTCTTAATTTTATTTGCTCTGCTGATTCTTCCCCAGATACATATAAAACTTTTCCATCACCTTTTATTTTATCACATATTTGTAAAATTAATGTTGACTTTCCGAATTCCTGGTTCTCCTCCTAATAGAACTAATGAACCTTTTACTAAGCCTCCACCTAGCACTCTATCTAATTCTTGAAATCCTGTATGTGTCCTTATAGTTTCTGTTGCTTTATATGAATTTAAGGCTTGTGGAACTATTGATATATTTTTTGTATCTTTTAAAGAACTATTTTTGCTTTCTACAATTTTTTGTTCAAAAAAACTATTCCAGCTTCCACATGCTGGGCATTTTCCAAGCCATTTGCTTGATTCGTTTCCACATTCATTACATACAAAAATTGTTTTGTTTTTTGCCATGTTAATTTTCCTTTCTTGTCCCCATTAAACAATAAAAGTATAGCATATTTTTATTATGTATGCTATACTTTTATTTTAATTTACCAAAAATTCACTTTCGTTTTTAGATTATTTTGATTTTCCAAATGAAATCTCTTGGAATAAAAAGTCATGTACTTTATCCCATGTAACTTCTTGATGTAAGAAATCATTAATTTCATCTTCTACTTTTTGTTGATATGGTGTTAATTCTACTTTTATTTCTTTGTTCCAATCAATATCTTGTAACCAGAATGCTTTGAATTTATTCCAAAATCCTGTTTTTACAGGTAATTTGTTATTTCTTATTGTTCCAGCATTTTCAATATTTTGAACTGCTTCAACATCATTATTAACACTGTTATCATTATTTGCAAATTCTACTCCACCAAAAACTCCATTGATTCTATTTTCTTCACCTAAATCTGCCATGATATTTCCTCCTTTGTGTTTCTACACTATTCTTATAGAATTATTTATACTATATTTCTCCTATTTTATCAAGGCATTTTGAGTATTTTTTTATTAAATATTCGTTACATAATTGTTACAAACTTGTTACATTTCTATAAATCTACAATTATATGATCTCTTTCTGCTTTTATGCATTTTGCCTTAGTAATTTTATTTTCTAATTTTAAATCACTTTTTAGACTTTCATAATATGCTAATAAGTAATTTTGAGTATGACCTTTATAGCAATTATTTTTGTACTCTTCCCATAGTACATTTACTTCTTTTCCAACATATTTGCTATTATATTCTTTTTCAAAATTATTAGAAAGTTCAATTAATTTTTTACTTCTTTCTTCTTTTATGTTTCCGTCTATTTGATTTTCCATTACTGCAGCTCTTGTTCCTTTTCTTGGAGAATACTTAAATACATGTGTTTTATAAAACTTTATATCTTGCAAAAATTTATATGTTTTTTCGAACTCTTCATTAGTTTCTCCTGGAAATCCAACAATTACATCTGCTGTTAGAATTGCATCTTTATAGTTTTTTCTTATGAGATTTACTATGTTTCTAAATTGTTCTGTGTTATATCTTCTATTCATTCTTTTTAGTGTTTCATCACAACCACTTTGTAAAGATAAATGGAAGTTATGGCATATTTTTTCTAATTTTGTTAGTCTGTTAATAAATTCTTCATCTATTATTAAAGGCTCTATTGAACTTAATCTTATTCTTTCTATTCCTTTTACTTTGTTTATATCTTCTAATAAATCAATTAGTCTATAGTTTTCTTTAAAATCTTTTCCATATGATGCTACATGAATTCCTGTTAATACAACTTCTTTTATTCCTTCTTTAGCAATTTTATTTATTTCCGATAGAATTGCTTCTGAAGTTCTACTTCTTACTCTACCACGTGCAAATGGAATTATACAATATGAACAAAATCTGTCACATCCATCTTGAATTTTTATTACTGCTCTTACTTTTTCTGTATATGTAATGTCTCCAAAGTCCACATATTCTACTTGTTTCATTAGGTCTTCTATTATAGCTCTCTTTTTGTGTTCTTTTTCAAATTCTTCTACATATTTTACTATTTCTTTTTTTTCATTATTTCCTAATATTAAATCAATATCGTCTATTTTAGCAACTTCATCTTTGGCAACTTGTACATAGCACCCACAGGCAACTACTATTGATTTTGGATTTAATTCTTTTACTCTTCTTAACATTTGTCTTGATTTTCTATCTGACATATTTGTTACTGTACATGTGTTTATAACATATACATCTGCTTTTTCATGATATTCTATTACTTCATATCCATTTTCAATAAAGCTCTGTGCCATTGCATTTGATTCGTATTGATTTACTTTACAACCGTAATGTAATAAATGCTACTTTTTTCATTCTTTTCTTCCTTATCTTCTAGCTCGTCCATCTAAGGCATCAAGATTATCTAATGCTTTTCCTGTTCCTAGTGCTACACATGATACAGTATCTTGAGCTATCATTACATTTATTCCTGTTTTTTCTTGTAGTAATTTATCTAAGCCATCAATTAAACATCCTCCACCTGTCATATAAATTCCTCTGTCACTTATGTCTGCTGCTAATTCTGGTGGTGTTTTTTCTAATACTGAATGTACTGCATCTACAATCATCATAGCTGGTTCTATTAGTGCTTCAAGCATTTCACTAGAACGTACTGTTAATGTTTTAGGAAGTCCTGTTGTTAGGTCTCTTCCTCTTATTTGCATTTCTGTATCTTGAATTTTAGGATAAACACAGCCTATATTAATTTTTAAATCTTCCGCTGTTCTCTCTCCAATTACTATATTATGTTTTTTCTTAACATATTTTACTATTGCTTCATCAAATTTGTCACCAGCAACTTTTAAAGAGGTACTAACTACTGATCCGCCTAATGAAATAACTGCAATATCAGTTGTTCCTCCACCTATATCTACTACCATATTTCCACATGGTTTAGAAATATCTATTCCAGCTCCTATTGCTGCAGCTATTGGTTCTTCAATTAAATAAACTCTTCTTGCTCCAGCTTGTGAAGCTGCATCTATTACAGCCTTTTTTTCGACCTCTGTAACTTGTGATGGAATACATATCATTATTCTTGGTGCAAATATAAATTTTCCACATATTTTGTTTATAAAATATTTTAACATTTTTTCAGTTACTGTATAATCTGATATTACACCATCTCTTAAAGGTCTTGTTGCTACTATGTTTCCTGGTGTTCTACCTAACATTCTTCTTGCTTCTTGACCAACTGCTAAAACCTCTCCTGTTGTATTGTCTACTGCAACAACTGATGGTTCTCTTAAAACTATTCCTTTACCTTTTACATATGCAATAACTGTTGCTGTTCCTAAATCTATACCTATATCTTGACCAAAACCTAATTTAAACATTATTTATCTACCTCTACTTTATTTTTTCTTTTCCGTTACAAAAGCATTACAATTATATTACAAAACAGTCATTTTATCAAGACTTTTAATTGATTTTTTTGATTTTTTATATTATAATATTTTTGATTTTAAATTTATTTTTTTAAGGAGTTTTTGATGAGAAAAAATATAAAAATTCATACAAAAAATGAAGCTGAAACAAAAAGTTTGGCTAAAAAATTAGCATCTTTTTTGCATAAAAAGGATGTAGTTGTTCTAACAGGTGAATTAGGCTCTGGTAAGACTAAATTTGTTGAAGGCTTTTTATCAAATTTTGGCTTAGAAAATGAAATTTCTAGCCCTACATTTACAATTGTAAATGAATATTCAAAAAATAATATAAATATATATCATTTTGACGTTTACCGTCTAGCAGATAGTTCAGAATTTTATGAAATTGGTGGAGATGAGTATTTTGAAAATGGAATTTGTTTAATTGAATGGGGCGAATTAATTGAAGATGTTTTGCCACCTAATTATATTCACATTACATTTTCTAAAGATGAAAAAAACGAAAATTCAAGAATTTTAAGTATTGATTATCCAGATTCTATTAATTTAGATAATCTTAAATAAGAAAGGATTTTAAGATGAAAATTTTAAGTATTGATACATCAAGTAAATTATGTGGTGTTTCCATTTTAGATAATAAAAATTTAATTTGTAATTTAGATAAAGAAACTGACAAAAGTCATTCTGAAAACCTAATGCCTATGATTTCACAAGCATTAACAGATTCTGATACTAATTTAAAAAGTATAGATTTAATTGTTTGTGATATTGGTCCTGGTTCATTTACTGGTATAAGAATTGGAGTTGCAACTGTTAAAGGTTTTTGTGATAGTTTAGGCATTCCAGCTATTGGTATAAGCTCCTTAGAAGCTTTAGCCTATCCTATAAATAATGAACTTATTTGCAGTTTATTAGATTGTAAAAATAATAATTGTTATTTTGCTTTATATAAAAAAAGTAAGGATATTTTGCAAACTTTAATAGAGCCAAAAGCTGAAACTCTTGAAAATGCTTTATCTATTTTAAAAAATTATTGTGAAAATAATTTTGATTCTTCATCAATTATGTTTGTTGGCGATGGCTCAATATCTTTTGCTGATCAAATTAAAGAATCATTTTCTGATTCATCTGTAAAAGATTTATTTGCAGATGAAAAATTTAATTCTTTAAACTCTTATTACTTAGCACTTGCTGGTTTAGATAGATATAATTCAGGTGATAAACAAAAAGAAATTTTGCCTTTATATTTAAAAAAGCCTTTAGCTCAAAGACAATTAGAAGAAAAGGAAGCCAAAAATGAAAAATAATTTTAATATTTCTAAAATGAATTTTGACGATTTAGAAATTATAAAGCCTGTTTTGGAAGATGATTTTGATAATTACTGGAACTACAATATTTTAAAAGATGAATTAAGTTCAAGTAATTCTATATATTTGGTAGTCAAAAATACTTCAAATAATGAAATTGTTGGATTTGCAGGAATAAAATTAATTGTCGATGAAGCTGAAATTATGAATATAGTTGTTAAAAAATCTTACAGGAATTTAAAAATTGGTTCTTTATTATTAGAAAATTTAATTTTATTGTGTAAATCTAATAATATTTCTTCTATATTTTTAGAAGTAAATGAAAATAATAAAATTGCTCAAAAATTATATAACAATTTTGATTTTAAAAATATTTCTGTTAGAAAAAATTATTATAATAAAAATAATGGGATTGTAATGAAAAAAACTCTTTAGTATTAAAACTAAAGAGTCTTTTTTTATAATTCTATTTCTACCTTTTTTGAACCTTCTATGTCTATTTTTGAATATTTTATTCCACATTTATCAAATAACCTTCTTGAAGCAATATTATTTTCAGAGTTTGCATATTTGTCTGAAAGATAAATAACTTCTTTTATTCCAGATTGAATTATAACTTTTGCACATTCATTACATGGAAATAAATCAACATAAATTTTAGAATTCTCTAAATCTTTTTTGCTTCCTCTATAATTTAGTATTGCATTTAATTCTGCATGACATACATATGGATATTTGGTATCTAGATTTTCTCCATCTCTTCCCCAAGGGAATTCTTCATCATTAAATCCATTTGGTGCTCCATTATATCCTATTGATAATATTCGGTTATCATTACTTACTATGCAGGCTCCAACTTGTGTTGAAGGATCTTTGCTACGCATAGCTGATAATTTTGCAATAGCCATAAAATACTCATCCCATTTTAAATAGTCTTTTCTTTTTTCGCTCATCGTAAATCCTCCTATTCACTCCATTCTAGTTCCCAATCTTCTAGTTTTACGGTGTCTCCTTCACATACACCCATTTCTCTTAATTTAGCATCTATTCCCATATTTATTAAAGATTTTTGTAAATAATAGAATGATTCATTATCTTCCATATTTACTCTACCAATTAATTTTTGAACGGCTTTTCCTGTTACTATAAATGTATTTCCTTCTCTTTTTATTGTCCAATCATCTTTTTTAGTATCTAATTTATATACTTTCTTTTCTTCAACATCTACTATTTCTTCTTTTGGTAATGTTTTTAATACTTGTGTTACATGATCTATTAATTCATTAACACCTGTTTTTGTTGCTGCTGATATTTTATATAATTCTAGTCCTTCTTTTTTAGCTAATTCTTCTACTTCTTTTATTAATTTTTCATCTTTAGCCACATCCATTTTATTTGCAACTATTATTTGTTTTCTTTTAGCTAATTTTTCACTATATTTTTTTAATTCTTTGTTTATCGCATAAAAATCTTCTACTGGATCTCTTCCTTCTTGACCTGATACATCTAAGAAATGTAATAATAAACGTGTTCTTTCAACATGTCTTAAGAACTGAATTCCAAGACCAACACCTTCACTTGCTCCTTCAATTATTCCAGGAATATCGGCTATTACAAATCCAGAACCATCTTTAGTTTTTACAACTCCTAAATTTGGGACTAGTGTAGTAAAATGATAATTTGCTATTTTAGGTTTAGCATCTGTTACCATTGATAAAAATGTTGATTTTCCTACATTTGGGAAGCCTAATAATCCTACATCTGCTAATGATTTTAATTCTAATATTACTTCTAATTCTTCGGTTTTTTCGCCATCTTCTGCAAATCTAGGTACTTGTCTTGTTGGAGTTGCAAAATGAGAGTTTCCTCTTCCACCTTTTCCACCTTTTAAAATAAGTTCTACCTGATCTGGTGTTGATAAATCTGCTATAACTTCTCCTGTTTCAGCATTTTTTACTACTGTTCCTATTGGCACTTTTACATATAAATGTTTTCCTGATTTTCCATATTTATTTGCTCCACTACCGTTTTCACCATTATCTGCTTTGAATTTTCTATTATACCTAAAATCAATTAATGTATTTTTATCTTTATCAACTTGGAAATAAACGTTTCCGCCATTTCCTCCGTCTCCTCCGTCAGGTCCTCCTGCTGCTATATATTTTTCTCTACGAAATGATATTGCACCATTTCCTCCGTCTCCGGCTTTTATTTTTATTTTTGTATAATCTGTAAACATATATCCTCCATTTTATTGTTGTTCAAAATAATCTAATCTCATTGCTTTTTTAACTTTTTTCATTGTTTCTTTTGCAGTTTTTCTTGCTTTGTTAGTTCCTTCTATTAGTATTTTATCAACTTCTTCTGGGTGTGCTTCGTAATATGCTCTTTTTTCTCTTATAGGTCTTAATGTTTCTATTATATTTTTAGCTAATTGTTTTTTACATGCAACACATCCTCTTTTTCCTGCTCTACACTCTTTGCATACTGATTTAACTTCATCTTCTGTGCTAAATAGTTTGTGATAATATGCAACCATACATATATCTGGATTTCCTAAATCGTCTTTTTTTATTCTATTTGGATCTGTTACAGCACTCATTACTTTTTTGGTTATTTCTTCTTCACTGTCTGATAAATATATTGCATTTCCTAAAGATTTTCCCATTTTTTCGTTTCCATCTAGTCCTTTTATTCTTTTTCCACTAGATAGTATTGCTTGTGGTTCAACTAAAACATCACCATATATTTTATTGAATTTTCTAACAATTTCTCTACATTGTTCTATTAGTGGTAATTGATCTTCTCCTACTGGGACTAATTCTCCTTCAAAAGCTGTTATATCTGCTGCTTGACTTACTGGATATCCCAAAAAACCATATGTTACACTTTCTCCAAATAAATCTCTTTTTTGTGCAATTTCTGTTTTTACAGTTGGGTTTCTTTCTAGTCTTGCTATTGTTACTAAGTTTGAATAAAATACAGTTAATTCTGCTGTTTCTGGAACCATTGATTGTATATATATTGTTGTTTTAGTAGGATCAATTCCTACAGATAAATAATCTATTGCAACTTCTCTTACATTTTTTCTAACTTTTTCTGGATTATTAAAATTATCTGTTAATGCTTGCACATCTGCAATTAATATATATGGATCATACTCTCCACTTTCTTGCAATTCTACTCTCTTTTTTAATGAACCAAAATAATGTCCTATATGAAGTCTTCCTGTTGGTCTATCTCCTGTTAATATTCTTTTTTTACTCATAGCTCTCTCTCCTTTTAACTTAGCCTATTATACTATATTTTTTGTTATTTTACAACTATTACACAATTAATAAAAAAGAAAAGAGACTTAAAAAAATTTTTTAAGTCCCTTTTCTCTTTTTTACTTCAGGATAATCATCCCTCCGTTAGGTAACACACTCTTTGCTCCAATGTTTGCATTTAGCAGATACACATTGGCATCTTTTGCTGCTGAAGCTTCAAAGTCCTCCGGAATATCGATTTGACGCTCTGCATCTCCTCGATTTACCGCTATAAATACCGAATTAGTATCGTTTCTGCGTTCAAATGCAAAAACACTTGAATCAGAATATAGAACTTTAAAACTACTATTCCTACCAGTGTAGAAGCTCCTATATTTTCCTATATCCCTATAGAATTGTAGAAGCTCTTTATCCTGATTGTCCCATGGATAGCATTTGCGGTTGAACGGATCTTTAAAACCCGTAACTCCCGCTTCTGTTCCATAGTAGATACATGGAATTCCCGGCAAAAAATACTGCAACATGACAGCAATCTTGAGTTTTGCCTTAGCATCTGCATATTCTTTAGGAGTAAGCTTGTCGTTTTCGAGCTCAAACTTCCTAAATGCTTCAGTCAAGAATACTCCGTGACCGTTAATGCTAATATGCCAAGGTGATTTTTCCTTGTCAATGTCCCAGACTCGGTCTGGTTCCTTTCTGTTGAACTTTTGTGAGCAAATTGTTATTGCCCTCATGATATCATGTGTATCAAGAGAGTTAAACATGGTATCAACTGTGTTCTTAGGATAGTTCTCGAGAAGATCTCTGATCTCCCACTTTAGCCCTTGGTCATTTCCATTTAACACAAACCTATACAAGGCATTTGTTAATGGATAATTTGTTGGGCAATCAATCCCTTTTCCTAATAATTCAATTGGTACCTTGTCCCAAAATTCTCCCAAAATCAGATGGCGTCCAAAGCTGTTAGCTCTGTTGCGGATACCCTCCAAGAAAAATGGTTGCAAGGTTTCGGCTAAATCTAGCCTAAAGCCATCTACATATGGTGAATATTTTGCAACTACGCCATTTTCACCATATACATAGTCTTGTACCTCCTTACAATTCTGATTAAAGTTCGGCATATCTTTAAACATTCCATACCAATAAGAGTAGTTTCCGTTTTCATCAAAATAGAACCAATTCCTATATGGAGAATCTGGATTGTTCAATGCCTCTTGGAATATTGGGTTGTCGCTACTGCAATGATTAAAAGCTACATCCAAAATGATATGGATTCCAAGTTGGTTAGCCTTATCATGCAATTCTTTCAACTCTTTGAAAGTACCTGCATCTGGATCAATCTCCATGTGATTGGTCGAAGCATATCGGTCATGCCGATACAGACTTTCATTGATCGGTGAAAGATACAAAATCCCCACTGAAAGTTCCTTGAAGTAGTCTAGCTTTTCTTCAATTCCCTTTAGGTTTCCACAGAAGAAATCGTTATTATGGAATTCTCCAATTTCATTCTTACCCCAAGCTGGGATATCACCCCAATTCCTATAATTTCTCTTTTCCATTTTAGGATTATTATATTCATCAGAGTGATTGAACCTATCAACCCAAAGTTGATATGCGATTTTATCTGGTGCCCAATCAGGAATTTCAAAGTCAGGCTGAACTACCAAAACGCGCCAATATGGCGATTCTTCTTCAGGCTCCAAAATGATTGGCTGGTTTGTTCGCCTATCAATTTTGATAGCTTTCTGAATTCCATCAATATTCAAAAGAAAAAAGAAGTAATAATTTCCAAGCTTTTTAAATTGCACATTAGTGCAATACCTGTTTGTATCATTATCTTCTTCTACCTTTTTCATTTGTTTATCAATAGATGGTTTTTCGCCTTCTTGGTTCAGCAATACGCGGATACCCGCTATATCACCTAATTCTTTAGGAACTTCAAGCGTTATTGTGTAATCCTGCCTAAGTTCTGCTTCGTCTTTTACATAGACATTGATTGTACCTTTTGTGTTCATTATCCTTCTCCTTTTTGCTTGTCAATATAGCATGTGTTACACACTATACATATATGGGTACACTATTACTGTACTATATTAATTCCTATTTGTCAATCAAATTTCGACAAAAAAAGAAGGCATAAAAAAATATTGCCTTCTTTTTGTTTATTTTTTATTTTTAAATATTATAAATTTACTAAAAACATAATTTAATATTACTACCATTACTTGTGTTACAACTTTAGAAATAATATCATTTATTTTTAGAACTTTTACCATTACTGCAAATGTTCCAACATCACATAAAATTCCTGTTACAATTCTAGCTAAGAAAAATGATACACATTCTTTTATTACTTCTTTTACTGTTGTTGTTTTACTTTCAAATACAAATAATTTATTCGTTATATATGCAAATAAAACAGCACAAAACCATGACATTGCACTACTTACTACTTCATCTATTTTTAATAATCGTGCAAAAATAAAATATGAAGCAAAGTTTACAATCATTGAGCCTACGCCAAAAATTAAATAATTTATGACTTCTTTATATTCTAAATATAAGCCTTTTATAACATTTATATTTAAGTTTTTTATGTCTATTTCATTTAATTTTATTTTCTGAATTTTTTCTTCTTTCATCTTTTGCTCCCTATTTGTCATTCATTTCTTTTTTTCCATTGTATTCATTTACTAAATATAATGGTCTATTTTTAGTTTCATTAAATATTCTTCCTAAATATTCTCCTAAAATTCCAAATAATAATATTTGAATTCCAGAGAAGAATAATATTAATAATATAATTGCTTGGAATGCTTGTATTGCCTCATGTACTACAAATGTTTTCGCAATTACATATATAAAATATATAAATAAAACTATAAATGTTGGAATTGCAATAAATGTTGCTAGTCTTAAAGGTGATGTTGTAAATGATGTTATTCCATCTATTGCTAAATCTATTAATTTACCATAATTCCATTTTGTCGAACCTGCAACTCTTGGATCTCTATCATATAGAACTTCTTTTTTCTTATACCCTATCCAACTAAACATACTTTTTGTATTTCTTTGAGATTCTCTTAGTTTTTTTAATGCATTTACACATCTTCTATCTAAAAGTCTAAAGTCTCCTGTATCTTCTTGGATTTCTACTTTAGTTAAATGTTGTAATACTCTATAATACATTTTAGATGTGAATTTTTTTAACCATGTTTCACCTTTTCTTGAACGTCTTTTAGCATATACATCATCATAACCTTCTTCCCAATATTTAACTAGTTCCGGTATTAACTCTGGTGGATCTTGTAAATCTGCATCCATAAATACAACACAATCTCCTGTTGCATAGTCTAATCCTGCAATCATGGCTATTTCTTTTCCAAAGTTTCTTGCAAAATCTACATAACAAATTCTTTTATCTTTTTCTCTTAGATTTTTTATTATGTCAATTGTTTTGTCTTTACTTCCATCATTTACAAAAAGTATTTCAAATTCATAATTTGACATTTCTTCCATTAATTTATTTAATCTTTCGTATAGCATTGGTAATGATTCTTCTTCGTTATATGCTGGGATTATTATTGTAATTTTTTTCATACATGTACCTTCTTTCTACTACCTATGTTATTTCTGATATAACTAACAAATGTAATGTATCATCTTTTATTTTTACTTGGTCTTCATTAAAATATTTCCAATTTTGGTTACTAAAATATTTTTCAATTTCTTCATCTTTTTTATCTTCTATGGTAATTTGTCTATGCAATACATTGTCTAATATTCCTTGTACTCCCCATGTTGCATAAAACGCTCTAGTATTTGCATCTCCAATATGTCTTACACCTTCATATTCTGTCTTTTTATTTTCACCACCATCATATAGAACTACTTTTGTTATCTGTTTTCCACTTTCTTTTTCATAATTTTCTACAATTGTAGCTATTTCTTTTGCTATTTCCATATCTTTTCTATTTGTATAATAATGTCCTATATTTATATCCATAAAATTAAAGAATAATACGAATAAGAAAGCTATACTTATCGTAGTTGTCATTATATTTAATACTTTTCCATTTTTATATTTATAATATAATAACATTATTATTATTGCTATTAAAGCTCCTAATGGATATGTATTTCTAGGAACTATATACACATATGATTGCATTATTTGAGGTGCCACAGCTGACAATATTGTTGCAATTATTATATAAAATACCCAAAATACATTACATATCTTCATATTTATTTTTTCTTTATTATATAGTGTTTTAACTATAAATATAGCTGCAAATAATATTACCATTGATATAAACATGTATTTGGGTAATATTCCAAATGTATTTTCCAAAATATTTTTTACAGCATAAGATATTTGATCTAGTTTAGTTCCTAATGGAATTGAGTTTGTAACTCTTTCACTATTGAACATGACTTTTACTATTAAATAATTTAATATTGCTGGTATTGCATATAATAATGCTACTATAACATTATTTTTTATAAAGTCTATTATTTTCTTAGAATGTTTAATTATATAAAATGTTCCAAATACTACAAATAATCCTACAGTTCCTTGATAACAGCAATTAGCTATAAACATTTCTATTAAGATTATTATATTTGATTTTTTATCTCCTTCTAATGCTTTATCTAAGTGTTTTATTGCTAATATAATCATTAGTACTGAAAGCATCATTATGCCTTTTTCAACAAACATATATAATTCTAATGTACAGAAATTAATTATTGCAATAATTGAAATTATTTTTGTTATATTTTTATTTGATATATCTTTTTCTAATATTTTATTTAATTCATACATACTTAATGTTGTTGTTATAAATGCTATTATGATTGATACTATATAAAATATATCATAATTTGTCCAAGAAACAATTAACCAAAGCATTGCTGTTACAATTCTTCCTAGGTCTAAAAAGTGTAAAAATGGCTCTTTCCATGTTTCCTGGAAAAATATATAAGAATCTATTGTATAATCTTTTATAATAAAAATTCCAAAAAACATTAATGTAACTGCTAAAAATAAATATAAATTTTTATCTTTAAAAATTTCTAATTTTTTCTTTAAAAATTCCATTATAAACTCCTATTTTTTATCTTCTAATTGTTGATATCTTAATAAATTTAATTCATAATTTTCTCTGTGTTGCTTAACTATTGTATTTAATATAAGCCCACATTGTTCCATTATTACAGCTAATGTAACTAAACCTGTAGCTAATACTGCTGATGGCATTTTAGTTATATATCCAGTTTTATAAAATTCAACAATAACAGGAACTCCTACAATTAATCCAAGAATAAAGAATACTAAAAATAATATTGTGAAAAATTTTAATGGTTTATGATCTTTAAACATTTTTATAATTGTTTTTATTACTTTCATTCCATCAGAAACTGTATCTATTTTTGATTCACTACCATCTGGTCTTTCTCTAAATACTATTGGTATTTCTTTTATTCTGAATTTTTTATCTAAAGCAAATAATGTCATTTCTGTTTCTAGTTCAAATTTTGGACTCATTACAGGCATATTTTTTACAAACATTCTGCTAAAAACTCTATATCCTGTCATAATGTCTTTTAATTTATTATTAAATAATATATTTATAGATTTTCTTACTAAATTATTTCCAAATTCATGGAAGTTTTTCTTTATTTGTTGTTGATATGTTCCATTAGATAATCTATCTCCTATTGCCATATCTGCTTCATTATTTCTTACTGGTTCTATTAATTGATGTACAAATTCTGCAGGATAAGTATCGTCTCCATCTACCATTACATAAATGTCTGCATCAATTTCTCTAAACATTGTTCTTACAACATTACCTTTTCCTTGTCTATTTTCTCTTCTTACTATTGCTCCTGCATTTTTTGCAATTTCATAAGTTTTATCTTTTGAATTATTGTCATAAACATATATATCTGCATCTGGTAATTCTTTTTTAAAATCTTTTATTACTTTTTCTATTGTAAGTTCTTCATTATAACATGGTATTAGTACTGCAATTTTCTCCATTTTTATCCTCCTTTTATAAATGACATATTATTATTTGTGCTATTGGTATTGTTTGTATTATCATTCCTATAATTCCAATATATTTATTTATATTTTTATCATTATATGGTGTTTTTATTTTTAATTGACTTCCTATTAACAATATGAATAATGGTAAAATTGGTATGAAATATCTTCCTTGTATTCCAGCTATTGAATCGCTTCCGCATGTTGTCCATTGTACATATAAGCTTGTAAATATAAGTCCACTAATTCCTAATATTATTATAGCTATTATAAATTTTTGATAAAGTTTAAATTTATCTTTTATTGTTTGATCTATTATTGTTATCCATGTTACCATAAATAATAATATATAAGGAACTATATCGTATACTTTTACTAATTCTCCCCATCCTAATTTTTGTCCAAACATAGTCATAATATAGCTATCTGCATTTATATTTAAAGTATATAAGCAATCTTGAACATATCTAATAGGATTTGATAATAATGTTTTTACTTGAATTCCAGAGTCACCTTCTCTAAAATGTGCTAAATATATACTTGAAATTCCAAGCCATATTAAATTTATAATTGCTGCTATTGCTATTATTGCAATTATTTTTTTTACTTTTTTGCAATCTTTGAATTTTTCTTTTGGAATAATAAACATTAATAGTACTAATGGTACATATACTATTTTGCATAATGACATTATAATTGACATTACTGTTAATGTAATTATTTCTTTTTTTCCTATAAATGCTTCTTCTTTACTAAATGCTAATTTTAAAATGTATGCAATATATAAAAATGCTAATGAAATTGTCATTGCATCTGGTGACAAAGAAGAAAATCCTTCAATTGCAATTGGAATGAATGATAATGCTAATATTATTTTCTTTCCAAATGGTATTTTCTTTATTGCAAAATAAATGCAAGTCATTGCAATTAACATATTCATAAATCTTCCCGCATATGCTAATAGCACAACTTTATCTGTAAATAATCTTGCAATTGCTATTCCTATTCCTTGAGGCAAATATTGAATAAATGAATATACAGCTGATGTTTCTGCATATAATGTTGTTTTTTGATCTGCTTCAAGTGGGATACTTAAACATTCATTTACATCTGAATATGTAATTGTCATCCAATTATCTGTTAATAATTTGCTTATATTTTCAGGCATTTTTGTTCCTAATTCATCACCATTTATTCCTGTCATTAATTTTCCCATTGATACTTCATAACTTCTATACCAATGATATAATTCATCATGATTTTTACATGTAGGCATAAATATAATATAAAATAAACAGATTGCTGGAACAGTATATAAAAATATTTTTTCAACTTTTATTTCTTTTTTATAATAAATATAAATACTTATGCAAACTGCATATATTGTAAATATAAATATTCCTAAGTCAAATATTATTTGCTTTTTAGAATTCTTATAAAATTCTTGTATTGCTAAGCCTTCATTTTGTTCTTGTCCATTTATCGATAATTTTATACCTTCTTGATTAACATTTTCTGTTTTTACTGTGAAGAATTGACTACCTTCTTTTACTTCTTCAAACTGAATCCATAATACATATTCTTTATCTTGTGATTTTTTTTGATTTTTAAAGTTAAATTCATATACATTATTTTCTCTAATATAGTTTCTTGTAATTGTCTTTTTGGCTATTGTTTTTCCATTTTCGTCATTTATTCCAATTGTTACTTTTCCAGCTATATTATTTTGTTCTTTTAATGGTTCAAATTGAATATCAACTCTTTTAAAATTGTTTCTTGTTGCTTTTATTTTTTGTTCTATTTTCATTCCAGGGGTAACATCTTTTATGCTACCCTCTGCTTCTACTTTTTCGCTAGTATTGTAAACTTTATCAGATACATCTAATGAATAAAACACTAACATCCATATTAAAATTACTGCTACTGCTAATATGGAAAAGAATTTCCAATCTTTTTTTATTTTCTGTGCTATATTTTTCATTTTTTTCTCCTTATAATTCTTCCGCAAATCCTTTTTGTAATTTATTAAATATAACATATCCTATTACTATTACAAATAATAGAATTACAAATAGAATTAATAAAGCTTTAATATCTGGCATTGTTTGATTGTAGAAAATATTTCTATATCCATCAATTATATATGTCATTGGATTTATTTTTAGCATCCATGCAAAATTTTCTGGTATAGTTTCTGCTGAATATACAACCGGTGTTGCATAAAATAATAATTGTAAAAATATTCCTATAAAATGTTGTAAATCTCTTACATATACACAGATACTTGATACTATTAATGATATGGCAAGCACTAATAAGTATTGTACTACTAATATAAGTGGGTAAAATAGGACATATTTTGTAATTCCTAATCCACCAAATATAACAAATGCTAAAATAATTATTGTGGAAATCATAAAGTTTACTGCTTCACTTGTTACTACAGAAATTGGCAAAATTTCTCTTGGGAAATAAACTTTTTTCAGTATATTTCCATTTTCTATCATTGTAAATGCTGACCTTGAAATTGCTGTTGAAAAAAATGTCCAAGGTATTAATCCACAACATAGAAATATAACATAATTTTCTTGTGTATTTCTCAAAATTAATGGAAATACTATTGCATAAACTGCTATTTGTAATAATGGGTTTAAAAATGACCATAAAACTCCTAAAAATGAGTTTTTATATTTTCCCCTTATTTCTTTTTTTACATTTGTTTTAAGTAGTTCTCTATATTGATATAAATTTTTAAATACGTTTATCATTTTTTCTCCTTCTAGTCTTTTCTTATCTTTACTAATATATTTTTTATTTTTTCATAAAGATGTAATTTTTTTGTTATTTTAATCATAATTAATCTAAATCTTCCCATTGGAGTTTTAAAATAATCATATCCTCCACCTATAAACTCTGCATTCCCATCATGTGGTATCATTCCAAAGTATTCTAAATTAACTTGATCACATAACCATTGGTATTCTCCTTTTTGTGCAATAAAGTTTTCTGTTATTAATTCTTTACATATACTTTGTGTATTTTTTAGCATTTCTCCTATTGCAATTTTTTGAGGATCTGGTTCTCTTACGACATTTTCTAAAATGTTTTCCATATTGACTACCATTTGATCTATTGTAAATCCATTTAAGATTCTTTTTCTACAATTTGATTTATATGTATCTAAATTGTTTAATATTTTTTCTATTCCATCTGCATAGTTCTTATATTCTGCTTCTGAATATTTCAAAACTTTTATGTCTTTTTCTTCTTGCATGCAAGGAACTATTACACCAACTTCATCATTTATTAATTCAGCTTGTCCCCCTACATTTGATGAAACTACTGGTATCCCCATTGCTAATGATTCATATGATGTTAATGCTACTCCTTCTTTTATTGAACAGTTTATAGTTAAATCACTTACTTTGTATAATTTTGCTGTTTCTTTTATATTTCCTAAGAATTTTACATTATTTATTAAATCATATTTTTTTAGTTTGTCTTTTAATTTTTCAAGCATTGGTCCATCGCCTGCTATTAAGCATAAGAAATCATTTCTTCTTTGTTTTAATTCTTTTAAAATTTCAGCTAATAGCATTGGTCTTTTTTGTAAATCTATTCTACATATATAGCTTAATATATATCTATTGTCATCATCTTTTAATTTATATTGTTCTCTTATTTCTTGCTTATTGTATTTATTTGGGTCAAATAGTTTTTCATCTACACCAATATAAACTGTTTTTATGTCATTTTCATTTCTTTTAAAATGATTAATCAATATTTTTCTTGAATTTTCATTACATACTAATGTTTTATCAATACATGGTGCTACAACACTAGAGTCTCTTGAATATCCTCCACATCTGTTATACCATTCTTCCATATGTATATAGTCTACAATAGGAATTGTTGGATATTTTGATTTTAAATAAGGAATCATTGAATATCCTGTAAGACTATTTGTATTTAATATTAAATTGATTCTATATTCATTTATTAAATTATTTATAAATGCTGTCCAATATTTTTGATCAATAAATGTTGTTAAATCATATATTATTGCTTGTTCTTCAAAATCTTGCTTCCATAGATTAACTTTTGGATTAGTATTTACTATAATAAAATTAAATCTGTCTTTATTAGCTCTTGTAATAAGGTCTAGATTGAATTTATCAGCTCCTCCTGTTACCATCCATGGAATAATCATTAATACATTTATTTTATTATTTGAGCTTATTCTATAATGAATATTTTTTGGCATTTCTTCTATTATTTCTTGCCAATTATAATCTGATTTTGGATATTGAATTGCTGTTACTTTTTTATTAATTGATTTTGCTGTTTCATTTATTATGCTTAATGCTCTTTCTCTATTTTGTTTTGAACGCTCTAGTTCACTGTTTCCTTTTTTCTTTCTATACCAAAATCCTATAAAATCCATTCTTACAGGTTTCATTCCTTTTTTTAGGAATTTTAGCCATAAATTCCAATCTTCATTAACAGCTTTTTCTCTTAATTCATATCCATTTACTTTCCAGAAGTCCTCTTTTCTTATCAATGCTGTTGCAACTAATAAATTTTCCTTTTTTTCTATATCTGAATCAAAATATTTTATCCATTCAAATTCTTCTTTATGGAAATTTACTAAATCTGCATACGCCCATGTAGCATCTTGATTTGTTTGTAATGTCCAATATGCACATTCTAGATAAGTTTTATTTATTACATCATCATCATCTAAGAAAAATAAATATTTTGAATTTTTATTTGCTAATTTTGCTCCATAGTCTCTTGTTGCAGCTAATCCTGAGTTTTCTTTATTTATTACTTTTATTCTTTTATCGATTTTTTCTATTTCTTTTAATTTTTCTATACTTTTTTCATTTGTTGAGCCGTCATTTACAATAAGCCACTCCCATGCTGGAAATGTTTGATTTAAAACCGAATTAATTGTTTCGTCAATAAATGCATCTCCATTATAATATGCTGTTATTATCGTTATTTCTGGCTTATATTCTTGTTCAAATTTTATTTCTTCTCTTTTTCTTCCAGGATATAATTTGTAATTAAATTTCATTTTTAATTCCTTTCTATGAGTTTTCTTTTATATATTCATCTACAACTTGATTTGTATCTCCATCCATTTTTATTTTTCCATCTTTTAGCCAAACTGCTCTACTACATAGTTTTCTAACAGTTCCCATGCTATGTGTTACAAATACCATTGTTTTTCCTTGATCTTTTAATTCAAGCATTTTTTCTAAGCATTTATTTTGGAAATGTTCATCACCTACTGATAAAATTTCATCAATTAATAAGATATCTGCATCTACATTTATTGCAACTGAAAATGCTAATCTCATATACATTCCTGATGAATAAGTTCTAACTGGGTTATCAATATAGTCACCTAACTCAGAAAATTCTATTATATCTTCTAATCTATTATCAATTTCTTTTTTAGTCAAACCAAAAATTGAAGCATTAAAATAGATATTTTCTCTTCCAGAAAAATCAGGATGAAATCCAGCTCCTAACTCTAATAGTGATGTTAATTTTCCATTTGTTATTATTTTACCTTTTGTAGGATAAATAATTTTAGTCAACAACTTAAGTAAAGTAGATTTTCCACTTCCATTAGTTCCTATTAAAGCAACAACTTCCCCTTTTTTTATTTTTAAGTTTATTCCTTTTAATACTTCTCTTTTTTCTTTTCTGTTTCTACTAAATAAAAATAATATTTTTTCTTTCATTGTATTTGCTTTGTCCAAATATACATTAAAAGTTTTGTATACATCTTCAACAATTATTTTGTAATCTTCTTTCATA
Organism: uncultured Clostridium sp.; assembly: GCA_900554365.1. Lineage (GTDB taxonomy): Bacteria > Bacillota > Clostridia > TANB77 > CAG-508 > CAG-269. The sequence goes on along the minus strand of USGY01000023.1, from coordinate 244 downwards.
ATATCTTTTCTCCTTTGGGGGTAATTATATCATATCTTAGTTATAAATCAACCTTTTTTATTCTTTCCCCCTGTATTTTATCAACAATTAAATCATTAGTCAATTAATATAAAAATAGAAATGAAATTTAAGTTAATTTATAACTCTAATTTCATTTCTATAATCACTTTTTATTTTACAGTTATTTCACAAGTAGCTGTCTTTCCTCCATCTCTTGACACTGCTGTTATTGTTGCTGTTCCTT
>USGY01000022.1 GCA_900554365.1 uncultured Clostridium sp. | reverse complement strand
CTCGAAGATTTATCAATTTTATGCAATTTCTACATATAAATTCACTTCAACATGGTTATATTTTTCTCTGGTTTTCTTTACTCTCACAAAGGGTTCAAGTTCTTTTCTAATATCGAACGCATTTCCTACTAATTGCAAAGGCTATTAGTGTTATACCTTTTGCATTTTTTCTTATTGATACTTTATTCATTTGTTTTTCTCTCCTTCTTTGGTTTTATTTTCATATTAATATTATACAAAATTAAAAATTTAGTCAATCATTTTTACAAAATATTTTATTTTTGTTCCAAACAAGCTCTTATTAATCCAACAAATAGTGGTGCTGGTCTATTTGGTCTTGATTTTAATTCTGGGTGAAATTGTCCAGCAATAAAATATGGATGATTTTCTAATTCAACAATTTCTACTAAATTTCCATCTGGAGAAGTTCCAGAAACTTTTAATCCTGCTTTTTCTAGTCTTTCTCTATATGCATTATTATATTCATATCTATGTCTATGTCTTTCAGATATTTCATTTTTCCCATATAATTTTTTAGCTAAACTACCTTCTTGAAGGATACATGGATAAGCACCTAAACGCATTGTACCACCTTTTTTATTAACATTTTTTTGATCTTCCATTATGTGAATAACTGGATTTTGAGTGTTCTCATCTAATTCTGAAGAATTGGCATCTTTTAACCCTAAAACATCCCTTGCGTATTCAACAACTGCCATTTGCATTCCTAGGCAAATACCTAAAAATGGTACATTGTTTTCTCTTGCATGTTTTATTGTTTGAATTTTGCCTTCTATTCCTCTACTTCCAAATCCACCAGGAACTACTATTCCATCATATTTTTGTAGAACTTCTTTTGCATTTTCTTTGGTTATTTTTTCTGAATTTACCAACTCCACTTTAACTTTTACATGATTTGCAAATCCTGCATGGTATAAGCTTTCTATTACTGATATATATGAATCTTCAAGCTTTACATATTTTCCTACTATTGCTATTTTTACAATCTTATTTTTATCAATCGCTCTTATATCGTCAATCATTTTTTGCCATTTTGTATTATCTGGAATATATCTATCAAGTTTTAAATGATTGCATGCTTCACGAGCTAAGCCTTCTTCTTCTAACATTAATGGAACTGCATATAAGCAATCAGCTGTTTTATTTTCAATTACACTTGTTTTTCTTACATTACAAAATAAAGATAATTTTTCTCTTACTGAGTCCGGAATATCTAATTCAGTTCTACAAACTATTATGTCAGGTTTAATTCCTAAACTTTGTAATTCTTTTACAGAGTGTTGTGTTGGTTTTGATTTTATTTCATTTGAACCTGATATATATGGCAATAATGTTACATGTATATATAATACATCTTCTGGATTTTTTTCTAATCCAACTTGTCTAATTGCTTCTATTATTGATAGTCCTTCTATATCTCCTATTGTTCCACCAACTTCTGTTATTACTATATCTGTATCTGTATTTTCAAATCCATAAATTCTTTTTTTTATTTCATTTGTTATATGTGGTATAACTTGAACTGTTTTTCCTAAATATTCTCCTCTTCTTTCTTTTTCAATTACTGTAGAATATACTTTTCCCATTGTTACACTTGAATTATGTGTAAGATTTTCATCAATAAATCTTTCATAATGTCCTAAATCTAAGTCAGTTTCAGCTCCATCGTCTGTTACAAATACTTCTCCATGTTCATATGGATTCATTGTTCCTGGGTCTACATTAATATAGGGATCAAATTTTTGAATTGTTACTTTATATCCTCTATTTTTTAATAGTCTTCCCAATGATGCTGCAGTTATTCCTTTTCCTAGTCCTGATACTACTCCGCCTGTTACAAATATATATTTTGTATTCATTGCTCCTCCTCTTTATCGTAAAAAAGAAAAAAGATTAAAAATAAACCTTTTTCTTTTTTCGGTTTTTTTTTAATCTATTATTAGTTTACTACTTTTTTAAATTTTTGACAAGCTTTTTTATTTCTTTTATGATATAATGTTGGGTAAAAAAAGGAGGAGGATTAATTATGCCAACACCACATAATGAAGCAAAATTAGGTGAGATTGCTAAAACTGTTATAATGCCTGGTGATCCATGTAGAGCTAAATATATTGCAGATAATTTTTTAGATGATGTCAAGCTTGTAAATCAAGTAAGGGGTATGTCTGCTTATACTGGATTTTATAAAGGTACACGTGTTACTGTTATGGCTTCTGGAATGGGAATGCCAAGTATGGGAATTTATTGTTACGAATTATATAAATTCTATGAAGTTGAAAATATTATTAGAATTGGATCTTGTGGATCTTACAGTCCTGATTTAAAAATTTTTGATATCGTATTAGCTGATAATGTTTTTAGTGAAAGTAATTTTGCTTTAACTTTAAATAATGATATTTGTCATATTGTTCAATCTAATGAAGAATTAAATTCTATAATTAGTAATACTGCTTTAGAAACTAATACAAAATTAGTAAAAGGAAACACTGTATGTACTGATTGTTTTGATGTTTATATGACTGATGTTAATAAATTTTTAGGTAGAGTTCCTAAAGATTTTAACCCTATATGTGCAGAAATGGAAGCTTTTTCTTTATTATATACAGCTAAAATGTTTAACAAAAAAGCTAGTGTTTTAATGAGTGTTGTTGATTCCAAATATATTAAAGAAGTTGCTACTTCAGAAGAACGTGAAACAGGATTAAATAAAATGATTAAACTTGCTTTAGATTCTAGCACTAAAATTAATTAAGTCAAAAAAATGAGATTCTTACATCTCATTTTTTTATCTATTTATATCTAATATTTTGTATTTTAGTATTCCACCTGGTGCGTTTACTTCTACTGTTTTTCCTTTTTTAGCTCCAATTAAAGCTTCTCCTAATGGTGATTCATTTGAAATTTTATTTTCAGCTAAATCAACTTCTGTTGATCCTACTATTGTGTATTCAACTTCTTCATTAAATTCCATATCTAAAACTTTTACTTTGTTTCCAATTTGAACTGTTTCTGTATCAATGTCTTTTTCATCTATTATTTTTGCATGTCTCATTTTATTTTCAAGTTCTGCAATTCTTACTTCATTTTCTGCTTGTGCATTTTTTGCTTCATCATATTCTGAATTTTCTGATAAATCTCCAAATCCTAAAGCAACTTTTATTCTACCTGCTATTTCAGCTCTTTTTTCTGTTTTTAAATAATTTAATTCTTTTTCTATTTTATTATACCCTTCTTGTGTTAAAATAACTTCTTTTTCTTCCATTTTCATTCTCCTCTCATTAAGTGCATAGTTTAAAAATCATTACTATATTACGGCAAAAAATGAAATTTGTCAAGCAAACTCCATTTTTTTCTTTATTTATAGCCGTTTTTTAATCTTTTATATATTTTTTTGCACCTTTCATATAATCAATTCCTGAAAATACTGTTGCGATAACTTGTAAAATCATTAATATTGTTACTATTAAATTTAATACTAAGTCTCCGCCTCGTAATGTTCCACTAAAGCATTCTCCAAATGCATTCAAGTCTAAAAATGCAAGTATTATTGCTATCATTTGGGTTACTGTTTTTAATTTTCCCCATTTTGATGCTGCAATAACTTCTCCACCTTTTTGTACTGCAATTAATCTATAACCTGAAACCATAAATTCTCTTGCTAAAACAATAATTGGTATCCAAGCTGGAAGCTTAGTAGCTTCGACTAGCATAATTAATGCTGCTAATACCAATATTTTATCTGCTAATGGATCTAAGAATTTACCAAATACTGTTACTTGATTATTCTTTCTTGCTAAATATCCATCTAATTTATCTGTTATTGATGCTATTATAAATATTAAATCTACTATTATCCATTCTGTTGGTATTCCAAAAGTATTTCCTTTAATTCCTAAAAAAGGAATTATAACCATAATTGGTACTAATATAACTCTAAATATTGTTAATTTATTTGGTAAATTCATAACATTATTCCCTCTCATTTCATATTTATACTATTATTTTAACAATTCAATTGCTTTTTGTAATTGTGTATCATCTTTTTGATCTACATTTAACACATTTTTTACTGTATCTGGTAGACTAACTTTTTCGTCAGGTTCAATTCCAACTTTGTTTAATTTTGTTTTGTTTGGTGTTAGATATTCTTCAGATGTTATTTTTAATCCACTTCCATCTGGCATTGTTAGTAATTGTTGAATTACACCTTTTCCATATGTTTTTTCACCTACTATTTTAGCTTTTCCATGATCTTTTAGTGCTCCTGCTAATATTTCAGATGAACTTGCTGTATTTCCATTTGTTAAAACCACTATTGGCATATTTATTATAGGATTATTTTCTGATTTTTCAACAGTTTCTTTATTATTTTTGTCTACTTCATATAATATTACATCATCTTTATTTAAAATATAATCTCCTATTTTTAATGCTTCACTTACAATTCCACCACCGTTATTTCTTAAATCAATAACTAGTGATTTTATTCCTTGTTTTTGTAATTCTTCATATTTTGTTTTAAATTCATCTGCTGTGCCTTCATCAAATGATGAAAATTCAATATATCCTATATTATTTTCTAGAACTTTTCCTTCTACAGGGTTTAATTTTATATTTTCTCTTGTTAATTCATATTCTTTTGTTTCGTTGTTTCTTAATACTTTTATTTTTACTTTTGTATTTGCTTCTCCTTTAATTTTGGCTGCTGCAACTGACATTTGGTCACCTTTATATTCAACTCCATCAACCTCTAAAATATAGTCTCCTGGTTGAATTCCTGCTTTTTCTGCTGGTCCACCTTTTATTGGAGATAATACTAATATTCTATTTGTATTTGTATCTTGAACCATATATATTCCTATTCCAACAAAGTTTCCTGTTGTATCTGCAATATATTCTTGCATATCATCTTTAGATATATATTCTGTATATTTATCATCTAGTCCTTCAATATATCCTTTTATGGCACCTTCTTTTAGTTTTTCTTCATCAATATTTCCTAAATAATATTTGTCGATTATTTTTCTATATTTGTTTAATGTATCTGCAATTTCATTATTTGTATTAGAACTTGTTATTAAACTCTTTCCAAATCCTGATTTTGTAAAGTATTGGTACATTCCTATTGTTGTAAGTAAAAATGTAATAAAAGCTACCAATATAACTAGCATGACAATTTTATATGTCTTAAATCTTTTTTTCTCTTCCATATTCGTCCTCCATTTTTTCAAATTATTTATATAATAATAAAAATTTTATTTTATCATTATATAAACAACTTGGGCGGAAGGTCTTCCGCCCATATATAATTATATTATAATTATATTCATTTATGTATTAATTACATATAATTTGTTGGATTAACACGACATGTATTGTAATCATATGGTGCAACTCTAACTTCAAAATGTAAATGTGCTCCTGTTGAATGTCCACTATTTCCAGATTTCATAATTTGTTGACCTCTTGAAACCGTTTGTCCAGCAGATACACATATTGATCCTGAAGTACCATGTGCATACCATGTTTGGATTCCATTAGCATGTTGTATTACAACATAAGTTCCATAACTTGTTGTTAAATTAGCTGTTTTAATAACTACACCATCAGCAGCTGCATATACAGGTGTTCCAGCTGATACACCATAATCTATAGCTCCATGATATGAACCACTTGGATAATACATTCCTGCTGTTACACTGCCACTAGCAACGGGTCTTGCAAGTACTCCACTACCTCCGCCACTATAATTTCCGCCACTGCCACTGTTGTGTTTATTACCGCTATTTCCATTATTTTTGCTATTACTACTATTTGATTGTGAATTTTTACTTTGATTTAATGCTGCTATTTGTGCTGCATATTTTGCTTGTGCTTCTTTAATTTCTTTACCTATTTGAACATTAGCTTCTTGTAATTCGTCTAGTTCAGATTCAATTTGTTTTTGATCTTCTGATAATTTAGCTACTTGTTGACTCTTTTCTTCTTTAGCAACTTGTAACTGTGTTGAAACGCTTTGTTTTTCAATTTTTGAAGCATCTAATTGATTTTTATCATTTTCTAGATTTGTTTTAGCTTGTTCTACTTCTTGTTTTTCTTTAGCAATTTTATTTATTAAATCCATATCTGCTGTTGCAACTTCTGAAGATAGATAAAAACTTGATATCATATCTGTTAAAGATGATGATTTTAATATAAAGTCTAAATATGATGTATCTCCTTCTTCTTGCATTACAACTAATCTTTCTTCTGCTAATTTTTGATTTTTATCATAATCTTCTTGTTTTTGATTTAATTGATTTTGAGCATCAGATATTTTATTATTTAAGTCACTTATTTTACCATCTAAATCATCTATTTGTGATTGATATTCTGATATTTTACTGCTTAAATCATTTACTTGTTGTTGTGTGTCAGATTTTTCTTCTTTTACATCTTCTAAGTCTGATTTTTTATCATTAATTTTTTTATCATTTTCTGTTTTTTGAGAATTTAATTTGTCAGTTTCAGAAGTGGCAAATACAGCTGAAGTTTGTAATAACATTATTGCAACAATTAATATTCCCAATATTTTTAAACCTAATTTTTTCATAAGTTCCTCCCAATTTTTTTATTAATTTGTAGTATTTTCATCTTTATTTTGTGTGTCTGGCACTAAGCCATTAGTAATGTATGGCATAGGATCTGTTACTACACCATTTAATCTAACTTCAAAATGTGCATGAGGTCCTGTTGAATACCCTGTTGAACCAACTTTTAATACTGGATCACCTCTTTTTACTTGTTGACCTACTTGAACCAAAATTTCTGAACCATGTGCATATAATGTTGAAACACCACCACCATGGTCAATCATTACCATATTTCCATATGCAGCATTCATTCCTGCTTTTGTAACTATTCCATCATTTGCAGCAATAAATGTTGCACCTAATGGTGCTCTAATATCAACACCTGTGTGTAATTTGTATACTCCAGTTATAGGGTGTGTTCTCATTCCATATTTAGAACTAATTACTGTATAACCAGGTACTGGCCATGCTAATTGTCCACCTATATATTGTGTTGCAATTCCATTTTGTGCTAATTGTAAAATTTCATTATTTATCGCATTATACTGACTGTTATATTCATCAATTTTAGCTTGTATTTCTTTTTCTTGATCAGATAATTTTGACATAAAATTTTCTCTTACTGATTTTGTGTTAGCTAATACTGTTGCTGTTTTTGTTTGGTTAGCCTTTATAGTTGATAACTCTTGTTTATTTTTATCTAATTTTTCTTTTGAACTAGCAATTTCATCTTTTTTATTTTGCATATCATTTAATAAGTCCATTTCTGTGCTTGCTAATTCTGTAATAAAGAAATAATTTGATAAAAATTCTGTTAAACTTCTAGATGTTAATAATACATCTAAATATTGAGTATCACTTGATTCTTGCACAGCTACTAAATAGCTGTCTAATAAAGCTTTTTGGTTATTATAATTTTCTTCTGCTGTTTTTAATTTTGCTTCTACATCATCAGATGAAGCTTGTAAATCTGATATTTTTTTATTTAAGTCATCTAATTCTTGTTGTGAATTTGCAATTTTTTCGTCTAATTTTTGTACTTGTTGCAAATTTTCTGATATATCACTTTGAACACCTTCTAATTGTTCGTTAGCTTCATTCATCTGATTTTGTATTTCATTTCTTTGATTTTGTAAATCTGTTGCTGCTGTATTTGTTGTATTATTTGTTTCATTTTCCGCATGTACATAAGAAAAAATACTAAAACTGCATATTACAAAAGCTAAAATCGTAATTAATAATTTACGCATTTTTTCTCCTTTATACTTTTAAATATTTTCTCATTGAGATTACACTTCCGTAGTACACCTATTCCTATACCTAATAACATATATACAAAAATAATTGAGTTAAACATATCTCCAAAGCTAATTAAGCTCATATGAATTACTTGCATAAATTCTGAGTTAACAAGTTTTTCTGCTAAAAAGTTATATGCTAAACCTACAATAACTATTGATATTCCACTTGCAAGTATTCCTATTATCATACCTTCTACTATAAATGGCCATCTAATAAATCCATTAGTTGCACCAACATATTTCATAATAGAAATTTCTTTTCTTCTTGAATGAACTGTTAACTTTATTGTATTTGCTATGATAAATACTGAAATTATAATTAATAAAACTAATATTACACCTGTTACAATTTTTATTCCATTTGCTAAGTTTATTAATGTTGTTATTGTATCATCTTTACTTGTTATTTTCTTTACTGTATCAAAAGTTAAAATTTGATTTTGAATTGATTTACTTTGTGTTAAATCTGCTAATGTTACAACATATGAAGCTGTAAATATATTATTTTCTCCTTCATATCCACTTAATAAATCTTGCTTGTCACCAAATCTTTCTTTCATTTGATTTAATGCGTCTTCTTTAGATACAAATTGAATTGTGCTAACTCCATTTATTCCTTTTATTTTGTCTCCCAATTGTTGAATTTGCTCTTGTGTAGCATCATTTTTTATAAAGACTTGTATACCTTGTTCTGCTTCTACTTGATCAACAAAATGATTTATATTTTCTCCTAATATAAGAAATATTCCAAATATAAGCATTGTTGCACACATAATCATAAGTGATGCACCTGTTGATTTTTTGTTTTTAAATACATTGCTAAAGCCTTCACCTATTAAATATCCTAATCTGTTATATTTCACAATCATAACCACCTTTTTTATCATCTCTAATTATTTCGCCTTTGCGAATGTGTATTACTCTTTTTTTCATTTTGTCAACTATGTCTTTAGCATGTGTTGCTACTACTACAGTTGTTCCTCTCATATTTATATCGTTTAATAAATTCATTATATCCCATGCTGTGTCTGGGTCTAGGTTTCCTGTTGGCTCGTCTGCAATTAACATTGATGGATTATTTACTAGAGCTCTTGCTAAAGCTACTCTTTGTTGTTCTCCACCTGATAATTCATTAGGATACATTTTTGCTTTTCCACTTAATCCAACTAATGAAAGTACCATTGGAACTTGTCTTCTAATGTGTCTTGGAGTTGCTCTTACTATATACATTGCATATGCTACATTATCATATACTGTTTTATCTGGTAAAAGTCTGAAGTCTTGAAAAACAACTCCCATGCTTCTTCTTAAATAAGGAATTCTATTAGCTTTCAAAAAAGTTGTATCTTTTCCATTTATTATTATATTTCCTGATGTTGGTTCTTCTTCTTTTAATATTAATTTTATTAATGTTGATTTTCCGCTTCCTGAAGACCCAACTAAAAATGCAAATTCTCCTTTTTCAATTATAAAGTTTGCATTTTTTACGGCTTTTGTTCCTGTATCATATATTTTTGTAACATTTCTGAATTCTATCATTTTAGCTCTCCTTACATGTTTTTGGCTTTTATATTTTGCATAATAATCTATTATTTTTTACCTATTTAATCATAACAATAATATTGCTTTTTTGCAATACTTTATCCTACAAATTTCACAAAAAATTTACATTATTTTAACCGTTTTTTACAGCATTTTCTATTGCAACATTATCTATTTCAAAATACTTAATAAGCTCTTCAGCTTTACCTGACATTCCAAAGCAATCTTTTATTCCTAATCTTGTTAATTTTGCTGGATATTTTGCAGTTAAGACTTCACTTATTGCTCCGCCTAATCCACCAATAACATTATGATCTTCTACAGAAATTAATTTTTTAGTTTCTTTTGCACTTTTTACTATCATGTCTTCATCTATTGGTTTAATTGTATGCATATCTACAACTCTTATATTTATTCCTTCTTTTGCTAAATTTTCTTTAGCTATTAATGCTTGCTCAACTGTTACTCCTGTTGCAAAAACTGTTGCATCAGTTCCATCTCCTATTTGAATAGCTTTTCCTATTTCAAATTTTTGATTTTCATCATATATTTTACTAGTTTTTATTCTTGCTAAACGTAAATATACTGGTCCTTCTATTTTGCTTATTGCATCAACTGCCCATTTGGTTTCTGTTTCATCAGATGTAGTTAAAACAGTCATATTGGGCATTGTTCTCATCATTGATATATCTTCTATCATTTGATGTGTTGCACCATCTTCACCTACTGTTATTCCACTATGTGTTGCACAGATTTTTACATTTAGCTTTGGATATGCAATACTACATCTTATTTGATCATATGCTCTTCCTGCTGCAAATGCTGCAAATGTGCTAGCATATGCTATTTTACCACAACTTGCTAATCCTGCTGCAGTTCCCATCATATTTGCTTCTGCTATTCCCATGTCAAAAAATCTGTCTGGATATTTTTTTGCAAATAAATTAGTTTTTGTTGCCCCTGATAAATCAGCATCTAATACAACAACTTTATCATTTTTTGCTCCTAAATCTAATAGAGCTTCTCCATAACTTTCTCTAATCGCTTTTTTTATATTTTCCATTTTTATACCTTCCTTTCTGCTTTTATGCTAATTCTTTTATAGCTTCATTATATTGTTCTTCATTTGGTGCTTTTCCATGCCATTCTGCTTTATCTTCCATGAATGATACGCCTTTTCCTTTAATTGTTTTAGCTATAATACATGTTGGTTTTCCTTTTATGTCTCTTGCAACTTCAAATGCTTTTATAATTTCATCTATATCATGTCCATTTATGTTTATAACTTGAAATCCAAAGCTTTTAAATTTTTCATCAATTGGATATGAGCTCATTACATCTGTAATTTTTCCATCTATTTGTAAATTATTATTATCTACAATTACACATAAATTATCTAGTTTGTAATGTGCAGCTGCCATTGCAGCTTCCCAAACTTGACCTTCTTCTATTTCTCCATCACCTAAAACGCAATAAACTCTATAATCTTTTTTATCTAATTTTCCAGCAATTGCCATACCATTTGCAGCTGATAGTCCTTGACCCAAAGATCCTGATGTCATATCAACTCCAGGTATTTTTTTCATGTCTGGATGTCCTTGCAACTTTTTACCTATTTTTCTGAATTCTTTTAATTTTTCAATATCAAAATATCCTCTATTTGCTAAGCAACTATATAAAGCGGGTGAACAATGTCCTTTTGATAATACTAGACGATCTCTTTCTTCCCATTTAGGATTTTTTTCATCTATGTTTAGTTCATTAAAATATAATACTGTCAAAATATCTGCTACAGATAGAGAACCTCCTGGATGTCCAGATTGTGCTGAATATACTTCTTCTATAATTCCTCTTCTTACTTTTTTAGCTATTTTTTCTAATTCTTTAATATCTTTTACTTTTTCCATAAAAATCACTCTCCTATTTTTATTTTTGTTAATGTCCTTATGTCAGTTATAATATATCACATTGTACATATTTCTACAACTATTATTTGGTGTAAAATAGTATAGAGACAGGTTAAAATCTTCCAGCTATCAAATCTTATTGCTTTTGATAGTATAAAAAATTTTAACCTGCCTCTATATAAATATTATTTTAATATTTATCCCCGCCTTAGCCGTCAGCTGCCTTGAATTTTTAAGGACCTGTTCCTAAAAACAGGTGGGTGCCTACCTAAATATTCCTGGGCTTCTTACATATAATGCAAGCATGCACGCCATACCTAGAGATTGGCCCCTCTTAATGTGTGTTGGTTCTAAAAATTCTGTCTATACGCACTACGCAGGGTGTTTTCTTCTTACTCTTAACTTATCTGTATTCTATCATATTGATTTTTATGTATCAAATTTCAAAAGTGACTTAAAATTTAAAATTTACTATACCTATATATGATTATCTTTCTTTTTCGTATTTATTCTCTTCAAATCACACTTTTTTAATATTTGATTCTTTTTCAAATTTATGATAGGCGTTACATTACATAAAGTAAAATACAGAAAAATTGCAATAAGCTTCCTAATAAAATGAACATATGGAATATTGAATGCATCCATTTATGTTTCTTTCCTAATCCATAAATAACTGCACCAACTGTATATGCAACTCCTCCTGATACTAATAATACTAATCCTGCTGTTCCAAGTATATCTGGTAATAAACTTGCTTTAAATACAATACACCATCCCATAAGTAAATAACATATCATTGAAAACACTTTAAATTTGCTTATATCAATTGAGTTTAAAACTATACCTAATATAGCAATTCCCCATATAACACCAAATATTAGCCAGCCAGATACTGGATCAACTTCGCGAATACTGCATAATGCAAAAGGTGTATAACAACCAGCTATTAGTAAAAATATAGAGCAATGATCTAATACTTGAAATACTCTTTTAGAATATCTTTTAGGACTTAATCCATGATATATACTTGACATTGTATATAATAAAATCATTGTCACTCCATAAATTGCTCCACTTACCACACCATATCCATTATGATGTACTGCAGCAAAAACAACACATAATACAGTTGCTACAATTCCAAGTACTGCTCCAACTATGTGTGATGTCATATTAAAAATTTCTTCACCTTTTGTGTATTTAGGTAATACTCTATCTTTTAATTTAGTTCTTGTCATTATAAATTCCTTTCTTTATTTTTTCTATAATATAAGCATTATACCATATTATATTTTATTATTAAAGCTTTTAAAAGAATTTATACTAGTTGTAATAATTTTTTATTCTTTTATTTCTTTTGCTAATTTTTTTATTGCTTTAGTTTCTATTCTTGATACATATGAACGTGAAATTCCCATCATTGATGCTATTTCGTTTTGTGTTTTTGGTTTATTCCCTCCCAAGCCAAATCTAAGTTCTAAGATTTCTTTTTCTCTATTTTTAAGTAAACTTTTCATTTTTTCATAAAGCATTTTTATTTTCATTTTTATATCAACTTCATCTTCTATATTTCTTTCGTTATTTTCAAGTACTTCTTGCAATGTTACTACATTATCATCTTTATCTTTTCCTATTGGCTCATTTAAATATACTTCTGCACTTAATTTTTTTGTTGCTCTTAAATGCATTAATATTTCATTATCTATACATCTTGAAACATATGTAGAAAGTCTTGCTCCTTTTTCAATATTAAAGCTTTTTATTCCTTTTATTAAGCCAATTGTTCCTATTGATATTAAATCATCTTGATCAACTTTAGATGTACTATATTTTTTAGCAACATGTGCTACCAATCTTAAGTTTCTTTCTATTAATATATTTCTTGCTTCATCATCCCCTTTAGCCATCTGCATTAAATAGTTCTTTTCTTCTTCTGCTGATAATGGTTCTGGAAATAAACTTCCCCCTTGTATATATCCGTACAGCAAATACTGCTGTTCTTAAAAATTCTAAAAAACCATATATTCCCGTCATACAAAGTGCTGAAAACATGACCTGCACCTCCATTTTTTACATACTCAAATTATATGAATTTTAAAAAATAAAGTGCCTGACCTTCTCGAATTTTTATTCAAAAAATTTCATATCTTTTATTACGGAGGTTTTTTTTATGAATTTTTTTATAAATTGTCTTAAAGGTATTGCAATAGGTGCCGGTGCCATTTTACCTGGAATTAGTAGTGGTGTTCTTTGTTTGATTTTTGGAATTTACGAAACTTTATTAAATAGTATTTTAGATTTTTTTAATGATATAAAGAAAAATGCAAAATTTTTATCTCCTATAGTTTTAGGTAGTGTATTGGGCATTTTAATTTTTAGTAATATTTTAAATTATCTTTTATTTTCTTTTCCTATTCAGACTAAATCAATTTTTATAGGATTAATTTTAGGATGTATACCTTCACTAATTCAAGATTGCAATTCTAAAATAAATTTTAAATTTCACTTTTTATTTTATACATTATTTTCCTTTTTTATTGGAATAATTTCAGTAGTTGCAGAAAATTATTTTTCTAATAGTTTTACACAGGAAAATTTTAGCTTTTTATACTTGGTTTTTAGTGGTTTTGCAATGTCTGTTGGTGTTATTATTCCTGGTGTTAGTAGTACTATTATTTTAATGCTTTTAGGCGTTTATTCTACTTATTTACTTGCTGTTTCAACTATTTCTTTTTCTATTCTAATTCCTATGGGAATTGGATTAATTATTGGCTGTATTATTTTTATGATTATAACCAAATTTTTATTAAATAAATTTTATGCTCAAACATTTTACAGCATTATTGGATTTTCTTTAGGTTCTATATTTGTACTTTTGCCTAATATAAATTCTAGCTTTTCTTTAATCATATCTATTCTTTGTGTTTGTTTAGGATTCTTAGTTTCATCTATGTTAAAGAAATAAAAAAAGACCTTAAATTATTAAATCTTTTCTAATAATTTAAGGTCTTAGTTTTTATTTTTTTCTTCTTATTATCCAATCTTTTTTACATTTTATTGGTAATTTTATTTTTACTTGTTGCCCTTTTACTCCAGGGCTTACAGAATCTATTTCTTCGTTAGTTTCGACATCATATAGTTTTTCTATTTTAAATTCTATTGGTTCAATTTTGTTTGGTTCAATTATTTCTAGTGTATCTCCAACTGATAATTTATTTCTAATTTCTACAGTTGAAAATTCTGATTCACCATCTACAACTTTAGCACCAAATTCATATTTTTCATTATATTGTCTTCCTGAATATTCTTGAATATCTTTGTTTTTTCTATCATTAAAGTAAAATGTTGTTAACCCTCTTGTTTTTACTTTTTCTAATTCTTTTAAATATTTTGTATAATCATAATGTTCAGGATCTTTTTCATAATCATCTATTGCATTTCTATATGCATTTATTACACTTGCTAAATAATATTCTGTTTTTAGTCTACCTTCAATTTTCAAGCTGTCTATTCCCATATCTATTATTTCTGGTATTTCTTTTATTAAGCATAAATCTTTTGATGAAAATATACTTGTTCCATATTCACTAGTTTCTAATGGCATATATTCTCCTGGATGATTTTTCTCTTCTGCATATAAATTATATGACCATCTACAACTTTGAGCGCAATCTCCTAAGTTTGCACTTCTACATGCTAAGAAATCACTTAAAAAGCATCTTCCTGAAAAGGCAAAACATATTGCACCATGAATAAATATTTCTATTTCCATATCTTTTGGTTTATTAGCCATTATATATTTTAACTGTTCTTTGTTCATTTCTCTTGCCATTATCATTCTTCTTGCACCATTTTTATACCAAAAATTAGCTGAATGTAAACTTACAATATTTGCTTGAGTACTAACATTTATTTTTACATCTGGTGCATATTGTTTTAATATTTCTATTACTCCACCATCTGCTGCAATAATTCCATCTGGCTTTAATATTTCTAATTTTTTTGCCATTTCAATTATTTCTTCATATTTTTCATCCCATGCAAATATATTTAATGTTACATATACTTTTTTACCAATACTATGAGCATATTTTATAGTATTTTCTAAGTCATCATCTTTCATATCGGCTCTTGTTCTAAGTGATAATGATGACGTTCCTGCATATACTGCATCTGCTCCATATAAAAATGCTATTTTTGCTTTTTCAAATGACCCTGCTGGTGCTAATAATTCTGGTTTATTCATTTTTATCCCTCTCTTTACACTAATTTTATGCCATTTTTGTTATTGCTAAGCCATCTCCAACTTCTAATATTTCTGTTTTTAAATTTGGATCTTCTGTAGTTTCTTTTATGTATTCTCTTAAATTTCTTACTGCTGTACGTTGTTTATGTTTATTATAATCACTTAACACATATCCTTTATATAATATGTTATCTGCAAATATGTAACCTGTTGGTTTCAACATACGTAAAGCCTCTTTTAAGAAAAATGGATATTTTCCTTTTGCAGCATCAATAAATACTGCATCATATTTTTTATCCATAGTTGGTAAGATTTCTACAGCATCTCCTTCATAGATATTTATTTTTTTGTCGACTTCGGCTTTTTTTATATTTTCTTTAGCTTCTTGTATTCTTTCAGTATCTCTTTCTATTGTATCTATTTCTCCATTTTCTGCTAAAAATTCAGAAAAACATATAGCCGAATAGCCAACAGCTGTTCCTATTTCTAAGAGACTTGTTGGCTTTTCTTTTTTTAAATATTTTTCTATTACTTCTAAAGTATCATCCATTATTATTGGTATATGTTCTTCTAAGGCTTTTTGTTTTATTTTTTCTAATTCTTTATAATTCATCATTTATCCTCTTAACCAAATTAGAAAATTTAAGTTTTGACAATGTCAAAACTTAAATTTCTTTTTATTAATTACTTTCTTCTTGCCATTCTTTCTCTTTCTTTTGTATCAAGAATTTTCTTTCTTAATCTAATTGATTTTGGTGTTACTTCAACTAATTCATCATCTTGAATAAATTCAATTGCGGCTTCTAATGACATTTGAATTGGTGGTACTAAACGTAGTGCTTCATCTGATCCTGAAGCTCTTGTGTTTGTTAAATGTTTTTCTTTACATACATTTATGCTTAAATCTTCACTTCTAGAATTTAAACCAACTATCATTCCTTCATAAACATCTACACCTGGTCCTATAAATAAATCACCTTTATCTTGTGCATTATATAATCCATATGTTATTGATTTTCCAGCTTCAAATGCAACTATAGTTCCTCTAACACGCGCTTGGATATCTCCTTTATATGGTTCATATGAATTAAATACATGATTCATTGTTCCTGAACCTTTTGTATCTGTTAAGAATTCTGTTCTATATCCTATTAATCCTCTTGCAGGTATTTTAAATTCGATTTTTGTATGTCCTTCTTCTGCAGGTTCCATGTTTGTCATTTCAGCTTTTCTTCTACCTAATTTTTCAATTACATTTCCTACGCAATCATCTGGAACATTTACAACTAAATCTTCAATTGGTTCACATTTAACTCCATTGATTTCTTTAAATATAACTTTTGGACGTGATACTAATAATTCAAATCCTTCTCTTCTCATTGTTTCGATTAATACTGATAAGTGTAATTCTCCTCTTCCTGATACTTCAAAAGAATCTGCTGAATCTGTTTCTTTTACTCTTAAAGATACATTTCTTTCTAGTTCTTTGAATAATCTATCACGAATATGTCTTGATGTTATAAATTTACCTTCTCTTCCAGCAAATGGTCCATTGTTTACACTAAATGTCATTGATACTGTTGGTTCATCAATATCAACAAATGGGATTTTTTCTGGATGTTCTACATCACATATTGTATCACCAATATTGATGTCGGGGATTCCAGCTATTTCAATTATATCTCCAGCTGTTCCTTCTTCTACTTCTACTTTATTTAGTCCCATATGAGTATATACTTTAGCAATTTTACCTTGTGTAATTTTATCTTCTTTACCACAAATTGCAACAGGCATACCTACTTTTATGCTTCCTCTTTCTACTCTACCTATTGCCATTCTACCAACATATTCATCATAATCGATATTAGATACAAGCATTTGTGCTGGTCCTTCTAAATCGCATTTTGGTGGTTCTATTGTATTTACTATTGTTTCAAATAAGCAATGTAAATTATCAGATTCGTCTGCTAAATCCATTTTAGCAATTCCATTTTTAGCTGATGCATATACTACTGGGAAATCTAATTGTTCATCAGATGCATTTAATTCTATAAATAATTCTATTACTTCATCAACTACTTTTTCTGGTCTTGCTCCTGGTCTATCGATTTTATTTATAACAACAATTGGTTTTAATCCTAATGATAATGATTTCTTTAGAACTTCTCTTGTTTGAGGCATTGCACCTTCGAAAGCATCAACTAATAAAAGTACACCATCAACTGTTTTTAAAACTCTTTCTACTTCTCCACCAAAGTCAGCATGACCTGGAGTATCTACTATGTTTATTTTTACACCATTATACATTACTGATGTATTTTTTGAAAGTATTGTAATTCCTCTTTCTTTTTCTAGATCATTTGAGTCCATTACTCTTTCTTGTACTACTTCGTTATCTCTAAATACATGACTTTGTTTAAGCATTGCATCTACTAATGTTGTTTTTCCGTGGTCAACGTGTGCTATTATTGCTATGTTTCTTATATTTTTGTTGTTCATTTTATTACCCCTCTTTTTATATTTTTTATATTAAAATCTCTTTATTTATTAATCGCAAAAAAGAGATTTTAGTTTTCTCCTAAAATCTCAATAATTATATACCTATTTAAATATTTTGTCAATCATTTTATGTAGATTAGTGTTTTTGGTAAC
Source organism: uncultured Clostridium sp. (assembly GCA_900554365.1). GTDB lineage: Bacteria > Bacillota > Clostridia > TANB77 > CAG-508 > CAG-269. The sequence goes on along the minus strand of USGY01000022.1, from coordinate 8,157 downwards.
GTTTACATAGTTTTATTTTGCTAATTCTATTATATTATCCATAATTTCTGTTGTTACTTTTTCTAACACTTCTTTATCTTTAACTTGACTTTTATATTTAGTATAGTCTAGTGGTTTTCCATATGTAATAGTCATTTTTCTTTGTTCTTTTGTTCCACCTTTTATACCACATGGCACTACTTTAGCACCGCTTCTTACTGCAAAGAAGGCTACTCCATCTTTTACTTTTTCACCTTTTTCTAATCCATTTCTTGTACCTTCTGGAAATAGTGCTATACATTTTCCTTGTTTTAAATCTTTTAAAGATGCTTTTATTGCAGCAACATCTTTTTCATCTCTTTTTACTGGTATAGCTTCAAATACCCAACCTAAAAATGCTAGAAATTTGTTATTATATAATTCTTCTTTTGCTAGAAATTTCATGTCTCTTTTAGCTGTGCAAACCATTAAAGGTGGATCTAAATAACTTCTATGATTTCCACAAAATATTAATGGTCCTTCTTTTGGTACGTTCTCCAATCCTTTTATATCTACTCTATATACAACTTTAAAGAAAATATATAAAGCTCCTCTAACTATCCATTTTATAACGCTTTTTATTCCTTGCTTAAACTTTTCCATTTTAAACGAAATCCTTTCATTTATTTATTATTTATTGCTTCTATTACAGTTTCAGCTACTTCATCAATTGTTAAATTGTCTGAATTTATGTAAATTGCATCATCTGCTTGTTTTAAAGCTCCAATTTCTTTTTCTTTGTCATTTTTATCACGTGCTTTTATATTTTCTAAAACTTCTTCATATGACATTTTTATTCCTAATTTTTCATTTTGTTCCATACGTCTTTTAGCTCTTACATCTTCGCTAGCATCTAAATATATTTTGACATCAGCATTTGGAAATACATATGTTCCAATATCTCTTCCTTCCATTATAACATCTTGATTTTTTGCTATTTGTCTAAATATATCATTTAATTTAAATCTAACAGCTTTTATAGAAGATATTAAAGAAACAATTTGAGCAACATCTTTTTCTCTTATTCTATTTGTTACATCTTCTCCATTTAAGTATATTAAATCTTTTTCATCTTCATTCTTAAATTCAATTTTTGATTTATCAAGAATATCTACAATTTTTTCTTCTTGCTCAACTTTTAAATTATTTCTAATTGCTAATAATGCAACACATCTATAAGCTCCACCTGATCCAATATTAGTTAAATTAAGTTTTTTACTTACTATTTCTGTAATTGTTCCTTTTCCGCTTCCAGCAGGTCCATCAATTGCTACTATCATTACTCTTCCTCCTTATTGTCATCTTGTTCAACATAAATATTTTTAGCTACAATATCTAATTCTACAACATTCATTGCAGTTAGCTTTTCTATTTCTTTTTGTGCTTTTTGTTTAAATTCTTTTAGTCCTTCTATTACATTATAGCCATACACTATGCTAACTTCGACATATATTTTAGCTCCATCTCCAAAATTGTCTACTCTAGTTCTTAGAATTTTATGTATAGCAGGAAATTGAATTACTAAATATTCAAGTATTTGTCTAAACACTAGATCTGATATTGTAAATTTTCCTAAATAACTAAATGTTGGTCTTATTATAGATTTTTCTGATATATACGGTTTTTGTCCTTTTCCTGTTGATTTAAATATTTGTAACGGATCTAATAAATATCCAGAAAAATCTTTTTTTATTTCAAATGTAGGTACTGGAATTACATGTTTTCCTTCTGTTACTCTTATTCGTCTTGCTGTTTCTATTTCTTTTTGAGTAGCTACATCTGTTATATATGTTGTATCTGAAATTGGAGGTAATCCTAAATTAGAAGCAATTTTTTCTACCATTCCATCTGATGTTCCTAATATTAATATTTTATCTGGCTTATATTTTTTAAACGCTTTTACAATTTCTGCTTTTTCACTATCTTCATAAAATAATGCATGTTTAACAGTTGCAACCTTGGTTTCAGCTTTTTTGGCTGATTCTCCTGCAATTACTTCATTATCTTTAATTAATAATCCGTCATCAATTATAAAATGAGTACCTTTTTGACCTGCTACCATTTGAGCTCTATAACTCTTTCCAGTTCCTGATGGCCCTACAAAAGCATATACTTTTATTTTTTTCATAAATGGCAATTTTTCTTTTATATCATCTAATAACATATCTTACTCCTTTAAGTTTTTTCTTCTTAATTGTCCGCATGCTGCATCAATATCTGAACCTAATTCTCTTCTTATTGTTGCAACAATCCCATGATCATTCAAATAATCTCTAAATTTCATTATATTTTCATTTGAACTTTTTGTGTATTCACCATTTTCAATTTTATTTATAGGAATTAAATTTACATGACATAACATTCCTTTTAATAAATGAACTAATTGCTTAGCATCTTCTAAATTATCATTGTTATCTTTTGCAAGTGCATATTCAAAAGATATTCTACGATTTGTAACAGCAATATAATCTTTGCAAGCTTGTATTAATTCTTCTATTGGATAAGCATTATTTATAGGCATCATGCTACTTCTTTTTTCATTATTAGTTGCATGTAATGAAATTGATAATGTACATGGTATATTTTCTTTTGATAATTGATATATTTTAGGTACTAATCCACTTGTTGATAAGCTTATATGTCTTGCTCCAATATTTAAACCTTTATCATTATTTATAATATGTATTGCATTTATAACATTATCATAATTATCTAAAGGTTCTCCTATTCCCATAAATACAACATTAGATATCCTGTAACCTGTATCTTGTTCAACTGCTAATATTTGTTCTGCAATTTCTCCTGATGTTAAATTTCTTACACATTTTATACCTGTCGATGCACAGAACTTGCATCCCATTCTACAACCTATTTGTGAAGAAACACATATACTATATCCATGATGATAGCTCATAAGTACTGTTTCTATTGCATTTCCGTCTAATACGTCAAATAAATATTTTATTGTTCCATCTCTTGATTCTTGCTTTCTTAAAATCTTGAAATTACACATTGTATAATTTTCTTTTAATTTTTTTCTTAAATCTAAAGATAAATTTGTCATTTCATCAAATGTTTTCACTTTCTCCTGATAAATCCATTTAAATATTTGTTCAGCTCTAAATGGCTTTTCTCCTATGCTTTTTAGTTCTTCTTTTAATTCGGGTAAATTGTAATCTTTTATGTTTTTCATTTTTATTTCATTCCTTCCCTACTTTACATATGAAACTTTCTAATAACCGCTTCTTTTACGTCAGTTGCACATAATGTAAGTGTTAAAATCAAATTTAAAATTGATATTCCTGTTGCAACTATAGTTAAAACTTTGTTGTTTATATAATTTTCATGCATTAATACAACTGGTATCATACTAAATATAACTATTACAAGCTGATATATTGCATATTTTATATATTTTTTATGACTTACAATTGTCAAAACCAACATCGTTATATTAGAAATTATTATTAATATTGGAATTGCTATATTAATAGCCCAACCTCTAAATCCTAGCATATAATCTATATATATTGACAATATTGATATAGCTATTGTTTGAACTAAAACATGTCCAGCTATATTAATATTTTTATTTATTGCATATAAAACAGTGACCCAAATATAAACTATTCCCGCATTTGTTAAAGCTGCCCATGGAATTTGAGGTGTTAATGCTTTATTTATAATGAACAATACTATCGCCATTAAAATTGAACATATTATACATATTTTTAAAATCAATTCACCTTTTTTACTACTTAACTTCTTTGGATATATCATCTAAAACACCATTACTTTCTATTTTTACATCAATCCCTTTTTCTTGTAAGAATTGACAAAATCTTTTTTCTATTTTATTATCTCTTAAAATTGATGTAAATGTAAACACCATTTTATTTTCAAAAGTACAACTTGAACATTTTATTTTTTCAACTGGCTCTGGTGCAATAAGCATCAAAAAATAATCTATATAATCTTGATATTTTCCTATAATTCCGATTCTTCCAATATTAGAATATGTTGTTGTTGTATATTTTCTAATTTCTATGTAACTTAATCTTACCAAAATTTTCTTTAAAAATAATGGAATTACTTTTACTGCAAAATTCGTTCCTAATTTTACATTTGCAGACATTGTTTTAGCTATTTCCTCTTCTTTTAACTTAGCTTTAAAGTCTTTTTTTACAAAATCTAATATTTCCTCAAATGTATGTAATTCTTCCATTTTTGCACTTAAAGTTATATAAGAAAAGAAATTTGACATAGTTTTAGAAGGAAAATATTTTTTTAAATTTACAGGTATACATATTTTTATTGGTCTTTTCCCGTTGCTTTTTTTATAGTTTTCCTCATATATAGTATATATTAAAACAGCTGTTAAATATTGTGTTATTGTTGAATCAGCTTTTTTACATTTTTCTTTTAGTTGTTCTAAATTTATTATTTCATGTATTGCTGAAATTGCACCAAATTTTATTTTTGATCCATTTAGTACATATGCTTTAACTAATGAAGGATTTCCTTTTAATTTTTTATTATAATTTTTCATATAACTATCTTCTGTGTTATAATCATCATCCATTTTTCTAGTATTTCTTTCATCTTTGAATACATCTGGATGTAATAATTCTAAATAATTATAAATTATTTCTTTAAAAAATGTATTTCCATTATTTCCATCTGTTAAAGAATGAAATATATCTATATTAATTTTTTTGTCAAAATAAGTTACTTTAAACATATAATTATTATTTGTTTTTGGATTAATATATTTACAAGGATAATCTTTTTCTCTTTCAATTATAGGTTTTTTAGGATTATCTTCTAAATAATTCCAAAAGAATCCTGTTTTCATTCTTACTTTAAAGCTCTTATATTTATCTAAAGCCTGAATTACCGCCTCTTCTAATAATTTGGGATGAACTTTTTCTTTCATTACTGCTGACAATCTAAAAACTGTACTATATTTTTTTCCTGCAGACATTGGAAAGATTTTTGCTGAATTATCCAATCTTCTCCAATATAATTTATTTTCTTCTTTTTTAGTTTTCATTTTATTGCCTTTCTTAAACTATTTTTTTACCACTTCAATTAAATCATTATATCCTCTTTCTACTAATGATTTATCCCATTTTTGGTTAACAATCCATATATGTCCTGCTTTTTCGTATTCTTTTAATTGAATATCAATTCCTTGTTGTTTAGCCTTATCTTCCAAAATATGAGTATCAGGATTTAAAATATCATATGTTCCTGTAAAAATTGTTACATTTTTTAATTTTGAAATATCTCCATCTACCGGATTAACCAAATAGTTATCTATTCCATCATCTCCCGCATATGCAATTCCAGCAAGTCTTAGGCTTTCCTTATTTAATTCTTTGTCATTTTTTTTCACCTTACTTATTTGTGGATTGTTTAATCTAACATCTAGCCATGGAGAAATTAATATTGTTTTGGATGGAATTTCATAATTATTTTGTGTTGATATTTTTTCAATTAACGCTAAACTCATACCTCCACCAGCTGAATCTCCCATTAATATTAAATTATTAGCTCCAACTTTTTCTTCTACTTCTTTATACAATGGTTCCATCATTTTAAATACATCTTTATATGTATATTTAGGTGCTAATGGATAATCTGGTAATACTATTGTAGAACCTGTGTCTTCAATAAGTCTTCCTACCATATTCCAATGATCTCCACCTATTTCTGCAACATATGCTCCTCCATGAAGATACATTATTACTTTATTATTAGTTGCACCTCCTATTGGAGTGATTATATATACATTTCTATTCATGAATTTTTCAGTTTGTATATTGTATGTGTAATTTTTTTGGCTAGGAGCAGAACTTTCAACTCCCACAAATTTATAATATCCAGCAACTATTATACCTAAAACTATTGCTACAATCATTAAAACAGCTATTCTGCTTAATACTTTTTTAATCATTGTTTTACTTCCTTAAATAATTCTATTTCAATCTCTTAAAACTTTCTATATTTTACCACAATCACTTGCAAAACTCAATAGTATGTAATTTTAAAAAATATTAAAAAAAGCAATAATCTCTAAAATTATTGCTTTTTTATTTTATCCAAATAGTCCACGTTTTTTTATTGGTGGTTGTTCATTCATTGTTCTAGCTAATTGTACTAATAAGTCTCTTTGTTCTCTTGATAATCTTTTTGGTGTTTGCACTGTAACATTAAATATAAAATCACCAACACTACTAGAATTTATTGATTTAAATCCTTTATTTCTAATAGTAAATTTGCTTCCTGTTTGAGTTCCTTCTGGTATTTTATAGGTTTCTTTTGTACCATCAACCATAGGAATTTCCAAGTCTGCTCCAAGTGTAGCTTGAGTAATAGTTATTGGAACCTCACAAAGTACATTATTACCTTTTCTTGTAAAAATACTATGTTTCTTTATTCTTACAGTTATATATAAATCACCTTTAGGTCCACCTTTTTTACCAGGTTCACCTTCACCTCTTAATACAACTGTTTGATTATCATCAATACCAGCAGGTATTTTTACTCTGATTTTTGGTTGTTTTCTAACAGTTCCTTTTCCATGGCATGTATCACATGGATCATTTATAATTTCACCTGTTCCATGACATGCACTACATGGTCTTGTTGTTTGCATTTGACCTAATATTGTATTTTGAACTTGTGTTACTTGACCAGTTCCATGACATGTAGGACATTTAATTGGTGAACTTCCTGGTTTGGCACCTGTTCCATGACATGATGAACATTCTTCATCTCTAGTTATTACTATTTCTTTTTCTACTCCTGAAAAAGCTTGTTCAAATGTAATATCTAATCTAACATTTAAATCAGAACCTTTTGTAGGTCCTTGTCTTCTTGCTGATGAATTTTTCCCACTAAATCCTCCTCCAAAAAATGAAGAGAATATATCGCCCAAATCTCCAAAATCGCTGAATCCATCAAATCCAGATCCATTATAAGAATAATATCCACCTTGACCACCAAATGGTCCACCGGCTCCTCCTCCAAAGCCTTGAGGTCCATTATGTCCAAATTGATCATACATCTTTCTTTTTTGTGGATCAGATAAATTTTCATATGCTTCATTTACTTCTTTAAACTTAGCTTCTGCTTCTTCTTTATTATCTGGATTAGCATCAGGGTGATATTTTTTTGCAAGCTTACGATAAGCTTTTTTTAATTCTTCATCTGTTGCATTTTTATTTACGCCTAATACCTCATAATAATCTCTTTTTTCTGCCATTATCTTATTCATCCCTTCTTAGAACAAAGAGATTAAAGGAATACACCTTTAATCCCTCTGACTATAATTAGTGATTATTTGTTTTCATCTTTTTTGTCGTCTTCTACTTTGTAGTCTGCATCATATACATTTCCGTTAGCATCTGTTTTTGGACCTTCACCAGCATTTGCTGTTCCAGCACCTTGTGCTCCAGCAGCTCCATTAGGATTTGCATTTTTATATAATTGTTCTGACATATCATAGAATACTTTTGTTAATTTTTCTGTTGCTTCTTTGATCTTTTCAGTGTCGTTTGTCTCTAATGCTTTTTTAGTATTATCAATTTCTGCTTCAACTTTTGCCTTTTCCTCACCGCTAATTTTATCTCCTAAGTCTTTTAAAGTTTTTTCACTGTTATATACTAAACTTTCTGCATTATTTTTAACTTCAATTTCTTCTTTTTTCTTTTTATCTTCTTCAGCATGTGCTTGAGCATCTTTTACAGCTTTATCGATATCATCATCTGATAAGTTTGTAGAAGCTGTAATTGCAACATTTTGGCTATTTCCTGTAGCTAAATCTTTAGCAGATACATGTACTATACCATTTGCATCTATATCAAATGTAACTTCGATTTGAGGTACTCCTCTTGGTGCTGCTGGAATTCCTGTTAATTGGAATCTTCCTAATGTTTTGTTATATGCAGCCATTTCTCTTTCACCTTGTAGAACATGAATTTCTACTGATGTTTGACCATCTGCTGCTGTTGAGAATACTTGTGATTTTTTAGTTGGTATTGTTGTGTTTCTGTCAATTAATTTTGTAAATACTCCACCATATGTTTCAATACCTAATGATAATGGTGTTACATCTAGTAATACTAAGTCTTT
>USGY01000021.1 GCA_900554365.1 uncultured Clostridium sp. | reverse complement strand
GCAGATAAAAAAGGTAATTAATGCAACCATTAACTTATTAAAATCAATATTTTCCTTTAAATTAAAGTTTTTCAAGGTATTTTCGTTAAAATTTTATTATGTGTTGCACTAAAAATCTTCTTTATCTGCTGCCAAATCTTCTTGTAAATTTGCAATAGGATCTCCTTTACATGCCAAACAATTTGCATCAAAAGGCACACCAGCAGCTGACTGTGGATATACATCTACACCATGATCTGTATAATATGCTCCTAATCCTGCTTTTTCTATTTCTTCAATTGATGCATTTTTTGTTAATTGATGTACAATTGTTCCGACCATTTCTAAATGTGCTAATTCTTCTGTTCCTATATCATTTAAAATAGCTTTAGCATTTTGATCAGGCATTCCAAATCTTTGAGATAAATATCTTAATGAAGCAGCTAATTCACCATCAGGTCCTCCATACTGAGAAATTATTACTTTAGCAAGTCTTGGATCTGTACATTTTATATTTATAGGATATTGTAACATTTTATTATAAGTCCACATATTAGTTTTCTCCTCCTTCCCATGGCCATGGTTCTTCAAGCCATCTCCACTTATTACATGGATATGTTATTGTAAGAGGTCCATAAACTCTTTGATACATATCTCTCAAGCTTTCTAATTCATTACAATATTTCTTGTGTAAGCATAATGCTTTTTTATCTGTTGGGTGTGTATCTAAATATAAAGCTAATTCTGTTATAGCAAATTCATGACATCTTATTTCAGATAATAATTCTTCTTTTTGCATATTTTTGTTTTCTACCTCTTGAACATTTTCTGTATTCATTTGTCCGCTACATGGGCATGTTCTTGTTTCTCTTATCATTATCCATTACACCCCTTTCCTATTGTATTTGTTTGTCTTATATGATTGATTTCTTCCATGGATTGACATGGTGTATATGGACTAACTAACTCTGGAAATATAGTTCCCATTTTTAATCCTACATTTGGTTTAAATGTTCTATCCATAAATTGAATAGGAACATAACTTTGGGCTAACATTGGATTGTCTGGAAATACGTTATTTCCAATATCAAATCCGCAACCACATTCATCTTCATATCCTTCATATGATGCAACTTGGCTACATTTGTTTTCCATTATTTCATTTTGTAATTGATATGAATTATTTTGATAGTTATTATTCATACAATAACATTTTCTATTTTTAAACATTTTCTTTCCTCCTTTTAATGTTATTATATGAGCACCTTCGACAATTGACACAAAATAAGGACTAGAAATTAAATTCTAGCCCTTATTTTTATTCTAAATAATTATCAATTTTTTTTATAAATATAATATTTTCTATTATGTTTACCAAGCCATATGCAAGTATTGCAACTCCGCCTGTTTGTAATAAAGCTCCTGGATTTACTAACATGTATATACCAACTGCAATTGTTGCAATTGCTAAAATTAAGCTTACTCCCCATAATGTTGTTTTGTAATCTTTCCATACTACAGTTATTTGTAAATTCATTATTCCACTATATAGTATCCATATTGCAATTAATATTCTAACTGCTGACATTATAATGTCTGAGCAAAACATAAGAATTATACCAACTAATATCATTACAATTGCAATCGCTAACAAATAGTTATCGGTTTTACTTGATGAGAAATAATCTATTGCTTTTAGTACACCTGCTACAATAAATACTACTCCTAATAAAAGTGAAATTCCAGACATAACATATTCTGGTCTTGCAATTAGCATAATTCCAAATAATATAAATACTAATGAAATTACAATATCAGTCCAACCTGATTTTTTTAAAAACTTTTTCCACATTTTCATTACCTTCTTTACTATATTTTTAATATACCATAATAAATAAAATTTGTATATATTTTTTTATTTTTTCATGCCTCTTTTTAAAATTTCTATTTCTTTAAGCAGTTTTTGCTTTCCCTCTTCTTGAGTTATTTTATTTGATATTACTTCAAGTGTAGCATTTCTCATTACTAAGCTTAATATTTTTAAAAAATAACACAAATCTTCTTTTTCTTGAATATTTAAATCTCTTTTATCAATAATTTTTTCTATAGTTTTCTTTTCAGATAAAAATTCCGTATTTTCTTCAAAAGCATTTGTATTGTTTTTTCTGAGTTCTTGAAGAATATTTTTAAATAATTTTAGATTTGAAGTTGTATTAATTTTTTCAATTATATAATCATATATATCAATAGATGTTTTAAATATATCTCCATTATTTCTTAATAAACTAGTATATATTTTTTCTTTTTCTTTTTTTAAATATTTGTTAATTATATATTCTACAGCATCCTCTTTATTTTCAAAATATTGATAAAAACTTCCTCTAGGAATTTGTGCTTCTGCAATTATATTACTAATTGATGCTCCTTCAAAAGTGTTGTTGCTAAACTCTTTTAATAGTGCCTGCTCTATTTTTTTTCTTTTTTCTTCTTTTAAATTATAGAAAGTTTGCTTAGGCATAATTTTCACTTCCTTTGTTTATGACATCCTGTCGTGCAATTATTTTATAATAATTTTAATTTTGTGTCAACAACAGTTTATATGTTTTGTAGATAATTTTTCAAAAAAAAATAACGCTTGTTTTAATACAAACGTTACAAAAATACTTACGCATTTTCTGATTCTTTTTTAGCTATAATTTCTTTTCCATCATAATATCCACAGTTTTTGCAAACTCTATGTGGTAATACTGGTTCATGACAACGTGGGCAAGTTGAAAATGTTGGTACTTCTTTCTTCCATGTTGACCTTTTAGCGTGTGTTCTTGCTTTTGACCATCTTCTTTTTGGTTGTGCCATTATAATCCCTCCTTGTTTTTGCGATATATGTATATATCTTTGCTTTTTATCTAATTTATAATAGACCGCTTTACGTAGTCACTATAGAATTATACAAGTAATTTCGTTTTTTGTCAATAGTTATCTTTGCTTTATTTACAATATTTTTTATAATTTTTAAATTTTATTTGCTTTTTTGCATACAATATATATGAATAAATATAAAACAAATTTGGAGGTAAAATATGTGTGGTTTTGTTGGTTTTTGTAACTTAAAACATGATATATCTGATAATAAAGATATTCTAAAAAATATGAATAATACATTGTACAGAAGAGGTCCTGATGAAGATGGATATTACATAGATAAAAATGTTGCATTAGCACATAAAAGACTTATTGTTATTGACCCAGACGGTGGTAAACAACCTATGACAGAAAAATACTCTTTTGGAACATATGTTATTGTTTATAATGGTCAAATTTATAATACAAAAGAATTAAAAGAAACTTTAATAAAAGAAGGTTTTAACATAAATAGTCATTCTGACACAGAAATATTACTAAAAAGTTATATACATTATGGTAAAGATGTAGTAAATCACTTAAATGGAATTTTTGCATTTGCAATATGGGATACTGAAAAGAAACATATATTTTTAGCTAGAGATCATTTTGGTGTAAAGCCTTTATTTTATACAACTATTGAAAATACATTTATTTTTTCATCTGAAATAAAAGGATTATTAGCTTACCCAGGAGTGGAAAAGATTTTAGATGAACAAGGAATTTCAGAATTATTTGGGATAGGACCTGCTCATACTCCTGGATTAACAGTATTTAAAAATATTTTTGAGATTAAACCTGCTCATTTTGGTATTTATAATGAGTCTGGTTTACACACAAAACAATATTGGAAGTTAATATCTAAAGAACATACTGATAGTTTTGGTCAAACTTGTGAACATTTAAAATTTTTATTAAATGATTCTATTACAAGGCAATTAGTTTCTGATGTTCCTTTATGTACATTTTTATCTGGTGGATTAGACTCAAGTATAATTACTAAATTTGCCTCCGATTATCGTAGAGCTAATTCTTTGCCGACATTAGAGACTTTTTCTGTAGATTATGTCGATAATGATAAAAACTTCGTTAGAAGCGATTTTCAGCCCAATTCAGATAATTTTTACATTAATCTTATGCAAAAGAAACTTAAAACTAAACATCATACAATAGTTATTGATACTCCGGAACTTGCTAAAGCTTTAAAAGATGCTATGATTGCAAGAGATGTCCCAGGCATGGCTGATATTGACTCATCTTTATTATTATTTTGTAAAAATGTCAAAAAAGATATGACAGTTGCTTTAACAGGAGAATGTGCAGATGAAATATTTGGTGGATATCCATGGTTTTTTAGAAAAGATGCATTAGAAAGTAATACTTTTCCATGGTCTATCTCTTTAACTGAAAGACAAAAGCTTTTAAATTCATCAATTAGTTCTAAAATAAAATTAAAAGATTATATTGATTACAGATATAATGAAAGTTTAAGTAAAGTAGAAATTTTACAAACCGATTCTAAAGAAACAGCAGAAAAAAGAAAAATATCACATCTTACTTTAAATTGGTTTATGCAAACATTATTAGAGCGCTCTGATAGGATGGCTATGTACAATGGCGTTGAACTTCGTGTTCCTTTTTGTGACTATAGATTAGCACAATATGTTTGGAATATTCCATGGGAATGGAAAGCATTAAAAGGTCGTGAAAAAGGATTGCTTCGTTATATTTGCAAAGATTTCTTGCCATCAGAAATTGTTGACAGAAAAAAATCTCCATATCCTAAAACACATAATCCTACCTATCTTGCTAAAGTAAAAGAAATACTTACAGATATTATGAAAAATAAAAATGCACCTATTAATAATTTACTAAACAAAGAATATATTTTGGAAATTTTAAATACTGATGGAAAAGCATTCACAAGACCATGGTTTGGTCAACTTATGGTTGGTCCTCAATTAATTGCTTATTTGTGTCAAGTTAATATGTGGCTTGAAATGTACCAGCCTAAAATTGAAATATAAGTAAAAAGAGGTTCATTAAATGAACCTCTTTAGGTTTTATAATATTAACTTTTTCTTTTGTATGAAATGATTTATTTGTGTTATAAGTAAAATATCTGCATAATGAATTAATATATTGTTCCATTTTCTTGTTTGTATTTTTCAAATGTTTTTATGCATTCGTCTCTATCTAACTCTTTTAATTCAATTAGATTTTCATTTTTTCCTTTTAAATAATCATAAATCATATCATCTCTAAAGCCAATATCTCCTGCATCCTTTTTAGTACATCCATAATAAACCTTTTTTATATTTGACCAAATAATAGCTGATAAGCACATTGGACATGGCTCACAAGATGTATATAAAATATATCCTGACAAATCATATGTTTGTAATTTCTTACATGCATTTCTAATAGCTACGATTTCTGCATGAGCTGTTGGATCTTTTGATTTTAAAACCTGATTATTACCATTTGCAATAATATTTCCATCTTTATCTACAATAACTGCACCAAAAGGTCCGCCTTCTTTTTTTATAATGCCATTATCTGCATTTTCCTTAGCAATTTTCATAAACTTATTCATATTATCTTTCCTCGTATTTATCTTTTTTTTTATTAGGAACTGCTTCTTCAAAAATATTTAATATGTGTTTTGTTATTTCTTTTTGTGCATAATGTTCCTTAGTATAATTTATAATAAAATCTTTATCAAATTTCACTTTTCCATCTAAAACATCACAAACTGCATTGCTTAAAGCTTTGCTATCATCCATTGGTACAAGAACTCCAACAGGTGTTACATAAGTTTTAGTTTTATCACTAATATCTTCTTTATTAATATTTAAAATACCTGGTATTCCTCCAGCATTTGTTCCTATAACAGGATGTCCACATGCCATACCTTCTATTACAACAAGTCCAAAAGGCTCATTTCTTGATGGAATTAAAGAAACATCAGCAAGACTTTGTATTTTTCTTACTTCATCACTATTTTTTCTTCCAACAAAGTGTGTATTTTGTAATTTTAAATCACTAGCTTGTTTTTTCAATTGTTCTTCTAATTGACCAGAACCTACAATAATTGTTGCAACTTTTTTACCTTTTTCTTGCATTTTTTGTTCATAATCTTTTGCTGCATCTAATAATACATCAATTCCTTTAAAATCAGCAAATTTTCCAACAAATGCTACAAGCTTATCATAATCTAAAGGTATTTTCCCATCTTCTGTATTTTGAGAAACTAATTCTCCTATTGTTTCTTCTTTTTTTGCAGTTGGATCAACATAGAATTTTTCTGTATCATAACCATTTTCAACTAATTCTACCTTAGAAGCGGCTAGAGGGAATAGTTTAGCAAATTCTTCTCTTTGTGCTTCAGAAATTACAATGATTTTTTAGCGTTTATAGCTGAACGATTAGAATATTCTATATACATATTATATTTCTTTTCTTCATCTTTTAGTCTTTGTATTTCTTTTGGATCTGTTGTATTTTTTAATTCTTCTCTTACTTTCTTTAATTCTTCTTTACTTCTCTTAAATCCCATTAGATCAGTTCCATGAATTGTAACAACTGTTGGTATTCCAGTTTCTGTTGCAATAGCAGTTGAAATCCAGTTATGTTGACCATGTATTACATCAGGTTTAAATTCTTTGACTTCCTTATTTATTGCTTTTCTAAAAACTGATTCATATTCTTTTATTTGTTCTAGACTTGCATTCCAGAAATTAGCTGTACTTTCAGTATGTGTTGTAAACATTAAGTAATTAAAATCACATTGTCCAGGTATTTTTTCAGGATTTTTTTCTTCTGATGTAAATGGTACTACATGATATTTTACTCCTGGAATTTTATCAAATTCTGTTCTATTATTTCCTGTAATAATAGCGACATTTTTTCCTTCTTCTTGATAAGATTTTGCTAATGCTGTTACTTGTACACCACTTCCAGCTCCATAAGTTGGAAACGCTGTAACCATTAATATATTATTTACTTTATCCTTTGAATTTTGTGTTTGGTTTTCTTTTAAATCCATAATCAAGACCTCCTATTTCATTTTTTCTTTTATTCTAACCAATGTATTTAAAGCATCAATTGGTGTTAACTCATTTAAATTTACCTTGTCAATTTCATGTGCAATTTCAGCTAATTTATAATTATACATATCAAATTGACCATCAACTTGTTTGTTGTCTTTTTTCTCTATTTTTTTATTAGTAATAATATTTTTTCTTTCTAAAGAACGTAAAATTTCATTTGCTCTAGTTGTAACTGTTTTAGGAACTCCTGCTAACTTTGCAACATGTACACCGTAGCTTTCATCTGTTCCTCCTTCTACAATCTTTCTTAAGAAAATTATATCTTCGCCTTTTTCTTTTACAGCTATAGAATAATTTTTTATTCCGTCTAACTTGTTTTCTAATTCAGTTAATTCATGATAATGAGTAGCAAATAAGGTTTTAGCTCCACATTTTTCTTTGTCTGCTATATATTCTGCTACTGCCCATGCTATAGATAATCCATCATATGTTGATGTTCCTCTTCCAATTTCATCTAATATAACCAAACTATTTGGAGTTGCCTCTTTTAAAATTGTTGCAACTTCCATCATTTCAACCATAAAAGTACTTTGTCCCATACTTAAATCATCTGAAGCTCCAACTCTTGTAAAGATTTTATCTACTACTCCTATGTCTGCACTTTCTGCAGGAACAAAACTACCAACTTGTTCCATTAATGTTATTAACGCTACCTGTCTCATATATGTTGATTTACCAGCCATATTAGGACCTGTTATAATTGCTAAACGATTTTGATCTTTGTCTAAATATGTATCATTTTCTACAAAAGAACCTGCGCCTATTATTTTTTCTATTACTGGATGTCTTCCATTTTTTATGTTTATTACACCATTATTATTGATATTTGGCATACAATAATTCATATCTTCAGCAACTTGAGCAAATGATGATAATACATCTAAAGTGGAAATTACTTCACTTGTTGCCTGCAATCTTTTTATATTTTTAGCTATTTGTTCTCTTATTTTAGTAAAAGCTTCATATTCTAGATTAATAACTTTTTCTTCTGCACCTAAAATTTGATTTTCTAAGTTTTTAAGTTCTTCTGTTATATATCTTTCTGCATTTGTTAAAGTTTGCTTTCTAATATATCTTTCAGGCACTTGGTCTAAGTTAGACTTTGTAACTTCTATAAAATATCCAAAAACTTTATTAAAACCAATTTTTAAGTTTTTTATACCTGTTTTTTCTTTTTCTTCAGATTCTAATTTAATTAACCAATTTTTTCCTTCAGTTTGAGCTGTTTTTAATTTATCAATTTCTTCATCATAGCCTAATTTTATAATTCCACCATCTTTTATTGTCATTGGAGGATCATCAATTATTGATGTTTCTATTAAATCATATATATCTTGTAATTCATCCAATTTATTATATAACTCTATTAACATTGGTGATTTGCTTTCTTTCAAAAGTTGTTTTATTTCTGGTAATTTATATAAAGAATTTTTTAATGTAATCATATCACGTGCATTTGCATTTCCAAATGCCATTTTTCCTGCTAATCTTTCTATATCATATACCTTTTTTAGGCTTTCTATTACATCTCCTCTAAACATTATGTTATCTTTTAATTCTTTTACTGCATTTAATCTTTTTTGTATTTCATTTATATCAACTAAAGGATCATTTAACCACCTTCTTAGTAATCTGCCTCCCATAGATGTAGAAGTTTTATCTAATACCCATAATAATGTTCCTTTTTTAGATTTATCTCTCATCTTTTCTGTTATTTCAAGATTTCTTCTAGCATTTATATCTAGAGCCATATATTTTGATAATTGATATATTATTATCTTGTTTATATGATCTAATGTTGTTTTTTGAGTTTCTTCTATATATTCAATTAATGCATTTATAGAACTAATTGCCAATGTTTTTGATTTTATGTCTTCAATTTTTCTACCACTATTATCTAAAATATTAAATCTAAAATTAATGTTATTTAATTCATCTGTGAAAAATTTATCATTAAAATTAGTTATATAAATATTTTCAAATCTTTCTTTTATTTTACTAATTTCTTCTTTGCAATTACACATCATTGAATTAACAAGTAATTCAGATGGAGTATATCTTGCTATTTCATCTAAAAGCATTGGAAAATTATAATTGTCTTTAATCTCAGCTGCATAAAATTCACCTGTTGAAATATCGCAAACACTAATTCCATAATATATACCACTTTTAAATATTGACATTATAAAGTTGTTTTTGCGTTCTTCTAACATGTTGCTTTCTACAACTGTGCCAGGAGTTACTACTCTTATTACTCCCCTTTTTACTATTCCTTTAGCTTTTTTAGGATCTTCCAGCTGTTCACATATTGCTACTTTATATCCTTTTGCAATTAGTTTAGATATATAAATTTCAGCAGCATGATGTGGAATTCCACACATTGGTGCTCTTTCCTCTTGTCCACAATCTTTTCCTGTTAAAGTTAATTCTAATTCTCTTGATGCTGTTATTGCGTCATCAAAAAACATCTCATAAAAATCGCCTAATCTGTAAAATAATATGCAATCTTTATATTCTTCTTTAGTTTCAAGATATCTTTGCATCATAGGTGAAAATTCAGCCATTAATCTTCACCTCTTTCCAATTCCTTATCTTGTTTTATTTTTTTCTCTTTTTCATATTGTTCAGTTCTGATTTTTGCACGTCTTAATGTGCTAACTCCAACACCTAGCTTAGCAGCTTTTTCTTTTTGAGTTCCTGGTATTTTTTCAGCATCCTTTAAAAGTTTCTTATCTTTTAAATATTCTTTTTCTTCTTTGCTTATACTATTGCTTATTATTATACTTCCCTCATGATATTTTTTTAGAATTTTATCCGCTTCTTTAACTTCATCATCAGAAATTGCTTCATGTTCAAAATTCTTTTTAGAAAACTTTTTTGCAATTTCATATAAGTCTTCATATTTTTCATCATCTTTTAACTTAGCCAATTCTCTACTTACTGTTCTTGCAGGAATTCCATAAGTTTCAGCTAATTGTGTTTGTGAAGAATTAGTTTTTATCATTTTTATTAATAATGCTTTAAAATTAATCCATGAATAATCGCCTTCTCTTTTTGAACGATATTCTATATATTTTTTTTGCAAATCTACATTGTTTGAAGAATTAATATATCCTTCCATTTTTTCACGAAATGTTTGAATAAATAATCCACACTCAGCTGCCGCATCTCTCATTAAAATTTTTCCTTCTATAACATCCTGTGTTAACTCTTCTAGTTGGTCTTTTTCAACTTCTTTTAAAGTACTATTTTTCTTATTTTCAACTAATTGTTTTTCAATTGATTGTCTTTCTTTACTTCCTTCAGGATAATCTCTTTTTAATCTTTCTATAAATTTATTTCTGTCAAAATTATATTTTTTAGATAATTCTCTTAAACTATATCCTTCTAAACATTTTTTTAAAATTTCATCAAAAACATCTTTAACCATTATATTCTCCTTTTAAATACCACATGTGTTCAGAAACAATTTTTATATCAATAAGTTTATTTATTAAACATTTTGGTCCTTCAAAAATAACAACTTTATTACTATCAGTTCTTCCTGTTAACATATTAGGATTGTTTTTACTCTCTCCCTCAACTAATACTTTTTGAATTGTTCCTATATATTTTTTATTTGTTTCTGCAATTTGGCTTTCTACTAAATCTTTTAATTTATTAAATCTTTCATGTTTAACTTTTTCTGGTACCTGATTTGGCATTCTATCTCCTGGTGTTCCAACTCTTCTTGAATAAATAAACATATATACTTGTTCAAAAACAACTTTTCTAACCACATCTAATGTATCTTCGAATTCTTCATCAGTTTCGCCTGGGAAGCCAACTATTATATCTGTTGATAATGTTAAATTTGGAATTCTCGCTCTCATTTTATCTACTAAATTTAAAAATTGTTCTTTAGTATATACTCTATTCATTTTCTTTAATATAGTATTATTTCCAGATTGAAGTGGTAAATGTATTAATTTACAAACTTTATCACATTCTGCAATAGCTTCTATTACATCATCAGTAAAATCTTTTGGATGTGGAGAAACAAATCTAATTCTTTCAATTCCATCAATTTTATTTATTGCTTTTAATAATTTTGCGAATGAATCTATTCCTTCATATTTTTCAAATTCCTTATGTTGTTCTCTTTCGACTCTTAAATAAGAATTAACATTTTGACCTAATAAAGTTATTTCTTTATATCCTTTTTGTGCTAAGTCTTTTACCTCATTTATAATTTCTCGAGGATTTCTACTTCTTTCTCTACCACGAACATAAGGCACTATACAAAATGCACAAAAATTATTACATCCATTCATTATAGTAACAGATGCTTTTAAATCACTATCTCTTTTTATTGGTAAGCCTTCATATATTTCTCCATCTATGTCTATAATATCTTCAATTTTTCTTTTTTCTTGAATTGAACAATATAAATCTTCTGGGAATTTATATAAAGTGTGTGTTCCAAATAATATATCAACAAATGGATAACTTTCTTTTATTTTATCTGTAATATGTTTTTCTTGCATCATACATCCACCTATTGCAATTATTAAACCTTTTTCAGCTTTTAATTTTTTTAATTCACCTAATTTTCCAAAAAGTTTATCTTCTGCATTTTCTCTTACACAACATGTATTGAATAATGATATATCAGCTTCTTGTGGTGTATCAACTTTAGTATATCCCATTTCTTCTAACATACCACAAAGCTTTTCTGAATCATTTTCATTTAATTGACATCCCATTGTTAATATGTTGTATTTAGGATGTTTTTTTTCATTTAATTTTTTTATTTTTTCTATGTATTTTTCTTGTTCTTTTACACTTGTTGATGTATTCATATTTTTACCAACCTTTCTTTATTCATTGCTATTTTATTATATTTCATCAAATTTTGCAAGGCTTTGCATTATTTTTAAAAAACAAAAAAAGTGAGGGAATTCCTCACTTTTTTCTTGCTTAATCTTATGCAAGTCCATATTTCTTTTTAAATTTGTCTGCTCTACCTCCGGCTGTTTCTTGTCTTAGATTTCCAGTCCAGAATGGATGACATTTAGAACATACATCTACTTTTAAATCTTTCTTTGTTGAACCAACTTCTAAAACATTTCCACATGCACATGTAATTGTTGTTTGATTGTATTCTGGTTGTATTTCTTTATTCATTTATGTTCACCTCTTTCTCGCTTAATAAACATGACTGTTTTTTATATTATCATATTTTTTTTAATTTTTCAAGCTTTTTAATTAATTTGTTTTATTTGTTTCGTTATTATGCTCTTGACTGCTATTTTGTTGTTCTTGTTGTTGCATATACATTGCTGAATATATCATTTCTTTATTTAATGATATTTTATTTACTAGCTTGCCCATTATGTTAAATACACATGCAACTATTAATATTAGCATACCAATTTTCTTCCAATATTTCGCAATCATATCTTTTCTCCTTAAAAAAACTACATATTAATTATACTTTTATTTATAAAAAAAGTCAACCAATTAAATAATAAATCCTTTTATTTTTGGTTATATTAAAATTGGTGATCTAAAAATGAAAAACAAAAATTGGCTTATTGCAATTTTTATAATTTTTTTAATAATTGCTTTGGGGATATATTATTTTAGAAACTTTTCTTCTAAAAATACTGAGCCTTCTTATGAAGCAAACAAAACATCTACATCAAATGATAATACATCAAATACTTCGGGTAATGAAAGTTTATCTTCTAATAATACAAATTCAAACAATACAGAAAATAGTACAAAAGAGCAAGCTAAAGGAATAACAGATTCTACCCCTAATAAAGAAACTCATGAAACCTTATCCTCATTTACAACCAAAATTTATTCAAAAGATAATGCAAGACAAAATAATATTCAAATTACATGTAAAGCCTTAAATGATACAATAATAAAAAATGGTTCAACATTTTCTTTTTGTAATACAGTAGGTCAAGCAACATCTGCTAAAGGTTATCAAAAAGCCGATATATATGATAATAATGGCAAAAAGAAAAAAGGATTAGGCGGTGGTAATTGTCAAGTAAGTAGTACATTATATAATGCTGTTTTAAAAGTTAATTCTTTATCTGTTACAGAAAGACATGAGCATAGCAATAAGGTGCCTTATGTAAAAAAAGGTAAAGATGCTGCTGTTGCATATGGTAGTTATGATTTTAAGTTTAAAAACAATTCTGGAAATGATATTAAAATAGAGGCTTCAACAAATGGTAAAAATGTTACTATATCTTTAATAAGAATTTGAATAATTTAATTTAATTTGAATATATTTAAATATCAATTGGAGGGATTTTTATGCGATATTTAAAATTCTTATTTAGTACATTTCTTATATTTACATTAACATCTTTTTTAACATTTCCTTGTTTAGCAAATGATAGTGTCTATGTCTGGGCCTCACGGACAGGAACCAATCGAAGAAACCTCTTCATCTTCTACTGAAGAAAATAATTCTCTTAATTTAGAATCCGAATCTGCAATTTTAATAGAACAATCAACAGGGCAAGTATTATATTCTCATAATATTCACGAACAATTACGTCCAGCTTCTGTAACTAAGGTTATGAGTATTTTACTAATAATGGATGCATTAGATAATGGCAAAATAAATCTAACTGATCAAGTTCCTTGTAGTGAGCATGCAGCTAGTATGGGTGGCTCTCAAATTTGGTTAGATCCAAGAGAAACTTTAAGTGTAGATGATATGTTAAAAGCAATCTGTGTTAATTCTGCAAATGATTACAATGTACAATAATGACACAAAAAATTTTAAATTTTAAAAATTGAAAAAGTAATTTTTCAATTTTTTATTTTTTTGATTTTAAAAAATCCTTATACATCAATATTCTTATTCGTGTCTAAATTGTACACTCTAATCTTAAACTGTACAATTTAGACATCAGAATTTTATTTTCCCTACATCCATAAAGTTGAAATAAATATAAATTTCTCTTTTAAAAACTTCAATCTTTTTAATCAATTCTCCAACATCAAAATTTTTAAAATCTTCTTTTTCTAGTTTGCTAATTTTTTTCAATATACTTTTCTTCTTGCTTAAAGTATTTAATTTTAATTTATTATCTTCAATCTCTTTTTCAGTTTGGGATATTTTTTCTGTAGTGTTTTTTCTTTGTTCGGCTAAAGCATTATATCTTTTTTTGTATTCATCTTCGTTTATATTTTCAGATAATCTTTGATTATATAATGATGTAATCCTAAAGTTTACCCTTCCTAATTCTGCTTTTAATGTTTCTAAATTATCAACTTGTCCTTTTATAGTATTCTCTGTATATTTTTGGAATAGATTATCTTTTAGTTTTGTACTTTTAAAATATTCTTTATACATATTTACTATAAATTTAAAGATTCTATCTTCAATTTGTTCATAATTTATCTTACAATTATTGCAGCATAGTTTTGAATTTTCACTATGATTCCTACAATATACATATACTTTTGCTCTTTCTTTTTTAAAAATAAGTTTTTTGCCACAATTTTTACAATAAATAAAGTCTTTGAATAGATAATTAGTTTCTTGATGTCCTCGTGTAGTTCCATATTTGTTTGTGTTGTGTACATTTTTAAAAGTTTCTTCTGATATTATTGGCTCGTGAGTATTCTGTGTTTTGATAAAATCATTTCTATTAACATATATTCTATCTTTTGACTTGTAACTAATATTTTGTGTTTTCCCTCGAATACAATGTCCTAGATAAACCTCATTACATAAAATTCTTGTAACAGAGCTTCTTCTCCAAACACTTTTATCTTTAACTCTTTCTAGTCCTCTTATGTTTAAATATTCTGCAGGAGTTTTATAATGATTCCTATCAAGATATTTGACTATTTGTTGTGTAGTATATCCCTTTTCTTTTAATTGAAAAATTTTCTTTACAGTCTTACTACTTTCTTCATCAATAATAAGTTTGCCAGGATTGTTTGGATCTTTTTTATATCCAAACGGTGCTGTATTACAAGCATAATACCCTTCTTGCATTTTCTTTCTTTTTGTCTTTTTTACTGCTATAGATGTATCTTTACAATGTTTTTCATTAAATACAGATTTGATTGGAACAAAATCATTGCTAACACTATCACTAAAGTTATCAACTCTATCTAAAATAGCAATATATCTAACTCTATGATCTGGAAAATATTTTTCAATATATGTACCTGTTTCGATATAATTTCTTCCTAATCTAGCTAAATTTTTAGTAATAACCATATTTATTTTTTTATGTTCTATATCTTGTAACATTCTATTAAAAGAAGGTCTATTAAAATTTGCTCCACTATACCCATCATCCACATATTCATCATATAATTTCATTTCTGGATGTCTATCAATATAATCTTTAATTATTTTTCTTTGATTTGTTATACTTTCACTTTCAATGTTATCTCCATCATCTTTACTTAACCTTAAATACATTGCAACATCATAAACCACTTGCTTGTTTGACATCAACTTCGCCTCCTATACAATTTAATTCATAAAAATTAAAATATATTACTGCGTGATTGTCTTTATCAACTTCAATTCGGTTTACTAATTGATTTATTATTTCTTTTGTGTATTCTTTGTTTTTAAGGATTTTTTTGATGATTTTTTGCATATCAGCTTTTATTCTATTATTGTTAGCATCTTCTTGAAAGCTATCTAATTCATTTCTAGATTCATTTAGAATCTTCTCTATTCTATGTCTCTCATTAACTAAACCTTCAGAAAATAATTTAAAATCTTGTTCTTCAAGTAATCCATTTAATTTATCATTATATAATGTTGCTATTTTTTTATTTACATTTTCTAGATCTTTTTCTAATTTTTCTATTTTCTTTAAAATACTTCCTTTATTACTTTGAGCATCGAGTATTTTCTTTAAAACTTCTTCATCTTTAAAGGCTTTTGAATTTATATATAGTTCTAAAGTATCTGTTATTTTTGATATAGCCATTTCTTCAAAAACATCATAATTTATATATCTACTATAACAAGATTTATTGGAATATTTTTTTGCTGCTGTTCCACATAAGATATATCTTCTTGTTACATCTCCAGATTTATTGTGGTCCACTTTAGTTCTAATTGTTAATCTATTGTTGCAATGTGAACAATATAATAAACCTTTAAAAATAACATCTGTTTCTCTAACTTTTGCGTTCTTATGATTTTTTAGCATTTTTTGTACTATATCCCATTTTTCTTTGCTAATAATAGGTTCATGATGATTTCTTATTATACTATGTTCTTCTTCTGGTAAACTTATCATTTTTTTACTTTTATAACTTATCTTTTTAGTTTTATTCTGAACACAATTACCAATGTATATTTGATTTTCTAACATTCTTCTTATTGTATTGTGATTCCACTTATCTGTTGTATTAGTCATATTATTAACTACACAAGTCATTTTCATTTGCAATCCAGGTGTTTCAACTTTTTCATCTGTTAGCATGTTTGAAATCTGATAAGTACCATATCCATCAATAAATAAGTCAAATATTTTTCTCACTATATTGGCTTGAACTTCATCAATTTCTAAATTTCCAGATTTACTTGTTTTCTTATATCCAAATGGAGCATAAGCAGTATAGTAAAAACCTTCCAATTTCTTTTTATTTTTAGTCTTTTTAATGTTTTTAGACGTTTCCTTTGCATAATAATCATTCATTATGTTTTTAAATGCAACTGTATCACAATTTTTATCCAAGAAAGTATCTACGTCATCTAAAATTGCGATATATCTTATTTCGTTCTCTGGAAAAAATGTTTCTATATATCTACCAGTTTCTATATAATCCCTTCCTAATCTTGATAAACTTTTAGTAATAACCATATTGATTTTTTTATTTTCTATATCTTTTATCATTCTCTTAAAGTCAGGTCTATTAAAATTTGTACCAGTATAACCATCATCTACATATTCATCATATATTTTATATTTATTTTCTTTAGCATAAGCCTTTAAAATTTTTCTTTGATTTACAACACTCTCACTTTCTTCCCTATCACCATCCTCTTTACTTAATCGAATATAAATTGCAGCTTTGTATTCTTGATTATTAACTTTTTCGATGTTCAAAACAGCCTCCTAACTATTATAAACACCTCGATATATTTATAACGTATATCGAGGTGAAAATCAAGTTTTTATTCATTATTTGTAGCATTTGTAAGTTTGCTGATTAAAATTTTTTCCATTATATTTTGAAAGCTATCTCCATTCTTATTAAATGCAATAGAAAATTCTATATTGTCAGTATTTTTACTTCTTTTTTCTTTTGTACAAGTTTCATCTTTTCTATTGTTTTCCATTTCAAGCACCTCTATTTAATAAATATGTACAAAGAAATTATTTATTCGTTCTAGTTATTTTCTTTTTCTTTATTTAAGTATCTATTGGCTAGTCCAACTACGCCTTCTTTTCCATACATTGTTTGTAACGAATCTAGTTCTTTAATAAAACTCAATTTATTAATTTCTTTATTTTTATTTTTTAAATTAGTTAAAGCTACTAAAGCATAAGCCCTAACTTGATCCCAATTATATAATTCTCTTGCCATTATAAAACCTCCACTTTGATATATTTAGGTACATCATGGCTGCGACCTAATTCATCTTTAAATTCAAATCTTTTTTTCTTTTCATTATACGAATATGCACTTGTATTCCAATTTCTATATGCCATATTTGTCATTCTTTTTCTTTGTGATAATTCGGCACTTGCTTGATTGTGCATATTTTTCAATATCAAATCATCTGAATTCTGTTTAAATTTAAGCAATTCTCTTTGCCTTTTTACAATTTTTTTAGTATCTTCTCTGTGTTTTTCTTTCGATTTTCTCTTTCTAGTTTCTTTCTCTGTAATGTATCTATTATCCTTCGTAACAGTTCTTGAAACTTTATATTTAGATATTTTTAATCGCTCAGCAATATCCTTTTGTTTTAATTTTTGTTTAAAATATAATTCTAAAATTTCCTGTTCCAAATTAATCACTTCTTTCATTTGCAACTTTTTGCTAACACTTTAAAGGCTTAACAAGACTAATAAGAAAAAGCTTCCTTATTGTTTTTAATTTATATTTGAAGCCAATTCTTACTAGCTTACATTTATCAAACCAATATCTTAACTTCTTTGAAACCATAATTTCCTCCCTTCACTATATAAGGTCAGAAGTGGTATCAAAAAAAGGGGGGCTTTTAAAATTTTTTATATTTTTTTGATAAAGTCTTTTTTGCCCTTTCTATACTTTCTCTTACAGAACTTGGATCTGCCCCCTCTTGAACTGCAATAACAACGATAGGAATATTATCAATTATATTTTGAAAAAACCTATTACTTTGTTTCTCAAATAAAGATGTATCCAAAAATTTCTTTATATTTTCCTTTTCAACTTTATTTAATATATCTTCTTCAAGATTATCTTTGCTAGGAATATGTGATAAATTCTCTTGATTAAAATATGTATCTATATGTCTGCGATTTTCATTATTTCTTTTGTTTTTTTCATATCGTTGCGAACTATATAAACAATCAAAAACTTTTTTATCTACTTCTTGTGTAACATAAGTTTTAGGAGTTTTATAAAAACCTACCGTATAAGTTTTATATGCTCTAATCTTTGCATCAGAAGAATTATTTATTTTTTTAATTAACTCATTGTATTCCGATTTAGTTATTTCGACCTTTCCCTCAAATTTTGTTCCTATTGCATAGTGCATATAGTAATGCACTCTAAAATCATATTTATTTATCTCATCATAACTTTTATTATTACCTTTCATTTTAAACCTCCAACAATTAAATTTTTTTGAAAATTCAACTGCTGCAGGTGGTGATTTATTTCTTACTATAATGATAGAAACAATACAAAAATCACTTGCTGTAGGGCAAAATTGTCCTAAACAAGTGATTTTATATATTCTTATTAAGTTATTATTTATTATTGCTTGTCCCATCTATACACACACCATCCTTGCAATTCATTTTTTTGTCTGGTGTTTTTTTATAGATGTTTTTTTCTAGTGTTCGGAATTAAGAAACTTAATTTACGGACACTATACTCTGGTTTTTGAACTTTTTTTCAAAATGTGGACAAAAAAAGAATAATGTGTAGAAAAAAAGAAAAATGTGGACAAAAAAAGAATCCTAAATAAAATCTTATTTAGGATTTTTGATTGAAACAACTTTATCAATATTGTTAATTATAGATAAAGTGTTATTCTATCTTATTCGACATTTTGCGACAAGAAATGACACAAACACTTGCAATTACTGGATTGTAGAATATAAAATATATTTAAAATATTAAATTTTCTATTGAATTTACATAATTATTATGATATAATGTTGGAAAAAATTAGAAAAACATTTGTGAGGTAAGTTATGGTAAATTTGCTTATTGGCAATAAAGATACGACTGAGCTTGATATTCTATACCAAAAACTTGCAAATGATAAAGATTATAGAGTTGAAAGTGTCAATACTGGAAAAGATACTTTAGCAATGTATCTCGAAATAAATCCTGATATATTAATTTTGGATAATAGTTTACCAGATATGGCTGTTGAGGATATAGTAAATAGACTATCTGTTAATCCAGTTGAAAGAAAAAAATGCAATACAATTTTAACATTGCCACTAAACTATACTATAAAAATGAATAACTATAGAAAGATCAGCGAAGTTATTTATAAGCCTTTTAAAAATAATGAATTAAATAATGTAATAAACGAAATTGCTATTGATTATAATACTCCAGATTTAGAAGTAGGAGAACTTGATTGGTTATTACAATCATTAAACTTTAACTGTCTTTCTGGTGGATATAGATATATGATAAAAGCTATTTCATATTGTTACTATAGACCCGATAAACTAGAATACTTAAATAATGTCTTAAAATATCTTGCATACGAGTTTAATACAACTGAATCACAGGTAAGAGATTCTTTGAATGCTTCTATAAGACCTTTTAACAATTCTTTTGAATATAATTGTCCAGATGACTTAATTAAGGTTTTATATAATAATGGACGCAAACTGTCACTTAAAGACTTTTTAGAAAGAATAGTAATATACTTAATAAAAACCAAGAAAAAAGGTAGATTATTCTAAAACTAATTAGAATCATCTACCTTTTTTTATTTACATTTGTATTTTTTTATATTCTTTATAATCTTCTATAATTCCTGTGTATCTTACTGGATTTTGTTCTCTAATTATAGTATTCATCTTATCCCCTATAATTCTTTTTGCTTCTAAAAAATCTTCTTTTGGAATATCGGTAGCAATAAAATTAAATGCAGGAACATTATCATTTAATGCTTCTTTAGATTGTTTTATTATATCAAGTCCATTCATATTTGTACCAAAATCATACTTTGCAAATACCATTTCTGGTTTAAATTTTATAATTTTATTATATGTATCTTCTGGACTTTTTGATGTTGCAACAATTTCTACATCTTTTATTCCATTTAATATATTAACTATTTTATCTTTTATCGCATCATCATCATAAGCTATAAGAGTTTTGATTCTATTTATTAAACTATGTTTAACTTCAAAATCAATAACATCTTGTTTTAGTGCATTTCCTAAATGTATATCTTTCCCTTCCTGTGTTTGTATAATATCTGCATTTGGAAGAACTACTATGCTTTTTTCAAATTCACTTTGTTTTTTATATTGAACAATTTTTATATTTTCAAAATTATTTAATTCTTTTATCTTTTCCTCTAATTCATTTTCTGCAACTTCAAATTGTCCTTTATTTTCTAATGATCTTTCTCTAATAGGCATAAATTTTAGAAATTTCCATTTTTCTATTTTATAGTTATTTAAAAATTTTCCTAATTCTTCTAGTCTATTTATATTTTTATTACTTACAACGGTATTAATTCCTACTTTTAATGATTTATTCTTTGTTTTATCTAATAATTTCTTTATAATTTCAAAATGATTATTTGCTTTTCCTAATTCTACATTTATACTATTTGAAATAGAATCAATTGACAAGTTTATTTCATCCAAACTGTTTAAAATTTCTTCTGAATATTCATTATCATTTTGAGATAAAAATATTCCATTAGTTACTAACTTATTATATATTCCTTTTGATTTAGCATATTTTATTAGTTCATTTAATCTTGGATAAAGTACAGCTTCTCCTCCTGTCCAAGTTATATGGTTTATTCCATTTTTTGATAAATTATCTATTACTTTTATATTTTCATCGTATGATAACTCTGGTATATTTGTAAATCCAAAACAATATTTACATCCTTGATTACATTTTGTAGTAATTTTCCAACATACTTTTTTCTTAATCATTAATATCCTCTTTCATATATAATTTTATATGATAGCATTATATACTGAATTAAATAAAAAAACTATTCTTAACATTTTAATCCGTTTTAAAAATCATTTAACGAAAAAAATATCCTATTCCTAGGATATTCTTCTCTTACAATTATATGTAAGTTTTTATTTTCTTAAATAATCTTTAATAAATTTTTTATCTACTTTTGTAAGTTCACCTTTTAAGTACATTAAATTTACCTTTACTTTTGGCAATTCTATTGGTAATTCTACTTCAAATAATTCTTTATTGTTCAATTCCTTTTTCACAGCTTCTTTTATTACATAAGCTATTCCCATATTTTTCTTTACAGCTTCTACTCTTACCTCTGTTGCATCACTTATAATATCTGCCTTAATATTTACATTATATTTTTGTAAAGTTTCTTTTAACTTTTTTGTAGTTCTTGTATTTTCAAGGTTTAATATACAATTCAAATTTTCAATTTCCATTATATCTAGAATTGTTAAAGGTGCTTTTGAAACAAATATATTATCTATTGTTAATAATTCTTCTATTTCAATATTATTTTTTTCTATATTTGCATCAGTTATAGCAAAATCAACTTCATGATTTTGTAATAATTCAATCATCTTATTAATATCTACTTCGCATATTATAGTAATATTAAGCTCTGGAAATGCTTTTTTTGCTTTTTCAATCTTATCCATTAGAAAATAACTCGTAAAATGTGATGGGCACGCAATTTTTATACTTCCACTTGATATATCATTCTTGTCTTTTGCTAATTTCTCTACAAAATCAAAACTAGAAATTGATTTATTAACTATGTCATACAATTCTTTACCATCTTCAGTTAAAGTTATACCTTTACTTTCTCTATTAAATAGTTTTAAACTCAATTGATTTTCCAGATTAGTTATTTGCATACTAATATTAGCAACTGACAAATTTAATTTTTCTGCTGCTTCTGAATAGCTTTTTGATTGAGCAACTTTACAAAATATTCTATATAAATTCAAATTTACATTTGACATCTGATACCACGCTCCTATAAAATCTTCTTTAATTCTATTTCAGCTTTCTTTACAAAATAATCATTTGTATTTATCGGAATTTGTAAATCATTTATTTTTTCTTTTAGTTTTTCTATAGTATCCAGTTCTGGATCATTGTCTATAGTTTCCATTTCAATTAAATTCTCACTATTTTCTATGTCTTTTATTGCTAATTTTAGTTTTCCTTTTCCATATACTATTGCTCTTTCTTTTATTGTCATTAAATTTTTATATCCAAGAGCTTTTATAAATTCTTTTCCCTGCTCTATATTATTAATTTGACAATCTCTTTTATCTTGACTAATAATTGTTCCATCACTTGCAATGTTTTTGCTTTTTAATGTTAGATATAGTACATTATATTTTTTTACAAAATCGCTTGGAATAAATTGAGTAACTTCTCTAATCAATATGTATTTATTTAAAATATCTCTAATAGATTGTTTATTTATATCAATATCATTTTTTATAAAATAAATATCTTCTAAATTATATTTATCAATTATTGAAAATCCTTTATTTTCTAAAATATTATATATTTCTTGTAGTGAACAATTTATTCTAACTGTTATTTCATTACCCAATTTAATACTCTCCTTCAAAATATTACCTTACAATTATACCATATTATGTCAATTTTATCAATAGTAAAATTCAAATAATTATATAAAACAAATTCAAATAATTATAGAAAACAAAGGTTTTTAGAGTATCTCAATACAGACTATTCTTTATTTTATATTTAATAATCTTTTGAAAAATCCTTCTTTTTTCAATTCATTTCTTGTTTGTTCAATTTTCTCTTTTCCTTTTCTTTCAATGTTTTCATTTTCAATTCTATTTTCTTCAAAATTATTTATATATTCATTTATGCTTTCAGCACTTATTGGTTTATATACTATATCAAACCCTAATTCTCGAGCTTTTACTATTAATGAGCTATCTCCATCAGCTGTTACAAGTATAAATTGAGGTTTTTTCATTATTGATAAATTGCCTTTTATTTCTTCTATAACCTCTAAACCTGTCTTTTTAGGCATTTGCATATCTGTAAATACAATATCAGGTTTTAAATTCATAATCTTTATTACTTCATCTTCTCCATCAAAAGCTGTCAAAACTTTTTCGACTCGAGGATTTTTTGCTATTACTGATTGCATATTTTCAGCTATTACTTTTATATCATCTGCAACAACGATTTTTAACTTTGTTTCCATTAATACTACCTCCTACAATTATTTCAGTTATTTTCACATTCAGTTACCACTTGTTCTATAACTTTAAATTCTTCATTTAATTTTGATAATTTATTTTTTACACTAATTACCGAACCTCTTACTGCACTTGCAGTGCATCCATATATTTTAGCTATTTTATTCACATTTTTAGCATCTGGACCATATTCATTTAATCCATAATATAAAATAAACCTTTCTTTTTGTGTTTCCGTTGTTTCATTTAAATTTTCTATTATATGTACTATTCTTTTTTTCTGTTCACAATTCAATTTTGATTTCTTTGCTAGTTCTATAAATTTATCAATAATTATACTTTTATCTTCAAACTTCATAAAATTTTATTTCCTTTCTTTTCTAAATTTTTTGTTCTATGGCGAACTGGGTTTGCCAGAAAGGGCAAAAAAATATTATAAAATGTATAAAATTGTTAAAACTATGAAAGGAGTAGAGTTTATGGGAAATATAAGAAAATTAGATGATAATGTTAATATAGTTCGGCATTAATTTAAAACGCATTCGTGAAAGTAAAAACTTATCTCAAACAGATTTATGTTGTAAATTAGAATTACTCGGTGTAACTATGTTTAAATCCGACATATATGAAATCGAAAATAATAAAAGACTTGTAAAAGATTTTGAATCTAAAGCTCTTTGCATTGCTTTATCAATTTCACTAGATGAATTATATGCTGATACAGATAAATACTTTGAACACTAATATTATGTTAGTGTTTTTTATCAATTCTTATTAACTTATATTTTAATTACTATTATTGACTATTTCATTAGTTTTAATAATATACAATTTCTATTATATACATTTTAAATTTGTTCTTTTTCTAATATTTATGAAAACCTCCTTTTTTTATATTTATCATATCTATTACTATTTATTTTTCTATTATTTATTATTATATTTTTTGTTTCATTTTCTAAATATGACATCTTCCATTATTATAAGTGTTTCTATAATTTTAGTCAATCTGTTTAACAGTCATTTTTGTTGCTTTTTTGATGTATCTAAGCAAAGAAAATTTTGCGACATTTTTCTACATTTTTCAACAGATGCACAAAAAAAGAACTAGATTTTTCTAGTCCTTCAAATATTTTAGCTGTTAACTGCATTGTAAATAGCAATATTAACAAGTTTATAAATAGATAGATGATGTTTATCACTTAATTTTTCTAATTCTTTGTATGCAGATTCTCTAATATTAAAATTATGTGATTCTGAAATTTCTTTTGCTGATCTATCATAAAGATTTATATTATTTTTTTCTACCATTTCTATTATTGAAACATTTACTAATTTATTGATAGAGGCTTCATAAATTTCTGATAGTTCTTTTAATTTCTCATATAAACTTGCATCTATTTCTATTCTTCTTTTTAATATATTATCTCTTTTTAAAAAATACTTATCAAAAACCATCTTTTTCACTCCTTTTTGCAACATTATTATATTGTACAAAATGGAGCTTTTTAATTCCTTTATAATACCATTTTTTGACTGTTTTTATAAACATTTTAAATATGACTGTTAATATTTATTAAGAGAGTAGCAAAGTTACTACTCTCCACAAAATTGCACAACTTTAAAAAAACTTAAATAATTCTTGCTCCAAAAGGTGCTAATGATAACTTTGCAATTTTAAAAAATTGAAGTCCAAATGGAATTCCTACTATCGTTATACACCAAAGACAACCAAAAACAAGATTTTCTATTGCCATTGGAATCCCAAAAAATATAATCCAAATTATATTAGCAAACAATGAAGGTACACCTCCACCATATTCAATATCTTTTCCAAATGGTGCAAATGATAATGATGCAAATTTAAAACATTGTTTTCCATAGGGAATTCCTATTATAGTAATGCACCATAAGATTCCAGATATAAGCCATGATAAACCACTTAAAAATCCTCCAAAAATAAACCATAAAATATTTCCTAAAAGACTCATAATTACTCTCCTTTTCTGCTTGTTTCATTAAATTATTTATTGTGCAATTTTTATACAACAGTTACTAAACTATTGTAATTATAATATTAATTAATAATTTTTTCAACTAACAACCTATTTAATAACCATTTTGTTCTAATATATTTGCTTCTTCTTGTGTCAAATACTCATATTCAACCATTTTATTCATTACTTGCTTTTGTCTTTGTATTGCTAATTCTGGATTTTTAGTAGGTGCATATACACTTGGAGCATTTGGAATACCTGCTAATAATATACATTCGTAATCTGTCATTTCTTTTAATTCTTTATTAAAATATCCTTTACATGCTTCTTTAACAGTATAATATCCATCTCCAAAATAACTTGTGTTCAAATACAATTCCAGTATTTGATCCTTATCATATTCTTTTTCTATTTCAAAAGCCATAAATACTTCGGCTATTTTTCTAGTAATTTTCTTTTCTTGTGTAAAGTATATATTTTTAGATAACTGCTGTGTTATTGTACTTCCACCCTCAACAAATTTCATTGCTTTAATGTCATTTACAAAGGCTCTGCCAATTGCTATTAAATCAACTCCATTGTGTTTATAAAATCTATGATCTTCTACAGATATTACAGCATCTTTATATATTTGTGGTATTTCATCAATTTTAGTATAGTTTTCTTTTTCTCTTATACTTGATACTTTTTCAAATAAAGGCATTTGCTCTAAAGCCTCTTTATACATATTATAGCCATTTCCTATCACTAATAGAGTTATGCTTACTGCTACTAATATCCCTATAAAAATTACTTTTTTTATTACTTTCAATCAAACCACCTGACTTCCTGTGGCATTATTTTAATTTATAATCCATCTAATTTTACTCTTTATAATTTGCTTTTACTTTGTCTGGAAGTTCATTATATTGTACTTCCTCCCAACTATGAACTCCCGTTAGAAGCATTACCTCTAATTTTAAATAAGCATTTTCTCTTAATTCTCTGCTAGTTTTAAATTTTAATTCTTTTATCTTTCCATTTTCATTATAACAATCTAAAGTATATTGATATTTCATATTATCATTTGCAGAAATTTTTTCTACTCTTGTATTATCTATTTTAGTATAATAAACTGCTTGATGAAATTCCATAAAATAAAATGCTATTCCACAAATGGCTATTGCTATAATAACTGCAATTATCATTGGTATTTTTTCTTTTATATCTTCCATTTTTAAATTCTCCTATTCCGAAATAATATAAATACTACCTTTAAAATTATCTAAATTTATTGATAAATAGTAACTCATTCCATCTATATAAATAGTATCTTCATATTCTCCATTATCGCTTATTAGTGATAATTCATTTTCTCCTAATTTACTTATTACATTGATATTCCCACTTTGTTTTTCTATTTTTATAGTTAGTTTTATATGATCTCCATTTTTTCTATGTAATGCTGTTCCTCCAAATACAGTTTCTGTTCCTGTATAATTATCATATTCAGCCTTATATGTTCCTACATATTCATCTACTCCAAAATTTCTTTCTCCTTTTAAATCTTTATCTTTAGAAAGTCCTTTCGAAGAAAAAGTTTGAATAATTCTATCGTAAACATTTAATATTTCATCTTTTGGTAAAGTAACACCTATCTTTATTGAAATAGCTAATATTACCATAAATATTATAATTCCAATAAATATCATTTTAGGAATTTTAAATATAAACATATAACTATTCCTCCTCTTTGATGATGTTTTTACTTCCAAGATAAGTGGCTATAAAATATGCTCCATATATTGCTCCAATAATTACTACTGTTGCAACTATTGATGGTAATAAATCTTCTGAACTTGCTAATCCTTCCATCATTGTCATCGCAAATTGTATTCCAAATATTGAATGAATAATTGCAAGTATTAGTGGTAGTCCAAAGAATATACCAATTTGTCTAAATAATGCTTTATTAATCATTTTTTCATCACAACCTATTTCCCTTAAAATTGTATATCTTTGCTTATTATCTGAGCTTTCTGTTAATTGTTTTAATGCTAAAATAGCTGCACTTGCAATCAAGAATATTATTCCTAAATAAATTGCTATAAATGTTACAAT
>USGY01000020.1 GCA_900554365.1 uncultured Clostridium sp. | reverse complement strand
ATGCAGGTGTAGTTCAATGGTAGAACCTCAGCCTTCCAAGCTGATGACGTGGGTTCGATTCCCACTACCTGCTCCAACTAGAAAGCTTACAAGTTAGAATTTGTAAGCTTTTATTTTATAAATTAAATATTCTATAATT
The DNA here is from genome assembly GCA_900554365.1 of uncultured Clostridium sp. GTDB lineage: Bacteria > Bacillota > Clostridia > TANB77 > CAG-508 > CAG-269. Next base: position 28,068 of record USGY01000020.1, on the reverse strand, counting down.
AATTGCATATTATTGGTAATAAAAAATGTAAACATATAATCCAAAAAACATTGCAAAAATTCAATAAAAGTGCTAAAATAAAAAGTGGGATTGAGCTAAAAGCTCGAACTCACAGTAATGTAATTCCAAACACCAAAATTGGGAGGAAAAATGCATCAATTAATTAATAGGAAGCAAAGAGAAAAGAGGCCTAATGCTTGTGCTAGCATTTCAAAGCAAAAGGGGAATTTATTGCCTAGCTTTGGATACTCACAAGTAAATAATGATATCCAGACATATTTTGTTGGACAGCCATATCCGTTTGTAAACGTGATGTGTAGAAGCTGATTTTCTTAATTTGTAGCCTTATAATTGAAAAAGCTCTGGGGAATTTTTTATTCTTCAGAGCTTTTTTATTAAAAAATTTTTTAAAACAAGTAAGAAGCTTGTAAATTTTTGCGAATTAGTGTAAAATACGAATATATTGTAAATAATATTAGGAGGATTGAATAAAAAAATGAGGTTTCTAGAAGATAATGAAGAATCAAAGAAAAAATATAAAGAATTTTTAGAAAATGATGAAAGATGTAATTTTCAACAATCATTAGAATGGATAGAATTAAAAAAGCCAAATTGGAAACCAGAAGTAATTTTAGCTGAAGATGACAATGGAAATATAATTGGTTCACTATGCGTGTTAATACGTAAAATGCCTATATTTGGAAACATGATGTATGCATCAAGAGGACCAGTAGGAGATATACATGATATATCATTTATGAAACAAATAACAGAAGGTGCAAAAGAATTAGCAAAAAAATATAATGCTTTTGTATTAAGAAATGAACCTGACATATTAAGTTCAGATCAAGAATTTAGAAAAATAATCACAAATTTAGGATATAAAATTAAAGATGATGCCAAAGACTTTAAAGATGAAATACAACCAAGATATGTATTTCGTCTAGACATAATAGGAAAAACAGAAGAAGAAATAATGGCTGGATTTAAACAAAAATGGAGATATAATATCCGTTTAGCAGGAAGAAAAGGAGTAACAGTAAAAGAAGGAACAAAAGATGATTTAAAAGACTTTCATAGAATCATGGTAGAAACAGGAAAAAGAGATGGATTTATAATAAGACCATTAGAGTATTTTGAAAAAATGTATGATTGTATGGCACCAGAACACATGAAAGTACTTATGGCATATCATGATGGAAAGCCAATTTCAGGAGTTATTCCAATTTTTTATGGAAACAAAACTTGGTATTTATATGGAGCAAGTAGTAATGAACATAGAAATTTAATGCCAAATTATTTATTACAATGGGAAATGATAAAAATGGCAATCGCTAGACATGATGATATATACGATTTTAGAGGAGTTTCAGGAGTTGTAGATGAAAATCACCCTCAATATGGTTTGTACAGATTTAAACAAGGATTTGGTGCAACATTTACAGAATTTATAGGTGAAATATATATTCCATTTAAACCAATTACTTATAAACTATATCGTTTTGCAGAAAAGACATTTAGAACATTAAGACAATTAAAAAGAAAAATACTTAACAAATAATTAAAGTAAGAAGGGAGTAATAATAAATGGAAAGTGAGAAAAAACCAGAAAATCAAAGTAATAAAAATGATAAAATAGAAAAAGACGAAATTGAAAATCTTTCTAAAGTTGGATTTTTTAAAAAAGTATGGTATTCAATAACTAAAATTGAAAAATATCCAGACATGTCAGCACAAGGATTTGGAAAAGCAATATCATATTTAAGCCAAATTGTGCTTATAATTTCTATTGTATTTTGTTTAGGAATAATATATCAAGTCAATAATATTGTAAAAGAAGGAACACAATATTTACAAAATTCTTTCCCAGAATTTTCATATAAAGATGGTACATTAAATGTAGAAAGTGATGGACCAATAGAAATATCAGAAGATAATTCAATAATGGGAAGAGTTATAATTGATACTAAAGTAGATAGTCAAGACAAGATAAATCAATACTTAAATGAAATAACTAAAACAGGAGAAGGAGCTGTAATTTTAAAAGACCAAATAATAATAAAAAATTCAATGGTATCTGGAAGCATAAGTTATTCATATAAAGATACATTAAGTTCTTTTAAATTAACAGAGTTCACAAAGCAAGATGTAATAAATTATGCTAATAGCAGTAAAATAATAACATTATATGTAAGTGTATTTATAACAGTACTTATATATGTTTTTGTTATGTATTTTATAACAACACTTTCAAATGCAGTATTACTAAGCTTTGTTGGTTATATAACAACTTGGATTGCAAAAATAAAAATGAGATATGTAGCTGTATTTAATATGGCAGTATATGCATTAACATTATCAGTTATATTAAACATTTTATATGTTGCAATAAATATATTCACAACATTCAATATGGAATATTTCCAAGTTATGTATATAGCAGTAGCGACAATATACCTAGTAGCAGCAATATTGATATTAAAAACAGAATTTATGAAAAAGCAAATGGAATTAATGAAAATTGCTGAAGCTCAAGATATTATTAGAAAACAATTAGAAGAAAAAGACAAACAAGAAGAAACTAAAGATAAGCCAGAAGAAAAAAAGCAAGAAGAAAATGACAAAAAAGAGGATGAAAAAGAAACAGAAGAAAAAGGCAAATCAAAAGAAAATAAAAAAGATAATAATGTTGGGGAAGAGCCACAAGGTTCAAATGCATAAAAGGAAAGGTTAAGAAAATGAGCAAAGAAAATAAAAATGAAAAAGCTAAAAATGATGAAAAATCAAAAGTAAAGCAAAATATATTAATCACAATATTAATACTAATATTAGTTGCACTTATTGGAATTTCAGCATATTTTATGACTAATAATAAAGCTAAAGAAGATGAAAAAACATTAGCATACACAGATTTAATTAAAGAAATGTCATATGGAAACATAGAAAAAGTAGAAATGAAAACAGGAAGTACAACTGTTAAAGTAAAGGTAAAAAATGAAGATGAAGAAAAGACAACAATTGTGCCTAATATTGAAAGTTTTATGAATTTAGTTCAATCAAAAGTAGCAGAAGGCAATGAAATAGAAGTGGTTCAAAAATCAAAAAGCTTTTTAGCACAATTACCAGGATATATAATTTCATTATTACCAACAATAATAATGCTTGCACTATTTATAATGTTATTTAAAATGCAAGGATTAGGAGAAAAAGGCAAAGTATATGATGATACAGAAAGAAAAACAAAAGTTAAATTTGATGATGTAGCTGGACTTGATGAAGAAAAAAGCGAAATGATGGAAATTGTAGATTTCTTAAAAAGACCAGAGAAATTCACAAAAATGGGAGCTAGAGTTCCTAAGGGAGTTTTATTATATGGAAAACCAGGAACAGGAAAAACATTAATAGCCAAAGCAATTGCTGGTGAAGCAGATGTGCCATTTATATCAATGAGTGGATCAGAATTCATAGAAATGTTTGCAGGTTTAGGAGCTTCAAGAGTTAGAAAATTATTTGAAAAAGCTAGAAAATTAGCACCATGTATAGTTTTTATAGATGAAATTGATGCAATAGGATCAAGAAGAACATCAAATAGCGGAGCTGAATCTGAAAATAATCAAACATTAAATCAATTATTAGTTGAAATGGACGGATTTAGTTCAGAAGAAACAATAATTGTACTAGCAGCAACAAATAGACCAGAAATGCTAGATAAAGCATTGTTAAGACCTGGTAGATTTGACAGAAGAATAACAATTCCAGTACCTGATTTAAAAGGAAGACTAGAAATATTAAAAATTCATAGTAAAAATAAAAAGTTATCTGACAATGTTAATTTAGAAAGTATTGCAGAAGATACAGCTGGATTTACAGGAGCTGAACTTGAAAATATTTTAAATGAAGCTGCAATAATTGCAACTAAAAATAGACACGAAGATATAGAAAATTCAGATATAGAAGAAGCAGTTAAAAAAGTAACAGTAGGATTAGAAAAAAGAGAAAGAACATATTCACAAAAAGATAAAAAACTTACAGCATATCATGAAGCAGGACATGCCGTTGTAAGCTACTATTTACCAACACAAGCAAATGTAAAAGAAGTATCAATAATTCCAAGAGGAGTTGCTGGTGGATATACAATGTATAAAAATGATGAAGATAAATATTATATATCAAAAACAGAAATGCAAGAAAAATTAATTGCATTACTTGGTGGTAGAGCAGCTGAAAAGCTTGTATTAGATGATATATCAACAGGAGCTAGTAATGATATAGAAGTTGCAACAAATATAGCAAGAGATATGGTAACTAAATATGGAATGAGTGATAATTTAGGACCAATTGATTTCCAAGGAAAAGAGCCATATGAAATGCAAATGTTTGGAGAAAATATTGGAGATAAAATAGGAGCTGAAGTTAAATCATTAATTAATACAGCCTATAATGATGCAATAAGATTATTACAAGAGCATAGAGATAAATTAGATTTAATTGCTCAAACTTTATTAGCTAAAGAAAAAATAAATGAAGAAGATTTTAAAAGATTTTTTGAAGAATAGTGATATAAAAAGAGGAAAAAATGGATAAACAACAATTATTAAAAGATTACAAAAAACAAGATGATAAAATGTGCTTAGCTCAAATTCTCGATAAAATAGAATTGGCTGAATCAAAAGGAAAAATAGAATCTACAGACTTTTTAGATATGTATCAAATATCTCTAGCAGAAAGCTTTTTAAGAAAAAATCAAATTAATAATTACAAATTATTTGGAGGATATGAAGACAGCGAAAGAAAAATTCTTATTTCATATTCAGAAAAATATACTGAAGCAATGATAGCTAAAAATTATTCTAAATTATTAAAAGTTGTAAGAGTTAATTTACCAGAAGATGAATATGGAAAATATTCTCACAGAAATTATTTAGGTGGTATAGTTAAGCTTGGTTTAAAAAGAGAAAAAGTAGGTGATATTCTAGTTGCAAATGAAGGTGCAGACATAATTGTAGTAAATGAATTTGCAGAAATATTAGCAAAAGAGTTACAATCACTTACAAGATTTGAAAACAGCAAAATAGAAATATTAGAGCTAAAGGATTTAAAGAAAAAAGAAATAAAAATAGAAAATATAGAAATTATAGTTCCATCATTAAGAATGGATAATATAGTATCTGACTTAGCTAAAACTTCAAGAAGTAAAGCAGTTCAAATAATTGCACAAGAAAGAGTCTTTATAAATGGACAAAATGAAACTAAACCATCAAAACAATTAAAATTAGGTGATATTGTTACAATAAGAGGAAAAGGTAGATTTATAATAAAAGAATTTAAAGGAACTACAAGAAGCGGAAGAACTGTAATTTTAATTGAAAAATATATATAAAAAAGATGAAGTGATTTCAAATCACTTCATCTTTTTTATTTTAATTCAACAACAGTTACACCCATTTCACCTTCGCCATAAGTTCCAATACGGAAAGATTTTACATGAGTATTTTTCTTTAAAAATCTATGAATACCTTCTCTTAATTTTCCTGTACCTTTTCCATGAACAATTCTTATGGTTTTTAATTTAGCCATACTGGCATCATCTAAAAATTGGTCAATTACAAAATTAGCATCTTCAACATTCATACCGATTACATTTATTTCACTACTAATATTTCTAGTTTTTGTAATATTAGAATATGTTGATTGTAAAGGCTTAGAATTAGAAGAAGGTTTAGAGATTTTCTCTAAATCAGAAATTGCAATATTCATTTTTAAAATTCCAACTTGAACTTGAACTTCGTTTGATTTAGATGGATAAGATATAATTGTACCATTTTTGCCTAAACTTTTTATAAATACTTCTGTTTTAGGAACAGCTTCGCTTATATCTAGACTATTTTCACTAAAGTTTTTATCTACTTTAGTTATATTTATATTTTTTATATCTTTATTTAATTTGCTACGAAGTAAGTCAGCATTTTTTAAATTATTAGATGATTTAGAAATTGAAGTCATTTCTTTTATAATATCATTTGCTTCTTCTTTTGCATCTAATAAAATATTTCTTGCTTTAATTTTTGCATTATTTATAATATTTAATTCTTCAGCTTTAAGTTTTTCATTGTCATGTGTTAGTGATTTTTCTAAGTTAGAAATATTTTCTAATTTAGTGTCAATATCAACTTTTTCTTGCTCAATTTTACTTTTTTGATCATATATATTTTTTAATAAATCTTCAATATTAATTTGTTGGGTTGTCATCATAGATTTGGCTTTTTCAATAATATTTGCAGGTAAACCTAGGTTTTGACTGATTGCAAAAGCATTACTTTTACCAGGTATACCAACTAATAATTTATAAGTTGGTTTTAAAGTGCTTACATCAAATTCAACAGATGCATTTTCAAAACCTTTAGTAGTTAAAGCATAATTTTTTAATTCTGGATAGTGAGTAGTTGCAATTGTTAATGAACCTATATTATATAAATATTCCAAAATACTAATTGCTAAATTAGCACCTTCAATAGGGTCTGTACCAGAACCTAATTCGTCTACAAGAACTAAAGAATTATTTGATGCATTATTTATTATAGAAACTATATTTACCATATGTGATGAAAAAGTACTAAGTGAATTGGTAATACTTTGATCGTCACCAATATCAGCAAAAATTTTATCAAATACATATATACTAGAATTTTCTTTAGCAGGAATATTAAGTCCACTACAAGCCATAGAACAAAGTAGTCCTACCGTTTTTATAGTAACAGTTTTTCCACCAGTGTTTGGACCTGTTATTAATAATGTAGAAAAAGAATTTCCTAAGCTTAAAGAAATAGGGACAACTTTGTCTGGATCAATTAAAGGATGTCTAGCATTAATTAAGTTTATTTCTTTATTATCATTTATTTTTGGTGTTATACCATTAATATCTCTAGAATATCTAGCTTTAGCAAAAATAAAATCTAATTTGCCTATTACTTTAGAATCTTGCTTTAATTCTTCAGTATATGGCATGAAAAGTGATGATAATTTTTGCAAGATTTTTTCTATTTCAATCTCTTCTTGAGCTTTTAATTGGTTTATTTCGTTATTCATTTCAAAAATTGAAACAGGTTCTATAAATAATGTAGAACCAGCATTAGAAACATCGTGTACAAATCCTTTTACCTGTGAACGATATTCTTCCTTAACTGGTATAACATATCTGTCATTTCTTCTAGTTATAATGGCATCTTGAAGATATTTAGAAAATTTTGGTGAATGTAACATAGAAGATAATTTGTCATGTATATTTTGCTCTAAAGAACGCTCTTTTCTACGAATATTTTTTAAATTATCAGAAGCATCATCTGCAATTGTATAATCATCAATAATAGATTTTTGAATTTCGTCTAAAATAGTTTTATTTGAATATAACGAATCAAAAAATTGATTTAAAACAGAAAATTCGTCAGAATCAATAAAATCTGTATAAAAGTAATTTTTAAATTCATAAGCCATTTTAAATAATTTATTTAAATTTAAAATAGAGTGTATAGAAAGAGACGCACCAGCTTCAAGATCTTTTATAGAAATTGTTATATCTTCAAATTCATAAAAATTAGGATATGAGTTTCTATAAGTTAAATTTACAGCTTCTTCAGTTTCTTTTAATATATTTTTTACTTTTTGAACATTGTTACTAGGTAGTAATGTTAAAGCTAATGTTTTTCCAATATCGGTTATACAATAGCTTTTTAGTATTTCTAATATTTTGTTAAATTCTAATTTTTTTAAATTATTGTCCATAATAAAATCTCCTAATCAATATAAATAATTATACAAGCAAATATTTGTAAAGTCAATTAGTTAAAATTAGTAAATATATCTTAAAATAATTGCAAAAAATATAAACTTGTGGTATAAAGGATATAATAAAAAAGTCTAGAAATTGAAAAGAGGTGAATTCATGATAAAGGCTTATGCAAAATCAGATATAGGAAAGGTAAGAGAGATAAACGAAGATAGCTTTTATATATCCAATTCGCTAGACGAAGTACAGTTATATATGTTAGCAGATGGAATGGGACGGATATAACGGAGGTGAAATAGCTAGTAAATTGGCTATACAATCAGCAAAAAATTATATAGAAAATAATTTTAAAGAAATAGAAAAAAATAGAGAAAGTATAATACAATTAATAGGAAGTAGTATGGAATATGCAAATATGATTGTATATGAAAAATCAAAAGAAAATAAAGAATTAGAAGGAATGGGTACTACTTTAGATATTTGTTTAATATATAATAATAAGGTATATATAGGACATGTTGGAGATAGCAGAGTATATAGAATAAGAAAAGAATTTATGAGAAAATTAACACAAGATCATAGCTATGTTCAAAAATTAGTAAAAGAAGGAACAATAACACCAGAAGAAGCATTACATCATCCACAAAAAAACATGTTAATGAAAGCACTTGGATGCAATGCTTTTGTAGAACCAGATGTAATGGTAAAAGGATTTTTAAAAGATGATATATTAATTATGAATTCTGATGGGTTATCAAATTTAGTATCACAAGAAGATATGTTTAGAGAAGCAAAAAAAGATATAGAACAAGCACCGAAACAATTAGTAAAATTAGCTAATGAAAATGGGGGATATGACAACATAACAGTAATAATTATAAAAAATATATAACGTTCTACTTAAGTAACATTTATAAGGAGAGATAAAGTATGAATTTAGAAGGTAAGCTATTAGGAAATCGATATGAAATTATCGAAAAGGTTGGAAATGGCGGAATGGCTACAGTATATAAAGCAGTAGATAAAGTATTAAAAAGATATGTTGCAGTAAAAATTTTAAGAGATGAATTTACAACAGATGAGGAATTTATAAAGAGATTTGAGGTTGAAGCTCAATCAGCAGCAAGACTTACACATCCTAATATTGTTTCAATTTATGATGTAGGTGTTGAAGGAAATTTATATTATATTGTAATGGAATTGATACAAGGAAAGACTTTAAAAGAAATAATAATAGAAGAAAAAGGACCATTACCATGGAAATGGTCTATAAATGTAGCAATTCAAATAGCATCTGCTTTGGAAATGGCACATAAAAATAACATAATACATAGAGATATAAAACCACATAATATTATTATAACAGAAGATGGAATTGCAAAAGTTACTGACTTTGGAATTGCAAAAGCAGTATCAAATTCAACAATAACAGCTTTTGGAACAACAATGGGATCTGTACATTACTTTTCACCAGAACATGCACGTGGAGGATATACAGATGCAAAATCAGATTTATATTCTTTAGGTGTTGTAATGTACGAAATGGTTACAGGAAAAGTACCATTTGATGCAGATACTCCAGTATCAGTTGCATTAAAACACATGCAAGAAAAGCCAGTAGAACCAATAGAAGTAAATAAAAATGTACCAATAGCAGTAAATAAAATAATAATGAGAGCATTACAAAAAGATACAACATTAAGATATCAATCAGCTACAGAAATGTTAGTAGATTTAAGAAAAGCTTTGAAAAATCCAAATGGGGATTTTGTTGATGATAAAGAATATGATCCAACAGCTCAAACACAAATTATTAATACAGACATGTACAATAATGTAAAAAATAAAGATAATGATGATAGTAATGGCAATAAAAAAGAAGGAAAATTAAAGAAGTTTATAAAGAAACATAAAAAATTAAGCATATTTATTGGTTTAATATTATTATTCTCTTTAAGTTTGGGTGGAACAATAGGAATATTAAATATTACAAATCCACCAGAAGTAAATATTCCAAATTTAGTTGGAATGTCAAAGGATGAAGCTCAAAAAGAAACTGAAAATGATAAACTAAAATTTGCAGTTGAAAAAGAAGAATATAATAAAGATGTACCAGAAGGATACATAATATCTCAGAAAGTCGATGGAGATACAATAGGTGACTTTACAACAACACCTTCAACAGATAGAAAAGTAAAAGAAGGGACTACAATAAAAGTCATTGTAAGTAAAGGACAGGAAAAGACAACTGTTCCAAAGGTAGTTGGAATGAAAAAGGATGAAGCGGTATCAGCATTGGAAGCAGCTAATTTGAAAGCAGAAATTGTAGAAGAAACAAGCAAAAAAGTTGAAGAAGGATATGTAATTAGCCAAGACACAGAAGCAAATGCAGATGCATTTGCTGGAGATACAGTTAAAATACATGTAAGTACAGGAACTGGAATAAAACAAGTAACTGTAGTTAGTGTAATTGGCCAAGATGAGGCAACTGCTAAAAAAACATTAACAGATTTAGGCCTAAAAGTAAATATAACTTATGCAGATAGCACATCAGATAATGGAAAAGTTGCAAAACAAAGTATTGATCCTGGAAAAGTTGTAGATGAAGGAACAACAGTGACAGTAACAGTAAATAAGGTAGCAGAAAATAAAAAAATAAAAGCAATTATAAATGTCAAAGAAATAACTGGAGGATATACTAATAAAGATAATACAAATTCAACAAATAGTAGTACTGAGGATAGAGAAAAAGTTCATATAGCAATAACTGCTAATGGAACAACATTATGGTCTGGAGATGCTTATAAAGATGAAAGTAATAAAGAAGCAGAGATATCTGGAAAAGGTACAATGGATATAACTTTAACAATAGGAAATGAGACTAGAAGACAACAAGTAAATTTTGATACAGCTACAACAGTAACTTTCAGTAAATAAGTAAATAATAAAAAACTTAAATTTGTAATTATATCAGATTTAAGTTTTTTATTTTACAAATATAATAGGATATGTTACTGTTATTTAAGCTTTATTTATGTCTTTTATCTAGTTATGAAATTTGACAACCATACCGATATAATATATAATATGAGTATAGTTGTCAAAAAAGGGGGAGCTTTAAATGGATAATATAGAAAAAATTAAGAAATTAGTAAAAGATAACAATGGTATACTATTAGTAAAAGAAGCACAAAAAAACGATATTCATAGACAATATATAAAACAATTAGAAGAAACAGGATATTTGAAAAAAGTATCAAAGGGAGTATATGTAGAAAAAGATAAAGAAATAAATGAATTTTATATTTTAGGGCAAAAATATAAAAAAGGAATCTTTTCACATAATACAGCATTATACTTTTATGATTTAACAGATAGAACGCCAATAAAAATAGATATGACATTTCCAAGCTATATAACTGTACATGATAAATCTATAAAGGTTCATTATATAAAGAAGGAAAAGCATCTTTTAGGATTAAAAGAGATGAAATTACAAGATGGAACAACAATACAAATATACGATATGGAAAGGACGATATGTGATATTATTAGAGATAGAAATAAGATAGATCCACAAATATTTAATGATGCGATAAAAGGATACATTAAGAAGAAGGAAAAAAATCTGATTTTATTATATGAATATGCAGAAAAATTTAAAATACAAAATATATTGAAAAACTATATGGAGGTGCTATAATTGAAAAGAAATACGATGAGTTTTAAAGCTGTAATAAATAATATGGCAAAAGAAAATAATGTAGCAGCACAATCAGTTTTACAAACATATATGTTAGAAAGATTATTAGAAAGAATATCAATTTCAAAATATAAAGATAATTTTATATTAAAAGGAGGAATGTTAATATCTGCAATGCTTGGAATTGATAGCAGAACTACAATGGATATGGATACAACAATAAAAGGCTTTCCATTAACAAAAGATAATATTACAAATATTATAGATGAAATATGCAATATAGAAATTGATGACAATGTGACTTTAAAAATTAAAAAAGTTGATTTAATTAGAGACGAGGATGACTATGGTGGATATAGAATTACATTTGAAGCAAAATATAATAATGAAATGCCAGTTATAATGAAAATAGATATTACAACAGGAGACAAAATTACATATAAAGAGATTGAGTATAGTTTTACATTAATGTTAGAAGATAGAAAAATACAAATATGGTCATATAATGTAGAAACTATTATTGCCGAAAAATTTGAAGCTATTGTAAAAAGGGGTGTACTTTCAACTAGAATTAGGGATTATTACGATGTTTATATGCTTATAAATACTCAAAGCAAAATTATTGATAAAAGAACTTTAAAAGATGCAATAACTTTAACTGCAAAACATAGAGGAACAAGCGAAATAATAAAAGATTGGAAAAAAATAGTGGACGAAATTGCAAATGATAGTAAAATGCGACAACAATGGAAAAGGTATCAAAAAGATAATTTTTATGCTGAAGAAATAGAATATGATGACTTAATAAATGCTATAAGTAAAGTAGGCGAAATCTTTGATAATTAAATTTTTATTTAATAAATAAGCAAGAGCTCAAGTAGTATATATACTATTTGAGCTTTATTTTTTGCATTGCATATTTTACATAATAGTGCTATAATATTATGCGTAAATGGCAAAAGCCTATTTATATCCAAACAACTTAAAACCAAAACTTGGGAAAGGAGCAACAAAATTTAAAACTTAAAATTTAAAACATTTAAATATTTATTACCAACAATATAAACATATCTTGAAAGCAGGTAAAAATGGAAAAAATCTATTTTAATGTAAAAGAAAACGGTTTTTATGGAGCATATTATCCATGCAAAATAGAAACTAAAAAAGCGATGATTATAATGCTAGGAGAAGATTCAAAAGACAGGTTAGCTGTCTCAGGAGCTAAATGGTTGCATAAATTGAATTGCAACGTTATGGCAATGTCACCTGGACCTAAAGATTATGGACATCACAATTATCCATTAGAGAGATTTGAAAAGGCTATTGAATATTTAAAAAGCCATGGAAACGAAAAGATTGGAATTGTAGGAGCGTCAACTACAGCCATGTTGGCACTTGTTGCAGCATCATACTATAATGATATAACATTAACAATTGCTATTAGTCCTTGTGACTTTGTAATGGAGGGATTTTATCAAGATGGCTTAGATGGTGCAAAAGAGCGTCCTGGAAATGGTGAATCTACAATTTCTTATAATGGTAAGCCATTACCTTATATGCCATATGCATACAGGCATCCAGAATACTGGCAAAAAATAGAGAAAGAATCTAAAGAAAGTCATAATATAATTGCTAGTAGAGAAATGTTTTTAGAATCAGAAAGATTGCATCCAATACAAAAATCAGAAGAAATAAAAGTAGGAAAAATATCTGGAAAAATAATATTTATTGGTGCAGAAGATGACACATTGTGGGATACTTGTCGATATATAAGGAGAATGGTTAGAAGGCTAAAGACTCAAAGATTTTTAGGATTTAGAAAGCGTACATTTAAAAATAGAGCTATCGAATATGGAGAATATATCACTGGAAAAGAAGCTTATACAGCTTATACATACCAATATGGAACACATTTTGTATTCCCGCAGTCTATGATAAGGCAAATGTTTCCTCTAATATCAGGAGCGCTGGTCATGTGCTGTTTTGAATCAGCAAGAAAGCATCCAAAAGAATGCAAAGAGACTAGAAAAGATATAGATAAAAAGTTAAAAATGGAAATAAATAAGTGGTAAATAAATAAAAATGAAACTAAAAGAAGGGCTTATATTTAAGCTCTTCTTTTAGTATAAAATAAATTGAAAAAATCCAAATAAGATGTTATAATATGCAATGTGGAGGAAATATGAGGGGATTAATAATAGAAAATATTTCTAATTTATATAAGGTAAAAACTGAAAAAGGAATATATGAATCAGTAGCAAGAGGAAAATTTAAAAAAGATGAAATAACTCCAGTAGTTGGAGATAATGTTGAAATAGAAACAATAAATGAAGAAGAAAAAAAAGCAGTTATAGAGCAAATAGAAAAAAGGCAAGTATATATAAAAAGACCAAAACTAGCTAATATAACACAAATAATTTTAGTATTATCAAGTAAACATCCAAAACCTGATTTGTTAATGTTAGATAAACAATTAGCATTTTCAGAATTTTTAAATATAAAATCAATAATAGTATTAAATAAAACTGATTTGGATAAAAATCAAGACTTTAAAATCATAAAAAATATATATGAAAAAATTGGATATAAAGTTATAGAAACAGAAGCTAAAAATCAAAATGGAATAGATGATTTAAAGCAATTATTAAGAAACAATATAAATGCTTTTTCAGGAAATTCAGGGGTAGGAAAATCAACATTAATAAACGCTATATTTAATACAGATATGACGCAAGAAGGAGAAATAAGCAAAAAAAATAAAAGAGGAAAAAACACAACAACATCCACAAAATTATATGAAGTTGATTCAAACACATATATAGCAGACACACCAGGATTTTCTACATTTGATATTTCTGAAATAGAAAGCAAAGACTTAGCAAATTATTTTAAAGAATTTAAAAATGAAATAAAAAATTGCAAATTTATAGGCTGTACACATATAAAAGAAGAAATATGTGGGATAAAAGAAGCAATAAAAGAAAATAAAATAAGTACAGAAAGATATGAAAGATTTTGTAAAATCTATCAAGAATTAAAACAAAGGGAGGAAAGAAAAAAATGGTAGAAGTATCAACATCAATACTTGGAACAAAAAAAGGAGAAGAGTCAAAAACATTTTTTGCATTAGAAATTGCAAAAACAGATTATTTTCATATAGATGTAATGGATGGAAAATTCGTACAAAACAACACTCAAGAAAAAATGTTTGAATATGCATCATATATAAAGAGAATATCAAATTTACCTTTAGATATACATTTAATGGTAGAAAACGTAAAAGAAGTTGCAGACGAATTTTTGGCTGTAGAGCCTAATATAATAACATTTCATTATGAAGCTTGTAAAGATAAAAAAGAAGTGTTTGATAATATAAAATATATAAAAGAAAACAATTGTAAAGTTGGTTTAGCAATAAAACCAGATACCAAAATTGAAGAAATATTAGAATTTTTACCATATATTCATATGTGTTTAGTTATGACAGTAGAACCAGGAAAAGGCGGACAAAAATTAATTGAACACGCAGTAGATAAAATAAAAGAACTAAAAGAATATATTGAAAAAAAAGATATAGATATAGACATAGAAGCTGATGGAGGAATTAATTTAGCAACTGTAGAATCAGTAAAAAAAGCGGGAGCAAATGTACTAGTTTCAGGAAGTGCAATTCTTATGGCTAAAGATTATAAAGTAATTATAGATGAATTAAAAAAATAGAAGCAAGAATTTAATCTTGCTTCTTTATTTATTATTTTGTTTCTTTTTTGTCAGATTTTTTTGTGGTTTCACTTTTTTTCTTTTCTGTTTTTCCTTTAGAATCTTTAACAGGTAAGAAACCTTTTACTATAATTCCTAAACCAACAAATACTTCTACGAAGCTTAGTATTGTACCTAGAACAGGAATCAATAAAATTAACCAAAGAACAGCAGCTGTAGGTATTAACATTCCAAAAACTGCAGTGTTTTGCTCAATTTTTAATTTCTTACAAACTAAATTATTAATTGCAATTACAAATGTACCACTACTAATCATAAATAAGACAGCTAGCACTAATCCAAAGATTGTAGCAATTGTTGATGTTAATCCTAAAATAATTAAAAGTAAAATTGCAACAACAGCAAATATTGGAGTAAATATACCATAACCAATTACAGGTAATAATTTCTTTGTTACTAATGTATCTGTTTCTTTTAAGAATTTTGGAGCTAACCATGAGTAAAGTAGCCATAAAATAAGAGCTGTTACAATATATTTGCCTAATGATAAGATATAAGTTTGTATAGAAACTCCATTTGAAGCTTTAGGTGCAGTATAATTTACTTTTCCAGTAACAGATCCATCAGGAATTGATATTTCTGATTTAGAAGAGTAATTAAGATCTCCTGCTATATTACCTTTGTATGTAACTTGGCTTTGACTATCTGAATTTGTTGAAAATTCAATAGAACTTGCTGATACATAAGCATTTCTTCCAATAACACCTGAAATATTTAATTTATCAGATGTAATTCTTATATCACGATAAATATAACCACTTATATTTATTTTATTTGCTGAGCTATATACATCATATACAACACCAGCAATATTTAATTCATCTGTTAGTGCGAATAAGTTACTAAATACATAACCTTCTTTTTCAATATTTATTTTTTTTGCACAAATAAATGCATCTCCACCAATTTGAGATTTGATAGTTACGGTATTAGCTAATATAAATACGTTACCGTCAACCATGTAATCAATTGTTACATTATCCCCAGTTAAATAAACATCATTTTTCTTGATTTCTTCTGATGGTTGAGTAGTTTGAGTACTATCATTTGTAACAACTTGATTAGTTTGATTTTCATTACTAATTGGTACTGCTTCGTTTCCACTTGTAGTTGCATTTTCGTCAGCTGCATTTACGAAAGGAACTGAAAGTGATAAAACTGTGACCATAAGTAAAGCAATCATTTTGATTTTACTTTTTAACATTAAAATCCCTCCTAAATATTTAATATATGCAAAGTATATATATTTATGGCAATTTTGTCAATGAAATTAAACATTATTTTTGTAGTAAGCACAGAAATTATTAATAGGACATATATCACATTTTGGATGACGTGCAATACAAGTATTTCTACCATGCCACATAAATAAATGATTAATATCTTTTAAACATTCTTTAGGAAATATTTTTAATAAGTCTTGTTCTATTTTAGTTGGGTCAGTTTCGTTAGAAAGTCCTGTCAAATTTGCTATTCTTTTTGCATGTGTATCAACAGCAATTCCTTGAGCAATCCCAAAAGCTTCTAACATAACTACATTTGCACTTTTTCTACCAACTCCTGCTAAGCTAGTAAGTTCATCCATTGTTTTAGGAACAACTCCATTAAATTTTTCTAAAACTTGTTTGGCACATAGTTTTATGTTTTTAGCTTTATTTCTATAAAAACCACAAGGGTGTATAATTTTTTCTAATTCTGTAATATCTATATTTGCAAAATCTTCAATTGATTTGCATTTTTTAAATAAATAAGGTGTAGTTTTATTAACACGTTCATCAGTGCATTGAGCTGAAAGCATAACTGCAACAACTAGTTCAAAAGGTGTCGAAAAGTCTAAGCTACATTTAGCATCTGGGTAAGCCCTTTTTAATAAATCTACCATTTTTTTAGCATTTTTTTGATCCATTAAAACCATCCTTTCAAATTTTAAAATAATTGTATAAGATAGCAGAAAATAAGTCAATGGAATAGACATAAAAAGGGAACAAATAAAATGAAAAAAACATATTATATAGAAAAAAGGAGGGATAAGATGTTACATTTATTTAAAAAGACACTTGCAGTTTGTTTAATAGGTTTAGGATTAGGAATTTTGTTAGTCTTATTACTTCCTATAACTGGATGGCTATTTGTTATTGGGGTCACTATAGTTTGTGTGGGATTTATGTGGCTAGCGTGTTAAAAAAGGAAGGGGGATACATATGACTGTTGTAGTAAAAAAAGTACCTAAATTTTTAAGGGGTTTTGTAAAATTGATTTTTGGAATTAAAGATTAAGATTAAAAATTTTTAGATAAAATAAAAAAAGGGCTTAAAATTAAGCTCTTTTTACTTTTCCATCTTTTAAACATTTAGCACATACATGAATTCTTTTTACTTCTCCATCAATTTCAGCTTTAACACTTCTTAGATTTGGTTTCCAAGTACGTGTAGATCTTTTACTTATATGAGAACGAGTAATGCTAAGTTTATTTCCGTGAACAGGTTGTTTGTCACAAATTGCACATTTTGCCATTGTCTTTCGCACCTCCTAAATTTCTTAAATAAATGACTATAAACAAGTCTAACACAAAAAACTAAAAAAAACAAGTATTTTTTTAAATTTATCAAAAATTCCTTGCAAAATAGTAAAAATGTGGTATAATAAAAAAGCTATATGAAATAAGAAAGGATTGAAAACAATGAATTGTAAATTAGAAAAAACAAAAAATGCAAATGAAGTAAAATTTGAAATAACAGTAGAAGCAGAAAAATTTGAAGAAGCAATGAAAAAAGTATACTTCAAAATTGCAAAATATTTTAATATACCAGGATTTAGAAAAGGAAAAGCTCCAATGCAAATAGTAGAAAAATACTATGGACCAGAAATATTCTATGAAGATGCTTTTAATGAAGTAGCTCAAGAAGCTTTAGAACAAGCTGTAGAAGAAAATAAATTAGACGTAGTAAGCAGACCAGAAGTAGATGTTAAACAAATGGAAAAAGGAAAAGATTTAATATTTACAGTAGTTATGCAAACAAAACCAGAAGCAGAAGTTTCAAAATATAAAGGTATAGAAATTAAAAAAGTTGAGTATAATGTAACAGACAAAGATGTTGAACACGAATTACATCATATGCAAGAACATAACTCAAGATTAATTTCAATTGATGATAGAGCTGTAGAAAGCGGAGACATCGCAACAATTGATTTTGATGGTTCTGTAGATGGAAAAGCCTTTGAAGGTGGAAAAGCTGAAAACTATGACCTAGAAATAGGAAGCAACACATTTATACCAGGTTTTGAAGATCAAGTAATTGGTATGAAAGTTGATGATGTAAAAGACGTTAAAGTTAAATTCCCAGAAGAATACTTTTCTAAAGATTTAGCTGGAAAAGATGCTGTATTTAAAGTAACAGTACATGAAATAAAAAAGAAAGAATTACCAGCTTTAGACGATGAATTTGCTAAAGATGTAAGCGAATTTGACACATTAGATGAATTAAAAGCAGACATCAAAGCAAAATTAGAAAAAGATAATAAAGAAAAAGAAAAATATGAAACACAAGATGCTGTAATAAAAGCACTTTGTGAAAACACTAAAGTTGAAATACCATCAGGAATGGTTGAAATGGAAGTTGACAACATGTTAAAAGATTTTGAACAAAGATTAGCATATCAAGGTTTAAAATTAGATCAATATTTCAAAATGATGGGTAAAACTGAAGAAGAAGTTAGAAAAGAATATGAACCTCAAGCAATTGAAGGAATCAAATCAAGATTAGCAATAGAAGCTGTAATAAAAGCAGAAAAAATAGAAGCAGATGATAAAGAAATCGATGCAAAAATCAAAGAAATGGCTAAAAACTATGGAAAAGAAAAAGATGAAGAATTCTTAAAAAATGAAAATGTAAGAAATTACATTAAACAAGGAATAGAATCAGAAAAAGCAATTGATTTCTTAGTTAAAAATGCAAAAATAAAATAAAGCAATTATGCTGGAGGATAAAATTTCATTAGTAAAATTTTAGCTCCAGCTTTTTTGCAATTATATATAAAAACAGTATAATAAAAAAAGCTAACAAACCAAAGGAGGAAGAAATATGTTAGAAAAAGATAGTTTAGTACCATATGTTATTGAACAAACAAGCAAGGGAGAAAGATCATACGATATTTTTTCAAGATTATTAAAAGATAGAATTATATTTTTAGGAGAAGATGTAAACCCAACAACATCTAGTTTAGTAATAGCACAATTATTATTCTTAGAGTCAGAAGATCCAGAAAAAGAAATTAATTTATACATAAATTCACCAGGAGGTTCAATTACTGACGGAATGGGAATTATAGATACAATGAATTATATTTCATGCCCAGTATCTACAATATGTATAGGAATGGCAGCAAGTATGGGAGCCGCATTACTTGCAGCAGGAGAAAAAGGAAAAAGATTTGCAACACCAAATGCAGAAATATTAATTCACCAACCATTAATCGGTGGTGGAGGACTTTCTGGTCAAGCAACAGAAATAAAAATTCATGCAGATCATTTAGTAAAAACAAGAGAAAAATTAAATAAATTCTTAAGTGAAAGAACAGGTCAAACTATAGAAACTATAGAAAAAGATACAGAAAGAGATAACTATATGACAGCTGAAGAAGCTTTAAAATATGGATTAATCGATGGAATAATGGATAAAAGAAAATAAGAACTAAAATAAGCAAAAAAAGCTTATAAAAAGGAGAGGACTATGGCAAAAAACGATATACCTAAAAGCATAAGATGTTCATTTTGTGGCAAAGCACAAGAAAATGTGAAAAAAATAGTAGCCGGACCAGGTGTATATATTTGTGATGAATGTGTAGAACTATGTAACAGCATAATAGAATCAGAATTATATGATGAGGAAAAAGATGGATATAGCTTAAATGAAATGAATAATGTACCAAGCCCAAAAGAAATAAAAAAAGTTTTAGATGATTATATAGTAGGGCAAGATGAAGCAAAGAAAACTTTATCAGTAGCTGTATACAATCATTATAAAAGAATAGCACATGAAGAAGAAACAAAAAAAGATGATGATGTTGAAATACAAAAAAGTAATATTTTATTATTAGGACCAACAGGATGTGGAAAAACATTACTTGCAAGAACATTAGCTAAAATTTTAAAAGTACCATTTGCAATAGCAGATGCAACAACATTAACAGAAGCAGGATATGTAGGTGAAGATGTTGAAAATATACTTTTAAAATTAATTCAAGCAGCAGATGGAGATGTAAAAAAAGCTGAAAAAGGAATAATTTATATAGATGAAATAGATAAAATAGCAAGAAAATCTGAAAATCCATCAATAACAAGAGATGTAAGTGGAGAAGGTGTACAACAAGCTTTACTAAAAATAATTGAAGGAACAGTAGCCTCTGTACCACCGCAAGGAGGAAGAAAACATCCAAACCAAGAACTAATACAAATAAATACAGAAAACATATTAATTATATGTGGTGGAGCATTTGAAGGACTTGAAAACATAATAAAAGATAGAACAGGAGAAAAATCAATAGGATTTGGAAATCATGTAAAATCAATAAAAGGACTTAGTCAAGTAGAAGTATTTAAAGAATTATTACCTCAAGACTTATTAAAATTTGGATTAATTCCAGAATTTATAGGAAGACTACCAATAATTGCAACATTAAATGAATTAGATAAAAATGCATTAGTAAAAATATTGGTAGAACCAAAAAATTCATTAGTAAAACAATATCAAAAATTATTTGAAATAGATGGAGTAGAATTAACATTTGAAGAAGAAGCATTAAAAGCTATAGTAGATAAAGCAATAGAAAGAAAAACAGGAGCAAGAGGACTTCGTTCAATTATAGAAGAAATAATGAGAGATACAATGTTTGAAATACCATCTAATCCTCATATTACTAAATGTATAATAACAAAAGATACTGTATTAGGAAATGCCGGAACTAAAATAATAGAAGGTATTAAGAATGAAAACAAGCAACCAACTAAGCAAAAAAGAAAAGTACCTAATAAGCAAGTAGGATAATAATATTTAGAGACTACATTAATTGTGGTCTCTATTTTCATTAAAAAAATTTGAAAATAATTTATAGAAATATTGAAAGCTAAAAAATGGTATGCTAGAATTATAGCAGTGGGATGTAAAAGTATGGAGGAAAGCACGAATATGCGAAAATTGCTTATAACTATAGGAATTTTAGTAGTTATTTTTGTAGGTATGCTAGCGTATAAAAATGTAAAAGTAAAAACAAATAACAAAATAAGTGCAACAGAAGTAACACAAATACAAAATACAATTTCAAAGGTGTATTTATGGAAAGAAGTAACAGGAGATGCTTTACCAGAATTTAATGATATAAATCAAGCAAATGACAAATGGATATGGGAAGTCGTAAAAAACAACCTTGAAAATTATGAAGTTACATATGACGAAATAAATGAAAAAGCAAAAGAAATCTTTGGAAAAGAATTCACCAAAGATTTTCCTAAAGAAGGAAACAGCAGTTTTTCATTTAATCAAGATTCACGGAAAATACGAAGCAACAGAAGTTGAATTAGATCAAAAGCAAGATACATTTTTAATTAATGAAATAACTAAAACAAAAGATAGCTATAAAGTAGAAATACTAGAATATTTAGTAGATTATACAAATGAAAACAATATAGCGATAAAAAATACAAATGAAGAAGTAATAGGAACAATAGGAAATAGTAACAACAACACAGAAATACAAGAAATGGTAAAAAATCATAAAGATAGATTTACAAAGAAAAATGTAACACTAAAAAAAGAAGATAATAATTTAATTGTGCAGAAGGTCGAAAAATAATGGAAAAAAATATATTAGCAGAATTAGAAAAATGTGAAATATGTCCTCATAAATGTAAAATAAATAGAAATAACAATCAAATAGGGAGATGCAAAGCAACAGACAAAATAAAAATAGGCTTATATTCAACACATAATTTTGAAGAACCATGTATAAGTGGAAAAAAAGGCTCAGGAACAGTCTTTTTTTCTAATTGCAATTTAAATTGTGTATATTGTCAAAATTATGAAATAAGTCAGCAAGGAAAAGGCAAAGAAATAACAATAGAAGAATTATCCAATATTTTCTTAAAACAACAAGAAAAGGGTGTTGAAAACATTAATTTAGTAACACCAACTAGTTATGTACCTCAAATAATAGAAGCATTAAAAATAGCAAAAAGTCAAGGACTAAAATTGCCTATTGTTTATAATACAAATGGATATGAGAACATTGAAACAATAAAACAATTAGAAGGTTATATAGATATATATTTGCCAGATTTAAAATATGCAGAAAATGATATAGGAAAGAAATATTCTAAAATAGAAAATTATTTTGAAACAGCAACAATAGCAATAAAAGAAATGGAAAGGCAAGTAGGAAAAACTCAATTTGACGAAAATGGAGTGATGACAAAAGGAATAATTGTAAGACATTTAGTATTACCAAACAATATTGAAAATAGTAAAAAAATAATAAAATGGATGAAAGAAAATTTAAACAAAGAAACTTATGTAAGTATAATGGCACAATATTTTCCAACATATAAAGCCAAAACCGAAGAATATAAAGAAATAAGCAGAAAACTAACACCAAAAGAATGGAAAAAGATAGAAAACTATATAGATGAACTAGGCTTTGAAAATGGCTTTATTCAAGAACTTGGAGAACATGAAGAAGAATATGTACCAAAGTGGTGGTAAAAACTTGTACATAAAAAGTATTTATGATATATTGTACATGGTCAAAAACTAGTTGGAGAGGAAAACAAAAATGACACAAGCGGATAAAAATTTTATAGAAACATGTAAAGAAATAATAAAAAATGGATATTCATCCAAAGGTACAAATGTAAGAACAAAATGGAAAGATGGTACAGAAGCAAATTACATATCAATTGTGGGAGTTAGTAATAAATATGATGTTGGAAAAGAATTTCCAATGATAACACTAAGAAACAATACAAACACAATAAAAAAAGCAATAGATGAAATATTGTGGATATGGCAAAAAAAATCCAACAATGTAAAAGACCTAAATTCACATATATGGGACCAATGGATAGACGAAAATGGTACAATAGGTAAAGCATATGGATATCAATTAGGGAAAAAGTATCAATTTAAAACTAAAGAAGGCATAAAAGAAATGGATCAAGTAGATTATGTATTATATTTATTAAAAAATGATCCATCAAGTAGAAGAATTATAACAAATATTTTTAATCATCAGGACCTAAAAGAAATGAACTTAGAGCCATGTGCTTATGGAACGCAATGGTTAGTAAAAGAGGGAAAATTACATTTAATATTAAATCAACGTTCGCAAGATATGTTAACAGCAAATGGATGGAATGTAATGCAATATGCAGCATTACAATATATGTTTGCACAAGTATCAGGACTAGAAGTAGGAACATTAACACACAATATAGGGGATTGTCATATATATGATAGACATATTCCTCTAGTTAAAAAATTATTAGAAGCGGAAGCCAT
This sequence comes from uncultured Clostridium sp., assembly GCA_900554365.1. Lineage (GTDB taxonomy): Bacteria > Bacillota > Clostridia > TANB77 > CAG-508 > CAG-269. The sequence goes on along the minus strand of USGY01000020.1, from coordinate 4,253 downwards.
GGATGTAAGTCCAAAACTAATAATAAAAAATCCAACAAAAGATTTTTATAAATTTAAAGTAGAAGATTTTGAAATACAAAATTATGATTATAACAAAGAAGTAAAAATAGGAAAAATACCAGTAGCAGAATAATAAAAACTGCACAAAGAAAAGGAGAAATAGAAATGTTAAGTATAATAGTTGCAAAAGCAAAAAATAATATAATAGGAAAAAATAATCAAATAATATGGAATTTACCAGAAGACCTAAAACACTTTAGAGAATTAACAACAGGACATACAATAATAATGGGAAGAAAAACATATGAATCTTTAGGAAAGGCATTGCCAGATAGAAAACATATAATATTTAGTCAAAATCCTGATTTTAGAGTACACGAAGAAAATGTACAAGTTGTACACTCTTTATTAGAAATTCAAGATTTAATAGAAGGAAAAGAAGAAGCCTTTGTAATAGGTGGAGCAATGATTTATAATTTCTTAATGCCATATGTAAAGAAAATGTATGTAACAGAAATAGCTAAAGATTTTGAAGGAGATGCATTTTTCCCAACAATAGATCATGAAATTTGGAAAGAAACAAGTAGAGTTCATGGCATAAAAAATGAACAAAATAATTTAGATTATGATTTTGTAGAATATGAGAGAATATAAATATTTTGTATTGATAATATTAAAACAAAAGAGGAGAAGGTAAAAATGAAAATAGTAGACGCTAGAAGCCTTGAGGCTGTACACACACACACACACACACACACACAAGACATTTACTAACTAAAGTTAGTTTATTAAATGTAGCTTGTACAGTGAAATTATGTCTACTAAAGAAAATTGAATATAATATAACAAAGACAGAAATAGAGCCTATATATTAGGTTCTTGTTTCTGTCTTTTTCTGCACGTGAAAAAAGCTTAAAATACATATGAAAGGAAGAAAACATGATTAAAAATCAAACAAGAGAGAATTATATTAAAGGAATAACTCTAATTGCGCTTGTAATAACAATAATAGTATTACTAATATTTGCAGGAGTAAGTATTGCAATGCTAACAGGACAAAATGGAATATTAACACAAGCTCAAAAAGCAAAACAAGCGACAGAGGAATCTGCCGAAAATGAAAAAAGGCAACTAGCACAAGCAGAAGCAAGTACACATTTAGAAGCTTACAGTTACACAGATTCAGAAGGTAATACAGCTAAAATTCCAGCAGGGTTTGCAGTATCAAATGTAGAAGGAGAAAATCTTGTAAGCAAAGGGCTAGTAATAATTGGCTCAAACGGAAATGAGTATGTATGGATACCATGCACAAAAGATACCTATAAAAGAGAAGAGACTGCATGGGGAGTAGAAGAAGACCATGGTACAAAAGCAATAAGAGATGAAATAACATTGCCAGAAGTAACTCCATCAGATGAAGAAATTTATAATGGAATAACATCTTCTGTTTTAAATGAAATATTTGAACAAGTAAAAAGTGAAATTAACAGTGTGAAAAATAATGGTGGATATTATATAGGAAGATACGAAGTTGGAAAAGAAAACAACAATGCAGTAATAAAAGCTAACCAAGAGCCATATGCCAATATAAAATGGAGCGAAGCATATAAACAAGCAAAAGGAATAGATGCAGGAACAAGTGCAAATTCATACTTATGCTCAAGTTATGCTTGGGATACAGCAATAAATTTTATAGAAACACACAGTACAGCAACAAGTTATGGGACATCAATGGATAATTTTAATGGAAACTGGTATGATAAAGAAGTAAAAGATAAAAATGGAAAAGTAATAAAAAAAGCTAATGAATCTTTAAGGTTGAATACAGGATTAACAACAAATTTTGCCAATATATATGATATGGGAGGAAATGTAGTAGAATTTACTACAGAGTTAAATCCAAATACAACTGAGGCAGAGGTGGTTCGTGGCGGAGATTGTGATACATATGTTAAGCCAGCTGGTTATCGTTGGGATTATAATTCTTATGTTACTAATAAAACTTGTGGGTTCCGTTCTACTTTATTCTTAAAGTAGTATTATATTACATATTTTGATTAAAAAATATTATAAGTGAGGTAAGCAAATGAGTAATAAAAATAAAAATATGAAAGGAATAACACTGATTGCACTTGTAATAACAATAATAGTATTATTAATACTTACAGGAGTAAGTATTGCAATCTTAACAGGACAAAATGGAATATTAACACAAGCTCAAAATTCAAAAACAACATCAGAATTAAAATCAGCTGAAGAAAAAGTAAAATTGGCAATAATGGCAACAAGATCACAATCAGAAACAGGAGCATTAGATGCAGATATGCTAATAGCAGAAATTACAAATAATTATGGAGGAACGGCAAGTAAAACAAATAATGGATTTCCCGTAGATGCAACGGTAGATGGAAAAATTTTTTATATTGACAAAGAAGGAAATGAAGGAATAAAAAAGGAAAGACCAGGACTAAAAGTAGGAGACTATATAAATTATAACCCAGACATGGTAGACGGAAAAACATATTCATTACTATGAGCACAAAGTGGTTATGATAGTGATCAAACAATAAATAAAGAAAATTTGAATTGGAGAATATTAAAAATAAAGGGTGATGGAAGTATAGATATAATAAGTGATCCAACTTATAAAGATGTATATTTTAAGGGATCATTAGGATATAATAATGGAGTATATTTATTAAATGATATATGTAAAGAATTATATAGCAATACATCAAAGGGAGTAATAGCAAGAAGTATAAACTTAAAAAATATGGAAGATTGTCTAACAGATGTAGGAGTGGCAGCAAGAAATGCATATATCCATGACGAAATACAATACTGAGAATCTAAAAAGTATACAGATAATTATTCATATGCACCAGATGCATATAATCCAGAAGAAGATGAAAATAATAATCATTATATAAGTCCAACAACGGCAACATATAAAAAATTGGGGACCTTAAATGTAAAACAAACAATTTATTATATTCTTATAAATGCAGAAAATTATGGAGATACAGCCAAGGTATTAAATAATTCAAACTCTTATTGGATTGTTGCACATTTTGCATTTTTAAATTTGGACAATGCATATTTTGGATTGCGTTCTGCAGGCAGTTATACTGGTGGTTACAACATGTTTTTTTCTAATAATATTGATATTTGGCATGCTTATCATATTCGTGCCGTAGTTTCTCTAGGACCTGATGTTAAAATAAATGCAAATACAGGGGATAGTCCTGAAAATGCTCACACAATAGAATGGTAAAATAGAATAAAAAAATATGAGTTTTTTATTTATATCGAAAAAATATAATTAGAATATTTAATATTGACAGAATGTAAAAAGTTATATAAGATAGATATGAAAATAAAACAAAAGAAGGAGAGAAAAACAAATGAATAAAATTTTAAAAGTAAAAGAAAATAGAGGTATAACGTTGATTGCATTAGTAATAACAATAATTGTGCTTTTAATATTAGCAGCAGTTTCAATAGCAACACTAACAGGACAAAATGGAATAATAACACAAGCACAGAATGCCAAAAAACAAAATGAATATGCAACAGCAAAAGAAAAAGTTAATGCATCAATAATAGCAGCAAGTTCTCGTTCAAAAAAGGGAGATTTAGATGCTGATAAGTTAATAGAACAAATAAAAAATCGTGGAGGAACAGCAAGTAAAACAAATAATGGATTCCCAGTAAATGCAACAGTAGACGGAAAGAATTTTAAGATAGATGGCGATGGAAATATAGGAGTACCACAAGATAGAACAGGACTAAAAGTAGGAGATTATATAAAGTATAACCCAGATACAGCAGACGGGAAAACATATTCATTACTAGGAACACAAAGTGGATATAGAAGTGATCAAACAATAGCTAAAGAAACATTAAATTGGAGGATATTAAAAATAAAAGATGATGGAAGCATAGATATAATAAGTGATCCAACCAATAACGGTGTATATTTTAATGGAGAATTAGGATATAATAATGGAGTATATTTATTAAACGATATATGTAAAGAATTATATAGTAATACATCAAAGGGAGTAACAGCAAGAAGTGTAAACTTAAAAGATATGGAAGATTGGTTAACAGAAGGTGGAAAGGCAGCAAGAGCAAAATATAACAATGGTACAGCAACTTATGGCGAAACAAAACCATATAAAGATAGTTATTCATATGCACCGAATGCATATAATTCAGAAGAAGATGAAAATAGTAGTCATTATACAAGT
>USGY01000019.1 GCA_900554365.1 uncultured Clostridium sp. | reverse complement strand
GTTTTCGCTTGTTTGCCATACAAAAAAATAATATAATAAATTTATAAAAAAAGTCTTGACAAAAATTAGATAGTCAATTTATCAAGATGTTTACAAGATTTGGGTATTATGCACAAATAAAAGTAATAGAAATTCAAAAGTTCTATTGCTTTTTTTATTCTTACAAAGTATAGTAAGTATGAAAAGTATAACAAGTATAACCAATGTGATTTAAGGAGGATAAAATGGAAAAAGATAAATTTGTAGGAATTAGTAAAGTTGGAGAAAAAGGGCAAATTGTAATACCAAAAGAAGCAAGAGATATGTTTGATATTAAATCAGGAGATTCTATTATTGTACTATGTGATAAAGAAAGAGGAATAGCTTTACTAAAAGCAGATGCAATCGAAGATTTAACAGATAAAGTATTTCCAAAAGGGGGAATGTAAAATGTTAGCAATAGAAACTAATAAATTAACTAAAAAGTTTAAAGAGAAAACAGCAGTTAATGAAATAAATTTAAAAATCAACGAAGGATAATTATTTGCTTTACTTGGTACAAATGGTGCAGGAAAAACAACAACCATCAAAATGCTTTCAACCTTAATATTACCAACAGAAGGAGAAATCAAAATATTAGGATTAGACATAGTAAAAGATAGACAAAAAATAAAAGAAATCTTAAATGTATCTCCACAAGAAACTGCTATTGCACCAAATCTTTCTGTAAAAGAAAATTTAGAATTTATGGCAGGAGTATATCAAATACCTAAAAAAGAAGAGAAAATAGATGAGCTTGTAAAATTATTTAAATTAGAAGAAGTTTTAAAACAAAAAGCAAAAACTTTATCTGGTGGATGGCAAAGAAAAGTATCTATTGCAATAGCTCTAATAAATGAGCCTAAAATATTATTTTTGGATGAGCCAACTTTAGGACTTGATGTAATTGCAAGAAAAGAATTATGGAATGTAATAGAAAAGCTAAAAGGAAAAATTACAATAATTCTAACTACTCATTATATGGAAGAGGCAGAAAATTTATCAGACAGAATAGGAATTATGGCAAAAGGAAATAATAAGAGATCCATTAAGTATAATATTTTCTGTATTATTACCATTATTCTTATTATTTATATTTAAACAAATAAATATTCCAAACGAAAGTTATGAGTTACAGAATTTTACTCCAGGAATTGTAGTATTTGGATTTTCATTTATAACATTATTTACAGCGATGCTTGTAAGCAAAGATAGAACATCATCATTACTTATTAGATTAGGTATAAGTCCAATGAAACCAATAGAGTATATATTAGGATATATGTTATCAATTATTCCACTTATACTAATTCAAAATGTGTTGTTTTTATACTTGCTATTGTTTTAGGATTAAGTTTTAGTATAAATATTATTTGGGCTATACTTATAGATGATGGACTTGCAATTCGAGGATCTTTAGTAAGAAATTCAAAAGATAAAATTAAAAATTGGTTGTAATATGAATAATAAAAATTTAGAGCGGGTTGATGTATGATAATTTATTATATTAATTACGAAGCAATAAAAAAACTCGAAAGTTTTAATACTTCCGAGTTTTTTTTGTTTTTTATCTCTTTGAGAATTGTGGTGCTTTACGAGCTTTTTTAAGACCGTATTTTTTTCTTTCTTTCATACGAGGATCTCTTGTTAGGAATCCGTTTGATTTTAATGCTGGTCTATATTCACTGTTTGCTTCATTTAAAGCTCTTGCAAGACCATGTCTAATTGCTCCAGCTTGACCTGTAACACCGCCACCTTTAACAGTTGCAATTACGTCATATTTTGTTAATGTGTTTGTAACTGTAAGAGGTTGTTTAACTATAGTTTTTAATGTTTCTAATCCGAAGAATTCATTAATATCTTTACCATTAATAGTAATATTTCCATTACCTTCAACTACTCTAACTCTAGCAATTGCATCTTTTCTTCTACCTGTACCATAAAAAACGATATTATCTTTTTTTGCCATTTTATTTTACCTCCCATACTTCTGGTTTTTGTGCTTGATTTTCATGTTCGCTACCTGCATATACTCTTAATTTAGTAAGAAGTTGTCTACCTAAAGAAGTGTGAGGTAACATTCCTTTAACAGCTAAAGTCATAGCTTTTTCTGGATTTTTTTCTAACATGTCTTTAGCAGAAATTTCTTTTAACCCACCAATATATCCAGAATGATGTCTGTACATTTTTTGTGTTAATTTATTTCCTGTTAAAATAACGTCTTTACAATTTAAAATAATTACATGGTCACCCATGTCAACATTTGGTGTAAATGTTGGTTTATGTTTTCCTCTTAATAATTTAGCAGCTTCTGTTGCTACTCTACCTAATGGTTTATTAGCTGCATCAATGATATACCATTTACTTTCTACTTCACCTTTTTTTGCTTGATATGTTGTATTATTCATGGTAATCTATACCCTCCTATATTTTTGAATTTATATATGAAATTTAAGCATAGGCCACCGGGGAGAAGCTCTAACTCAAATCATATTATCAATATTGCTAAAACATTATATTATAAAAATGCTGAATTGTCAATACTTAGAGGGTGTGTTTTTAAAAAACTTGACAAATTTTTATTTAGAGTGTATACTGGTAACGTTAAAAAACAGGATGTAATATATTATTAATAAGGAGTAATATGAAAATGAAAAGAAAAACTAAAGTAATAGGCATACTATGTACAGCAACTATAGGGATTACACTATTGTTTTTTACAAATGTTAATTTAGCAGCAAATACTGCAAAGGTAAATGTAGACACTGCAAATTTAAGAGAAACAGCAGATGAAAATAGTAAAATTTTAAAGCAATTATCTTTAAATGATAATTTAGAAGTTGTAGAAGAATCAGGAGATTGGTATAAAGTTAAAAATAGTAATGTTACAGGTTATGTTAGAAAAGACCTAGTAACAGTAGAAAATAAAAAGGAAAATACTAATACTTCAAACACAAGTAATACTCAAAATTCTGAAAATACATCAATAGCAAATACAGAAAACAAATCAGAAGAAACTACAAATGAACAAATTGTAGTTGAAGATACTAAATTAAAAATAGTACCAACAATAAATTCAACAGATATTATTGATGTAAAAAAAGATGAAAAAGTTACTGTTATAGAAACAATAAATGGTTGGGTATGTGTTCAAAAAGATAATACAAAAGGTTGGATTAGAAAAGATAAATTGGCTTCAAAAACAGATGAAACAAATACAAATAAAGAAGAAGCAAATAATCAAGAAGAATCTAAAACAACTGAAACTCCAATAAAAACAGCATATATTAGTGAAACAAAGGTTAATGTAAGAAAAGAAGCTGATAAAAATTCAGAAGTTGTAGTAAAATTAACTCAAAATACTAGCGTAGAAGTATATTCAGAAGAAAATGGATGGAGTAAAATAAAGGTCGATGGAAAAGAAGGATATGTTTCATCAGATTTATTATCAGACAAAAAAGTTGAAGTAACAAAAACAACAAACACAACTAATAATACTACAAAGAAAAATACTGTAACATCAAGAAGTAGTACAACAGTTAGAAAAGAAAAACAAACAACAGAAGCAGTATCATCAGGAAAAGGTTCAACAGTTGTAGCAACAGCTAAAAACTATATTGGAAGTAAATATGTTTATGGAGCTACAGGACCTACAAGTTTTGACTGTTCAGGATTTACATCTTATGTATATAAATTACATGGAATAAGTTTAAATAGAACAGCACAAGCTCAATATAGTAATGGAACATCAGTATCAAGAGGAAACTTACAACCAGGAGATTTAATAATGTTTGGATCATCAGCATCAAGTATTAACCATGTTGCTATATATATAGGAAATGGAAATATTGTTCATGCTGCAAATCCATCAAGAGGAGTAACAATAGATAGTATAAATTCTGGATATTATGATAAAAACTATGTTGGTGCAAGAAGAATTATGTAATAGACAAGGAGGCAACTAAAATAAAAAGACCAATTTTAGTTGCAACTATAGGATATATAATAGGTATAATATGGGGGCTATACACAAATATGAGTATAGTTCCTTTTTATATACTTATATTTGCAATATATATAATAATTAAGCAAAAAAAGAAGAATTTAAAAAAGAAATTCTCAATTTTAAATCCAAAAAGATTTTTTAGATATCTTAAGTTAATTATAAATTTTAAAATAATTATTTGTATAACAATTTTTTCAATAATTTCAAATTCAATTACGTTATTTCAAAATTCTAAATATGAAAATTTATATAAAGATAATGAAGAAATAAATTGTGAGGCTGTTGTCATAAGCGATAAAAAAGAAAGAGAATATAGTCAAATATATAAAATAAAAACCCAAAATATATATTTATATTTAAAAGTGGATAAAAAGTTAAAAAAAGAATTATGTTATGGAGATAAAGTGAATCTAATAGCAACTTTTAATGAAGCAAATCATAAAAGAAATGAAGGGGGATTTGACTATAAAAATTATTTAAAATCATTAAAAATATATGGAACTGTAAAAGCAGAAAAAATAAAAATTATTTCTCATAGAAAAGATAATACCTTAATAAATAAATTAACAAATAAGGTAAAAGAAAATGTTGAAAAAATTTTACCTGAAAAAGAAGCAGGCTTATTAAATGGCTTGTTAATAGGAGATACCAAAAAGATTGATGATGAAATCCAAGAAAGCTTTAAAATTAGTAGTTTAACACATGTTTTAGCAGTTTCGGGAATGCAAGTTACTTATATTATAACAGTTATATATGCAATTTTTGATAAAAGATTAAATAAAAAAATAATTGGAAGTGTATCGATTTTTATATTAGTAATATATACAGCAATGACAGGATTTTCACCGTCTATTGTAAGAGCATCTATAATGGGAATTATAGTAATAATTGCCGAAATGTCTTATAGAAAAAGCGATATATTAAATACAATTGCACTATCTTTAATTATAATGCTTATTTATAATCCATTTTTAATTACAAATGTGGGACTTCAGCTCTCTTATTTAGGAACAATAGGAATTATTATTTTTTACAAACCAATATTAGAAATTTTTGATAATATAAGAATAAAAAATAAAAAATGGAAATATAAAATAAATTTACAATCAAAAAATCTCAAAAAAATTAAAGAAGCAGTTGCACTTATATTATCTGCACAAATAGCCATTTTACCAATTATGATTTATACATTTAATTTGATAGGTACATATTTTTTATTAACTAATTTGTTAGCATCTATATTAATTGCACCAATTACCATTATAGGTGCAGTATTGGTTGGAATATCTTTTATATCTTGGCAAATTTCAAAAATCTTATCTTTAATTTTAAAAGTTTTAATTGATTTATTAATTATTGTCTCTAAAATTAGCGATTTACCATTTTCCAAATTATATATTCCAACACCTAAAGTTTGGATGATAATTATTATATATGTAAATATGTATATTATTTTAAAAATTATTCAAATCTATAATGCCAAAAAACCAAGCATAACTCAAAAAAGAGTAAAAAATATTATAGCTTTGTTTAAATATAAAATACGTGGAAGTAAAAAGAATCTAAGTAAAATTGTAGTAGTAATATTAGTAATATTTAGTACAATTTTCTTAATTCCAAAAGATTTAAGAATTAATTTTATAGATGTTGGTCAAGGAGATGCAACATTTATAATTACGCCGGATAATCAAACTATTTTAATTGATGGTGGAGGGAGTAATTCAAAAGATTTTGATATAGGACAAAGTACGCTATTACCATATATTTTAGACAAGGGATATAATAAAATTGATTATGTTATAATTAGCCATTTTGATAATGATCATTGTGGGGGATTATTATATATTATGCAAGAAATAAAAATTGGAAAAATACTTATTGGAAAGCAATGGGAAGATTGTGATAATTATAAGAAGTTTATTCAACTAATAAAAGATAAAAAAATGAAAGTTGATATTTTAGAAGCTGAAGATAATTTTTATATAGGTAAAAATTTAAAACTAGAAATAATATGGCCATATTCTAAAAATGTAATAGAATCAAATGCCATAAATAATAACTCATTAGTATTTAAGTTAATATACAAAAATTTTTCAATGATGTTTACAGGAGACATTGAAGAAATAGCAGAAAAATCAATTATAGATAAATATCAAAATAAATTAAAAGCAAATATTTTAAAAATTGCACATCATGGATCAAAAACATCTTCAACTTTGGATTTTTTAAATGCTACAAACCCAAAAACTGCGATAATTGGAGTAGGAAAAAATAATAAATTTGGACATCCTTCAGATATTACAATTGATAATTTAGAAAAAAAGAAAATTAAAATTTATAGAACAGATATAAATGGAGAAATAAAAATAAGAACAAATGGAATAAAGACAAAAATAACCACCTTATATTAAATGTAAAAAAATGGTATAGAAATAAAAAAGAATGTGAATAATAATAAAAATAAATTAGGAGGAATATATATGAATAAGGTAGTTATGAGTATAATTGCAATAATTGTAACAATGCTTGGGATAATGGTAGCTGTTATGCAAAATAAAATTAAAGATAGTAATTTTCAAAATACTGAAATTGCAAATATAAAAAATGAAACTAATACAATTATTCAAAATGTTGAAAATACAAATACTGAAATAAAAGAAACAAATTCAAATGAAGAAAGGATATCACCTAATGCTTTTATAACATTTAAAACATTATATAAAAAATGTGGACATACAGCTTGCGAATATAGAGAAGTTCCAAATGAATTGGTTAATTTAACTAAAGAAGAATTACAAGATAAATATAGTGAATGGAAAATTGAAAAATTTACTGATACAGATATTGTAATAAGTCAAGAAGTAGAGGGAAGTTGCAATGAACATTTTGTAGTAAAAGATAAAGATGGAATAGCAGTAGTTTATAAAAAGCAAGATAATGGAAAAGAAAAAGTATATGAAACAACTGATATTTCAACTGAATATTTATCTGAAACAGATAAAATAAATTTAAAGAACGGAATAGAGGTAAACGGAATACAAAATTTAAATCAACTTATAGAAGATTATGAGTAAAAAAAGAAAGCATAATCTTGTTATGCTTTCTTTTAAAAATTAATTATTTTTTGAATGTTTTTTTTCAATAGTAACTTCTGTAACATCCTTTTTTAGATCTTGTTTATCAATAAAGCCTTTTTGATATAAAGCTTTTACATACATTATTAAAGAAAAGATAGTAGCAAATAATGCAATACAATATAAGCCTAAAGCAAAATTGTTCCAAAATCCTACTAAATTAAATTGCTTTATAACAAGAGAAAATACAATTGCAAAATAGAATAATACAGTTGCTAATTTTCCATACCATTTGCTATAAACGACAACATCTTTACCATAAAGAAAAGATGCGCCTACAATCATAATAAATTCTTTTAATAACACAATAACTAAAATCCATATAGGTATGATTTTTACTATTACTAAAGATGCAAGAGTTGCTATTTGTGTTAGCTTATCAGCTAATGGATCCATTAATTTTCCAAAATTTGAAACTAAGTCAAATTTTCTTGCAATAAAACCGTCAGCAATGTCAGTAATTCCTGAAATTGTGAAAAACACAAATGCTAATATATAATTTCCAATAAATACATTTAATAATATAAATGGTATTAATAAAAATCTAATAATTGTTAATATATTTGGTACATGTTTAAACATTTTTTTCTCCTAGTCTGTTACTTCAAATTTTAATTTATCTTTTTCTAAATTCACTTTTACAGTTTGACCATCATTTAACTGACTTCTTAAAATCATTTCAGAAAGTTCATCTTCAACATAACGTTGAATAGCTCTTCTTAAAGGTCTAGCACCAAATTTTATGTCAGTTCCTTTTTCAAGAAGATATGTTTTAGCTTTAGAAGTAACTTCTAATTTAATATCTTTGTCTTTTAATGCTTTAGAAGTATCTTTTAACATTAAATCAACAATTTTTAATAATTGATCTTTTGTTAAAGGATCAAAACTAATAATTTCATCTACTCTATTTAAAAATTCTGGTCTGAAATATTCTTTTAATCTATCAATAAGTTTGTCTTTGTTAGTAATTTCATTTCCAAAACCAATAGAATTGTTATTAACATTTGAACCAGCATTTGATGTCATTATAATAATTGTATTTGAAAAGCTTACTGTATTTCCTTGACTGTCAGTTAATTTTCCATCATCCAAAACTTGTAGTAATATATTGAATACATCAGGATGTGCTTTTTCGATTTCATCTAATAAAATAATTGAATATGGTTTTCTTTTTACTTTATCAGTTAATTGACCTGCATCATCATAGCCAACATATCCTGGAGGAGCACCTATTAATTTAGATGTAGAGTGACTTTCCATATATTCTGACATATCTATTCTAATAATAGAATCTTCACTTCCAAACATTTCATATGCTAAGCTTTTAGCAAGTTCTGTTTTTCCAACACCAGTAGGACCAACAAATATAAATGATGGTGGTCTTTTAGTACTTTTTAATCCTGCACGATTTCTACGAATTGCTCTTGAAACACTGTTTACTGCTTCATCTTGACCAATTATTCTTTTATGAAGATTAGTTTCTAAGTTTAATAATTTTTGAGTTTCTTCTTCTGTTATTTTTTTAACTGGAATTTTAGTCCAATTTTCAATAACTGCAGCAATATCTTGAATAGTTAATTGTTTTGGTTTTGTTTTTGAACGTAATTTATCAATTTCATCAATTAATTGACACTCACGTGTTTTTAAATCAGCAGCTTTTTGGTAATCTTCAGTTGAGTCAGCTGCAACAACTTCTTCTTTTTCAGCTTGAACTTTTGCAAGTTCTTGTTTTAACAATTCAAGTTTATATAATGCCTTGTTTTCAAGATTTATTCTTGAACAAGCTTCATCTAGAATATCAATTGCCTTATCAGGTAAAAATCTATCATGAATATATTTTTCAGACATTATAACAGCTTGACGTATAACTGCAGAAGATATTTTAACTTTATGATATTCTTCATAATATTTTTTAATACCTTCTAGTATATTTATACTATCTTCTTCAGAAGGTTCTTCTATTAATACTTGTTGGAATCTTCTTTCTAAGGCAGAATCTTTTTCTATATATTTTCGATATTCTTTTAGTGTTGTTGTACCAATTACTTGGATTTCACCATTAGATAAAGCAGGTTTTAAAATATTTGCTGCATTCATAGAATGTTCACCGTCACCAGCACCAATAATATTGTGAATCTCATCAATTACTAAAATAATATTTCCATATTCTTTGCATTCATCAATTATTCCCTTCATACGAGATTCAAATTGTCCTCTAAATTGAGTGCCTGCGATTACAGAAGTCATATCTAATAAATAAACTTCTTTATTAAGTAATTTTGCTGGAACATTTTGATTTGCTATTTTTATTGCTAAACCTTGTGCAATTGCTGTTTTACCTACACCAGGCTCACCAATTAGACATGGATTATTTTTAGAACGTCTATTTAAAATTTGTATAACTCTTTGAATTTCTTTATCTCTACCAATAACCATATCTAATTGATTATTTTTAGCTTTTTGAGTTAAATTAGTTCCATAAGTATCAAGAAATTTTTTCTTTTTATTTTGTTTTGTTTTCTTTTCTACTTTAACTTTCTTTTTCCCATTGCTTGATTCAGATGATTCATCATTATTATTGTTATTTGTAAACATATTTGAAAATATTGAACCTAATGGAATTGCTGCACCAGCAATTTTTGAAGGATTTTCTTCATCATTATTAGGATTTATTTCTCCTTTGTTATCAAAGGTAATTGCACCTTCTATATTTTCAAGGTCTTCTAAATTTATATTTTCTGCCAAATCTTTAAAAATTGTTTCAAATTGTGATGTCATATCATTAATGTCAATTTTATCCTTATTTAAAATTTCACTTTGCTTTGATAATACTTCAGCAGGATTAATGCCATGTTTTTTAGCACAATTATAACAATAGCCTTCTAAAGTTTCTTTACCATTTTCTATTTTTTTATAAAAAAGTATGGCAGGTTGTTTATTACATTCTGAACATAACATACTTTAAATTCCTCATTTCTATATAAAATTATACTATAATATAATATCCCAAAAACAGGTATTAGTCAACATTTTACAATAATATTAATCTAAAATTAATATTGATAAAAAATAAAAGTAATGTTATAATAAAAAAGATAAAAAACCAAACGGAAGAGGTCGAATAATGAACGTTACTTTACCAGAAGAAAAGGCCATAAAGAAAAGGCAAATAATATTATATATTATAATTTTAGTGGTATGCATTGTATGTGTAATGGTAGCATTTTATATACAATTTTATGCAAGAATTGATTTAGCAAGTCTAGTTGGAATGGGACAAGAAACAAAATTAGGAACAAAAACAGACGAAGAAAAGCAAACCTTAAAATCAGAATTCAATCAATTATTTACAAATGGAATTGAAGATGATGGAAGTAATGATGATAAAAAAATAGACAGTAGTCAAAAACTTGTATATACAAAATATCAGAAAAAAGAAACTAAATTAAATAGTTATGATTTAGAAGTAAATATACCAGCGATAAATATAAAAAGTGATACAATAGATAAATATAATCAAGAAATAGAAGAAATATTTTTAAAAATGGCAAATCTAGTATTACAAAGCCAAAATAATAATGCAGTATATACTGTAGATTATGTAGCAAATATAAAAGATGATATATTATCTGTCATGGTAAAATCAAACTTAAAAGAAGGATCAAAAGCACAAAAAGCAATAATTCAAACATATAATTATGATTTAAGAAATAATAAAGAACTTACATTAGAAGATATGTTAAAAATAGAAAGAGTAGATTCAAATAAAGTTCAAGAACAAATAAATACAGAAATTGCAACTGAACAAAAGAAGGCAGATGATTTAAAAAGTTTAGGGTATAATATATATTCAAGAAATACATCAAGTGATATTTATAAAATAGACAAAACAACAGAATTTTATTGGTCTGGAAATGCATTATATATAATTTATGCATATGGAAATGAAACAGCAACAACAGAAATGGATATCGTAATTTTATAACAAGTAAAAAGAAAAGAAGAAGCATTAAAGCTTCTTCTTTTTTGAAAATAAAAGGGGATGTTTTTTATTTCAAATCAGTAATCTCTTTACTGATTATGCTTGTATTTTACCAAGAGTATTTGTCCATTGTGTGAACTAAAAGTGAAAAAAACAACAAATATAAAAATATCTCATTCTTGTTAAAATTATTTTACAAAAATGAGATAAAATACTGGAAACTAAGGTTGTTCACCAAGTTTTAATGTTAATTCTTTTTCTTGACCATCACGGTTTACTTTAATTTTCATTTCATCACCAATTGAATGTTTATTTTTAATTTCATTTAATTTATCCATAGAAGTGATTTTTTGTCCATCAGCTTCAACTATAACATCTCCAATTTTTACTCCAGCTTTTTCAGCAGCTGAGAAATCATCAACAGCTTTTACATAAATACCAGAAACTAAATTGTTAGCTTTAGCTGTTTTTTCATCTAAGTCCATACCTGTAATTCCAATATAAGGTCTTTTTACTTTACTATATTGAATTAATTGTGAAGTAATATCTGTTGTTGAATTTATAGGAATAGCAAACCCCATACCTTCAATTCCTGTTCCTTGTAATTTTAAAGTATTAATACCTATAACTTGACCTTGACTATTAACCAAAGCACCACCACTGTTACCTGCATTTATAGCGGCATCAGTTTGAATTAAAGTAAATTCTTTACCGTCACTATCTGTAATTTTACGATTAACAGCACTTATAACACCACAAGTAACACTACTTTGCATACCTAATGGGTTACCAACAGCCATAGCAAATTCACCAACTTTTATATTATCAGAATCTGCAAATTCGGCTTTTGGAAGGTTTGTTTTTTCAATTTTAATAACAGCTAAATCTGTTTGTTCATCTGTTCCAACTATTTTAGCTTCATATTCAGTTGTATCATTGAATAATGTAACAGTTACTTTTGTAGCTTTAGAAACAGAATAGAAGCTGTTATTATTTGAAGAACTGCTAGAAGAATCTGTAGAAACAATATGATTATTAGTTAATATATAACCATCTTCACTAATAATTATACCTGAACCTGTTGCAGTAGCTGTTTGAGATTGACCTTGACTTCCAAACATAGAAAGCATGGAGTTAACATTATATTCAACTTTAATACCAACTACAGAAGGCAAAATTTTATTAGCAGCATAAACAGCTGTATCTGAGTAGTTAGAAAGTAATGTTTGACTTACATAACCACTAAGATTTGAATTTGATGAATTTCCTGTGCTTGAATTGTTGTTTCCAAGAATTCTTTCTTTTATTGAAGGAATACCAAAGCAAGTTCCGACAACAATAGCACATCCAACAACTCCACTAACAAAAGGAATTAAAACAGTTTTTCCAAAAGAAGTATTAGATTTTACTTTTTTCTCTTTTTTAGAAGAATTTTTAACTGTTTTGAAATTACTTTTTTTATTTGTATCATCTTTTTTTATTTCATAAACTACGTCTTTTTTATTATTTTCATCCATAGTATATACCTCCTAAAATAAACTTTATTATATAATATCTTAATATGCATATATAATACAATACATTTGTGAATGTTTTGTGAAAAAAATTAGAAGATTTTAAGTAAAGAAAATACTTGAATTATTGATAGATTTTATTTATAATAATTTCATATGATAAAAAGAAAAGGGTTGATAAAATGCAAAAGAAAGTGAATGAAAAAGGAGTAACATTAATAGCATTAATAGTAACAATAGTAGTATTGCTAATATTAGCAGGAATATCAATATCAGCAGGAAGTGGAACAATAAAAAAAGCACAATTAGAAGATTTAAGAAGTAATATGTTATTAATACAAGCTAAGTCAAAAGAATATGTGGAAGAAGCAAACTTTAAAATGGGAATAAATCCAGATTCAGCAAAAAAAACAGAAGTAAGAAAAGCAGTATATGAAGATGAAGCAAAATTAAAACCAGCCAAAGGAATATCAGCACCATCTGAGATACCTGTATCTGAAGATACATGTTATCAAGTAACAGAAGATGCAATGAAGTTATGGGGAATAAATGGTATTGAATTAAATGATAATGAATATTACCTAATAAATTTTAATGATACAGATGCAACATTAGAAGTATATAATACACAAGGATATGATGGAAAATATTCACTAACAGAAATAGATAAATTGGATTAATGAAGGTTTAAAATGAAAGAAAAAGAAATAGAAAGATTAATAAAATTAAAAGAAATAGAAAAAGATTTATATAATAAAGGATTTAAAAATATTTGTGGAATTGATGAAGCAGGAAGAGGTCCTTTAGCAGGACCAGTTGTCGTAGCAGGAGCAATTATGCCACAAGATTCTATGATAGAATGGGTAAATGATTCTAAAAAAGTAACAGAAAAAAGAAGAGAAATACTATATGATAAAATAAAAGAAGAAGCAATAAGCTATTCAATTGCAATAATAGATCAAAATGTAATTGATGATATTAACATTTTAAATGCAACTAAAAAAGGTGTTACAGAAGTTGTTGATGGACTAGATGTAAAACCAGATTTAATTATAGTAGATGCATTAACAAATATAAATACAAGAGGAATACCATATGAGCCAATAATAAAAGGTGATGCTAAATGTTATAATATAGCAGCAGCATCAATATTAGCTAAAGTTACAAGGGACAGAATAATGAGACAATGGGATGAAATATATCCACAGTATGGCTTTGCAAGTCACAAAGGTTATGGTACAGCTAAACATATAGCTGCAATAAAAGAATATGGACTATGTCCAATTCATAGAAAAAGTTTTACAAAACATTTTATATAAAAAGAAAGATAAGAGGTATATATGAATATATTAGAAATAATTGAAAAAAAGAGAGATAAACAAATATTAACAAAAGAAGAAATTGAATATTTTATAAAAGAATATACTAAAGGAAATATAGAAGAATATCAAGCAGCAGCATTAGTAATGGCAATATTTATTCAAGGAATGACAGAAGAAGAAATAGCGAATTTAACACTTGCAATGGCAAAATCAGGAGATATATTAGATTTATCAAAATTAAATAAAATAGTAGTTGATAAACATTCAACAGGAGGTGTTGGAGACAAAATATCATTAATTGTATTGCCATTAGTAGCATCATGTGGGGTGCCAATAGCTAAAATGTCAGGAAGAGGTTTAGGATTTACAGGAGGAACAGCAGATAAATTGGAATCTATTCCTGGATATAAAACAGATATAGATATAGACACTTTTGTAAAAAATGTGCAAGAAATTGGAATAAGTATGATTAAACAAACTTTAAATTTAGCACCAGCAGATAAAAAACTATATGCATTAAGAGATACTATATCATGCGTAGAAAGCATACCATTAATAGCATCAAGTATAATGAGTAAAAAAATAGCAAGTGGAGCAAATAAAATAGTAATAGATGTTACATGTGGCGATGGAGCATTTATGAAAAATATATCAGATGCTGAAAAGTTAGCAAATGAAATGATTGAAATTGGAAAATTAGTAAATAGAGAAACTGTATGTATATTAACAAATATGGAAGAGCCATTAGGATACAGTGTAGGAAATAATCTAGAAGTAAAAGAAGCAGTAAAAGCCTTAAAAGGAGATATTCCTGAAGATGTACTTCAAGTAGTATTAGAATTAGGAAGTTATATGTTAAAATTAGCAGGTATAAAAGATGAAATAAAAGATGCTAAAGAATTATTAATAGAAAATCTAAATAATGGAAAAGCATATAATAAATTTGTAGAAATGGTAGAACGTCAAGGCGGAGATACATCATATATATCTTCATTAGATAATTTTGAAGAAGCCAAATTTATAGAACCAGTATATAGTAACGAATCTGGATATATAAGTGAAATAAAAGCAAAAGAAGTTGGAAAAATAGCATGTCAATTAGGAAGCGGAAGAATAAAGGAAGATGACAAAATAGACTACTCAGTTGGAATAGTACTTACAAAAAAAGTTGGAGATTTAGTAAATAATGGAGATGTACTTGCATATATACATTCTAATAGTTTAGAAAAAATGCAAATGGCTAAAGAAAACTTAGAAAAAACAATAAAAGTATGTCAAGAAAAAGTAAATCCATTTTCTACAATAATAAAAGTAATACAATAATAGAAGTTTATGGAATTTAGCTAAAAATAATTGAAAAAAAATAAAGAAATTGATATAATATTTATGTATTAAAAAAGCTTATATAAGGAGTGAAAGAAATGAAGAAAAAAGAAATAAGCGAAGAAAGAAAAAAATACGATAAAAGTCAAGTATTTGTAAAAGTAACAGCAGGAATATTAGCAGCATTAATGATAGTTGGAACAGTATCAACACTAGTATATGCATTAGTTTTTTAAAAAAGTAGGAGAAATAAATGATAATAAATTTAGGAATGAATTGGGAAGACTTTTATAAAGACAATATAGTAGCATATATAAAATCGTTACAAACTAATCCTTTTGAATTAGTAACTTTAATATTAGATTTAAGTATAGTTATATTTTTATTATATTGTTTTTTAAAAGTAGTAAAAGGTTCTAGAGCCTGGCAATTAATAAAAGGAATAGCACTATTAATTTTAGCAACATGGGTTAGTGGACTTTTAAATTTAAAAATATTAAACTGGATATTAACTGGAATAATGAATTTGGGAGTAATAGCAATAATCGTAATATTCCAGCCAGAATTAAGACGTGGTCTAGAACAATTAGGAACAAATAAATTAGCAAAATTCTTTGGAATAGATAAAGATCTAGCAACCAAAACAAAAGAAGATATATATAAAATAGTAATAGCAACAACAGAACTTTCTAAAGCAAGAACTGGAGCATTAATTGTAATTGAAAGAGACATAGGAATTCAAGATATAATATCAACCGGAATCCCTATGAATGCTGATGTATCACCACAATTATTAGTAAATATATTTGAGCCTAAAACACCTTTACATGATGGTGCTGTTGTAATCTCAGGAAACAAAATTGCAGCTGCTGCATGTGTGCTACCATTAGCAGATGACAAGGATATAGCAAAAGAGCTTGGAACAAGACATAGAGCTGCATTAGGAATATCAAAAGAGTCAGATAGTATAGTAGTTGTAGTATCTGAAGAAACAGGAAAAGTTTCAGTTGCTAAAGACGGAACATTAATTGCTGATGTAAGAGAAGATGTATTAAAGAAAATTTTAATTAGTAACATAGTTACAAAAAGATTTACAGTGGAGAAAAAAGAAAGAAAACATAGACTAAAAGAATTAAAAGAAAAAATTAAAAAAGAAAAAGAAGAAAATATAAAAGAAAATAAATAAAAAATCAAAAGGTCGCAATAAGCGACTTTTTGTGTATAAGAAAGAGATGAAAAAATGAGAAATATTAAATTAACAATAGAATATGATGGAAAAGATTATCAAGGGTGGCAAAAACAACCCGGAAAACTAAATATACAAGGCAATATAGAAAAAGCAATAGAAAAAATAACAGGAGAAAAAGTAGAATTAAATGCATCTGGTAGAACAGATAGGGGAGTTCATGCACTTCGGACAAGTTGCTAATTTTAAAACTAATTCAAAATTGCCAATAGAAAAATTTCCAATAGCATTAAATAGTAATTTAAAACCTTCAATAAAAATTCAAAAAGCTGAAGAAGTTGATGAAAGATTTCATAGTAGATTAAATTGTAAGAAAAAAACATATAGATATATAATAAATAATTCCCAAAATGGTACAGCAATTTATAGAAATTTAGAAACACATATTCCTAAAAAATTAGATGTAGAAAAAATGCAACAAGCAGTAAAATACTTTGAAGGGGAACATGATTTTAAAGCATTTAGATCAAGTGGAACAAGCAGTAAAAGTAGTGTAAGAACAATTTATAAAGCTGAAGTAATAGAAATGCCTAGTGAAAGAATATACATAGAGTTAACAGGAAGCGGATTTTTGTATAATATGGTTAGAATAATAAGTGGAACTCTTGTAGATGTGGGATTAGGGAAGATAGAACCAAGCCAAATAAAAGATATAATTGAATTAAAAGATAGAACCAAAGCTGGAAAGACATTACAGCCACAAGGACTATACTTACTAAAAGTAGAATATTAATTTTTTTAGTTAACCAAATAACATAAAATAGCATAAAATATAGTAAAACATAAAGGAGAGAAAAGATATGAATGTTTTATTAATATTTTTTGCTTTACCATTAGCTGTAATAGTAATATCAATAGCACTGCAGATAATTTTTAAATGTCCTGCTTTAGTCTCTGCTATAATATTTTCAATATTTTTAGTGGTAACATTTATTATTGGAAATATAAATTTATTAATTGCCGCAATAGTGTATGCAATATTAAGTTTTATAACAGCTGCACTATTTTGTCTAATATCAAGACTAATATCAAGATTATGTAGTGGAAATTGTAGAATAATAACAAGAAATTGTTCATGTGAAAATAACAATGATAACAATAATACAGCTACGACTAATGATCTACTTAGAATAAGTAGTACATGTGGAAATTCTGATGATGGCACATTGTTAACAATTTCAAGTGATGGATTATGTAGCAATAGAACAGGAAATTCATGTAGACAATGTAACAGAAGATGAAAAAAAGTATTGACAAATTCCTAGTAAAACGGTATGATATAAAAGTACCGTGTAAATACACTATGTAAGGAGCAATACAATGAATACATCTCTTTTGATATCAGGCTTACATGAAAATGCTTTGCTGGAAAAAGAACATGCTCGGTTATCTCAAAAATTGGACTTTAAAATTTTAGTTTATATTTTAGCACACTGTGTTTATGTTGTGATTCCTAGTGGAATTACTAAGTCGCAAGAGCTATCAAGGCTAGGATATTCTTTTAATTCTTTTGTAACTGATGAATGTCAGTTGCAGAGAGCAGGAGAAGTTCAGTTGGGAGAACAGGGAGAAATTCAGCTATCTGATTTAGCTAAAGAAGCACATAAACTTATGGAATGCGCTTATTTACCAAAAATTATGGAAACTTCTAAGCAGTTAATATCTAAGTTTGAAGAAAATGCTGAAAATCTTCCAGTTGAAGCTTCTATTTGGACAATGCCGATTTCAGTTGCTAGGTGTGAATATATTAGTTCATCAAATGTTACTATTCATCCGGTATTTTTCAAAAGGGAAATCGTTGCCTGAGTAAGTTATGAGAGAGGAAAAGATACCCTCGTGCACTATGATTTTAGTGCTGAGGGTATCTTTTTTGACATAATTATGTAAATGTGGTATAATAAAGGTGTAGTATTTTAGTATGATCTCCATATTTGCTTAATTGCTTTAAGAAGATCAGCATCAATTAATATTAAGGAGAAAAATGAACAACATTGTTGCTACTACTAATGATGACTTTCTTGATTTCTGCACCGAATGGTGTGACGAAAACGAGATTGGAACACTTAGTGATAATCTTATTAAGGAAAAGTCAATTTGCATTCCTAAGGAAGGTATAACTACAGTAGAACATTACGTTGCTTCTAAGTATTTCCCAGTTTTGGATGGAAAATTCTTTAAGGGTGATAAGTTGACTACGGAGCGTCTCGGTAAGTATAATATTAGCCAAGATAAAAAAAGGCTTTTGTTTGTTTACAGAAATGGCAAAACGTATGTTACTCGTAACACCCAAGAAGTTGTTAATGAATTAGAGGCTAATGGTTACAGGAGGATGAACAAGGACTATGAAGTGTATGTTCCACTTAGGTCGAGCGAAATTATTGTAGAGCCCAATCTGAAAAAGAAGTGGGATAACATCATGAAGGATGCAGAGTGATAATCTGAAATACGATGTCACAAAAAAAGAGGTTAACTTTATTTAAAGTTAGCCTCTTTTTTATGCAGAATGGTTGTATCGATATATCTAAATATAGGTTTACAATAGATATGACACACTTGAATTAAAAAAATATTGAAAATACGATATTTATATGTTATAATAATTATATGACGTAACTTGCGTCATGTTTTATTAGAAGGGTTATATCATTATGAAAATCGATGAGAATAAATTTGCTTTCCAAATGAGGAGTCTTCTTGGAATTAAGGAGATTGATTATTGGGATGTTGTGTTGGATTCAAATGATTATCCAGATAAAATTGGAGTTACATTTACTTATGAACAATACAACAATGAAACTAATAAAATGAACTTGGATTATAATTTAGATTTGCCATATACAGCTCCAGTTCAGTATGGAGATACAGATAAGTATCTCATCCTCTTTTCAATAGAAGACGTCTACAGTAAGTGCTCTATTTATATGAAATAATTTAAACCCAGCCAGAGACCATTATATTAATGGTCTCTGTTTTTTTAAAACTTGAAATATACATAAAAAGGTGATATAATAAAAGTGTATGGTGAAAGTATCACTATGCAGTAGGAGGAAAATGTTTGTTAGCAAGAATTTGTTTATGGGCGAATATGAAGTGCTCGAGGAGAAGGGAGTCGATTTTGCAGGTTTCCTTTTAAGCGTAGATGGTGACGAAAACGTTTTTGGGGTAGTTGTTGATAAAAAAGAATATAATGATGATCCCGAAAATGGAGAGTTGCTTGAAAACGCTGGATACAAAAAGTTTAGCAATGACAGCTATATTCCGGGTATGGTAGTTTACACCAAGCCGGCTTCTGAAATTGCTAAAAATAATTGATTTAATTTAAGAGCATTAAGTTGCCTCCAAAGGCTACTGCTATAAATTAGCGGTAGCCTTCTTTTTTATTACTTGACAAATGTGTTATTATTATAATATAGTACATAAAATAAAAATGATATTAAATATTTTGAAAAGGAATGATACCAAATATGGAAGAAATTATTATAGACACTATAGTAGACGCTTTAAAGTTAGTGCCTTTTTTATTTGTCACATATTTAATAATGGAATATGTAGAACATAAAACTAGTAACAAATTAAAAAATACAATAAAAAAATCAGGAAAATTTGGACCGTTAATAGGTGGTTTATTAGGAACAGTTCCACAATGTGGATTTTCTGTAGTTGCAACAAATTTATATGCAACAAGGATTATTAATTTAGGAACATTAATAGCTGTATATTTAGCAACTTCAGATGAGATGATTCCAATAATGTTATCAGATGGAACTCCAGTATCAACAATTATTAAAATTTTAGGAATAAAATTAGTTATAGCAATAATTGCTGGATTTATAGTAGATGTTATAATTAATTTTAGAAAAAAAGATGAAGAAGATAGAATTGAAGATTTATGTGAAAAAGACCATTGTGATTGTGAACATGGAATAGTAAAATCAGCATTAAAACATACAATAAATATTTTAGGTTTTATATTAATAATAACATTTGTAATTAATTTAATAATACATTTTATTGGAGAAAATAATATTGCTACATTTGTACAATCAAATAAAATGCTTGCACCAATTATAGCAGGTATTATTGGATTAGTTCCTAACTGTGCTTCTTCTGTAATATTAACACAATTATATGTTCAAAATGTTATACCAGTTGCAACTATGATTTCTGGTTTACTGGTAGGAGCAGGAGTAGGGTTAGCTGTTTTATTTAAAATAAATAAGGGAATAAAAGAAAATATTAAAATTGCAGGAATATTATTAACAATAGGAGTAGCTTCAGGTATGATACTACAATTAATTGGAATTAACTTTTAAAAAATAACTTCACTAAAAATAGTGAAGTTATTTTTTTATTTTTTATTTTTTAAATTAACAATTATTGCATCTTGATTGTCAAACATATATTTAGAATCTGTTGTATCAGTTTGGATTGGGTCAAATTCATTTCTATCATCTGTAAAATCAATATGACGAGGATCAAATTTCTTTGTATGTTTTGATGAATCGTCTTCAGTATCTGTTGTTACGCCATCAGAATATTTACCAAAGTCAAATGTTTTTATTTTATGTGGTTCTTTGTATTTTGATTCCAAAAAACTTAATTTTCCAGGACCGACAACAGGTCTACCACTTTCTCCTCTTATTTTATATGCACAATCTTTGCTTCCTAGAGCTTGTAATTTTCCAGGTTGGAAGTTTTGAACAAATGCCCATTTAACACTACCATACTTAGAATCATATTCTAATTTATTCATATCCATACTATTAGAATATGTCCATTCTCTATGTGCACCAAATTCTTTTGACCACCATTCTAATTCATCATAAGCACCGCCACCTGTAAATATTTTATTTGCACAGTTAGATAAAATTGTATTTCTATAATTAACAGCTAATTCAGGTGTCTCTAATTGTTGTAAGTTTTGAGTAGAAATAATTGTACCTACTTTATATTTTCTATACATTGTAAACATTGCTTCTGTATCTTTACAAATAAAATCTGCAAATTCATCTATATATACAAAATGAGGAACTCTTGAACTTTCAATTCCAGGTCTTCTTAATACAGCGTTTTGCATAGAAATTAAGAAGAATAAACCTAATGATTTGTGTCCTGCAGCTCCTAGATCACCTCTACGAGTACAAACAAAAGTTATTTCAGAATTTTCTAATATTTTGTCAAAATTTATATTTTCATATCTATTACATAAAATACCTTTTATTCCAGGAATACGTAATAAATTATCTAATTGACTAATTACTGAATATATATATTGTTCTATTGTTGATTTTGCAGGAGCATCATGATAGAAGTTTTTCTTAAAATATGTTAATAGAACAGCATATTTTTCTTTCTTTACAGGATCATTTTCTATATCATGTTCTAAGATTTTACACATTTTTTCTATCAAATCAAAATTAGTAAATAATTTTAACATATCTTCTAAGTTAGGAAGTTTTCCTTCATTCATTTTAGGATAAACTTCTTTTAAAAGAATAACTAAGTTTTCAATAGCTTGTATTGTAATATCTTCTTTATAAGCATCTTCTACATCAGCATGTGCTACATTATACATAGATTTTATTACTGAAGAAATAGTACTTGCTATTTTAGAAGATTCTTTATATACAAATGGGTTTAATCCTTTTGATTTTGGATCATCTGGATCAACTATGTTATAGCTGATTCCAAAGTTTTTACATACTTTAATCATGTTTTCAATTATTTCATAATCTGGAGCCATTAAAGTAAGTCCAATATTTTTATAAGTATAAGTACCACCTAATGTACTTAATATCATTTTTTTAACATAAGTTTTATATAAAGTTTCTTTTCCTTCAATAGGTTGAAGCATATTTAAATTAAAATTAGCATTTAAATAATCATTGTTATATGGAGCGTTTAATCTTGCTAATCCAGTTCTTAATGCAGTGTATCCCATTTCTTTAGATACTTCTTTAAAGAAATATTTTCTTTCTAGGTCTCTTGCAAATAAAGGCTCATAAATTAATGATGTCTTTCCAGAACCAGAACCTCCACATACTAGCATTGATTGAAATCTTGATTCTTCACAAATTGTTATAGGTGCACCAGTTTCTGAGTTATAACATAAGTAAACTTCACAAGTATAAGGTCCATGACCTTGTTTAGTATCTGATAAATTAATTCCACCATAATCCCAAATTGATCTAACTTTATCTTTATTATCATTAACTCCAAAATATAATCCTTGGAAAGTAGGAAAAAATGTAGCTAATGGTAAGAATAAAGATATTGCTCTCATAGCAGGTGTTACTAAATCAGAAAAGTCAGTTATAAGCTCAGTATAATTTGGAACTGATAACAATAATAACCAAGCTCCCATGTTTAGCCATTGAGTAAACATTGAAATTGCTATTATATAAAGTCCTATTATATAAATATAAAATAGTGTTACTTTTCTTGCTTTACTTGTTGCAAATTTTGATGGACCCGAAAATAAAAATGCAAAAATAGGGCATGCAAGTGCAAATGTATATTGTATAGGTCCCCAATAAGAATATGAAACGCCTGTAAATATCATAAGTAGCATTTCTACAATTCTGTCGACAGCTAAATAAACGCTTACTAATGTTAAAACATATGTAGCAAAGGTATTTCTGTCAGTATTTAATATTTTTAAAAATTTATCTATATACTTCATTTAAAAAACCCTTTCATCTCATAAATCATACATTTATATTATCCTATAAAATGGTCAAAAAAACAAGTATTTTAAAGAAAATATTACTATTTTTGAATAAAAAAACCACATAAGAATATAATAAAAATAAAAAGGAGAATAAAAGATGCAAGAAGAATATAGAAAAGAAATTAAAATAATAGAAAAAACTGAACATGAAAAAGAAATTGAATTAATAAAAAATATCATAAAAACTAGAGAAGAATTAAAATGTAATAATACAAATTTTGAAAATGCACAAGGAGGATTAGTAGATTATTACGCTTATCAAATAAAAGCTAATCAAGCAAAATTGGATTATTTGATAAGACTTGCAAAAGTAAAGGGAATGGAAGTGGATATGATAACTGATAAAAAATATACATTTTCATTTGATGAAGAGGTTAGTTAATGTAATATTTGTCCATATTTTAACATAAAAATGATAGTAAGAAATTACTATCATTTTTTATTGGAGTTGAGAGAAATGGATATAAATATTATTACATATTTAGCTTGTATTTGTTTTATTTTTTTATTTGGAAGACTTTTTATTGTGCCATTAAAAAAGATTATAAAATTAGTTTTTAATTCAATATTAGGTGGTGTTGTGATATATACAATTAATTTTATAGGTGGAACTTTTGGGTTTCATATTGGGTTAAATTTTTTTACAAGTATTTTAGTTCGGACTTTTAGGATTGCCAGGAGTTGTATGCCTAATTGTTGTAAAATTATTAATAGGGTAAATAAAAAAGTTGAGAAATTCTCAACTTTTTTTATTTATTCTACTGTTACTGACTTAGCCAAATTTCTTGGTTTATCTACATCTAGACCTTTTTCTTTAGAAATGTAGTAAGCAAGTAATTGAGTAGGGATAACAGATAATATTGGTGAAACATAAGGACTAGTTTCAGGGATGTTAATTACAACATCAAATATATTTGTATCTATGTCTTGGTTAGTAATAACTAAAGTTTTAGCACCTCTAGTAATAACTTCTTGAATATTGCTTATAGTTTTTTCTACTAATTTTGGATCAGTCATTATACTTATAACAGTAATTCCATTTTCAATTAACGCAATTGGACCATGTTTTAATTCACCAGCAGGGTAACTGTCTGAATGGATATAAGAAATTTCTTTTAATTTTAAAGAAGCTTCTCTTGCAACTGTTTCGTCAATACCTCTTCCTAAGAAGAAAACATCTTTTTCTTGATAAATTTTATGAGCAAATTCTTTTATACGTTCTTCTGTTTTTAAAACTTCTTCAATTTTTTTAGGTAATTCTAGAATTTCACTTTTTAAGTTTATAATATCTTCGCTATGAATTCCTAACTTTTCTGCAAAATAGATTGCTAAAACAGCTAATAATACAACTTGTGATGTATATGCTTTAGTAGAAGCTACAGCAATTTCTGGACCTGCATGTGTATAAATAGAATAATCAGCTTCTCTTGTAATTGAGCTACCAATTACATTACTAATTGCCAAAGTTTTAGCTCCTTTTTGTTTAGAAAGTTTTAATGCTGCGATTGTATCAGCTGTTTCACCAGATTGTGATATGAAAATACATAAAGTTTTATCATCTATAATAGGATCTCTGTATCTAAATTCAGAAGCTATATCAACTTCTGTAGGTATTTTGCAAAGATGTTCAATTATATATTTACCAACTAATCCTGCATGCATAGCTGTACCACAAGCTACAAAATAGATTTTATTTAAACTTTGTAAATAATTTTTAGTAAAATGCAATTCCTCAAAATCACATTTTGAATTTTCATCTAATTTTGATCCAATAGTTTCTCTAATTGCAGTTGGTTGTTCATGAATTTCTTTTAACATGTAATCATCATAACCATCTTTTTCTGCACTTGATGCATTCCATTCAATTGTTTGAATTTTTTTATCAATAGGGTTTAAATCAATATCATAAAATTTTGCGTCATTTCTTGATAATACAACAAATTCTAAATCATTTAATAAATAAAATTCTCTAGTAAAAGAAAGAATTGCTGGGATATCAGAAGAAATGTAATTTTCTCCGTCACCTTTTCCTATAACTAAAGGGCTATCTTTTCTAACAACTATCATATGTTCTGGATCATGTTTTGAAACAACTTCAATTGCAAAGCTTCCTTTAAAGTCTCTACATGCATTTCTAACAGCTCTTAATAATTTTAAACTATCGTTTTTCTTATCTTTATTATAATAGTAATGAATTAAGTTTGGGATAATTTCTGTATCTGTTTGTGAATAAAATGTATAACCATTATCACTTAAGAATTTTTTTAATTCATTGTAATTTTCTATAATTCCGTTATGAACTACAGCAAAAGTATTTGAATTATCCATATGAGGGTGAGAGTTTTCTTTTGATGGCTTTCCATGAGTTGCCCATCTTGTATGAGCAATTCCCATAGTTCCTGTTAAGTTATCTATACCAGGTATTTTGTATAAATTTTTAACTCTTCCTTTATCTTTCATAACTGTAATTCCTTCAGGTTCTAGTGTTGCTATACCTGCTGAATCATATCCTCTATATTCTAATCTTAAAAGTCCATTAATAAGAATTGGACTTGCTTTTTGTGTTCCTATATAACCTACAATTCCACACATTTTAAAAATCCTCCTAAAATAAAAATTGGAATTGAAAGTATGCAAATAAAAGCTTAAATGTATTAATCTTTTGTTAGGGTATTGCTACCGTTTTTTTTAATTAATACTATGACCTTAAGCTAAGCCACTAGAGCACCCGCCGAATTTTCGATAACTCTAGTCCTCGTCAACACAAGTAAATATGTGTTCTGGCGCTATAATTAAAAATAAAACTCCTTTCTTATTGGTATTTTTTGCAATTCTTTCAATTTACATTCATTATATTAACTCAAAAATAAAAAAGTTGCAAGTTTAAATGCAAAATTTATAAAATTGACTAATAGATATAAATAATATATAATATGTAAAAAAGTAGGAGAGTGCTAAAATGAATAAAATAGGTATAGTTGTTGCAATGGAAGATGAAGTTGAAGGAATAATAGATTTAATGACAGATTTAGAGAACGAAACTTTATATAATTTGAATTTTTATAAAGGTAAAATTCAAGGAAAAAACTGTGTTGTTGTAGAAAGTGGAATCGGAAAAGTAAATGCAGGAAGAGCTACACAAGCTTTAATAGACAAATTTAAAGTAACAAGTATTATAAATGTTGGTGCAGCAGCTTCTGTAAATGAATTATTAAATATAGGAGATGTTGTTTTGGGCAAATTTACAATTCAACATGATTTTGATATAACAGCTTTTGATCATAGTAAAGGTTATATTACAGGTGTAGGATATGGCGTAAAAAGTGATGAAAGATTAATAGAAGAATCAAAAAATGCAATTGAAAAAATTCAAAATAAAGATTTTGATGTAAAAGTTGGTAATGTTGCAACAGGTGATATTTTTTGCACAGAGGTTAGTATGAAAGATAAAATTAGTGCTAAATTTGATGCAGATGTTGTTGATATGGAATGTGGAGCAGTTGCTCAAGTGGCTTATTTATGTGGTATTCCATTTATGGCTATTAGAAGCGTATCAGATACACCAAATGGAAATAATGCCGAAGATTTTGATAATAATCTTGCTAAAGCATCATCAATATGTGCAGAAGTTTTAAAAGAAGTAATAAAAAATGTAAACTTCGCATAAAATATTGATAATACTTGATTTTAGACACATTTTATGTTAAAATAAAATTGGATTGAAAAAAGAGAGGTGAAAACTTTTAAAAAATTATGAAAATTTTTAAAGAAATAAAAGCAAGAGAAACACAAACAGCATGGAAAGATATATTTAAATTATTTGTTGATTCATCTTCAAATGTTGAAGAAAAAGAATCATATGAGGGATTAAACGAAAAAAATAAATCAATAATAGCTGAATCTGAAAATGATTTTGCTGAATTAGAAAGTATGTTTAACTATGGAAAGAAAATAAGAAAAACAGCTAAAGCAAAAAAGCAAATTAGTCAAACAGAAAAAAGTGATAGAGTAGCAGCAAAAGTTGAAAGAATTAATGAAAAAGGATTTGAACATGATGAAAGATAAAAAATACAAGAAATAAAAATTTCTTGTATTTTTATCTTGACAAAAGTAAAAACTGCAAGTATAATATGTATGTCTTATGGCGAAGTAGCTCAGTTGGCTAGAGCATTCGGTTCATACCCGAAGTGTCATGTGTTCGAATCACATCTTCGCTACCAATTAAACAATAGTAAAATAGCTTATATCAATAGATATAAGCTATTTTTTGTAACTAAGTTATTTGAAAATAATATAAATTATATATATTCTAAACAAAAATTAGTTGACAAAAGTAGGAATTTTATATAATATATATGCAGAATAAACAAAAGAGAAAAGAGGAAGAAGCAAAGATGAAAAAAGTAGACGCTAAAAGCCTTGGGGCTGTACACACACACACACACACACACAATACATTTACTAACTAAAGTTAGTAAATTAAATGTTTTTAATGCACTAAAATTATGTCTACTAGGCAAAATAACAAATAAATATAATCTAGAAAAGACAGAAGTAGAGCCTAGTTAATAGGTTTTTATTGCTGTCTTTTTTGCTGTTTAATTACAGCAAAAAGAATTAAGTTATTAAATTTTTAAATTTAAATAAATAAAAAGTAAATGTAATATCAAAGGATATTAGAAATTTACAGAAAGGGAGGAATGAACAGATGAAATTAAATCTAAAAGAAAGGAAAGGTATAACACTAATTGCCTTAGTAATAACAATAATTGTGCTATTAATATTAGCAGGTGTAAGTATTGCAATGCTAACAGGGCAAAATGGAATATTAACACAAGCACAAAATGCAAAAACAACAAATGAGAATAAGTCAGCAGAGGAAAAAGTAAAATTAGCAATAATGGCAGCAAAATCACAATCAACAGATGGAACATTAGAATTAGACAAACTAACAACAGAAGTAACAACAAATTATGGAGGACAAGTAGATGGAGGAGCATTTCCAGTAACAGTAACAATAGATGGGAAATCATTTATGGTAGATAGTGATGGAAATGTAGAATTAACAGGAGCTAAGCCACAAATAACAAATGCAAAAATAACTACAAATGCAAATGGAACT
>USGY01000018.1 GCA_900554365.1 uncultured Clostridium sp. | reverse complement strand
ATTAATTATTATAAAAATAAAAAAAAGTTGCAAGAGTATGCTTATATACATCTACAAAAGAGAAAAATGAAAAATTTTGTTAAGAATGAAGATGAATTTTTAATTGTTTACAATGCTTTTATTGATTTTGAAGAATTAACTCGTGAAAAATTCAATTCGTATTTACCAGTAAATACTATTATTGAAAGAAATAAAATTTATTTTTTAGCTAGAGCTATTAAAAATAGGTTTATTAGATTTAATGAAATAAAAAAAATTTTAAGAAAGAAGAATAAAAAATGAAAATTTTAATTACCGTATCAACATATTACCCTAAAAATGATGGTGTACAAAATGTTACTCAATATTTAGCGGAAGGTTTGTGTAAATTAGGAAATGATGTTACTGTAATAACCTCTAATAGAGGAGAAAAAATAAAGGAAGAATGTCATAACGGCGTAAAAATTAAAAGAATTAATTTGTATACGAAATTTGGATTTTATTTTGGAAATAAAAAGGAATATAAAAAAGTTATAAAAGATGAAGCTAATAAATGTGATGTTATGATAAATGTCTGTACTCAAAATGCTTTTACAGATGTTATTTTAAAAAAAATAGGAAGTTATAATTGTAAAAAAATATTATATATGCATGGAATGTTTGATTTTAAGTTTTCTTGTGTTGACTTCAGTAATTTAGAAAGCTTTATAAATAAAATATGGAAAGAATTTAGATGGTTTGTTTATTATTTAATTAATGGTAGAAACTTCAGAAAATATGATAATATAATTCAATTACATGAAAAAGATTATGCAAATATATTTTTTAGAAAGAAATATAATATTAATTCAAAAATCATCAATAATGCAGCATCTGAAGAGTTTTTTAAGCTTAAATGTGATCAGAATTTTTCCAAACCTTTTAATAAATACATAATACAAGTTGCAAATTATTCTAATGTTAAAAATCAAAAAATTGCAATTAGGGAGTTTTTAAAAAGTAATATAGATGAAAATATAGGTTTAGTATTAATTGGAAGCCAAAAAAATAAATATTATAGTAATTTGGAAAAATACATAAAAAGAATTAGAAAAGTAAGACATTTAAATGATAATATAAAACCTATTAAAATGTTATACGGAATTGAAAGAAAAGAAATTGTAAAATATATATCAAATGCAGAGCTTTATATAATGACTAGTAAAAAAGAAGTTTATCCTATGTCTTTGGTTGAAACTATGTCTGTGGGAGTTCCTTATTTATCAACAGATGTTGGAATTGTAAGATATTTTTTAGGAGGTATTATTTCAAAAGAAAAAGATTTTCATTATTGGATAAAAGAAATTTTAACTAATGAAAATATGCGAGAATGTTTATCAAAATTATCTTTAATTTATGCAAAAAAACATTTTAAAATAGAAGATAAGATTGAAATTCTTGCTAAAATATGCAAATGAAGGAGAAAATTTAATGGAATCAAAAATATTTGAAAGACTTTGTGGAGAAGGATTGTTTATTTTTTTAGCTATATTATTTAGTTTTTTCATTTCAAGGACTAATAATTATAAAAAAATAAAAAGATATATGTTTTTTTATGTAATTATATTATCTATACTTAGTTATTCTTTTAAACCTTTTTGCGAAATAGATTTAACAAATCAGCAAAGTCATGTTTTAAATTATTATAATTATACTTGGAATGAAATGTTTGAATTATTATTTCAATCTACAGATTATACTAGATTTTTTTATTTTTATATAATTAATAGATTAGGTGATGTGAATTTATTACAAACTTTTGTAACAACGATTGTTTATTCAATAATTTTTTATACGATTATTGATTATGGAAAATTAAAAAAATATAACGGATTAACTATAGCTAGAACTATGTTTTTATTTATGATGTTAGGACAATACATAGATTTGATAAGTGGAATTCGTTCTACTACAGCTTATACATTGATATACTTATGCTTTTATAGAGAATTTGTAAAGAAAAAATCAATATTTTCAAATTTATTTATATATTTTCTTGCAATTGGATTCCATATTTCAGTTGTGCCACTAATTTTAGTCAGAGTTATATTTTTGATTTTAAAAAAAGAAAAAAATGGATATAAAAGACTTTTTAATATTACGATTTTCCTATCAGTTGTATTTATTACATTAAGATATGGCAATGTTATTATAAATGCAGTTTCAGAAAAAGCTAATACATATTTATCTAAAAGCGTATATTTCACATTTAATGGATATTTAATATCAATATTTAATTTATTTGTTTTATTATATTTAATTAATATATATAAGAAAAAAAACAAAAATAACGGTGATGAAAATAATTTAGATGATAAAAATTATATAAGATTTATTATGATTTATGTTTTAATTATTTTATTATTTAGTTTTGAATATAGTATATTTCATCGTTATATTATTTTTCTTAGTATGATTACTTTACCGATAGTAATGACAGCGTTTAATTATTTAAATATTGAAAATGATGGAAATAGAGAATTTGTAATATCAAAAAATAATGCAATATATGCTATACTATTATTATTGATGTCAATATTTTCTTTTTCAATGGGAGATATTAAGTTATTGCAATTTTGGAAGTAAAGGAGTTAAAAATGTTTGAAGAAAAAATATCAATTATAGTGCCAATATATAATGCCGAAAAATATTTAACTAAATGTATAGAGAGTGTTCTTGCACAAACTTATAAAAATATCGAGCTTATTCTTGTTGATGATGGCTCTAATGATTTATCAAGCGAAATTATCGAAGAATATGCAATAAAGGATAAAAGAATAAAAACTATACATATTGATAACTCTGGAGTTTCTGTTGCGAGAAATGTAGGTATCAAATTAGCTACTGGGAAATATATAGGTTTTATTGATGCTGATGATTATATTGATAAAAAAATGTATGAATCTTTATATAGAAATCTTATGAATTCTAAAACGGATATTTCTATTTGTAATCTTTTTTTTGAAGATGAAAAGTGTAATCAAAAATTCAACTTTCAATATACTTCAAAAATATTTTCGAGAGAAGAATTTGCTAAAAGCATGTTTTATGTTAGAAGTATACAAGGTTATACATGTAATAAATTATATAAAACAACGTGTATTAAGAAATATAATATAGAATTTGATAATAGAGCAGTTGTTTTAGAAGATGATTTATTTAATGTTGAAATAATTGAAAAAAATAAAAATTTAAGTGTATCATATACAAATGATAAATATTATCATTATGTTAGTCATAATGATAGTGTTTCTAACGTTCAATTTAATAGGAAAAAGTTAACATATTTTTATGTTAGAATAAATGAAATAGAAAAATTGGAAAAATGTGGATTTGATGTTAATTATTTAAAAGTGGAATATTGTGCTATTTTTATTAGAATGAATAAACTTATGAAAATCTATAATATAAATAAGACTTTAGATTTTAAATGCTTTAATAATAAATTTATAGAGTATAAGAAAAAAATCAATACTAATAATTTGACAACAAAAATGAAATTAAAATATATAATAGTAAAATATTGTCCTTTTATATATGATATTAAAATTTATATAGAAAAGATGAAGGTGAAAAAAAATGGAAAATGATAAGTTATCAATAGTTGTGCCTATATATAATGTGGAGAAGTATTTAAGAAAATGTATAAATAGCTTAATTAATCAAACTTATAAAAATATCGAAATAATACTTGTTGATGATGGCTCAAGTGATTCATCTGGAAATATAGCTGATGAATATGCTGAAAAAGATTCTAAAATTAAAGTAATTCATAAAACAAATGGCGGTTTGGCTGATGCCAGAAATAAAGGCATAGAAATAGCAACAGGAAAATATATAACTTTTATTGATTCAGATGATTGGATTGATTGTGGTGCTTATTCTTATGCAATAAAAATGATGAAAAAATTAGATTCAGATATGTTTGTGTTTCAAGCACAAAGTTGTTATAACAATTTTGAAGATAAAATAAATAATACTAACGAATATATTTTAATTGAAAATGAAGATATATTTGATTATTGGGGAATTATTGGAAGAGGAGTTTGTGATAAGGTTTTTTTGAGAGAATATTGGAATAATATAAAATTTCCTTTTGGAAAAACTAGTGAAGATATATTTGTTATTTATAAACTTATGGCAAAAGCACAAAAAACTATTCTATCATCAAATGTCTATTATTATTATAGACAAAGAGAAGGAAGCATAAGTAAAACAAAAAACGTTAGAATTGATTCTTATTATGCATATAAAAATGCAAGAGAATTTATTAAAGAAAAGTATACTAAATCTTATAATAAATTTATGAAAAATTACTTAACTAATTGTATGGGAATATATAATGCAATTATTCTTTATGATAATCAAAATAAGTGGAAAAAACAAATGCTAAAAGAGATAAGTGAAAATAAAAATTATATATTAAAAGCAAATGTACCAATTATTAAAAAAGTTCAAATATTAGTCTTACTTCATTTTAAGAAAATTTATTATTTGATAATGAAAAATAAAACAGAAAAAGAAAATAAAAAATTATTTAATAATGTATAACTAGAAAGGATTGTTATGGCAGAAACATATAATAAAAATAAATATTTGTTACAGAATACTAAAATTTTTGCTATAAGTAATATAGCTACTAAATTAATATCTTTTTTATTGATTCCTCTATATACACATTGTTTATCTACTTCAGAGTATGGAATTATTGATTTATTATTTACTATAACTTCTGTATTATTACCAGTTTTTACTTTTAATATTGCAGAAGCAATTTATAGATTTTCAATGGATAAAAATACTAATAAAAACAAAATTTTTAATATTGGAATAATAAGTTTGTTATTTTGTTGTATAATTAGTTTGTTGCTTATTCCAATATTTAGTTTTTTCCCACAATATAGTGAATATAAAATTTATGTATATTTTTTATTAAATACATCAGCTTTATTTACAATTACATCAGCTAATTTAAAAGGAAAAGAAAAATTAGTTGAATATAGTGTAGGGAATATATTAAATACTTTTTTAGTAATTATATTTAATATAATTATGTTGAAATTTTTGGAAATGGGAATAAAAGGATATTTTATAGCATTTATAACTTCTTATTTAATTAGTTCTTTATATTGTATTCTTTCAAATTTGAAAGATTCAAAAGTCCAATTATCTAATTTTAATAATAAGTTATTTTTACAAATGATTAAATATTCAATAATTTTAATACCTAATTCTTTTTTATGGTGGATAATAGATTCTTCAGATAGAATTATGATTTCTTATTTTTCTGGTTCATCTGAAAATGGTTTGTATGCTATTTCATATAAAATACCAGCAATTTTATTTGCTATTGCTGGTATTTTCAATCAAGCTTGGGTGTTTTCTGCCATTAAGGAAAAAGAAAATTCTGATAATGAAATTTTTGCAAATAAAATCTTTGAGATATTAATATTGTTCATGGTGTTAATTGCTATGCTAATATTGATTTTTGTAAAGCCGTTATTTAAATTAATATTAGCGGATGAATATTTTGGAGCTTGGAAATACGTTCCTTTTCTGCTAGTAGGAAGTTTATTTTTAGTTTTAGGTAATTTTATATCTGCTTCATATAATACATATAAAGATAGTAAAGGATTACTTTTATCTAGTTTTTTTGCTGCTATTGTAAATATAATATTAAATTTTATTTTTATTCCAAAATTTAAAGCATATGGAGCAGCTTTTGCTACTGGAACAAGTTATTTTTTAGTCTTTATTTATAGGTTTATTGATACTCAAAAATATTTAAAAGTTTCAATTAAAAGAGAATATATATTTTTAATTTTTGTATTGATAATTATGTCTATGCTTTTATATATGGATAGTTTTTGGTCTGAGATTTTATTGAGTATTTGTTTATTAGGATGTCTATTTATATATAGAAAGAAGATTATTATAATTATTAAAAAAGTATTGAGTAATATGAGGTAAAGTTTATTGAGGTGTAATATGAGAAAAATATTAAAAAGAATTATTATTAGAGAAAAATCTGATTCTGATAGTTACGTAAAATATTTAAGGAAAAAAGGTTGTAATATTGGAAAGGGAACTTCTATATTTTATCCTACTAGAGTAACTATTGATATAACAAGACCATGGCTTATTGAAATTGGAGAAAATGTTCAAATAACAGAGGGAGTAACCATTTTAACTCATGGATATGATTGGTCTGTTTTAAAAGGAAAATATGGAGAAATTTTAGGATCAGCTGGAAAAGTTAGAATAGGAAATAATGTTTTTATTGGAATGAATTCTACGATATTAAAAGGTGTTACAATAGGAAATAATGTTATTGTGGGAGCAAATTCATTAGTTAATAAAAATTTTCCGGATAATGTCGTTATTGCTGGAAATCCTGCTAAAATAATTATGACCATAGATGATTATTATAAAAAAAGAAAAATGAATCAGTTAAAAGAAGCTGAGGAATGCTGTTTAGAATATTATAAAAAATATAATAAATGGCCTGATAAAAAAATTATGAGAGAATTTGTTTGGCTATTTGAAGATAGAAAAATTGATGTAGATAAAGATTCAGTTTTTAAAGAAATAGGTTCATTATTGCAAAATTATGAACAAACAAAAGATAAATTTTATTCAACACAAGGAAAATTTGAAAATTATGAATTTTTTTTAAAATATTGTAATGAAAAATTAAATCTAAATAATTAAATTTATAAGTTCTAAGTATTTTTAATATATTGAATTGATAATAATATAAAGTATTTAGCAGATAAAGTTTTGTGTTTATCGCGACTAGGAAATACTTTTGGAACATTATAAGTATTAAGAGAATTATTATAAGAACGGAAAAAGTCGTTAATTTTCCAAGAAATATGATTGCAATTAGGCCGAATGTCAATAGTTGGGGTGGAAAACTTTGAAAGTTTTCTGCCTCAGCTTTTTTAATGATTTTAAAAATTAACACTAAAAATAACTGAAAATATGTAATTATAGATATGTTTAATAAACCAATTGCAATGATTGGTAATATATGTAAATAAACTTTGAGTCAATTTCTATTTAATAATAAAATTCTCGCTTTAAAATTTTTAAAATTTCTCATCCCAAAGGATACTCTTTTTAAAACTTTAATTTTATTATTAAAGCCTTCTATTGCACCGTTAGAATAAGGAACTTCTAGAGAATTTTTAATTTCAATATACCAATGTTGGTATGTTTTAGCGCATTCTTGAAGTTGAATAACAGGAGATTCCAGATTTCTTTTAACCCATTCTGAAAATTTATGTATTTTAATATCAGAATTTTCGTTAGAGTGGAGAATATCAAGAATTTCTTCTTTTTCTCTATAAGCAATTCTTAAATCTTCTGAATAATTAATAAGAATATTAGATAGCTCATCTTTTTGCTCATCAGTTTTTAGGTTGCAAGCTCTTGATAGTAGTAACTTTCTAGAGTGTTTAAAATATATTCTTTCTGATTTAGGTAACTTATTTTGAACTTCAATTCTGATTTTATTAACAACATTACAAGAATAACGAGTCCAATGAAAATGATCTGCAACAATTTTAGCTTTTCTAAAATAAGTAAAAGCAATATCTTTATATGTTTCCCATAAATCAGTAACAAAATATTTAACATTATCTAGTTGCTCTTTAGAAAATTTTTTAAAATAATCACAAAGAGAATGCTTATGTCTGCATTCCAAAACATCAACTACTTCATGAGTTTCGCCATCAATTAATGCTACTTGATATTTATAATTTCCGGTATTTCCTTTAAATTCATCAATACAAAGAACACGAGGCAATTTAGAATTAGTAACAATACACCACTCATTTATGGTTATTTGGTCATTTGGTTGTTTGTTCAAAACTATTATACCATAAAAAGAGGGGGGATCATTTTTTGTATAAAAAAGTGATATAAACCTTGAAATAACAGGAGAGTAGATTAATAAAAATTAAATTTAGTTTACACTACCGAAATATACAAGGAAAGAGAAAATGAAAAAAGCAATATACATTTTTTGGTTAATATTAGTAATTATATTATTTCCTGTAACTGTCAATGCGGCAGGTATTGAGGTGAAACTAAATTTGGAAAAACAGGAATATATTGTTACGAGTGAAAAAGATGCTATACAAAATACTGAAATAGCAACAATTGAATTGAAGTTAAATAGACAACAAATAAATGGAGATATGCAGACAAAAATATCACTTAATAATATAGAATTATCTGATGGTGATTTTAAAATATCTTCTCAAAAGAGCGTTACGGTAAATCTAAAAAATGATAGTAAGACAGATAATGATATAGCACAAAAAGTAAGTGATATAAAGATAATTGCGGGAGAAAAAGCAATAAATGCAACGGCGTCACAAAGAAACAATGATATAACATTGCCAAATGCGGGAAGCTCTGCTTGGATGTTAGTGGCAATTATAACATTAATTATATTGATGATTTTATTTAAGTTTAAATCAAGAAAAATAAAATACTAGAAAGAAGGAAAATAAGAATGAAAAAAACAATAGGCATTATTTTAATTGCTTTTATGTTAACAGTAGGAATGTTACCAATATATTCAAATGCTGCAACATTTAATGTTGCAATGAATGCAAGTGTAAGTAAAACTAAAATTGATAAAAATGATAAAACCGTAGAAGTGATATTATCATTAGTAAGTTTTTCAGGAGTTGCTGAAAATAGTACATTAGGATATCAAGGAACATTAGAATTTGACAAAACAGTGTTTGAATCAGCAACAGTTACAGGATTAAATGGATGGACAGTAACATATGATCCAACAAAATCAACTACAATCGTAGGAGATACAGCAGCAGCTAAAGATAATACAGATATTGCTAAAATCACTTTAAAATTAAATAGTAATTTAGATGCAGATTCTAAAGGAAATATTGAATTGAAGAATGTAGTCCTTACAGATGGAACAAATGAAATAACATATAATAAAACATTTTCAATAACATTAGAAAAGAAAAACAGTGAAAACACAGAAAATAAAACAAACACACCAACAAACACTACAAATACAAACACAAGCACAAACAAATCTAACACACAAACATCTAATAATTCTGCTACATCAGGAAATAATACAAATAAATCAAATTCAAGTTTAACAGCTAATACAGCAATAACAAAACTTCCAGCAGCAGGTTTAAATAATGTAATTATTTTAGCAATAGTAATAGTATTTATAGCAGCAATAATATTTAAATTTAAATCACGTAAAATTAAATATTAAGGGCATTCAAAAAAAGTTAAAAAAAGTTAAGATATTATTTCAATATCTTAACTTTTTTTACTAAAAAACTTGCAAAAAATATAATAAAAATATATACTAATAGGGTGTTAATATTAGGATTAAAAAGTAAATGAAAAGCATAGGGGGAAGAAATGGAAGAATTAGATTTAAAAGAGTTATTTGCAATATTTTGGAATAAAAAAGTACAAATAATATTAATAGTACTAATATTTATGGTTATAGGAATTATTTATACAGTAGGTTTTACAAGTCCTAAATATAGTGCATCAACATCACTTGTTTTAGCAGGAACTGAAAATAATGGGGGAACCTCAACAAATACTATAACAGCAACGGACGTAACATTAAACACTAAATTAGTTTCAACTTATAGTGAACTAGTTTCAAGTAAAAGTGTAGTAAGACAAGTTATTTCTAATTTAGGGCTAAGCAATGTAAGCGAAGATAGCTTAAAGAAAAGTATTTCAGTTAATTCTGTAAAGGATACAGAAGTAATTAAAATTACAGTATCAATGGAAAATCCTCAGTTAGCTGCAAAAATTGCAAATGAAATGGCAAAAGTTTTTACATCTAAAGTTTCGGAGTTTTATAATATAAATAATGTTCATGTCCTTGATGAAGCAGAAGTACCAACATCACCTTCAAATATTAATCATCAAAAAGATATTATTGTATTTTCTTTTATAGGTTTAGTTGTAGCTGTAATATATGTTTTAGTTGCTAATATGCTAGATACTACAATAAAAACATCAGAAGAAGTAGAAAAAGAATTCAAATTACCAGTATTAGCATCAATTCCATTATGCATAAATGACCAACAAAAATCAAAAGGAGGTAGAAGATAATGAGAAAAGAATTAATAGTACATCAAGATCCAAAATCTCCAATTTCTGAAGTATTCAGAACATTGAGAACCAATATACAATTTATGAATACAAAAAGAAATTTTAAAACAATTTTAATAACATCAACTTTACCAGGTGAAGGAAAAAGTTGGGTAGCTTCAAACTTGGCCATAACATTTGCACAGGCTGGAAAAAAAGTAGTTTTAATTGATGCTGATATGAGAAAAGGAAGATTATATTCAATATTTAGTGTGTCACCAAGACCAGGACTTTCTAATTATTTATCAGGAGTAGATGAAAATTCAGAAGAAAAAGAAAATGTTGATTTAGCTGATTATATAGAAGAAACAGAAATTGAAAATCTTTATGTTATGCCAGCTGGAAACATTCCCCCAAACCCTTCAGAGTTATTAATTGCACCACAAATGGTTGACTTACTTGAACAATTAAAAGAAATTTGTGATATTATAATTATAGATGGAACACCAAGCCAATTAGTAACAGATGCACTTATTTTAACTAGAATTGTTGATTCAACCGTTATTGTAACAGCAAGTAAAGTAACAAAGAAAGAGGATTTAAAAAGAGTTATTGGAAATATTCAAAATGTTGGAGGCAAAATAGCAGGAGTTGTTATAAATAAAGTGCCTATAAGTGCTAAAAAGCTTGATAAAGCATATTATTATGGCTCTACTTCTATGACAAGAGCTAATAAAGGAAGCAGACCTAATGGCTCAAGACAAGCTCCTAGAAAACAAAATAGAAAAATGTATAATAGGGCTTCAAATATAATGCAACAAGGAAAGGAAAGGATGAACACAGAAGTTAGAAATCGTGATCAACAACCAAAAGAGATTACACAAAATCAAGATTTACCAAAAGCCTTAAAAAATGATATTAAAAATAATAATCAAGAAGAAGTGTCTGTAGAAAAAACAGCAGAAATTTTAAAACAAATTAATCAATATTTAGACGAAGAAAAGAAAAAATTAAACTAAAAGGGGAAACAAGAGGAGAAAACAATGATAGACGTACATTCACATATATTACCTAATATTGATGATGGATCAAGAAGTATTGACGAAACATTTAATTTAATCAAAGAAGCAAAAGCAGCTGGATTTGATGGAATTATTTGCACATCACATTATATGGAAAATTATTATGAAACAAATAGACCAGAAAGAGAAGTTTGGATAAACGCTATACATGAAAATTTAAGTGCAAAAGATATTGATATGCAATTATATATAGGAAATGAAATATATATGTCTGATAATATAATTAAATTATTAGAAGATGGAAAAGCATCAACTTTAAATGATACAAGCTATGTACTTTTTGAATTACCTATGAATGCAGAACCACTTAATTTATATGATACTATTTATGAAATGCAACAATACAAAATTGTTCCAATTTTGGCTCATCCAGAAAGATATAGCTTTGTTCAAACAGATCCAGAGTTAATTTACGATTTGATAGAAAAAGGCGTTTTGATGCAATCAAATTATGGAAGTATAATTGGTCAATATGGTAAAAAAGCACAGATGCTTGTTAGAAAATTTTTGGAAAACAATATGGTTCATATGCTTGGGTCAGATGCTCATAGACAAAATACAATATATACTAGAATTCCAGAAATATTAAATGAGTTATATTCAATAATTGGAGAAGAAAAAACAAATGAGCTTACAACAGTTAATCCAACATTAGTATTAAATAACAAAAAAATTGATATTAGGGAACCACATAAAGTAGAGTTAACAATTAAAGAAAAATTTTCTTTATATACAGAAGATGCTGTAGATAAAATAAAAAAAATATTAAAGAAATAATAGGAGGTCTTATATTATGAGAAAATATTTTGGAACAGATGGAATTAGAAGAATTGCAAATACAGAATTAACACCAGAATTAGTTTATAAAGTTGCTAAAGCAGGAGCATATGTTTTATCTAAACATGTAGATCATGCCCCAAATATATT
This sequence comes from uncultured Clostridium sp., assembly GCA_900554365.1. GTDB lineage: Bacteria > Bacillota > Clostridia > TANB77 > CAG-508 > CAG-269. The sequence continues at coordinate 16,983 of USGY01000018.1, read as the reverse complement.
AATTGGTAGAGATACACGTATATCAGGTACATTAATAGAAAGTGCAATGCTAGCTGGATTTTTAAGCTATGGTGCAAATGTAAAATTATTAGGAGTATTACCAACACCAGGAGTTGCATATTTAACAAGAAAACTTAATGCAGATGCAAGTGTTGTTATTTCAGCTTCACATAATACTTTTGAATTTAATGGAATAAAATTCTTTAGCAACAAAGGAATGAAAATTCCTGATAGCTTAGAAGAAGAAATTGAAGAAATAATGGAATCAGACAAGTTTTCAGAATTAACAGCTAAAAATGAAAAAATAGGTGTTTCTGAATATGCATTAGATTTAATGGATGAATATGTATATTTCTTTAGAAAAACATTTGATGATGTTATTGATAAATATAATAACAAAGATTTTGTTGTAGCATTAGATACAGCAAATGGAGCTACTTCAGTAGTTGCTGAAAAAGTATTTAAAGTATTAGGAATAAATTACAAAATTATAAATAATCATCCAGATGGAATAAACATAAACCATAATTGTGGTTCAACACATCTTGAAGGATTAAAAAAATATGTATTAGAAAATCATATGAGCCTTGGTGTTGCATATGATGGTGACGGTGATAGATGTCTTGCAATAGATGAAAAGGGAAATGAAATTGATGGTGATAAATTATTAGCTATTATTTCTAGAAATCTAAGAAAAAGAGGAAAATTACAAAAAGATACTATTGTAGCTACTGTAATGAGTAATTTAGGACTAAACAAATATGCAAGAGATAACGGATTAGAATTATTACAAACTAAAGTTGGAGATAGATATGTATTAGAAGAAATGCTAAAAGACGGATACAACTTAGGTGGAGAACAATCTGGACATGTTATTCTATTAGATTATAACCCAACAGGAGATGGTATTTTAACATCATTAATGTTAATTAGTACTATTTTAGAAGAAGGTAAAAAAGCTTCTGAATTAGGAGACCTTGTAAAATTATATCCACAAGTGCTTGTAAACGCTAAAGTAGACAGTAATAAAAAATATGATTATGATAAAGACAAAGAAATAAAAGAAGCAATTGAAAAATTAGAAAGAGAATTTGCTGGAAATGGTAGAGTTTTAATAAGACCTTCTGGAACAGAACCACTAGTAAGAGTTATGATAGAAGGAGAAGACCAAAAATACATAACTAAAAAAGCAGAAGAAATTGCTAAATTAATTGAAAGCAAATTAAAATAAATAGATTTATGTAACACAATTGTAATATAAATTTAATGAAAAAATATTTGATATAAATATATAATAATGATATTATATATTCATGTAAACAAAAGAAAATGGAGGGGAGAAAATGTTTATTTTTGATATATCTAACCCACTTACATTATTACTTATGCTAGCTGCAACAGTATTAGTTATATTTCTATCACAAGAAATAAAAAAGAGTATGTTATCAGCAGTAATATTATTTATATATTTAGTATTGTTGATTGTTCATGCAGCTCAGTTAGCAACATTACCAGAAGAATATAGATATTTCTTAGAATCTTTATCTAGATGTATTGTAATTGACTTTATTTTCATATTTATTTCATTTTTCTCATATTTATGGGTTGATGATATTGAAACTAGAGCTACAGGAAAAAAGAGTTTAGATGATAGTTTAGACTGGTTTTGGAAAAAAGTATAAAATTGAAATAAAAAATCTAGTTACTTATAGCTAGATTTTTTTGTTATATTAGCATAATTTATTATATTTATGAATATACATATATATAGCCGACTTAAGATAAGGAGAAAAATATGTTTAATGTAACAATATTAAAAATAAAAGATATTTTTAAATTTTTACTTTGTGTTGCAATTATTATAATTATAGGAATTTTTACAATTAAAAATTTCAATATGACAAAGGCTTTAGATGAAACAATGCCAAGTATAAAGAATTTAAATGAAGAATATAGAAAAGTTGCTAAAGAAGATGAAAAACACGAAAATAAAGACTTATTAAAAGCAATATTAAAAACGCAAATGAGTTCTATAAAAGTTATGGAAAGTGAAGAAGAAACAAATTCGAACTCAAACACAAATACAAATGAAAATAACTCTACAGCCCAGAACACAGAAAGTACAGAAAAAACCACTGAAGGAAACACGACATCTGTAGCTAAAACAGATGTAAAAACTCAAGTTATTACTAAAAATCCAATAGCAGATAAAAGTAATTCACAATATGGAAATGTAAAAATAAAAAATGAAACAGATTATGTTTTAACAGAAGATATGTTAAAACCTGATATAACAATTGAAAATAAAAATATTGTAATTTTTCATACACACAGCTGTGAAAGCTATACACCAAGTGAAAAATATCAATATAATGAAACTGGAAATTACAGAACAACTGACCTAAACTATACTGTAGTTAGAGTTGGTATTGAATTAGAAGAACAGTTAAAACAATATAATTATAATGTAATACATAGTAAGGATTATCATGATTATCCATCATATAACGGCTCATATACGCGTTCATTAAAAACTGTAGAAAATATTTTAAAAGATAATCCGAGTGATATAATAATAGATTTACATAGAGATGCAGTTGGAGCCAGAAGCGACTATGCTCCAACAGTAAAAATAGGTGACGAAGAAGCAGCACAAATAATGTTTGTAATTGGTACAAATGCGGGAGGATTATGGCATCCAAATTGGAATCAAAATTTAAAATTTGCTGTCAAAGTTCAAGAAAAGGCAGAAGAAATGTATCCAGGCTTATTTAAACCGATAATGCTTACAAAATCTAGATATAATCAGCATACAGGAAAATACGCAAATATCATAGAAGTAGGAGCAACAGGAAATACACTAGACCAATGTTTAAATAGTATGAAATACCTGGCAAAAGTTATGGATGAAATATCAAAATAAATAAAGATTTAATTATTAAAAAAGTTTAATAATTAAGTCTTTTATTTTTTAATAAAAATATCTAAGTAAAATTTCTCTTGAATTTTAAAATACTTTTGTATATAATGTGAATGTAAATTTTTTAAAAGAAAGTTGAGGTTTTTATATGGCAGAAATTAGTTTAAATTTGAAAAATAGTGGGATTTCCCAAAAAAGTATAATGGAATATAAAGAGCAAGTTGAAAATATTCATAAAGATATACATAGACGTGCAAATGATGAAAAAGATTTTGTTGGATGGCTAGAATTACCAACAAATTATGACAAAGAAGAATTTAAAAGAATAAAAAAAGCAGCAAAAAAAATAAAAAAGGAATCTGATATTTTAGTTGTAATAGGAATAGGTGGATCTTATTTAGGTGCTAGAGCAGTTATAGAATCATTAACAAATACATTTAACAATATGTTACCTGCAAGTCAAAGAAAATATCCTCAAATTTTATATGCAGGAAACAATTTAAGCCCAAATTATTTAACTGAATTAATTGATTATATAGGTGATAGAGATTTTTCTGTAAATGTAATATCAAAATCCGGAACAACAACAGAGCCAGCAATTGCTTTTAGAATTTTTAGAGAAATATTAGAAAATAAATATGGAATTGATGAAGCAAGAAGCAGAATTTATGCAACAACAGATAAATCAAAAGGAGCACTAAAAACATTAGCTGAAAAAGAAGGATATGAACAATTTGTAGTGCCAGATAATGTTGGAGGAAGATATTCAGTATTAACAGCTGTAGGTTTATTACCAATTGCAACAGCAGGTATAGATATTGATAAATTAATGGAAGGTGCAAGAATAGCACAAGAAAGATATAATGATCCAAATTTGAAATATAATGAATGTTACCAATATGCAGTTGCTAGAAATATTTTGTACAAATTATATAAAAATACAGAAATCTTAGTAAATTATGAACCTAAGATGCATTATTTTACAGAATGGTGGAAACAATTATTTGGTGAAAGTGAAGGAAAAGATGAAAAAGGTATTTTACCTGTAGGAGTTGATAATACAACTGATTTACATTCAATGGGACAATATATTCAACAAGGAAGAAGAAATTTATTTGAAACAGTAATCACTGTAAAAACACCAGATAGTGATATCATAATAAATCCAGATGATGATAATTTAGATGGATTAAATTATTTAGCAGGCAAAAAATTAGATTTTGTAAATAAAAAAGCAATGGAAGGAACAGTAAAAGCACATGTTTCTGGTGACGTTCCTAATATTGGAATACAAATGAACAGATTAAATGAAGAAAATATGGGGGAATTAATATACTTTTTTGAAAAAGCATGTGCAATGTCTGGAAGTATATTAGGAATAAATCCATTTAATCAACCAGGAGTAGAAGAATATAAAAAGAATATGTTTAAATTATTAAAAAAACCTGGATATTAATATGCAAAAAGGGAGATAATACAAATGTTTTTTGAAGAAAATTTTAAAATGGGATTAAAAGATATTGGCAAAGATAATTTAATAAAAAATAGAGCAATATTGGAAATACTAGAAAATATTGGAGCGTATCACTCAGATATAGTTGGATATGGAGCAAATGATACTCCAATAATTAAGCTTACATGGATATTATTAGACTGGAAACTTAAAGTTAAAAAAAGACCTAAATATGGGCAAACTATAAAAGTAAAAACTTGGGCAAGTGAAGCCAATAGATTTTTTACATATCGTGATTATGAAATTTATGCAGATGAAGAATTAGTGGCAATTGCAACATCTAAATGGGCTTTGGTAAATATTGAAGAAGGAAAAATGGCAAGAATAACAGAAGATGTAAAAAAAGCATATCAAATTGAAGAAAAACATGTATTTGAAGGAGATGTATTAGGCAAGTTAACAGAACCTAAAGAATTTTCTAACGAAGTAAAATATAAAGTAATTAGAAAAGATATAGATATGAATAAACATATGCATAATTTATATTATTTAGACTTGGCATATGAAGCATTACCAGAAGATGTTTATGAAAATGAAAGACCATTTAATAATGTTAGAATTATGTATAAAAAGGAAATAAAACTAGGAGATACAGTTAATTGTAAATATACATATCAAAATGGAAAGCATATTGTAGTAATAAAAAGTGGAGATGATAAAAATTTACATGCAATTATTGAGTTATACAATTAAAATCTTGAATTTAATTTAAACTATGATATAATACGAATAGTGTAGAAAAAGGGAGGAATTTTTAATGAAACCACAATTAAGAAAAACAAAAATTATAGGAACAATTGGACCTGCTAGTGAAAGTGAAGAAATGTTCACAAAATTAGTAAATGCAGGATTAAATGTAGCAAGAATAAACTTTTCACACGGAGGATTTGAAGAAAACAAATCTAAAATAGAAACAATAAAAGCAGTAAGAGAAAAATTAGGAAAACCTGTTGCATTAATGTTAGACACAAAAGGACCAGAAATTAGAACAGGAATATTAGAAACAGGAAATGAAAAAATACAAATAAATGAAGGACAAACATTTACATTTGTAAATGAAGACATTTTAGGAAATAATGAAAAAGTTTCAGTTACTTATAAAAACTTATATCAAGAAGTAAAAGTTGGAACAATAATGCTAGTTGATGATGGAGTTTTACAATTTGAAGTAAAAGAAATTAAAGATAAAAATATTATTTGTAAAGCATTAAATACTGCAAAATTAGGAAGCAGAAAAACAATTAATATACCATCAGTAAATATTCAAATGGATTTCTTATCTGATAAAGACACAGCAGATATAATAGCTGGAATTCCTGCAGGATTTGATTATATTGCTGCATCATTTGTAAGAAGAGCACAAGATGTAAGAGACATAAAAGAATTACTTAAAAAACATGGTGGAGAAAGAATAAAAATAATATCAAAAATTGAATGCCAAGAAGGTATCGAGAATTTTGATGAAATTCTAGAAGAATCAGACGGAATAATGGTAGCACGTGGTGATATGGGTGTAGAAGTTCCAATGGAAGAAGTACCAATCCATCAAAAAGAATTCATTAAAAAATGTAATAAAGTTGGTAAACCAGTAGTTACAGCAACACAAATGTTAGAATCAATGACATTAAATCCACGTCCAACTAGAGCAGAAGTAAGCGATGTTGCAAATGCTGTATATGATGTAACAAGTGACATCATGTTATCTGGAGAATGTGCAACAGGAAAATATCCAGTTGAATGTATTAAAACAATGGTTAAAATTTCAAAAGCAATAGAAGGTGCAACAGACTACTGGGATAGATTTTATAAAATTAGTTTTGACCACAATAAAAAAGATATAGAAGATGCTTTAGTATACACAACATGTGTAACAGCTGAACAAATACAGGCTGATGCTATAGTTGCTTATACACATACAGGAAGGTCAATTGAAAAATTAGCATCACTTGCATCAAAATGTCCTATATTTGCAATTACTGATGATGAAAAAACATATAATCAATTATCATTAGTATTTAACACAACACCAGTATTATGCAAAGGTGAAAATTCAATTGATGAAACAATTAATGCAGGTATTGAAAAACTAAAAAATGAAAGTGAATTAGTTTCAGGAGATATGGTTGTTTTAGCTGGAGGTGCTTCAGTTTTACCAAAACAAGAAAAAGGAAAAGTTATTGGCGGATGCATTAAAATTTAGATTATCAAGTAAAAAAAGTAAAGTTTAGAATTATTTCTAAATTTTACTTTTTTCTTGTTATTTGAAGCTAAATTTGATATAATATGTTCCATAAAAGAAATAATTTTTAGTGACAAAAAGGAGAAAAAATATGTCAAAACCAATAGTTGCAATAATACGGAAAACCGAATGTTGGTAAATCTACATTTTTTAATTATTTAGCAGGAACAAGAATTTCTATTGTAGAAGATACACCAGGTGTAACAAGAGATAGAATTTACGCAGAAACAAATTGGAGAGGAAGAGATTTTACATTAATAGATACAGGTGGAATTGAGCCTGAATCTGATGATATTATATTATCACAAATGAGAGAACAAGCAAATTTAGCAATAACAATGGCAGATGTAATTATATTTTTAACAGATATAAAACAAGGTGTAACTGCAGCTGACCAAGAAATTAGTTTAATGTTAAAAAGATCTGGAAAGCCAATTGTTTTAGTATGTAATAAAGCTGATAATTATGATAAAGATAAAGAAGAAATATATGAATTTTATAATTTAGGTCTTGGAGATCCACATCCTATATCAGCATCAAATGCAATAGGAATTGGTGACGTTTTAGATGCAATTTATGAAGAATTTCCTGAGAAGGACGAAAACGAAGAAGAAAAAAATATAATAAAAGTTGCATTAATTGGAAAACCAAATGTTGGAAAATCTTCATTAGTAAATAAAATTCTAGGAGAAAATAGAAGTATTGTAAGTGATATACCAGGAACAACAAGAGATGCAATTGATTCTAGCTTTAAAAATGATAAAGGCGAATATGTTTTAATTGATACTGCTGGAATTAGAAGAAAAAGCAAAGTAAAAGAAAATATTGAAAAATACAGTATAATGAGAACATTACTTGCAATAGAAAGAGCTGACGTATGTTTGATGATGATAGATGCCACACAAGGAGTAACAGATCAAGATACCAAAATTGCAGGAGAAGCTCATGAGGCTGGAAAAGGTGTAATTATAGTTGTTAATAAGTGGGATGCCATAGAAAAAGAAACTGGAACATTAGAAGAATATAAAAAAGATGTATATGATAAATTAAAATATCTATCATATGCACCAATAATTTTTATTTCTGCAAAAACAGGACAAAGAGTTAATAAACTTTTTGATATGATAAACCAAGTTCAAGAGCAAAACAGCTTAAGAATTACAACATCAGTATTAAATCAAGTTATAAATGAAGCAATAGCAATAGTTCAACCACCATCTGATAAAGGAAAAAGATTAAGAATATATTATGGAACTCAAGTGGCTACTAGACCACCAACATTTGTTATTTTTGTTAATAACAAAGATTTATTCCATTTTTCTTATGAAAGATATTTAGTAAATCAAATAAGAAAAGAATTTGGATTAGTTGGAACACCAGTAAGAATAATCGTAAGAGAAAAAGAAGATAGACAAGCACAAAAGGAGGGATTTTAAATGGTCGTATATATAGTTATGGCTATTATTGCGTATGCAATAGGAAGTATAAATTTTTCAGTAATAATAAGTAAAAAAGTTGCAGGATTTGATGTAAGAGAAAAGGGAAGTGGAAATGCAGGAAGCACAAATATGTTACGTACTGTAGGTAAAAAAGCAGCAGCTTTAACACTTGTATGTGATATATTAAAAGGTGTAGTATCAATTGGTATAGCAGTTGTTTTAGGAGGAATGGTAGATAACACAAATAAAGAGTTACTAGTACAAATTGCTGGTATAGCCGTCGTTATTGGCCACACTTTTCCAATATTCTTTGGATTTAAAGGTGGAAAAGGTGTTGCAACATCACTAGGTGTATTGCTTGTAAGCAATTGGCAAATAGGTTTAATATGTTTAGTATTTGCTCTAGTACTTATGGCATTAACAAAAATGGTATCACTTGGTTCATGTGGAGCAGCTGTACTATTCCCAGTTTTAACATTATTTATAAATCAACATTACACAGTTTTAACAGAAGGAAAAACTGGAAAAACATATTTAATATATAGTATCATATTAGCTATTATAGTTTTATATAATCATAGAAGTAATATAAAACGTTTAATGAATGGAACAGAAAATAAATTAAGTTTTAAAAAATAATTATGATAAAAAATGTTGAAAGCGAGGGATATCAATATGAAAAATGTAGCAATTATAGGAAGTGGTAGCTGGGGTGTTGCCTTAGCAATTTCATTAGTAAAGAATGGACATGGAGTAAAAATGTGGTCATATACTGAAGAGGAATGTGACCTAATAAACAATAAAAGAGAATGCAAATATTTGCCTGGAATAAAAATTCCAGATAGTATAACTTGTTCAACAAATTTACCAGAAGTAGTAAGAGGTGTTGATTTTATAATACATGTAACACCATCTAAATATACAAGGGAGATTTTTAGACAATATAAAAATTATGTTGGAGAAACTCCAGTAATAATATGTTCAAAAGGATTTGAAAAAGAAACATTAAAAACATTGGATGAAGTTATATTAGAAGAATTACCAACAGCAAGAATTGGTGCATTATCAGGGCCAAGCCATGCAGAAGAAGTTGTAATAAATGCTCCAACAGTATTAGTAATTGCATCTACACATGAAGATATTTTAGAGCTTGTACAAGATACATTTATGTCAAAAGACTTAAGAATTTATACATCATATGATGTTAAAGGAGTAGAATTAGGAGGAGCCTTAAAAAATATAATTGCATTTTGTGCCGGAATCGCAGCAGGAATAGGATTAGGAGATAACGCATTTGCAGCATTAATAACAAGAGGACTTGGAGAAATATCAAGAATTGGTGTTAGATTAGGTGGAAGACAAGAAACATTTTATGGATTAAGTGGACTTGGAGATTTAATTGTAACATGTCTAAGTGAACATAGTAGAAATAGAAAAGCTGGAAAATTAATAGGTGAAGGAAAATCTATAGAAGAAGCTAAAAAAGAAATTGGAATGGTAATTGAAAGTATAGATAATATAGACGTTGCTTATGAATTAGGTAAACAAAATGATATATATATGCCAATAATTGAAACTGTATACAATGTTATTTATAATGGTTTAAGACCAGAAGATGCAGTAGAAAATCTAATGACTAGAGATAGAAAAAGTGAGTCATAAAATAAAAAAATTTGAATAAATTAATAAAAGCATAATAATTATAAAAACAATTGGAAATAATATGGAAAAAGAAAGGGAGTATAAAAATGGAATTCTTCGATAAATTAAGTCAAAAAGCTTCAGAAGCTTATAAAATCACTGCTGACAAAACAGGAAAAATTGCAAAGGAGACAAAATTAAAATTAAAAATCAGTGAATTAAAATCACAAATCACATCACTTTATGAAGAAATAGGAAAATTAGCATATAACAAACATTCAAGAAGAAAACAAGATAAAGAAAAATGTGAAAATAACTGTAAAGAAATAAAGAAAAAATGCGAAAAAATTGATGATTTAAATGATGAAATAGATGATTTAGTAAAACAATGTTTAGACTTAAATGATAAAAAACAATGTGATAATTGTCATGAAGAGATTGAGAAAAATGTTAAATATTGTCCAAACTGTGGAACTAAACAAGAAGAAAAAGAAGCTCTAGAACCAGAAGTAATAGAAAAGGTAGAAGAAACCAAAGAAGAAAATGCATTTGGAGAAGAACAAAAAATAGAAGAAATAGAAGAAGATGCAGAAGCATCAACAGAAGAAGAAAAAACAAACTTAGAAAAAACTGTTGAAGTAGAATCAAATCCGCAAATAGAAAGTGAAGATTCTAAAAAAGAAGAGGAATAATAAATCAAAATGAAATTAGTAATACAAAGAGTAAAAAATGCACAAGTAGAGGTAGATTCTAAAATTGTAGGAAAAATAGAAAAAGGTTTTTTGGTATTACTAGGTGTAACACATGGTGATACCAAAGAACAAGCCGATTATCTTGTAAAGAAATTATGCAATTTAAGAGTATTTAAAGATCAAAATGCTAAAATGAATTTAGCTTTAAAAGATATTGGAGGAGAATTACTAATAGTTTCACAATTTACATTATATGCAGATTGTACTAGTGGTAATAGACCTTCTTTTACAAATGCAGCTAAACCAGAATATGCAAATGAATTATATAATTATTTTTGCGATAAATGTGCAGCAAATAATATAAAAGTAGAAAAAGGAATATTTGGTGCCGACATGAAGGTTAGCCTACTAAATGATGGACCTGTAACTATAATAATGGAAAAATAGTTAATAAGGAAAACGTTCATATAAATATTTTATAATGCTATCAGCATTTTTATTAGTAATATTTATAAAAACATCTTTATCCAAACAAACCCACATTTTTATTTGATATGAATCATTATTATCAATAAATATTCCAATCATTTCCGCCAACTCAATAGGGTTGGTGTATTTTTTACTCCATTTTAAATCATCATATATCTCCAAATTAGTATTATAAAAACGGCTCAAAAAATTATTTAATTCACCACTCTTTTTACCATACAAAAATAAAATTGCAAACATTTTTTACTCCTTATAATATTATTATAAAAAATAAATAAAAATTTATACAAAGAATAAACTAAAATAAAAATGTAAATACTAGAAAAAAAGTGGAGGTCATAAATTTGAAAAAATACAAAAAATTAGCATTTATATTTTTTATTTTAGTAATAGCTATTATGGTGATTTTTATATATAAAAGTATAAGCCAAGGAGAAGGAAAAAGCCAAGAGCAAAAAGCTTTATCAGAAGTTGAATTTTTAGAAGAAAAATTAATAAAACTAGCTAACCAAATAAACAATATAGAAATTAGAAATTACAATGTTTCAGTAACAGAAATAAATAAAAATGAGTCAACCGAAAAAAATCTAAGTAGCGAAACATCAGATCAAGGAAATAATCAATCTTCCAAAAACGAATCAACTTCATCTGGTGGAAAAGAACAAGGTGGAAATACTAGTGGAAACAATACAACAGTTAGTATGGAAACACAATTAAAATCATCAGGCATATTAAATAAAAGTGATCAGACTAATTGGGATGAAATAAAAGCAGAAATAGAAATTTTATATTCATCAATTACAACAATAACATTAGATTTATATCAAATGCAAGTTGATCAAAATGATATTCTAAGTTTTAATAAAGAAATGGATGTATTAACACAAGCAGTTGAGCAAAAAAATAAAGAGCAAACATTAAAAATTCTTTCTAATTTATATAATTATATTCCTAAATTTGCTGACAAAGTTACAAATGATGAATTAATAAAAACAGAGATTGATTCAAAGTCTAAATTAATTCAAGCATACAGTAAATTAGATAGCAAAAATTGGAGCGAAATAGGAAATAATGTTAAGCAAGCAACAGAAGTATTTACAAAATTATTAGCAAATACAAATATGAATTCAAATAAGCAATATACAATAAATAAAATATATGTTATGTTAAATGAAATTCAAAATGCAGTAAATGTACAAGATGAAAATGTTTTTTTAATAAAATATAAGAATATACTAGAAGAAATGAATGATTTATGATATAATCCTAAATGGAAGTAAATTGAATAGTCGCTGGTAAAATTCGAAAGAATTTACGAGAGGAAAGTCCGGGCTCCATAGAGCAAAGATGCTAGATAACGTCTAGTGAGGGTGACCTTAAGGAAAGTGCAACAGAAAAAAACCGCCGTATTTTTACGGTAAGGATGAAAAGGCGAGGCAAGAGCTCACCGCCATTATGGTGACATAGTGGGTCAGTGTAAACCCCATCTGGAGCAACACCTTGTAAAGAAGATTAAACCTGCTCGGTGCCTTCTTGAATTGCGTGGCTTGAGGCAAATAGCAATATTTGTCCTAGATAAATGACTATTTTAAAAGACAGAACCCGGCTTACAGATTTACTTTAAGGGAGACAGGTTAAAGGTACTTATATAAAGTATTTTTAACCTGTCTCTCTTTTTTTGCAAATACAAGTTGACATAAATGAAAAGTAATGATATAATTTAACTTATAATTGAAATAATGTTAAAAAATGTATTTTAAAATTGGAGGTAATTTAGATGAATAATGATTTTAAAAAAAGATTGTCATTTGAGAAAAAAAGGTTAAATTATATTGATGTAGAAAAAAGAGAAGATTTCCCGCCAGAACCTGAAGGAATGAGATATATTCACTTTTATGGTGGAAGCAAAAATTATAGAGCATATATTGCACCAGAGGATATATCTAGAGCAGACTTTATGGAGCAATATCCAGAATATGTTCCTGAACAAAATCAACCTATTTATGATCATAATGGAATAATAGTTAGAGCTGATCCGAAATATCCTTGTCCTGGATTTTATATTTTTGGATTAAATAAAACTTATAAAGCGTTTGACTTTTTGGATGACATTACGTTTCTTAGATTTTCTTTTATTCTTAAAAAAACTAAAGAAGCGATGAGAAAAGAACTAGGAATTAATTATGCACATCTTTTGTCAAATGAAAAATCTGATCCTTTTGTTAATGTACATTTCTGGTTAGTTCCAGTTGAAGGTACAACTTCTCCAGATTTACTTGATTTTGATGTAAAAGAATATTTAAAAAGTTTTAATCCGAAAGATGAATTACCAAAAATATTATCTTATAATAATAAGCTAAAAAACTATTTAAAAGAAATTGATTTAGTAAAACAAGATGATGAATTGACAGCTAGGTTAGAAAATTTAAAAAATAAACGAAAAAAAATGAATATTCAGGATGATAATGAAATAGACAGGTAGTTGGAGGTTATAAATATGCATTTAAATATTTTTGTGAGTCAAAGTTGTTTTGTATATTGTAAAGGTTGTTATAGTTTTTCAAGAGAAGAAAAAAGAGGAACATACATAGCTACAGATAAATTAATTGAATTTTTAAAATATGTGTATAATGAAGGAACTAAAAAAGTCACTTTATGTGGTGGTGATCCATTAGCACGTGAAGGTATTATTGATTTAATTGAAAAAATTAAAGAAATTGGATTTAATATTTCATTAGATACTGTTGGAAGTCCAATTATTAAAGATGTAAAAATAAATAAGAAAATAATAATAAATCAGATAGATGTAAATAAAATAGCAAAAAATGTTGATGTTATTGGGATACCTATAGATGGATCAAATAATGAAATATTTAAACGTTTTAGAAAGACAAAGGCAGATTTATTAAATGAGCAGTTATTAATATGTCAGAAACTACATCAAGCTGGTGCAAATATATGTATTAATACGGTTGCAAATAAAGGCAATTTTGAAGATGCAGAGGAGTTAGCAAAATTAATAAAAACTCTTAGTTACATAAATAAGTGGCAAATTTTTCAATATGAACCATTAGGAAAATATGGTGCGAAAAATAGAAAAGATTTTGAAATAACAAATGAACAATATTTGAATTTTAAATCAAGGGTTTTAAAAGTATTTGAAAATGATTCAAGTAAAATACAGTTTAAAAGTCATAATGACAGAAAAAATGCATATATGTTAATAGATAATTCAGGAAATGCTTGGATTCCATCTAAGGATATAATGTCGTACACTAATTTTTCTTATGATTTGAGTAACAATGTGATAATTGGAAACATATGTAATCAAAAAGATTGGACAAAAATTTGTGCATATTTAAAAAATATAGATAAGGTTAATATAAAGTCATAGTAACTATCTATGAAAAACATAAATAGTTACATGTGAGAGTAAATACAATAAACTATTACTAAAAGAAATTTAAATGTAAATAATCAAAAAATTTATGAAAATATTTTTATATTTTTATATAATTGATAGTTTGAAATTTTTATGATATTATTTTATATAGATAAGGAGAAAAAATGATAATTTATAGTAAAGAAGAAGGATTTATTAAACCAAGAGGTATAAAAAATAAAAATGGAATACATGATCCTAATATTAAATTGCCACATATAGCTGTTGGGGTCTTTTCTGAACATTTATTAAATGATATAGTAAAAAAATATAAATGCAAAAAAGTAGGGGAATTGACAGAAAAACGTCCAGTATATTTATTAAATTATAAAAATACTATAATGACATTATTTATGGCAGGAATTAGTGGGCCATGGATAAGTGGAGATATTGAAGACATGAATGTTAATGGAGTAGATACTTTTATTGTTTTTGGAAATTGTGGTGTACTTGATAAAACAATTGAAGATTGTTCAATTATAATTCCTAATAAAGCATTTAGGGATGAGGGAACTAGTTATCATTATTTACCAGACTCAGAATATATTAATTTAGATCGTCAATACGTAGAATTATTTAAAGAAGTGTTAAAAGAATATAAATTTAGTTATAAAGAAGGTGCAACATGGACGATTGATGCCTTTTACAGAGAAACTAGTGATAAGATAAAGATGTTTAAAGATAAAGGTGCAATTTGTGTAGAGATGGAAGGTGCATCTTTAGCAGCAGTCTGTAAATATAAAAAATTAAATTACTTTACATTTTATTATGCTGGTGATAATTTAGACTCTGTTCAATGGGAAGAAAGAAGTATAGATCAATTATCAAATTTTGATAAGAAAACACAAGTACCAATACTTGCATTAGAATTAGCTTATAAAATTGAAAATCAATAATAATATAAATATTCAACAAAAAAGAACTCATTTCATAATATATAGAAAAGTGAAAGGAGTTTTTTTATGGAGTATAAATTATGAATTAATGATATTTCAAATAAATATTAGTTGACAAAATTATTGATTTTATATAAAATATATACATATTAAATAAAAATTTAAACAAACTAAAGAGGAGAAGAACAAAAATGAAAATAGTAGACGCTAGAAGCCTTGAGGCTGTACACACACACACACACACACACACACACACACAAGACATTTACTAACTAAAGTTAGTTTATTAAATGTTAATAATATACCAGAATTATGTCTACTAATAAAAATAGTAAATAAATATAATGTAAAAAAGACAGAAACAGAGTCTATATATTAGGCTTTGTTTGCTGTCTTTTTTTGTTGTTTAATTACAGCAAAAATAAAAAAGTTATTAAGTTTTTAATATAAAATTTCAAATAAAAATGATAAAAGGGAGGAAAAATAATGGAAGAAATTTTAAAAACAAAAGAAAAAGCTAATAGTGGTATAACATTAATTGCTTTAGTAATTACAATTATAGTTTTGTTAATATTAGCAGGAGTATCAATAGCAATGCTAACAGGACAAAATGGAATACTAACACAAGCACAAAATTCAAAAACAACAACAGAATATAAATCAGCAGAGGAAAAAGTAAAATTAGCAATAATGGCAGCAAGGTCACAATCAGAAACAGGAGCATTAGATGCAGATAAACTAATAGCAGAAATAACAAATAATTATGGAGGAACAGCCAGTAAAACAAATAATGGATTTCCAGTAAATGCAACAGTAGACGGAAAGAATTTTAAGGTAGATGGCGATGGGAATATAACAGAAGGTACAACACCGACTCCTGAACCAGCAAATAAAATATCAAATACGGAATCTTATGTAGGCTATTATGCAGATATAGATGGAGATGGAACAGTAGATGGAGTAATATATGCTGATTTAGCAATAGGAGGAAGTGGAACATGGAATAATAATAGCTGGTCTAGTTATGAATATTCACAAAGAACAGAAGGATTAAAAAGCTATTATGTAAGTAGTGATAGTTATACAGGATTTGGAAACCAATGGACAAAACCAGTATTAACAGAAATAAATGGAAGTGGAACACAAGATAGATTTTATGTAATGGCATTAGAAGATTTTAATCCAGGGACAGTATATTATTGGTATAATTCAGCAAATGGAAAGTTAGATAACACAATATCATATAGTACAAATGATTTTGGACAAGGAAAAACAAATACAACAACAATGATAGCGGAGTGGAATAAAGGAACAAGTGGTAAATATGGAGCACAAAATGATAAAGATATGTGGGGAGTAATACAAAAGACAGACAATTTAGGAAAAAAGTGGAATTTGGATAAATGGTTTGTGCCATCAAAAGCAGAATGGGCGGCTTTTGGAGATATGACATATACTAAAATGGGAGTTACAACAAGTAATTATCCTAATTATGGACTAAGAAACTCTTATTGGTCTTCCGCCCAGTACGATGCCTATAGTGCATATTACGCAAACTTTTACTACGGCTACATCCACGACAGCAATGTTACTTACAGTGGCTATGTGCGTTTGAGCGCGACTTTCTAATTTTGTAAAAAATTAGAAACAAAAGAAGCGTTATGTAAATAACGCTTAAAACTCAATCCAAGATAAACTTCGTAAGAAGTTCT
>USGY01000017.1 GCA_900554365.1 uncultured Clostridium sp. | reverse complement strand
ATATATTTAGTGCTTTTGTTTTTCTATGTTTATTTAAAATCTTTTTATTTTTTCCCCAGATTATTTAACTCATATAAGTACTCCTCTTTTTGACAAATTAATATTGTTCATGTTATTTTCTTATGATATATTAAATAAAATTAACAAAGGAGGAAATATTGTGTTAGATTTATTTTTAATAATAATTTTAATAATCAGTTTGGCTAAACCAGATATTCTATTAGCTAAAAAAGTTAAAGAAAAAGCTTCAGATGAACAAAAACAAATTCTTGTAAAAAATTATAGAAAAATTTACGCTATTTTAATAGCTCTTTTCGAGTCTTTAGCTATAATGCGTTATAGCTCAATTATTGGTGGAGTTTTAGCTATTATCTTTATAATATTATTTTTTACAATTTCTTGGCCTGCTACAAAACAGAATAAGCAGATACTAAAAGAATTAGAAATATAATTAAATCTCCTATTTTATAATAGGAGGTTTAATATTTTTTCTGAATATACTTTTTTATTGAGCGCATTTTTTACAAGGTGTTAATCCAGCTGATAAAGCCGCGTCTAAAGTTGTTGAATACGAATTTTTCCCTCCACAATCTGGATCATAATGATATCTTTTCCCAGTTGGAGTTCTGTATACTGTTTTTCCATTTGAATTATTCGACGTACTTTTTGAATTTTTCTTCTTTGTCGTTGTAGTAGTTTTAGAAGTTGATGTATCTTCTTTCTTTGTGCTTGCACTTTCTGCAGCTACTTGTTTTTGTTTCTGCTCTTCTGCTTCCTTCTTTGCTTGTTCTTCTGCTTTTATTCTTTCTTGCTCTATTCTGTTATTATCAATTATTTTTACTGTTACTCTATTACTTTCTAGTCCATTATTTGTTTTAACAAAAATTTCACAATTTCCTTCTGCAATCGGATTTATCTTCAATGTAATTTTATTTTTAATTATGTCTGTATCTGTTCTTTCTATAGTTGCTACTTTATCATTTGATGAACAATACTCTAAACTGTCAATATTAGCATTTTCTGGTTCTATTTCTAAAGTAATATTCTTTGATTCATTTATATCTAATTCTATTTCAGCTTCATTAAATTTTAAATTTGTTATATCGATATTTTTAGTCTCTTGCACTATATTTGTACTTATACTTGTATTGGTATCTACATCGGCAATTATATTAGTATACGTCACATTTGGTACATCCGGCATACTCATTCCATATATAATTATTAATATGATTGGTAAAATAATTTGTATATGCTTAATTTGGTTTAATTTTGTTTTTTTATATAGTACTGGTAATAAAGATATTCCAAATAACATCATAAAAAATCCTGCCAAAATATTATTAATTAACATTCCACTAAATCCTGTTAATATAAAAAACACTCCACAAATATACCTTAATACATTAGATATCCTTTTTCCTGTTTTATTTTTTTCTTCCATTTATACTCTCCCTTTTATTTCATCTAAAAAAAGAGTAGTTTTTAAACTACTCTTTTTTGGTGCAGATGGCCTTATTTGGATTCCGATAATGCCTTATATCAAACCTTTTTTTAAAATAATTGAGAGTTAATAAGACAGTTTTTTTTTTCAATAAACCAACCTTAATCGCTATACTCAATTAAGAGCGATTAAGGTTTTATAAAAATACTGCATATTATTTTTTATAATTTTTTGATTTTTTTTAATATTTTATAATAATTCATAATATTTATAGTAATTTTCTAATATTTTATTCAACTTTTATTCTGCTTAAAGAAATGTAGGGCGAAGCCCTACCAAACAGAACACTTTTGAAAAAAGTGTTCTAGTATGTTAGAACACTTAAAATTTTATTATTATTTTATTTATTGGAGGTATTTAATTATGAGTTATGCTATCATAAGAAATACTAACTATAAGATAAAAAACTTAAACGGTATATATAGACATATAGAAAGAAAAAATACACATTATTCAAACAAAAATATTAATAAAAAAAATGGAATAAAAAACTATTCATTAAAAGCACCTAAAACTACATATGAAAAATTATTTAATACAATAAGAAAACAATATGATTTAAAAGGACAAATTAAAAAAGTAAGCAATGTTGCCTGTGAATATATTATTACATCAGATAAAGAATATTTTGATAAAATTGGAGTTGATAAAACAAAAAAGTTTTTTCAAACAGCATATTCCTTTGTATGTAATTATAAAGAATTGGGAGAACAATATATACTTTCTGCCAAAGTCCATATGGACGAAAAAACTCCTCATATGCACATTGTATTTATTCCAGTAATTCACACAAAAGATAAAAAAGGAAATGCTATAGATAAAATTGCTTGTAGTTCTTTTTGGAAAGGAAAAGACAGTTATAAATATTTACAAGATAATTTTCACAAATATATGCAAAAAGCAGGGTTTGATTTAGAAAGAGGAAAAAATAAAGGAAATGAACATTTATCTATAGAGCAATTAAAAAGTTTATCTAACTATGAAAAAATAAAAGAGGAAATTGAAAAAACACCTGTTAAAGAAACTAACAGTACATCACTTGTATTAATAGTAACTGAAAATAAAAAATTAGTAAAACATTGTAATAAATTAAGAGAATATGTTATTTCATCAGCTAATGTCTTTGATAAATGCACAGAATATGAAAAAGAGATAAATAAGCTCAAAAAAGAAAATTCAAAATTAAAAGATAAAATTAAAAATCTATTAGCAAAATTTAATGAATTTGTAAATTTAATCTCTTGTAAATTTTCTATACCTTTTAAAGAAATTATAAGTTTAATAAATAATATGTTTAAAACAAAGGAGTAGTTATTTCTTAGCTACTCCTTTAATTATTTATTGTATATCAAATTCTGTAGAAACTGTTGCTTCAGAATAATCATTTTGAGTCACTTCTAAATTTAGTTTATAATGTCCTAACTCTAATTCTCCATACATATCCTTCCAATTTAACCCAATTTCTGTTGTTCCATCTTCTTTTATAATATGTACAATATCATTAAAATAATGGTTACCAATTATTTTAACATCTTGCCAAGCTCCATTTTCTAATTTTTGTAAATTAAAATATTCTCCATAACTATAAGGATAATCATTTCTATCTGTAACTATAATAGTAGTTCCTTCTTTAGTTAAAGTTCCCTCCTTTATTGATATTGAAACTTTATCCATACTTCTATTCTCTTTCATTTCATCAATTTGCTCTGTTGTTAAATTAGCATATCTATCATTTAATTTATATAATGAATTTATTGCATTTTCATCATTTATAGCATTAAGTACTGCAGCTTCTTCTCCAACAGAAGTTGTATTAATATTTTCATTATTATCTGTATTATTTAATAATAAATATACTATTATAGCAACTAATACAACAATGATTACTACTAAAACAATAACTGTTTTTTTGTTATCCTTCATAACTTTTTTCCCCCTTGTATAATAATTTTAGGAACCTTATGTAATTATTTTAAAGTATTAAATGGTTTCAAATATTATCTAATATATATCATTACTAACTAAAAATATCAAATAATAACATTTTATATGATTTTTCCATCTTCTAATTGTATAATTCTATCTGCTAATTTTGCTATTTCCAAATTGTGTGTAATCATTATTATTGTTTGTTTATATTCTTTATTAGCTTTTTTTAATAATTGTATTATTTCATCACTTGATTTAGTATCCAAATTTCCTGTTGGTTCATCTGCTAAAATTATTTTTGGGTCTATCATTAATGCTCGACCTATTGCCACTTTCTGCTGTTGACCTCCTGATAATTCATTTGGTAAATGTTTCTTTCTATTATCTATATTTAAAAATTTAGTTATCTTATCTAATTTTTCTTTATCTATCTTTTTTCTATCTAGTTCGATTGGTAATAATATATTTTCTTCTACATTTAAAGTAGGTATTAAATTATAAAATTGGTATATAATTCCTATCTGTTCTCTTCTTAGTATTGTTAATTGCTTTTTACTCATTTCGTAAAGATTTTTTCCATAGAAATATACATTACCATCTGTTGGTGGCTCTAGCCCTGCTATTGTATGTAAAAGTGTAGACTTTCCACTTCCAGAAGGTCCTATTACAGCAATAAACTCCCCCTCTTCTACTTCAAAAGAAATATTATTTAATGCTACTACCTTTGCTTCGCCTTTTCCATATATTTTAGTTACTTTATCTACCTTTAAAATATTCATTTTTTAATCTCCTATTATTATTTTACATTAATAAATTTATTTATTTTTTACAAATCTACTAGAATACAATGTTATAGCTAAAGAAATTATAAACAATAATACTACAAATATTCCAATATTTCCAAATGGTATTAATAATTTTTTTACAATTATAACTTTTTCCATATGTTTTATAATTGCATATATTATTGGTATCGATATAATTACTGATATTACTAATGCTTTTATAAACATATATAAACATTCGTATATTAATATTTTATTTATATTTCCATTGGTAGCTCCAATTCTTGATAATATTCTAAATTCTTCTCTTCGTTCGAATAAACTTGCATTTATTATGTTTATAGCACTTATTATTCCTATTATCACAATGGTTATCATTACTGTTCTTAAAATTAATTGCAAAATATCTATATAAATCATTTTTTCTTGATATTCTAATGAATAAAATCTTGGAGTAATATTTTTATAATCATCTTTTTCTGCTAAATCTTTTATATAATTTGAAAATTCAATTATGTTTCCACATCTTACTTTAACAAAAACAGGATTGTTATGAATAACTCCAATTTCATTTGTTTCTACATCTGTATTTTTAGAAATAGTACTTTGTATATTGGCATCAATTTTATTATATGTATCCATATTTACAAAAAGGGTACATATAGCTTGATTTTTTATTTCCTTAAAACCATCTAAAACTTCATCAGTCAATACAAAATTTCCATTTAAGTTTTCATCATCAATAACCTCATAATTTGAACTTTGAACATCTTCAGTTTTTTCATTTACTATGGATAGTTTTATTTCGTTAGTATTAAACATAGAGTGATATGAATATGTAACTTCATCTTCTCCTACAGGTTCTGTTTCTACAATATTATTATAAATAATGCAATCGCCATAATTTGCTTTTATCTTATTAATATATTCGTTATATTTATTATCATCTAAACCTACTAACTGGAAAGATATTAATTTTTTATTACCTTCATATTTATAAACATCTTTATCTAATGTAATTGCACTTGATGGCTCAACTATAGCAAACAAAGTATTATTTTTTTTATATCCAAAATATTCTATTTTATCTCCTGTAGAAATAGTATAATTATCAAGTATTTCTTTATAATCAATACCATTTTCTTCAAATTCTATGTCTGCATCTACATCATAATCAGTTACTAGGTCAGCAGATTCTTTTTCATAATTAATATATGTACTTACAGAAATAAATGAAACCATACATATCGCTAATAAAGTTGTTATAAATCTATATTTATTTTTATTTCTTTTTAAATTTGTTATTGCCATTCTTCCTTCTATTGGAAGTATTTTCCCTAAAATAAAGCTTTTCTTATATTTTATTTGTTTATTATTTCTTATGCTGTCAATAACTGATGTACTACTTGCTTTTACACTTGGAATAATTGCAGATATGTATGTATTTAATAAAATAATAATTAAAGCTACAATCACATATTTAATATCAACTACTAGACTAAAATTGAACGAAGTAGGTACTAATATGTTATTTACCATATCCAAAATAGCTTTTACTCCTATAACTGAAAGTACTCCACCTATAATAATTCCAAATGCTCCCATAATAGTAGCTTCTAAGAATATCATTCTTAATACTTGTCCTTCTGTTCCTCCAATACTATTTAATATTGCATAATCTCTTTTCCTTTCATTTATAGTTACCAAAAATGAATTATATAGTATTATTATAAAAAATATTGAGAACACTACTAATATAAGAACTATCATTAAATCTATTACATATGAAAAATTTATTGTACTTTTATATGTTAATTGTGAAGAAGCTGTATAGTCCAATGTTGCTCCCATTAACCCATATACTGTAAGTAATTTATCATTAAACTCACACTTTTCTTCTGCTTCAGATAACGAATATTGTAATGTTTGCACAATATTACTTGAATATTTATATGTTTCTTTAACATTTTTATATTTTATAAATACATTTAGAGTATCAGAATTATTAAAATCACTTGTTTCATCTAATTCTTTTAAAGAATCATTTTCACTTTCTTGTATATAGATTTTATCAATATATGCTTTATCTTTTATTTGATTAAACTCATCTTTACTTACTCCTCTTATAATAAAATCGTAATCGTTATACTTTATGTTAGTACCTTCATTTATTCCTTTTCTAATACTAGATATCAAAATTAATGTAGTAAATATAAGAAATACACACAATGCTATTGATATTGTTGTATAAATCGTTCTTTTTATGTTTTTCTTCATATTTTTAATAGTTAGCTTTGTTTCTATTTTCATATTACTACTCCTTGTATGTTATAATATTTATTAATAAATTTTTTAACTGTTAAATTATAATTTTATTTAAAGATTAACTTTTACTAATAATATTTTTTACTTTTCATAAATTTATTATAAATATACCATAAAGATACAAAATTTAACAGTATATTCTCTAGAATACGAATTAATTTTTGTTTAAATGTAAAAATATGTCTTTATGTTAAATGAACACTAAAAAATGAGTAAAATCCTCGAAGAATTCTTACTCATTAAAGAAATTATTAATTTAGTAAACAATAAGTTTAAAACAAAGGAGTAGTTATTTCTTAGCTGCTCCTTTAATTATTTATTGTATATCAAATTCTGTAGAAACTGTTGCCTTAGAAGAATCATTTTGAGTTACTTCTAAATTTAGTTTATAGTGTCCTGCTTCTAGTTCTCCATATTTATATTTCCAATTCAATATAATTTGAGTTGTTCTATCTTCCCTAATCAAATTATTAGTATCATTTAAAAAATACATATCTTTTGTTTGTAAATCTTTCCATTCTCCATCTTCTTGTTTTTGTATATTAAATTCTTCACCGTAACTATATGGATAATCATTTTTATCTGTAACTACAATAGTAGCTCCTTCTTTCGTTAAAGTTCCCTCTTTTATTGCTATCGAAACATTATCCATACTCCTCTCTTCTATCATTTTATTAATCTGTTCTGTTGTTAAATTAGCATATCTATCTACATATGCTGATGTACTTGTATTAGTATTATTAGCATCTATTACAACATATCCATCTTTTGCAACATTTGCTGTTCTATTTGCTAAAAAATTAGTTGTATTTGAGTAATTATTTTCACTACTATTATCTTTGCTTCCATTATTTAAAAGCAAATAAACTATTATAGCAACTAATACAACAATGATTACTACTAATACAATAACTGTTTTTTTGTTATCCTTCCCTAGCATAATATTTTATTAGGAACCTTATGCAACTTTTTATAGAGTTTATTTGGTTTCAAATATTGACTACTATATATCATTATAAGAGAAAAAAATCAATATTCTGGCAAAATTTATTTATCATTATTTTACTGCCTAACAAATATTGTAAGTGTTACTAATCCAAGAATTGCATTAAATCCTGCCTCTGATTCTGGGACTTCATAACCACTTCCTTTGGGCATATTTGCAAAATATCCATAAAGTAATAATATTACATAAGTATCAATATATCCAATAAAGCCATTATATATTACTGATAATACAAGTAGCATATATTTTTTTAAATTTTTTTTTAAAATTTAACTTTGCAAATATAAGAGCAAAACAAATATATATAACTATCCCTATAAGAGTATATAATATCAACATATCTTTAGCCCCTCCGTATTAATGTTACTCTATTAAACTACAATCACTACTGCTTATTTTCATCTATGTCTTTTTCTTTTAATTTCATAAATGAAGATTATAAGTAATGTCAAAAATGAGATAATACCAACAATAACTGACTCATTATCATAAGAATATTTATCTTCTAAATTTACATTGTCCAAAAAAGTATCTCCTTCGCCAGATATAAACTCTTTTGTAGGTCTAAAATAATAATATACATATCTAGAATGTCTATTCCAACCAGTTCCTATGCCAATTTTTCTAACTCCAAATGTACTTATTCCTTTTTTCTTTAGATTATTAGTTATAACATCTCTATTCTCATCAGTTACATCAATAAAGGATATTTCTTAAAAAAAAGTATGAAAACTCCATATAAAACCGATAATTGAAATAATTAATAAACTAAGCACTAAATATTTTCTATATTTTTTTAACATTAAATTATATTCTCCTTTTATATTAGCATTTTTTCAAATATTATCAATATAAAACCTATTAATAAAATCTTTTTTCCCTAAATTCTCCTCTATAATTATGTATTTGTTATTCCCATTCTAAAGTTGAAAACCATCTGTTTACAGAGTATGAAATATATTCTTTTTCACTACCATTAGCATAAATAAAAATTGATCCTAATTGTTCCTCCAATGCAAAACCTCTACTTTTCATATATTCATCTAAATATTGTCTGGTACTTCTACTCTTTTCACCTGATTCTTCACAAAATATAACTTTGTTAGGATAGTTTTGTACTGTAGTGTATTCCTTGTTTGTAAATAAAATTTCTAACATACCAAAGCAAGATGAAAATGGATTCCAAACATTAAATTTAATTATCGAAAATATTGTAGCTCCCAATAAAATTAAAATACATATTATAGCAGTTATGATAATTACTTTTTTCTTCATATTTTTTTCTCCATAAATTATAATTTTTTATTTTCTTAAACTTGTACAAACTATAATTCCCAATAATGATACAAAACAGCCTATTATATAATCTTCTCCACTATTATGTCCATTTTCTATTATATACTGAAATAATTCAGACCCTTCCCCTATTAGGAACTTATCTTCTAATTTAAAATGATTATATAAATACAACTCCCCATCTCCAAGCATAATTTTCAATTTTAATTTAGTTATTTGTTCTGGATAATCATACTCTTTTCTTATTAGTTCTACTAATTCATTTCGATTTTCTTTATTTATATATATTGCTTTTTTATTATCAAGTAAAAAATTTAAAACAGAAAATATTAAGGTTATACTAAAAATTATTATAAATATATTTATTATTACTTTTTTCATAAGCACTCCTCAAACAATACATTAGACTCCGTGTAAATATCCTCCTATCACTTTCCCTGTATAATAATCTACATAGCCCTCTAAATAATCAAAATCTCCTGTTTGATAATATAATGTATAACATTTTCTAGTAAAATCTGCAGTTCTAGGTTGTTTATTGAATTTCCATACATCATATGAAAGGTTGTTACTTGGATGCTGATTTTCTATTTCTATTTTTATTAATTGCTTATTCTTATTGCTCTCATCATTTAAAATTTTATTTTTTTCTATATATTTATTAAAATTATCTACAGCAGTCTCTTTGGATATAGGTTTAAGCCCCTCTGTTGGAGTATTCTCAAAAATAGAATCATCTGATAATATATTTAATGTATCATCTAAGTCATTTTTTAGTTCATTTTGCTTTTGATTTAATGTGTTAATTTCATTTTTAGCATTTTCAAGTTTAACATTTAAAGAATTATTTTCTTCTTCTAACATATTTTTTTGAAATATTAAATTTCCCACATTTGCAATAACTAATATACACATTATTACAAGTATAAATATTATTATTTTCTTTCTCATAACTCTATATTTCCTTTATTAATTATAATTTTAATTTTAATTTAAACTAATGCTTAAATTTTACAAAAGTTTACCATAAATACAATAAATTATCAATAAATCTTTCAGTATAAAATAAGTTCAAAATATCCCCACACATTAAATATATGGGGATATTTATAATGATTATTATTTATTTCTCATAATAGCTATCTTTACCAATACTGCCAATACTATTTAGAATTAACTCTTTAGTATATTTCTCTATTTGCTCACTAGTTAAACTTTTAAAATCTCCGTGCAAGTAATCATCTCCTACCAAAAAACAATCTCCTGCTATATAATCGTAGTCAAATATTAGGTTAGGTTTTAAATTTAAAATTTTTCCTTCTTCATTGCAAATTATTAATACATCATTATATGGTACAACTTCTATTAGTCCTCCTACTAATTTTTGTTTTGCATCTAATGTATTTGGAATTTTTGTTACCTTTGGTAATTCATCTGTTTTTTTATATAATATTGTTAAAAACTTTTCAGGTTTATACTCTAAATTATATTTTTCTTTACTTTCATTTACTCTAACTGCTCTAATATATCTTCCTTTACAGTCAAATATTCCTTTGTTTGTTTCTGTCGTTCCATCTTCCGGAGTATATGCTGACTTTACTTTTAATTTATCATTATCTTTATCTTTTTCATATAAAATTGTATCTACAAATATATTCTCCTTTGCTAATTCAAGACATCGTTCATAAGTTTTACTATCATCTGTTGCAATAAATAATTTACTTCCACCAACACATTTACTAACATTTTCAAAATATCCTCTTAGTTGTTTATTTTTCATATTTAAAAAATTGTTAGGTATATCTAATACCATTCTAGGAAAATTTTTCGTGTCTGTAATAATTGCTGTTGAATAATTTTTAGTATTTTTTATATTGTTCATCAAACTAACTAAGTCAAAACGATTTTTTATCTTTATATTATATATTCCATTTTTCTCTATTTCCCTATTTATTAATTTGTTTTCTTTTTTTATCTTATTATTATTAGATAAATATATTTCATCATCTTTTATATCTATCCAAGCATATGTATTGCAATTTATTATTAGGTGTCCTTTAAAACCCGGAATTAAATTATAAAAAAATGCTGTTGTTTTTATATCTTCTTTTGAAGCAGTTGCTTGGTTAGAAGTATGATTATGAACTAAATAATATCCGTTTGCTGACAGTCTATTCATTCTATTATATATCTTGTATGTATCTCTTTCCGTTTTATATCTTCCCTGTTTATCAGTAGGAAAAATTTTTGTACAATTTGGTAATCTTGAACTTATAACCTCGTGTCCAACAACTATATCATCTTTCATATATATTATTCTAAATGTTTCATAATATGGGTTTCTAAATATTAAGCTTAATTCTGCCAAATCATAAAGGAATTTTAAAGATATATTCAGTATAGAATTTGACTATTTCTATATCTCCCCTAAAAAACTTACTATTTTATTTTTAAATCTTTTATACAATAAATTTTATTAATATTTTTTTAGTTTTATTTAGTTTTATTAGTTTTCATTCAAATTTCACATAAAAAAAGTCTTTTATATTATAGAGAACTATTAGGAGGTGTTATATGCAAGAAAGTTTAAAAGAAAAAATTATAGCTTTAGCGGTACAAAAGATAGACAATCCTTTTAAAAACATTACTGTTAAGGAAGTAGCTAAAGACTTAAAAATGGGCGAAAATTTAGCAAATGAAGTTTTCAAAAGAAAAGATTTTCCTTGTGTAAATATTGGGAAAACAAAAACAGTTACACTTTTAGCTTATTTACTTTGGAAAATGGAAAAAAGAAATTAAATACTACTTACACCACTTTGTATTGATAACCCTTTTCAAATTTTTAATGGGAGGTTTATTCAATGCCTAAAAAATCAAATAGTGAAGGCAGTGTTTATTACAATAAAACTAGAAAACGTTGGACAGCTCAATATTATGAAAAAGATATTAACACTGGAAAAAGAAAAAGAAAAGCTAAAGATTTTTTAACAGAAGAAGAAGGTAAACAATTTTTAGAAAATATTATGTATCAAAAAAGAAACTCATTATATATAAAACACAATGGTATACCTTTGGTAGAATTAATGAAAGCTAATTTACAATTAAAATATGATACTAATTTAATTTCTGATTCTCAATATGTTAGAGTTACTGAAACTATTAAATCAATAGAAAAATCAAGTATTGCTTTTGAAAAAATAGATGAAATAAGTTCTGATGACATACAAGATTTTTTAAATTCTAAAAAAACTTTAAGTAATTCTAGTATTAATAAGATATTTGACCAATTTAATCAAGCATATAATTATGCAATTAATCAAGGATACATCTCTAAAAACCCTATGGTAAATGTAATTAAGCCCAAAAGTGATAAAGAAACTAAAAAAGTTAGAGCTTTAACAGTTAAGGAACAACAACAATTTACTGACTGGCTTATTAAACAAAATGTCAAAAATTTTCCATATAAAAATATTTATTTAATACAAATGTATGTAGGTTTAAGAATCGGTGAGGTTTTAGCATTACAAACTTCTGATATAAATTTGAGGTTAAAAAAAATTAATGTAAACAAGACATTAACAAAAAATCTAAAAGGCAAAGTTGTAATGGGAAAAACAACAAAAACTTATTCAGGACTTAGAAATGTCCCTATTCCCTATTCACTTTATCCATATATTTTGGAACAAATAGAGATTGCTAAAAAAAATAGAGATAACCCAGAAAATTTATTATTTAAGCCTGAAGAAAAACAATACACTAGCTTACGAGATGTTAATGATGTGCTTAAAACTGTTTTAAAATATACTCTTGGAATAACTGATATTACTACTCATAGTTTAAGACACACATATGGTACAAGATGTATAGAAGCCGGTATGCAACCCGTAGTTCTTCAACGATTAATGGGACATAAAGACATAAGTGTAACATTAAATACTTATACAGATGTATTAAATGAATTCAAAAATGAAGAAATAGAAAAAGTAAACGATTATTATTTACAAAAAGATTTATTATCAAATCCAAAAACATTAAATGAATTTGAAAAATAAATTTGTATGTTATTTTTTATTTCTTTGTATGTTACATTGTATGTAAATAACATACAAGGCTGAGAAATATTGAGAATTATTGAGAATTATTAAAAAATAATATGCACTAAAAAGCTTTATTTTTCAATATTTTTTAGACTTTCTCAAAAAACAAAAAACTCAGTAAATTTTAATAATTTACTGAGTTTTGGTGCAGATGGCCGGAATCGAACCGGCACGAGGTTTAACCCTCGCAGGATTTTAAGTCCTGTGCGTCTGCCAGTTCCGCCACATCTGCATGAATGTCTTGCAACTGACAATGCTTATTATAATACCTTTATATATAATTTGTCAATACAATTTTTCATTTTTTTTAATTTTTTATTTTGTAGTGAATTGTAAAAGTAAAATCAAGTTTAAATATTAAATAATATATTTAAGTTATACACTATACTAATTGTAAGACTTACATCAATTTGGTATAATTAAATAAGCAAGTGTTTCTGAGGAAATGGAGTTATATATGAATAAAAAATATGTTACACATCTTTCTTTAGAAAATAGAAAAAATATTGAATTAGGTATTATTGATGGTTTATCTAAAACTCAAATTGCTAAAAAAATTAATCGTAATATTTCAACTGTTTCAAAAGAAATTTTAAAGCATAGAAAATTAAAACCTCGTAACACATTTAATGCAGACAGTATTTGTATTCATTTAAAAGAATGCCATAGATGTATTAAGAAATGCCAAAGATATCAAGAACCATCTTGTTCGAGAAGAGACCGTAATATTGGAGCTTGTAATTGTTGTCCTAATATCAGTAAGTGTAAATTAGATAAATACTTCTATTACGCAAATAAAGCCAATGAACAATATTTATATACTCTTGTGGATTCTCGTGTTGGTGTTAATTTGGATTATCCAGAATTAAAACAAATTGCCACTATTATCAAACCACTATTAGATAAAGGTCAAACTATATACCAAATACTAGAAAATCATCCAGAAATCACTCAATGTGCAAAAACATTATATACTTACATAGAAATGGGCCTTTTTAAAGAATTTGGGATAGATAATTTTTCTTTAAAGAAAAAAGTTCAAAGAAGAATTAAATCCAAGAAACTAAAAAAAAGAAGACAACCTGTTAATTATGAGGGTCGAGAATACAAAGATTATTTAGAATACGCAAAGACTCATCCTTTTGAACATACTACTGAAATGGATACTGTTTACAATAGTCAATCCGGTCCATTTATTCAAACTTTTATATTTGAAAATACAGGTTTAATGATAGGTTTCCTACATAAAGAAAGAACTTCTGTATCAATGGCAAGTACACTAGATAAACTCCAAGAACTACTAGAAGATGATTATTATACTCATTTTTCATTATTACTTACAGACAGAGGTTCAGAATTCGAGAAATACGATTTATTTGAAAACAACTATCAAACAGATGAAGCCAGAGGTCATATATTCTATTGTGATCCTCAACGACCAGACCAAAAACCTCATGTTGAAAACAATCATAATCTTGTTAGAAATATTTTACCGAACAAAAGAAACTTAGATAAACTAACTCAAGAAGATTTAGATTTAATGTTTTCTCACATAAATTCAACACCAAGAGCTAGTTTGGGTGGAAGAACACCTTATGAAGTATTTACTTATTTTTATGATGATATGGTACTAAAGAAACTTAACATACAAAAGATTGAAAAAGATATGGTCACACTACAACCATACCTTTTAAAAATTAAATAAAACACTTAAATCAGAAACACTTGCATTAACTTAATAGGTTCTGTAGAACCATTACTAAGCAAAGTAGATGTTAGTCTTACATTTAAAAAATCTAAATCGATTTTGCTTATTTGTTATGCAAATTTTTCTTAAAATCTATTTTAATTTTACACTAATTTATCGTATTTTTCAATATATTTACATTAAAAAAACGCCTATTTTTAGATATTAATCTTACAATAGACGTTAGTTTTACAAACTATATTTTACTTTTACAATTCACCTAACAAATCCCTTTTTTTTACATTTTCAAAAAAAATTAGCACTATCTATTTAAAATAGTACTAATTTTAAAAACAAAATATTCACTTTATTTTCGTTCATGGCTATTGCAACCAATTTATATATTATACAACCTTTTTCAACTTTGCCACAAAGAATCCTTCCATCTCCCTAGTAGGCAAAATCTTTATAGCCTTATCGATATCTTTAAAAGTATCAGTATTATCTCCTTTAATCGCACTTTTTATATTTATATCAATATCAAGCATTTTCAAATTCAAATTTTCCAAAGCCCAAGATAAAATATTTTCATTCTCTTCCAAGTTCAAAGTACAAGTAGAATAAACCATAATTCCATTAGGTTTTAGAGCATTATATCCGCTCTTTATTAATTTCTTTTGTAGCTTAGCCAAATCTTTCACTGTTCGCTCTGACCAATTTCTATATGTACTAGGGATTTCAGCAATAAATCTCCCTTCTCCACTACAAGGAGTATCTAATAAAACTTTATCAAATTTTTCAGGATATTTGTTTCCAAGACTTTCCCCTCTGCCATTTATAACTTCAACATTTGTAGCTCCTTGATTCTCCAAATTAAATTTTAATCTTTCACACCTTATTTTATCCAATTCATTTGCAAAAATATGTCCCGTATTATTCATCATTGCAGATATTTGCGTTGTCTTACTTCCAGGTGCAGAAGCCATATCTAGCACTTCTTCATTTTCTTTTGCACCTAAAACTAATGGTGGAACCATACTGGATAAACTTTGCAAATAAATATATCCATTTTCATATATATCTAATTTTTGGACATCTTTTTCTGTTACTGTACTTCTATTAAACTTTTTTCGTGTTTTATTTTTTTCAATTTTAGACACTTTTACCAAATCATAAACTTTAATGCTAATAGAAATTCCTGTATTATCTTTAACTTTACTTAATTTTGCAACATCTATAAGCTTATTCTTTAACCCTCTATAACTCAAATTTAAATCTTCATGTTTTTCTTTAAAAAGTACTTCAAGAGTTTTCAAATTTAGTTTTTTATGTTCAACTAAATTTTGCAACAATAAATTCTCACCATTATTAAATATAATTTTTCTTGAATTTATTGCCTTTACAATATATTTCTGTAAATTATCATATATAAAACTATCAAAATTGTAGACCATAATTTTGCCTCCTTTACAGTTTATTTTGTAGCCAACTATTAGCATATAATCTGTTTAGATCGGCTTTACTATATTTTCTTTGACTATAATTTCTATAAGTATTACTATTCTTTGAAGTACTACTTGTCCTTTGAGTTTGAGTATTTTTGCTAATCGAATTATGTTTTTCTAAAGTAATATAATCCAAAATTGCTGTATTAAAGAATGTATCAGCATTTTTAATATATTGATACTCTCTGTTTGTTACTTCTAAGTTATAGTTTTTAATAGCTTTCTCAACTTCTTCTTTAGTTAATTTTCTTAGTCTGTAATTATTGGTTTTAAGTTTTCGACCATTAATAGTCCAAGCTATGTAAAATTCTCTAGCCTTAGATTTTCCGACTTTTTTAGGATAATTCTTCCAAATCTCTTCAAACTCATTAATAGCATTATCTATTTTTTCATTTTTTTCTATTTCCTTTTCACTATTGTGAAATTCTTCATTTTCATTTTCCTTAGAAGATTTTTTTTCAGAAATTGAAGATATATTATATATATTATTATTTATATATTTATTATCTTTAGTATTTATTTGTTTCGGATTTTCCGTAAGTGGTTTTTCCGTATCTGGATTTTCCGTATCTGGTTTATTATCCACTTTCGGATTTTCCGTATCTGGTTCAAGTTGAGTATTTCCAGTAGTTTTACAAGATAACTGTTCAGGCTGTTCATAGATAATATAATTCCAGTCTTTTATTATTCCTTTTTCTCTGATTGCTTCTCTCTTTAAGTACCCATAGTGTTCAAGCTCCTTAAGACCAGAAGTTACACTATCTCTACCATCTTTAGCTGTAGTAATTAATCCTTGAACGGAATAATCCCAGTCATCTGGTAACGATAACATAAAAGATAATAATCCTTTTGCTTTAAAAGATAATCTTTTATCTCTAAAGTGATAATTACTCATTACTGTATAATTTTTTGTTTTATCTACTCTAAAAACACCCATGTTTTTTCCTCCGTATATTATTAAATTTTATTTAAATTTTAATAAATATTAATTAAAATATTAAAAACCTTTAATTTAAAAGACTTATTTTTCAGTAGTTTCATGTTTTAAAATGTTTTCACATTCAAATTTAATAAACTTTAAAGAATCATTGTCTATAATAAAAATATTATCTTTTCTTAAATCTTTTTTTATTTTTTTATCAATACTTTTATTAATTACTAAGACAAGTTTTGAAAGTTTTAAATCTTTAAAATCGCCTTTAAAATGTTTTAAAGTCAAGTTTTCGATTTGAAAGTTAGTATTTAATACTTTAACTTTATATGTATTATTGTTTTTTTCTAAGAACAATGTATTTATAGCTGTTTTTTCTTCATAAATTTCATATTTTAAAAATGTATAATAATCTTTCAACAGTTTTAAAATATCTTTAACATTTAAATTAACATTTTCATTATTGATAGTTTGTATTTTCGTTTTTTCTTTAAAGTAATATGTAATATATGTTAAAATTGCAAAAGTAATTGATAATAGAATAATACTTATAATGTTCAATCTAAAAAGTACAATTAATATTAAGTAAATTACAAAATATATAATTATAAATTTATCAATTTTAAATTTTAATTTTTTATATTCTTCTATTTTGTTTAATAATCTATTTTTCATCTTTTGCCTCTTTCTGTTTTTTATAATTATTTAAAAATTTTAATTCTTCTTCCTGTTCAATTTTTCTTTCTTCGGCTGTTTTGTAAAATTCCCACCGACAATTACTAAATACATTGAAATAGTAATTAATAAAAAAAGTATTATTATAAATATTTTCATATCATTTTTCTCCTAAATTCCAAAAATTCCAAAAAGCAATGGTGTTAATTCTTTTATTAATTCTTTTTTATCATAATAAATTCTATCTTCGTTCTCATAGAAATCAATATTGTCTTTTTTGTCTTTATTTTTCATATAGTAATTCTGTAAAAGTAGTGCCTTACGTTTATCTGGTACTTTTGTTATAGGAATATTTGTATTTTTATAGTTGCTTGTAATATCATCTTTTAATTTTTCTTTTATATAATTATTAAAAATATTTGTGATGTAATTAAGTTTTAGTTCATTAAGCTTAATTTTTTCTAACTCTATTTCATATTCCTTAGTTGAATTGCCAAGTTTTTCCTCAACTTTTATAGCATTTATATACATGTTTTTTAGATTGTTTATATTATTTCTTTTAAATGCGTATGTTTCTAAAATCTCATTTGTTTCTTTTTTCATATTATTAAGTTCTTGTATTTTTGCGTCTTTTAAAGAACTATTTAAAGACAAATTAATTTCTTCTTTAATAGTTTCAATTATTTTATTTTGTAAATCTAAAAAATTATCTTTTATTTTTTGATCAAGATATTGTTTAGCTTCACCTGTTAGATCCATTTATTTTTCCTCCTAATTAAAATTTTTTTAATTAGCTTATTGCATTTTCAAGTTATCTAATTTTTTTATCTTGTCTAAAATTTTTTTCCATTGCTCTTTTACATCTCTTTTGTTATTATTCATTTTTCATTTCTCCTTTGAATAAAGTTCATTTTCACTTACTTTTACTTGTAATTTTGCTATGGTTTTAATTAATTCAGTAAAAAAGTAATCTGTTTCTTTGATTCTTTTTAAATAAATATTTAATATTATTGCAACTGCTAATAAGTTAATTATCAAAAGTATTAGTAATAAAATAGAAATAATTGTATATAACATCTTTCGTAACTTCCTTTCATTAATGTCTATTTCTTTTAAAGAAACTAAATTTTTTCTTTTCTGGAACAGCCTGTATTTGTTTACTTGTATCAATTAAAAATTGTGCATTTGCAACACTTATTTTATTAAATGCTTCATCTTTCTTATCGTATCTATCTTGCAAATCTCTATTTTTAGCTCTTTCTTCTGCTAATTGTTTTTCTAAAAATTCTTTTTCTGTTTCCAGTTTTGCGATTTTCACATTTTTTTCTTCTGCTTCTTGTCTTTCTTCTTCTTTTGTAGGTCTTTTAGAATTAATTATTTTATCTCTTAAATAATTTACTCCTTCTATTGTAATAAATTTATTTCCATTTTCATCTTCTCTTGCGTATCCTAATTTTTTAAGTTCTGGTATTTTTCTGTATAAATTTTGTACTGTTTGTCCTATTGCATTAGCTGTTTCTTTAATTGAAAATTCATTTTCCATAGTGTTTCTTTCCTCCTTTTATTTTAAAAAATCTTCTATTGTTACTCCTAAAATTTTTGCAATAGCCTGTAATGTATAAACTCCTGGATTTGTTGATTTATTTTCTTCAATCCTTGCAATTTTCATGTTTGCACATTTAACTTTATTTCTTTCAGTTGTACCTGCCATTTGTCTTGCCATATCATTTCTGCTTAAATTTCTTTCTTTTCTAAGTTTAATTATATTTTCACCTATACTCATTTTTTCACCTTCTTTCAGTAAGTAATTTTGCACAACAAAAAACAACTTAAACTTCTCTTGATTTAAGTTGTTTGTTTTAAACTATATATATTTGTTAATGATAATGTTATATGGATTTTATTTTCAGAATTAAAAATAAAGATTTAAAAAGTTTTTGAATTTAATTGTAACCTTCCGTGCCTTAGGGAGATTTTTTATTTCTCCCTAAGATTTCGACTAATTACGCAACAGCCCTGTTTTGTGCAATGTTATATATTTATTTTTTAAGCTTTTTTCTACTATATATATCCTCCCTCTTTCTTCTTAAAAGATTAAGGCTATTTTAGTACCACTAGATATGTACTTCTATATTCTTAAGCTATTATTGTATGATGTTGATTTGGAATTGCCACTAATGAAATACAAAAAATCATTAATAATAAAATATATACAATAATCATAAATTTTAGTTCTTTTTTAGTATCTACCCTATTTCTTGTTATAAAGTAAAAAATAACATTAATTATAAAAACTATAATTGGAGGAATTGCATTAAAAGTTGGTATACCACAGGCACATCTTATTAAAGTATTAACAAATAAAAATAACAATAATTCCAATACAATAAAAATTTTGCTTATAATTCTATATCTCTTGCTATAATCAATCTGGTTATCTTTGATACTATTTTCCTCGGTTGATGTCATATTTATTCCTCCCCCCTCTTTTTGGTATTATATAGTTATAATTTATATTTGTCCATATAATATGATAAAAAAATTGAAGAGCCAGAACCGCAAAGTTCTGACTCTTCATAGTGACAATAGTCACATACCTGTTCCCATTCATATTATTAGAACAGTGGTTTTTTGATTTCTTCAAGCGTTGCATTACCAATGCAGATGAAATCACGTGCCTCCACAGGTTTGAAAACATAGTTATCAAGAGTGACACCAGATCCGTTTGTATAAGCTTCATAAATTAAACTTGCAACTAGTTCTTTGGAATCTATTATGCCAACTTCTGTTGCGTAAATAGCACCATTTTCAATCCGTGGATTGGTTACCAGAACAATTGTAGCCGTACTCCCGTTTCTGATTGCATTTACCTGTTGTAAAACATAAAATTTTTCCATCTTGTTACTACCTCCTGATTTATAAATGGGTTTATAATGGATACAATCCACTATTTTCAGCGCTTTCAAAGAGTGACGCACGAGAATTGATTCTAAGGCATTTTTATTCAAAAGCCATATAACTTCATTGCTAAAAATAGCATATTTTTACTAATTTTACTATTTTAATTGAATTTATATATAAAATGTCATATAATATGAAAAGATTTTATATTTTTTAGGAGGATAATATGGAAAAAGTAATTTTACAAAATCTATATAGACAAAAAGAGAAATATGCAGATAAAGATATTTGTATCGAAGGTTGGGTTAGAACTATAAGAGATTCAAAAACATTTGGATTTATAGAACTAAATGATGGCACTTTCTTTAAAAATGTACAAGTAGTTTTTAATGATAATTTAACAAACTTTAATGATATTTGTAAATTAACTATTAGTTCTACAATAAAAGTTGAAGGTAAATTTATATTAACTGAGAATGCTAAGCAACCATTCGAAATACAAGCAACTTCAGTTGAAATAGAATGCTTATCAGATAATACATATCCACTTCAAAAGAAAAGACATACTTTTGAATATTTAAGAACTATAGCACATCTACGTCCAAGAAGTAATACATTTAATGCTGTATTCCGTGTTAGAAGTGCTTTAGCATATGCAATACATAAATTTTTCCAAGAAAAAGGCTTTGTATATGTAAATACACCTCTAATTACAGCAAGTGATGCAGAAGGTGCTGGTGAAATGTTTAATGTAAATTCATTTGATTTAAACAACTTACCTAAAGATGACAAAGGAAATATAGATTTTACTCAAGACTTCTTTGGAAAGCCAGCACATCTAACAGTAAGCGGCCAATTAAATGCCGAAACATTTGCAGAAGCTTTTTGCAATGTATATACATTTGGACCAACATTCCGTGCTGAAAATTCTAACACTGTTAAGCACGCTGCAGAATTTTGGATGGTTGAACCAGAAATATGTTTTGCAGACTTAAATGATGACATGGATTTAGCTGAAGAAATGATTAAATACATCTTTAAATATGTTATAGATAATTATCCAGAAGAAATGCAATTCTTTAATAATTTTGTAGATAAAGGTCTTTTAGATAGATTAAATAATGTTATAAATTCAGATTTTGCAAGAATTAGTTATACTGATGCTGTTGCAGAATTAGAAAAGCATAATGATGAATTTGAATATAAGGTTAGTTGGGGTGTTGATTTACAAACAGAACATGAAAGATATCTATGTGAAAAGATATTCCAAAAACCTGTATTTGTAACTGATTACCCAAAAGAAATTAAAGCATTTTATATGAAACTAAATGATGATGGAAAAACTGTTGCAGCAGCTGATTTATTAGCTCCTGGAATAGGTGAAATTATTGGTGGAAGTCAAAGAGAAGACGACTATGACAAATTATTAGCTAGAATAAAAGAATTAAATATGCCTTTAGAAAATTATGACTGGTACTTAGATTTAAGAAAATATGGTAGCTGTAAACATGCAGGCTTTGGTCTTGGTTTTGAAAGAGCTATTATGTATTTAACAGGAATGCAAAATATTCGTGATGTGATACCTTTCCCAAGAACACCAAATAACTGCGAATTCTAAAAAAGCAAATGTTCGGTATTCATTTAATAGTACAGTCCCCTATCTTAATTTAATAAGATAGGGGACTTTTATGTATGTTAAATATTAAATAGTAGTGAATTAGAAAGCACCTGCTCCACCGCCTCCGGCCTCCTCCTCCACCGGAACCAGAACCGGAATAGCCAGTAGAAGAATTTATTGAAGTTGCAAATGAAGACGAATAGCTAGACATACACAAGACTGGATATGTTAAATATATCTTATCATCTGAGTATCCAGCTTTTATTAATTCTTCTTTGAATTCTTTCGCTACTTTATCTGCAATACCAAATAAGGAAGCAAATACCAAGTATTCATTCCAAATACTTATCTCTATCGGGTATCTGTCCTTTATTAAACTATAATCTTTTAAATACTTCCATAGTCCAAGTACTTCTTTTTGCTCTTGAGCATATTGGTCGGTAGGAATTTTATATAAATCATCTAATATTACTACTACAATAAATGAAAACAATGCTATAAAAATAGAAGATATAATTAATTCTATAATTCCAAGTGCTTTGTCAGGATTGATTACCAAAGTATTAAATAAAAATCCTATAAATAATGTTACAATTAATATTATAAAATTTAATATTAAACTTGTCTTAACTTTTTCATACATTTTTTTAGTATCAATTAATCTTTTTGAGCTAGCCTTAGAAATTTGTTGAACTAATTTACTGTTCTTAGAAATTTCTTTAAAGCGAGCATTTAATTCTACTGTTGTTTCTGTATAAGCTGAAGCATTAAAATCTGTAGATATTTGATCTGAAAAAATTAATGATAGTATTTGTTTTTCATATGGACACAATTGGGTAAAATCTGCATTCTGATTAATAGAAACATTATATTCATAATCAGCTTCTTTTTTCTTATTAGCACATTTTTTTGTTTCCATATTTAATATTTTCCTATTAGTTAAATCTAGTATTGTTGCAATAATTAAATTAGAACTTAGAGCATTAGTACTCTTTGCTGGTAATAATGCTTGATATTCTAATAAATTTAAACGTTTGGGTATATCTCTAAAATAGTTTGCATTTTTTACAGTTGTTCTATATTTTTTACTTTTAATAATTCCATATGTTAAGAAGATTGTACATAAAGTAACTAGCAATACTCCTAAAATAATATTAATAGTTATATGTATAAAATATCTGGTATTTCCTAAAGA
Source organism: uncultured Clostridium sp. (assembly GCA_900554365.1). Lineage (GTDB taxonomy): Bacteria > Bacillota > Clostridia > TANB77 > CAG-508 > CAG-269. The sequence continues at coordinate 6,137 of USGY01000017.1, read as the reverse complement.
CATACTATTTTCAATTTTATATAGACTGTTAAAATCATAATCATTATTATATTTTTTTGTACAATTCATTAGTACAGTATTAGGAAAAACTATTCTAGCATCAACAGGCTTACCAGATGGAATATTTCTAATATTAAAACTAATACAATTTGATGCCGAATCCAACATAACTTGTATATCCTCTAGTTTTGTAGCATATGTATGAGGATAATATTTTACATCATCCATATTTATAGATTTTGGCAAATAAATATCTAAATTAAACTCATCTACATCAGTTTCTATCCCATTACCTATAAAATTATAATATATTTCACTCATATCATTATATTGAACAACAGTATCTGTTATATCATATGAATAATGTACAGTTTGAAAATTATTAGAAGATATTGGAGAATAAACCATTATATCATATCCGTCTGTTCTATCTGCATTTACTGCATCTACAGTGTAAACACCATTATCACCTTTCTCAGCATTAGATGCTTTTGTAATATTGGTTGTTATATTAGCTGGATTTGTAACAGCGACAGTTATATTTTCAATTCCAGTTGCTTGATATCTAGCAGAGTTTGGTTCCATTAAATCTTTATTAGTTTTATAAAAATATCTTAAATCACGCGTTAAACCATTTGCGCTACTAGAAAAATAATAAGTAATAGACTCATCTATATGAATTGTTCCGTCTTCTTGAATATAAGCATCCATATCATAATTGGTAATATCATAAGATGGTCCATCTGCTAATACATTGTTAGGTATTAATGCTATAACTGCCAAAATAATAGATATCATTATTATCTTTAATTTCTTTATATGCACCATATAAAAGCACCTCATCCCCAATTATTTAAATCTTCTTAAATATAAATCTATTTTATCTAGAAATTCTGCATTATTCTTTGTTTGTACCATTTGAGAAATAATGTTTTCTGTAACATCGGCTACAGGTAAATTATTTAAAGCCTTACGCAATGCATAAACAGTCTCCATTTCCTTAGGAGTAAGAAGTAAATCTTCTCTTCTTGTACCAGACTTATTAATATCAATTGCAGGGAAAATACGTTTTTCAGATAATTTCCTATCTAAATGTACTTCCATATTACCAGTACCCTTAAACTCTTCGAATATTACATCATCCATTCTACTTCCAGTTTCTATTAAAGCTGAAGCGAGTATAGTTAAACTTCCTCCATTTTCTATGTTTCTTGCAGCACCGAAAAATTTCTTAGGCTTATGTAATGCATTTGGATCAAGACCTCCAGATAAAGTTCTACCAGATGAAGGAATAACTAAATTATATGCTCTAGCAAGTCTTGTAATACTATCTAGTAAAATAACAACATCTTTACCTTGTTCTACAAGTCTTTTAGATCTCTCTATTACCATTTCTGCTACTTTTACATGATGTTCTGGCAATTCATCAAATGTTGAATATATTACATCTCCATTTATAGAACGTTTCATATCTGTAACTTCTTCTGGTCTTTCGTCTATTAATAATACTATTAATTCTATTTCTGGATTGTTTTTTGTAATACTATTAGCAAATTTTTTAATTAAAGTTGTTTTTCCAACTTTTGGTGGAGCCACAATCATTCCTCTTTGTCCTTTTCCTATTGGACTAATTAAATCTATCATTCTCATTGCATATTCATTTGGCTCAGTTTCTAATTTTATTCTTTCGGTTGGATAAATAGGTGTTAAATCGTCAAATTTCTTTCTCCTATATGCTTTTTCTGGTGCCTCACCATTTACTTCTCCAACGAAAATTAAAGATGGGAATCTCTCCCCTTCCTTTGCCATTCTGGAAATTCCTTTTATATGGTCACCTGTATCTAGTTTAAATCTTCTTATTTGTACTGGGGAAATATATACATCATCTGGTGTAGAAAGATAATTTTCGCCCCTTAAAAAACCATATCCATCAGGTAATACTTCTAATATTCCTTCTGCAATTTTGTCATCACTATTAGTAATTTTATATGTTGTATTACTATCTGTTACAACACTTTCATTATTTTTGTCTTCGTTATTAGTTGTATCATTTTCTGTTAATAGGTCAATTAATTCACTCTTTTTATATTTTGAATATCCTTTAATATTTTTGTTTTTTGCAAGCTCTCTTAATTCACTTAGACTATAATCTTCTAAGTTCATAAAATCCCTCCTATATTTAATTAAGCTAATTACATGAGAAATAATATTCTAGATTAAAAGTTTGATAATAAGAAATAGAAAAATAAATGGATAAAAGAAGTATATATCTGTTATTAAATAAGAATACGAAAATAGAAGTTTAATAACAGATATATATGTATAAAGTCTTTAGAATCCTATTATTAATATTTTAAATTTTATTTATTGGCGTCAACATAAACTCTCTCATTAGGTAAATACATGTCTAATTTATCCCTAGCGATTTGTTCTATGTATTCATCGGAATTAATGTTTGCTTCCATATCTGCTAATTCGTTTTTATATTCTTGTTGATCTTGAATTTGTGAAGAAACATAATCTTGTTCTGTTTGATATGAATTTAATGTTGTTTGTTGTTTAATAAGAACATAAATAAAATAAGATAATACAATTAAAATTATAATAACTTTTAATATTTTTTTATTTCTAAAAATTCTTTTCATAAGTATATTTTCTCTCCTATAATCAATTCTACCTAATTATACATTATAATTGTTTTTTTGTATAGTTTTTTTTGATTTATTTTTACAATTTTTTAGACAATTAGTTATAAAAACAAAAATTTTCTTAGATAACGATAAAATAAAGTCTAATAATAATTTAACAGGTGTAAGAATTTTTAAGAATATATTATTTACTAGCTTTGTAAATAGCATTATATATATTATTATGCCTAGAAAAATTCCAATAAAGAGATAGGCTCTTAATTCTCCATCATTAAACTTAAATATAGCTGAAATTATTAAAAATCCTGATATAACCCAAAATAAAATATCTTCTATATAAGTAATAAAATTGCTTGTTTTGAATTTTTTTCTTAAAATTCTAAATATATCAAATATAAAACTAATAATTATACCTAAAATAATAAATATAAAAAAATTATATAGTTGTAACATACAAAACCCCTAAATTATCTAAATATTTTACTAAAGATATTTTCACTTTTCTTCTCCGCTATATCTTGACTGTATCCTATATTTGATATATTTCCCTCTATTTTTACTTCGCTTTCATCTATGTTTAATTTGTTTATTTTTAATTCAGAACCTTTTATTGTAAGCATACCTAAATCTGTTGAAAGAATAACTACTTGATCATCAAAACTTAAAATATCATTTATTCCTGTTACATTTAGTTTTTCTCTATTTTCTAAAACAATATTTTGCATAACATTAATATTAGTTTGCTTTCTTTCCTCTATCATAACTCGTACCTCCTTAAATATATATATTCAAGGCATGTATAAATTATTACTATAAATAGTATAAAACTGGAAATAGTTAAGTACTATTTCCAGTCTACATTAATTATTTGCTCTATCTTGCTCCTGTTGTTTTAATTTTAGGTAGCCAAGTTCTTCCCATCTGTTATATGCTAAATTTAATCTAAATAGCAATTTTGGCTTAGCACCGGCTCTGTTCTTATCTACAACACAAGCATAATATCTTACATCTGGGTCATCATATTTTATTAAGTCATAACATTTTTCATCCATTTCTTCTATTGAATATTCATAATCTTTATAATTTTCGTGATTGATTTGTTTTACCAAACATAATGTATCTAATACTTCTTTTACTGTTCTACTAGCTTGTAAGTCATTGATTGTTAAATTGATTGGCCAAGTTGCTGTTTCTGTTAATTGTAATGTTGAAAAGATAAACATATTAAAATTTTGTGCTAAGTTAGAAAGAATAGTTGCAGTTTTCTTTACCTCTTCCCCATTTCCTATGTGTTCAGTATCTGTTTTTAATGTATCGTAGAATATATATTCAATATGTTTCATATAATAATAATTCATTATAACTTTTTGTAATTCATCATTAGTGTGATCTGTTATATTAATAAAATATATTGAGTTATTAATTTCTTTGTCTATCCAATCTGTAACAGCTATAGTATCTCTAAATTCTTTAGAAATTTTAGCTAGCCTTTTTACAAAATCAGCTCTAGATTCTCCATCTTCTTGTAATATAAAACCATCTTCATCAGTCTTTACATCTGAACCTTCATCTGCTCTGAATTTAAATTCTAGTAGTTCTCCTTCTGTTTTATGTAATTTTTTACCATGAATTTTTTGAATTTCTGGATCATTTATAATTGTTGTCATTAAACATAATTTCATTTTTTCTTCTGACATCTCGTTAGAGATTACCAAAACTCTTTTTTTATGAACTAATGATAAATTAGCTACTAGATTGATTGTAAATCTACTTTTTCCAGAGTTAGAAGGCATCGCAACAGCCATTGTTTCTCCTTTTCTTAAACCTTTAAACTCTTTTGATAAACGTTCAAATGGCAACGGAATTCCTGTAGTTAAGTTGTTCTCACCTGTTTCTAGGAATTCTGTAAGTCCTTTATTTAATACTGCTCTTTTAAATTTTTCTGTAGCAGTAACTTGTTCAACAGCACTTTCTACTTCTTCTACTGACATTTTATCATATAATTCGTAATTTCTTATGTCAACAACTTTTTCTTGAACACTTTTGATTGGTATTTTTAAATACCAATTTCTTAAGATAAATAATTTTTTTAAATCTATATATACTTTTTCCATAGTAACTGTTCTTTGTAATTTGATACGAGTTACTAATTGTTTCTTTAATTCATATACTTCTCTAGTAGTTTTTGCAAAGTTAAATTTCCTTTTTACTGCTTCTGGTGCGTATTTTTCACCTTCTGTAAAGATAACACTTTTATATAAATTAAGCATTCTTTCATCTTGAAAGCATACTTCATCATATAAAAAATTATAGCTTACTATATATCTTGGGTCATAAAGTAATAAACCAATATAGTCTTCTTCTAAGTCTAAATCTTGTAATTCTTTTGGAAATCTTTCTACTTCATCTTCTTTAATTTGTTCAGCTTCGAATTCTTTCTTTTCTGCTTCTAAAGCATCTTGTTCATCTTTTTCCTTTTGGGTTTGTCTTTTTTTTAATTCTTTTTTCTTATTTTGTATAGCTATATTTAATTCTTTTATACCATCAAGTGCTTTTTTTAAGTCATTTTTGCCAATTGCATCTTTTATTTCTTGAATTTTACCAGCATTATCTTTTGTTACTGGTATATGATTTAGCAAGTCATATAATTGTGATACATTATTATCAATTGTTCCCATTTCCTTACTCCCTTTTTAATAATTTTAATTTATTATACCAATAAAGAAAATTTTTTTAAAGGCTTTTTTATAAAATTCTATTCGGGATTTAGGGACGTTCATTGTTTTTCATATAATAGGAAAATGCGGGGATTACCCCCGCTTATTTCCTGGAAGATATTCAGAGATTTGTGCGTAAAATCTGATTCTTTGTAAGACTTCTTCGTCTTCTTCAGAAACCAGTACAGTCTGCTCAATACTGAGTCTTTTCTCTTGCTTTTTAAGGTGTTTGAATTCCTCAATTGCCAAGACTAATGCTGGTACACCCACAAGTTCAGCATAATCCTTTAGCTTTTCCATCTCTACTTTTGTCTCTTTCAAGAAAAGCCTGGACATCTGCACAATTTCCTGCAGTGATGGGCTGTTTAACAGAAATTCCTCCTTTGCTAGTTTTTTTAATTCTCGATGTAATAAATTAATGAAATTTCTGGGTTTACCATATCTAGAACGAATAACTCCAAATTCTTTTGGAAAATTATCGTCTTCCAAAATTTCAGATTCATGGACTTCTTTGTCAGTTGCATACACTGCCTCCTCACAGAAGTCCTCCACCAGTTTAAGGTGATTTGTTAACAATTCCCGGCATAAAGCCTCAACCTCTGTCATAATTTTTCCTCCTTGTTCAACAAATTCTTTTGTATCACTCTTAATTATACCATAAAACATGGATTTTTACTAGGTTTACTGTAAAATCATGTCAATAATTTTTGAATATTTCACTAAAAAATAGCTTTATTTTATTAGCGAATATTTCACCATATGTACAATCTTG
>USGY01000016.1 GCA_900554365.1 uncultured Clostridium sp. | reverse complement strand
GACCAAGTGTAGAATTATTATTTAAGTCATATAATGAAAAATATAAAACGGCATTTGAATCACAAGCATCAAGTGCTTTGGGATATCAAATAAGAAAAACGTCAAGTGATAGTTGGACTGATTGTGTAAATTCAATGTTATCAACAAGAGATCCATTATATGTAATAAAATCAAATGCACTTGGATACTGGTTGGCCAGTCCTTCTGCCATTGACTATGGCAATGTTATGAAAGTCAACGTTCTACGGCGACGTCAACACTAACTTCTACAGCAGATTTGATTATGGGATTCGTCCGCTAGTTTGTCTAAAATCTAATATCAAACTTCAAAAAGTTTCAAACACACAATATGCAATACAATAATAAAAAAATAAAAAAACTAAAATAAAGTAAAAATGAGGTAACAGGCCTCGTGTCTGTTGCCGCGGAAATGGAAATAACGATGAGTGTTATAAATATGGTAAAAGATATAAAAAAAGTACACTATCAAACGGCTTCTTCGCCCATTAAATTTAAAACAGTAATACAATTTTAAAAAACAAATAGACTAAGTCATAAAAAAAGGGACTTAGTCCCTTTTTTTATTCAATTTTTCGGTCTCTTCTTGAATCTTGAGGAGAGCGATTATCACATATTTTTTCATATTCTTTACATTTTATTTTATAATCCATTTGCATGCATAAATATCTATAATAACAATAAGCTTGTTCATATTGTACTAAAGGATTAAAAATTTGATCTTCCATTCCAATACCCCCAGGTGGAGGTGTGTTAGGTGGCATATTATAATCCATAAATCCCGCATTATATCCAGGATTAAAATCTCTTTCCATAAAATCAACTCCTTAAAATTTATATATCAAAATTAAAAAACGGAATAAAATTAATAAAAATATAGGTATATAAAGCTGCCAAAATACCATGCAATAGTTTGCCATAAATATAAGGCTTTATAGATAAATCGGTTTTAGAGGTGATACTAAGAACTTGTAATAAAACAGAAATACCACCAATACCAAGTAAAAATGCTGTAAAAATAATATTTATAGAAATTTTTTTACATGAAATATTAGAAATTAGATTTATACCATTTGTAATTTCTAAAAATCCACTTAGCAAAGGGCTAACAAAAGATGTGTCTATATTAAAAAATGTAAATATAGGTGACAAAATTATCGAAATATTTGCTAGAATGCCACTTGATTTTAAAATTGAAATAATGCTAGAAAAGATAACTACAAACCCTCCAATTAGAAGTATGGTTGAAATAGAAGTTGTAATACTTTCAGCCAAAATTTCACCTAAGTTAGAAAAAGAAACTTCTTTTTTAGGTTTAGCATTGTAAAAGCTAGAACTAGAATTTTGCATATGATTTCTAGAATTTCTTTTCCAAAATCTAAATAAAAATCCAACTGTTAAACAGGCAAGAATGTGAGTAATAAAAAGTAATAAACCTATAGCAGTGTTTCCATACATTAAAATACCAACAGTTCCAATTATAAATAATGGACCAGAATTATTCGTAAAACTAAGTAATCTTTCACATTCTTCTTTTGAACAAATATTGTTTTGTCTAAAATTAGTAGCTATTTTAGCACCCATAGGATAACCACTAATTATTCCCATAATAAAAGCAAAAGCACCTTCACCTCTAACATTAAAAATAGGTTTCATAAATTTATTAAGTAAAAGGCCCATTTGAAAAACAATTTGAGTATGCATTAAAAGTTCTGTTGCAACAAAAAACGGAAATAGTGACGGAATAACAGAATTAGCCCATAGTTTTAATCCGGATTTTATAGCTGGCAAATTACTTTTAGAAAATATAATTAAACCTAATGTAAAAAAAATAAATATAAATGGAAGTATATTTTTCTTGAGTTTTAATATGTAAAAGGTGGGTTTTATTTATATCACCTCCAAACCTCTATTAAAAGTTATGCTAAAATAAAAAATAATATGAAAAAACTAATAATAAATACTTGCTTTTTCCTTGTAATTTAGGTGTAAAAATGATATATTAAAATAGAATTTTTACAGACTTAAATAAATAAAATATAAAGGGAAGTGAGAATGTGGATATAAAGAAAATTATAGAAAAATCAAATTTAAAAATTGATAAAGAAAAAATATTATATAATGAACCAATGAAAAAATATACAACATTTAAAGTTGGAGGACCAGCAGAATGTTTAATAAAAATAGATAACGAAGCTGATTTAAAAGAAATATTAGAATTTGCAAAAATAAATAATATACCATTAACCATATTAGGAAATGGAAGTAATGTAATAGTTTTAGATTCAGGAATAAAAGGAATTACATTAATAATAAAAATAGAAAAATTAGAAATAGAAAATAGTACATCTGATGTTGTTAAAATCAAACTAGGAGCAGGAGAAAAAATAGCTAAAATAGGAAGAATCTTTTTAAAAGAAGGATTTGCAGGATTTGAAGAAATATCTGGAATTCCGGGAACAGTAGGTGGAGCAACAAGAATGAATGCTGGAGCTCACGGAAAAGAAATGAAAGATATTATTACAAAAGTTAAATGCCTAGATATGAATGGAAATGAAAAGATTTTTACAAATGCTGAAATGAATTTTGGATACAGAACATCAAAAATAAAAAATGAAAAATATATAATAACTGAAATAGAAATAGAATTAAAAAAGGGAAATACTAAAGAAATTAAAGAAAAAATGGATGAGTATTTAAACTACAGGAAAGAAAAACAACCAATTGAATATCCAAGTGCAGGAAGTACATTTAAAAGAGGAGAAGATTTTATAACAGCAAAACTTATAGATGAAGCTGGTTTAAAAGGATTAAGCATTGGAGGTGCTGAAGTTTCAGATAAGCATGCTGGATTTATAATAAACAAAGGAAATGCAACAGCAAAAGATATACTAGATTTAATAGAAATCGTAAAAGAAAAAATATATGAAAAATATCAAAAGAAAATTGAATTAGAAGTAGAAATTATAGGAGCGTAGGGAGAGAATAATGATGAAAGGTTTTATGCAATGGTTTAAATCTAGTAGTAAAATGAAAAGATGGATGTTTTTAATTTTAGTTGGAATTGTATTGGCATGTTATGGATTAGCTAAAATATTAGTTATGAAAGAAATATCATTTACAGAAGTAGGAAAAATAATTGCAATATTTGTTGTAGGATTTGTTGCAATAGTTGTGGGATTAATATTTTTAAATAAAAGAACACTTGAAGTTTTAATAGAATCAAGTGATGAAAGAATGGAAAATAAAGAAAATGTTAATTTAAAATCATTAATATTTAATAAAACAGTATTTGATAAAGGACCAAACATAGTTGTTATAGGTGGAGGAACCGGAGTTGATACTGTTCTTGAAGGTCTAAAAAATTATACAAATAATTTAACAGCAATAGTTACAGTTTCAGATTATGGCGAAAAAGCAACAAATTCACGCCAAGAGTTACAAATGCCACCGCTAGAAGATATTACAAGCAGTATAATATCTTTATCAGCATCTGATGATCAAATAGAAAAATTGTTTAATTATGAATTTAAAACTGGAAAATTAAGAGGCTTGAATTTCTCAGATATTTATTTCTCAGCAATGAAAGACATAAATGGAAATTTTGAAGATTCAATAATAAAAAGCAATAAGGTTTTAAATATGGTTGGGCAAGTTATACCAGCAACTTTAGATGAAATGCAAATTGTAGCTGAATTAGCAAATGGATATATAGTATCAGAAAAATCAAGAATACCAGAAGTTGTATCAGAAAAGCTAACAAAAATAAATAGAATAACAATAAGCCCATCTAATTGCAAACCAGCACCAGGAGTTGTTGAAGCTATAAAAGAAGCTGATTGTATAGTAATTGGACCTGGAAGTTTATATACAAATGTTATACCAAATTTATTAATAAATGGAATAAATAGAGCAATAAAAGAAAGTTCAGCAATAAAAGTATATATAAGCAATATTATGACAGAACCAGGTCAAACAGATAATTATAGTGTTGCAGATCATATAAATGCTATACTTTCACATTGTGGAACAGGTATAGTAGATTATTGTATATATGATACAGGTGAAATAGTACCAGAATATATAAAAAAATATAATATGGAAGGACAAGACTTAGTAGAACAAGATATTTATAAAATAAAAGGAATAAAATTCTTACAAAGAAATTTATCAATGATAAAAGACGAATTAATAAGACATGATCCAAATTTAGTCGCATCTTCAATAATTGAATTAATTTGTGATGATTTAAAATATCAAGATAAACAAAGTGACCCTCAATATTTAATGTTAAATAACAAATTAAGAGAAGAAAAAAGAATTGGAAAAATAAAGAAAAGAATGGCTAAAAAAGCACAAAGAGAAAGAGAAGGAAAAGTACATGAAAAACCACAATTAAAAAGCAAAAGCAAATTTAGCAGTAAATATAGTGATAGAATTAAATCAATAAGAGAAGCTGACGAAAAAGCCTTAAGAAAAAGTAAAGCAAATAAGAAAACAAGTAGAAAGCCAAAAACAGTAGCTAGTAGAAAGCCAAGAAAAAAGACTAGTCAAGAAATAAGAAAAGAAATGCTTAAAAAATTAGAAAATAGTAAATTAAAATAATAGGAGGCATATATGAAATTTACAAAAGAGGAATTGGATTTAGAAAATGGATTAAAAAAAGAATGGATTATAACTAATGGAATTGGTGGATATAGTTCTTCTACAATTATAGGAGCAAATACAAGAAAATATCATGGTCTTTTAGTTGCATCATTAACACCACCTGCTAGAAGATTTGTTATATTATCAAAATTAGATGAAAGTATAGAAATAAGAGGAAAAAAGTATAACCTATATACTAATGTTGGAAAAGAATATATTTCTGATGGTTTTAAATACCAAGAAGAATTTGAAAAAAATTACGTACCAACATTTAAATATAAAATAGGAAAAGTAGAGATATCAAAAACTATATGTATGCAATATGGAAGAAATACTGTAGGAATTTATTACAAAATAAAAAATGGAGCATGTAAAGCTAAATTAACAATAGCACCAATAATCAACTTTAGGGATTTTCATACTGTTAATGAAAATCATGATTATAATATAAAACAAAGTAATAAAAAAAATAAATTAAAAGTTATATTAGATGGAAATTCAGTTACACCAATTTATATGAATATGTCTGATGGAACTTATATACCACATGAACATGATATTTTTAAAGGTATGTTTTATATAAAAGAAGCTGAAAGAGGTTTCCCTGCAGAAGAAAATGAAGTTGTACCAGGTAGGTTTGAAATAGAATTAAAGGCAAATGAAGAAAAAGAAATTTCTTTTGTATGTTCTTTAGAGGAAAATATAGAGCAAATAAATGCTAAAGACTTAATAGAAACAGAAAAAGAAAGATTAAATAAAATAATAGAAAATTCAGAATTAGTAAATTTAAATAAAAAACTTACTAAAAGAGATGAATTAATAAAAAATTATGTAATTGCAACAGATAATTTTATTGTAAATAGACCAAATTTTGGTTTACATACATTAATTGCTGGATATCCATGGTTTTTAGATTGGGGAAGAGATGCATGTATAGCATTTGAAGGAATTTTACTTGTTACACAAAGATTTCAAATTGCAAAAGAAGTATTAAAGACAATGACAAGAGATGTTAAATATGGATTAGTACCTAATGGATATTCTGGATATGATAATAGACCTTTGTATAATAGTGCTGATGCATCTTTATTATTATTTGAAGCAGTAAAAAAATATTTACAATATACTAATGACTATAAATTTGTAAAAGAAGAGATGTATCCAATATTTGAAGAAATTATAGAAAATTATTGTAAAGGAATAGATGTTGATGAAAATAACATTTATTTAGATATAGATGGATTAATTTCTTCTGGAACAGATAACACTCAAAATACATGGATGGATGTTAAATTTGATGGAAAAGCAGTAACTCCTAGAAATGGAAAAGCTGTAGAGATAAATAGTTTATGGTATAATGCAAATAGAATAATGGCTGAATTATGTATAAAATTTGGACATCTAATAAAAGCTAAAAAATATAAAGAATTAGCAGAAAAATGTAAAAAATCATTTGAAGAAAAATTTTATAATGAAGATACACAATGTTTATATGATGTTTTAGACGATAGTAAAATAAGACCTAATCAATTATATGCTTTATCTTTAACATATCCAATATTAGATTTAGATACTGAAATAGCTGATAACATAATAAAAACAGTTGAAAAGAAATTATTAAATTCATATGGGTTAAAAACATTAGCCAAAGGTGAAGAAAATTATGTAGAGGTATATGAAGGAAATCCAGAACAAAGAGATACAAGTTATCATCAAGGAATTACATGGCCATGGCTTTTAGGATTATATTATGATGCACTAAAAAACAAACTAAAAAGTACAAAAGATAAGGAAAAAATAGAAGAAACAAATTTAAAATTAGACAAATTTGTTAAAAAAGTAGATAAGATATTTGCTAAAGAAATGAATGAAAATGGCTGTATAGGAAGTATTGCAGAAGTATATGACAGTGCAAAGCCACAATTGCCAAAAGGAGCTTTTGCACAATGCTGGAGTGTTGGTGCAATATTTAGAATTATACTAAAAAAATAAAAAGGAGTATTTGTAATGACTTCAATTGAAAGTTTAGAAAATGAGTTAAAAAATAATAAATTACACAGTTTGTATCTTTTATATGGTGAAGAATTATTTTTAATAGAAACACAAGTAAAAAAAATAAAAAAATTATTTGGACCAACAACAAAAGGAATTAATTTTATTTCAATTGATGATACAAATGTTCAAGAGTTAATATCAGATATCGAAACACCAGCTTTTGGATATAGTAAAAAATTAATAATAGCAAGAAATACTAATATATTAAAAAAAGAAGGAAAGAGAAAAAATGCAGAAATGGTTAAGCTTAGAGAAAGACTTTCTGAATATTTAGAAGAAAATGAACAAGAAATAAATGACTCTATAGTATTAGTATTTCTTGAAGATGATGTTGATACTAAGCAAAATTTATATAAAGTAATAGAAAAACAAGGAATTGTATGTAAAGTTGATTATCAAAAACCAATACAAATAGAAAAAAGAATATTGGCGATTTGCAATGGCTACAAAGTTAAAATTGATAACAGTACTTTAAAATATTTTATAGAAGTATGTGGAACAAATATGCAAGATTTAATTAATGAAATTAGAAAATTGATTGAATATGCAGGACCTGGTGGCACAATTAAAAAAGAAGATATTGATTTATTATCAACTAAAAAATTAGAAAGTATAATATTTGATTTAACAGATAGCCTTGGAAAAAAAGATACTAAAAAAGCTTTAGAGGTTTTAAATAATTTGATATATAATAAAGAACCAATACAAAAAATATTAATAAATTTATATAATCATTTTAAAAAATTATATTTTACTAAATTGGCATTAAAATATAATAAGGATTTAGTAACAAGTTTAAATTTAAAACCTAACCAAACTTTTTTAACAGGTAAATATAAAATGCAATCAGGATATTTCAAAGAAAATGAGTTAAAAGAAATATTGCAAAAACTAAGAGATTTAGATTATGAATATAAAAATGGTTTGATAGATTTACAAGTTGGCTTAGAATCAATTTTATGTAGATATTGTTCATAAAAGAATACTAAAAATGTATAAAAAATCACTTAAAAGATAAAAATAGAAGTAAGATTTTATCTTTTAGGTGATTTTATGTTTTATTTAAAAAATAAGAAAAAAATAGCAATGATTATTATTGCAATTATTTCTACAATTTCAATAATAATATTTATTAATAATAATGTTGTAGAAGCTTTATCAAAATATGGTTCAAGAGGCGATGAAGTAAGGCAAATACAAACTAAATTGAAAAGATGGGGATATTATAAAGGAAATGTAGATGGAATATATGGTTCACAGACTGTAGAAGCGGTAAAATATTTTCAAAGAAAAAATAATTTAACAGTTGATGGTATAGCAGGAGCAAACACATTAAAGGCTATGGGAATATATAATTCTAGTAATTCTAACTCATCAAGTTCAACCTCAAATTCGAATGATGTAAATTTATTAGCAAGGTTAATTTATGGAGAGTCAAGAGGAGAACCATATACAGGTCAAGTGGCAGTTGGAGCAGTTGTTATGAATAGAGTAAGAAGTAGTTCGTTTCCAAATACAATCTCAGGTGTAATTTATCAAGCAAATTCCTTTGATGTTGTAAAAGATGGGCAAATAAATTTATCTCCTAACGCAACAGCAAAAAAGGCTGCACAAGACGCTTTAAATGGATGGGACCCATCATATGGAGCTATTTATTATTTTAATCCTAAAACTGCAAGTAATAAATGGATATGGTCAAGACCTGTAACTGTAACAATAGGTAATCATAGATTTTGTAAATAACTAAAAAAATCATGCCAAAATTATTTTTTAGCATGATTTTTTGTTTTTAAAAACTGGTTAAAGTTATATATTTCCTTGACAAAAGAATATCAAATTGGTAATATATATTTGAATTATTATATGCGGGGGAAAATATGTTATTTTATCCAAAAAAATATTTTAAAAAAATACAAAACATAACAATAGAATTTTTACAAAAAAATAAAATAAAAGCATTAATATTAGATGTTGATAATACATTAATAAATTATAAAAAAGAAATGCCAGAAGAAATACAAAAATGGGCTAAAGACTTAAAAGGTCAAGGAGTTAAGTTATATATAGTATCAAATACAAATGATAAAGAAAAAGTAGAAAATGTAGCTAAAAAAATTGGTATACCATATACATATTTAGCTTTAAAACCATTGAAAAAAGGACTAAAAAAAGCAGAAAAAGAATTGAACGAAAAGCCAGAAAATATTGCAGTAGTTGGTGATCAAATTTTTACAGATGTATTAGGCGGAAATTTATGCAAAATGTATACAATACTAATTGAAGCAATAGATAAAAAAGACTTTTGGTATACTGCATGGAAAAGACCAATTGAAGAAAAAATAAAAAAGAAATTTAAAGAGGAATAGACAAAGGAGAAAATAAAAATGTATATAAATGATGTACATATACTATATTATGTAGTAGTAGCAATATTTGGACTTTTTGTTGGAGAATTTGTTAGTTGGGCAAATAAAAGGCTACCAGAATATAAAAAAGTTTTTACAAAAGAATTTTTTACAGAAATGAAATTGAATTTTAAACCAAATTATATTTTAATGCTAGTAACATCGGCAATTTATGTTACATTATTGTATAGATTTGGCTTAAAAGAAACACTGATTGCAAATTTAGATTTAATTAAATTTATGGTTCTAACACCAATGTTATTATCAGTTTTTGTAATAGATTATAAATTGCAAATTATTCCAAACAGATTAAATTTAACAATATTTGAAGTTGGAATTGTATTCGCATTTTTATATGGATTATCAGATGTAGCAATAACATTAAAAATGATAATTGGAATGTTAATAGGTGGAGGAATCTTCTTACTAATAACATTAATAGGTGGAGCACTATATGGAAAAGAAGCAATGGGCTTTGGTGATGTAAAGCTTATGGGAGCTTTAGGATTATTTTTTGGACAATATGATATAATTGCAATAACATTAGTTTCATTTTTAATAGGTGCAATTCTTAGTATAATATTATTAGTAAGCAAAATAAAGAAATCAAATGAATATATACCATTTGGACCATTTATTGTAATTGCAACATTTGTAAGTATGTATGTGCCATTTGAACAAATAAAAGCAATTTTAATGCAAATATTCACACTAGGGTTATATAGCAAATAATGAAATAAGGAGTTGAGAAAATGAATCCCAAAATACAATGGTTAAGAAATACAATGTCAAGTTTAGATTTACAGGGGTTAATAATTTCTAATCCAATAAATGTAAAATATTTAACAAATATAGATGCAGAAGGAATACTATTATTAACAAGAAAAGATAATATATTTATAACAGATGGAAGATATGTTGAACATGTTCATAGTGTGTTAACATTATATGATGAAATAATTGTATATGATTTAAAAGACATATCTAAAGATGATTATGAAAACTTTTTTATGTTTTGCGAAAATGTAGGTTTTGAAGAAAATTATGTAACATATGCTGGATATAAAGAGTTAATTAGAAAATATAAAATAAATAATTTAGTAGAGACCGAAAATATAATAGAACGACAAAGAATGATAAAAGATAATGACGAGATTTCAAAGGTACAAAAAGCCTGTGAAATAACAGATAATTGTTTTAGTTATTTGCAATCATATATAAAACCAGGCATGACAGAAAAGCAAATTGCAAATGAGATAGAAAATTATTATAAAGAATATGCAGATGGAGTATCATTTGAAACAATAGTGGCTTCAGGCGAAAATTCATCAAAACCTCATGCAGTACCAACAGATAGAAAAATACAAAACCAAGATATAATTACAATAGATATGGGCTGTAAAGTAGATGGATATTGTTCAGATATGACTAGAACAATATTTGTAGGAAGTGTACCTGATTATGTAAAAAATGTATATGATTTAGTATTAAAAAAACAACAACAAGTAATAGAAGATATGAAAGATGGAGAAAGTACAAGACAATTAACAACTATGGTAGAAAATGATTTTAGACTTGAAGGATATGATTTAGTACATGCATTAGGTCATGGTGTTGGAATGGAAATACATGAAGCACCATATATAAATCATCGTTCAGATACACAATTAAAAGAAAATATGATAGTAACAGATGAGCCAGGAATATATATTCCAGGTAAGTTTGGAGTTAGAATAGAAGATACAATACAAATAACAAAATTTGGTTGTATAAGTTTAACAAAATCTGAGAAAAATTATATTATAATATAAATATCGTATACTTGATTTTTCTAAGAATTTGTAGTAAAATAAAAAAAGTTTATAATTAGTAAAAATATGGAAATTGAGAGGAGAATTATTATGGCAGCAGTATATTCAGCAGGAGATTTTAGAAATGGAACAACATTTGAAATGGATGGAAATGTTTACAGAGTTGTAGAATTTCAACATGTAAAACCAGGAAAGGGTTCAGCTTTTGTTAGAACAAAAATTAAAAACGTTATAACAGGAGCAACATTAGAAAAAACATTTAACCCTTCAGAAAAATTCCCAGGAGCAGAAATCGAAAAGAAAACAATGCAATATTTGTACAATGATGGTGGATTATATTATTTCATGGATAATGAAACATATGATCAAATGCCATTAAATGAAGATCAATTAGGAGATTGTTTAAAATATTTAAAAGAAAATATGGAAGTTACAATGCTTTCTTACAAGGGAAAAACATTTGCAGTAGAACCTCCAACATTTGTAGAATTAGAGGTTACATATACAGAACCTGGATTTAGTGGAAACACAACAACAACATCAGGAAAACCTGCAAAATTAGAAACGGGATTAGAAATTCAAGTACCTTTATTTGTAAATATTGGTGATGTTTTAAGAATAGATACAAGAACATGCGAATATATAGAAAGAGTATAAGAAAGGTTGATTATAAATGGGAAAATTAAAAAACGAATATAAAAGTTTTTTAGATGACATAGAGAAGAATATCAAAAACAAAGATGACTTGACATATATAAAGAAAAGATTTTCAGATTTTGTAGATGTTATTTTAGAAGAAGTGGAAAATTCAGCTGAATACAAAAACGAAAGAATTGAAAAGATTGAAAAAGCACAAAAAGAAATTGAAAAAAGTGTTGAAAAAATTCAATCTAAAATAGATTCAATAGAAAAAGATATATATCCAGAAGATAACTTTGATTTTGAAATAACATGCCCATATTGTAATTACGAATTTTTCGTTGATATTGATGAAAATAAAACTGAAATAGAATGCCCAGAATGTAAAAATACTATTGAGTTAGATTGGAGTGGCGACATCGAAGATGAACCAAAAGAAAATAAAACTAAAAATAGTAATTTTCAAGGTGGATGTCCAGGTTGCCATGGCTGTGGAAGTTTTAATATAAAAAAAGATGAAGACGATGATATGTAAATTAAAAATATTCTAAAGGATTTTGATATTTATTATTAATACGAATCCCAAGATGTAGGTGGCAACCGTGTGGTTGCCCCATTTGTTTCTTTACCAGTAGAATCACGATACTGGTTTCCGGGAACACCATAAACATATTTTGGACCAACAAGACCGAATTATTTGGCCTTGTTTTATTTTGTCACCTACATGTACAATAAAGTTCGGATCACAATGACAATAGCTAATTTTAAAGTTTTCAAAAGAAAGCGTAATTGTATACCCACCAGCACCCAAAAAGTCTCTAAACGTAATTTCACCATCAGCAACAGCTATAAAATGAGTACCCTCTGGAGCAGGAATATCAATTCCAGAATGAGAAGAAGATGCACCGGAAGTTGGTGAGTCACGCTTGCCAAAAAAAGAACTTATTCTTGTATAACCAGGTATTGGCCAAACAAAACCATTAGGGTTAAAATCTAAAATTTCCGAAGAAGCATAATCAGAAGATCCGATTAGAAATATCAAATGCTGGAATAAAGAAAACACAAATAAATAAAATAAAAATAGTGAATATAAAAAATAATTTATAAAAATTTTTAAAAATATAAAACACCTCCAAAATAAAAAACTTAGGGCAATTAAAACCCTAAGTTTTTTATTTTTATGGCAGGGGTAGAAGGATTCGAACCCTCACAGGCGGTTTTGGAGACCGATGTGCTACCATTGACACTATACCCCTATATTTAAAACACATTTATTATATTAGCATAAAATTTTGAATTTAGCAATAATTTTCATAAAAAATATTGACTTTTTTTTAATACCATAATACAATTAAAAAAAATGAAAGATAAGGTGGAATTTTTATGTTAAAATCAATGGACACATTAGTAGCGTTATGTAAAAATAGAGGATATATATATCCAGGTTCAGAAATATATGGAGGTTTAGCAAATTCATGGGATTATGGACCATTAGGATCAGAATTAAAAAATAATATAAAAAAGGCTTGGAGAAAGAAATTTATTCAAGAACATAAAAACATTGTTGGATTAGATGCAGCAATAATAATGAATCCAGAAACATGGGTTGCATCAGGACATGTTGGAGGTTTCTCAGATCCTTTAATAGATTGTAAAGAATGTAAAACTAGACATAGAGCAGATAAATTAATAGAAGAATGGTCACATGAGCAAGGAAAAGATATGATTGCAGATGGAATGTCAGACAAAGAATTAATAAACTTTATAAATGAAAATAAAATTCCATGTCCAAATTGTGGAAAAACAAATTTTACAGATATAAGAAAATTTAATTTAATGTTTAAAACATTTCAAGGTGTAACAGAAGACAAAACATCAGAATTATATTTAAGACCAGAAACTGCACAAGGAATTTTTGTGGATTTTAAAAATGTATTAAGAACATCAAGAAAAAAATTACCAATGGGAATTGCTCAAATAGGAAAGGCATTTAGAAATGAAATAACACCTGGAAACTTTATATTTAGAACAAGAGAATTTGAACAAATGGAATTAGAATTTTTCTGTAAACCAGGTACAGACTTAGAGTGGCATAAATTCTGGAAAGAATATTGTGAAAAATGGTTATTAGACCTAGGTATTAAAAAAGAAAATATTCGTTTAAGAGATCATACACCAGAAGAATTAGTATTTTATAGTGCAGCAACAACTGATATAGAATTTGCATTCCCATTTGGATGGGGAGAACTATGGGGAATTGCTGACAGAACAGATTATGATTTAACACAACATATGAATCATTCTAAACAAGACTTAACTTATCAAGATCCAGAAACAAACGAAAAATACGTACCATATGTAATTGAACCATCATTAGGAGCAGATAGAGTATTACTTGCATTTTTATGTAATAGTTATGATGAAGAAGAAATTGCAGAAGGTGATGTAAGAACTGTGTTACATTTACATCCAGCTTTAGCACCATATAAAGCAGCTGTATTACCACTTTCTAAGAAATTATCTGAAAAAGCAAATGAAGTATATGATAAATTATCTAAAAACTTTATGTGTGACTATGATGAAGCAGGAAGTATAGGAAAACGTTATAGAAGACAAGACGAAATTGGAACTCCATATTGTATAACTGTTGATTTTGATACATTAGAAGATGAAGCTGTAACAATTCGTGATAGAGATTCAATGGAACAAGTTAGAGTAAAAATAGATGAATTAGAAAATTGGCTTAATGAAAAAATAGAATTTTAAGCTCACATACAAAAGGGAGGAATTTATGAAGATACAATATAAAGATAAAACATTAGATATCGAAAGAGGAAGTAAGATCTACGATATTTTTAAAGATGAAATAGAAAATAGTGAATATACAGCCGTTGGGGCTGTATATAATAATGAATATGTTAATTTAAGTAGACATATGAATTTTGAAGGAACTGTAGATTTTATAACAATCAATACTAAATTAGGAATGAAAATATATAGAAGAACATTAATATATATATTTGCTATGGCATTAAAAAAATTATATCCAGATAGCAATGCAACAGTAAACTATCAATTTGACAATGCTGTATATTGTGATTTAGGCGATATGGAAGTAACAGAAGATGTAGTTCATCAGATAAATTCTGAAATGAGAGATATCGTAAAAAAGGATTTATTTATAGCTAAAGTAGTTATGAATAGAGAAGAAGCAGATGAATTTTATAAAGAGAAAAAGACAGGAAGAGGAAGACTACAATATGATTTAAAATCAAATAGAAAAATTTATATGTACTATTGTGGAGAATACTTCAACTATTGTTATGGAGTATTAGCAAGAACAACAGGAGCTATAAAAATCTTTGATGTTATGAAATATGATAAAGGACTTTTAATTAGATATCCAAGTGCAGAAAAACCAAATCAATTACCAAAGCTTATTCAAAATAAAAAATTAAAATGGGCTTATGATGAATATAATGAAATACATAAAATTCTTGATATGAATACTGTATATAAATTAAATGATGCAGTAAGAGAAAAAAGAATAAAAGATGTAATAATGATTGATGAAGCTTTACATGAAAAGAAAATTGCTAATATAGCAGATAAAATAGCAAAAGACAGAAAAGTAAAAATGGTATTAATTGCTGGACCTTCATCATCAGGAAAAACAACTTTTGCCCAAAGATTAGGAATTCAATTACGTGTAAACAAAATAAAACCTGTAACAATATCAGTTGATAATTATTTTGTAGAGAGAAAAGATAATCCTAAAGATGAAAATGGAAATTATGATTTTGAATGTATAGAAGCAATTGATTTAAAATTGTTTAATGATCATTTAACAAGATTATTAAATGGGGAAAGAGTTGAAATACCTCAATTTGATTTCTTGGAGGGTGTAAAAAAATATAAAGGAAATTTCCTACAATTAAAAGATGATGAAGTTTTAGTAATAGAAGGAATTCATTGTTTAAATGATAAATTAACAAATAGTATTCCAAAAGATCAAAAATTTAAAATATTTATAAGTGCTTTAACAGTACTAAATATGGATAGATATACAAAAGTATCATCATCAGATGTTAGACTTATAAGAAGAATAGTAAGAGATTATCAATTTAGAGGATATTCAGCTCAACATACTTTAGATACATGGCCAAGTGTTACTAGAGGTGAAGTTAAAAATATTTTACCATTCCAAGAAGATGCTGATGCAATATTTAATACATCATTAATTTATGAATTAGGAGTATTAAAAAGTATAGCATCACCAATATTAAAAGAAATAACACAAGATAAACCTGAACATGCAGAAGCGCAAAGGTTATTGGACTTATTAAAATATATAAGGTCAATTCCTGCAAGTGAAGTTCCAACAAACTCATTATTAAAAGAGTTCGTTGGTGGAGGAGATTTTAAATATTAAATTATATTAGGAGAAAAAATGGAACTTAGAAATTTTACTAAAATTGATGAAGAATTTATTTGTGAAAATTGTGGAAAGCAAGTTCCTAAATTAGGATATTCTTGTAGAAATCATTGCCCATATTGTTTACATTCAAAACATGTTGATAAAAATCCTGGAGATAGACAAGAAGAATGTCATGGTGATTTAGAACCAATAGGTTTAGAAATTGATAGCAAAAAAGGATATGTTATAATTTTTAAATGCAAAAAATGTGGAGCTATTAGAAAAAATAAAGCTGCTAAAGATGATAATATGGATTTATTAATTGAATTAAGTAGCAAACATTAAAAAATAGGTAACTAATAAAATTAGTTACCTATTTTCTTTTAGATTTCTTTTTGTAAATTACCGTTTGTGTATTCTTTTCCTTCAAGTCTTGAACCTGCTTTTACATTTTTTATAATTTCATTTATCTCATCAATTGATTCATGTAATATATCAATTCTAGCATAATCAATATTAAAGTCTTTAGGAGAAATAGAAGTGATTTTGCTATTATATAAGGTTGTTACACTTTGAATATTATCAGGCATTATTTCAAATTTCATATTTAATCTATCTTTTAAATAATATGTTTTTCCAGTTTGACATTTTTGCATACATGAAGGGTAGCATTTATTAGCTTCACCTAGTAAACAGTAATTCATACTCATTAAAGGAGTTTTTCCATAAACTATTAATTCTTTTTGTAAATAGTTATAATTACATAATTCTGTTAATGTGGTTTTATCTAATTCAGGAGAAAGAGTAATTGTACTAATTCCCAATTTTTTTAGTTCTAAAATAGTGTATAGGTTAAATGCGTTAAACGTATAATTAGCAATAATTTTAAAATATTTATTTACATCTTTAAATAAGCTATGTAATAATTTTATATTACAAATGTTAGAAATAATAAAACCTTGGATATCGTATTTTTTTACTGCATTTTCAGCATTAGCTAAGAATAAATTTTTATAATTTCCTTGTACTATTGTTGGCATATAAATAAATATATTAAATTTTTTACTAATTGATTTTAATGTAGATTCATATTTCTTATTTGTAAAATATTTTAGAGGTATATAAACATTATCAACATTTTTTAAATTATTATAATTCCAAGTATCATGTAAAATATTTAAAAGTAATGAGATTTTAGGTTCAAAATTTGCAATTTTATTTTTAGCAAATTCTCTCATATGGGCAAAATCATCTATTTCGTTAGCTTTATAATTACTAAAGTTATCTGGTAATTTTCTATGAATCCTAGAAAGTGCAATAATTTCTACATTATTAAGGGCTGTTCTACGTAATTCATTTAAAATACTTAATTTTGGTAAAAATAAATTGTCGTCTAAATCAACAGTTATATTTTTGAATTGATAAGGTGTAGAAGATGTTTTTGAAATTTGCTTTATAGTAGTTTCAGTATCTAAAGGTCTATTTTTTGCTGTTTCTGGAATACAATTTAAATTACAAGTAACTGATAAATTTTTATATAATTCTACATTGCTACAAGAAGTAACACTAATAGATACTTGTTGATTTTTCTTGATTCTTACTACACAATTTAAATTAATTTTTCTATATTCTTTTTGATAACTTTCTTTAGCTTTTTCTACTAATTCTTTTGATGTTAATCTGTAGACTTTATCACCAACTTTTATATTTCCTTTCATTCTTCCAATTGTAACAATTTGATCTTTGTGTGTGGATTTTATATTTATTTTTTTATCCATTAATTCTGATATTCTATAACTTCCACTTTCATTTTCAATTGCAATAGTATCTCCAATAGATATAGGTTCATTAAGTTTTAAGGTAATATGACCTTTATTAGAATTGTATTTTTCAATAAATCCGATATATAATCCCATATTATTTGGCTTATCTTTATAAATTAGTTT
The DNA here is from genome assembly GCA_900554365.1 of uncultured Clostridium sp. Lineage (GTDB taxonomy): Bacteria > Bacillota > Clostridia > TANB77 > CAG-508 > CAG-269. The sequence goes on along the minus strand of USGY01000016.1, from coordinate 12,924 downwards.
TCTATTTGCTTCACTATTTAAATGACCTGATGATGACATTCCACGATTAAATGCTTGAAGTAATGTTTTTCTGTCATTTTCATCTATAACATAATCTTTATTTGAATATGCTAAATCTATGTATTTTCTGTATATTCTAGTTACTGTTGCTACATATTCTGGAGATTTCATTCTTCCTTCTATTTTTAAACAATTCACGCCAGCTTTTATAAATCTAGGTAAAAAATCTAATCCACATAAATCTCTAGTACTAAGTAAATATCCAGAATCTATAACTTTATTTTCTTCAAGTAGTGCATATGGAAGTCTACAAGGTCCGGCACATTTACCACGATTTCCAGAACGTCCACCAAGCATACTTGAAAATAAACATTGACCAGAATATGAAATACATAGTGCTCCATGAACAAAACATTCAATTTCAATATCAGTGTTTTTACAAATATATTCAATTTCATTTAAAGATAATTCTCTAGAAAGAACGACTCTTTTAAAACCTAATTCTTGTAATTGTAAGGCACCATTTAAACTGTGAATTGTCATTTGAGTGCTACCGTGAATTGGCAAGTCTGGAAACAGTTCAATTAATTTTTGGGCTAAGCCAAGGTCTTGAACAATAATTGCATCAATTCCAAATTCATATGCTTTACTAGCTAATGCAATTGCATCATCAAATTCATTATCTTTTATTAAGATATTCAATGTTAAATTGGTTTTTACACCTCTTATTTTTGCATAATCAATTGCTTGTTTTAGTTCTTCTTCATTAAAATTATGTGCAAATGCTCTAGCACTAAAAATATCTGCACCAAAATAAACGCTGTCAGCACCATTTTGTACAGCAGCTTTTAAACATTCAAAATTTCCAACCGGAGCAAGTAAATCTATCATTTCTAAGTAAACCTCCATAAAATTCATTTATGTAGCATTATATCATATTATATATTATTTTTTGCAATTAAATAGAAATTTTTTTTAAATATTGACGAAAAAAATTGTAAATGATATAATGCGAATGTAAATGATAAACAAGGAGAAATTTATAAATGAATAAAAAGTCAACAGATATAAAATTAATAGTATTTTTAACAATAATATTTTTTACAATGTTTATGGTATTTTATTTTACTATAAATATAAATAATACTACATTAGTTCAAAAAGTAGAAAGTATAAGAGCAATAAATGAAACAACAACAAATTCAAAAACAAATACAACATCAAGCTCAAGTAAAAATAGTTCTACAAAATCTTCTACAAATACAACTACTAAAAGTAGTAATACATCAAAATCTACAAACACAGCAGTAACTACAAGTTCATCTCAAACAAATAGTAATACAAATTTAACAAATTTAGGAATAAAACCAAATGATTTTTCAGGTTTTTCTCCAAATAAAACTACATATGATGTAACTGTACCAGAAGATGTTGATCAAGTAGAAGTTTATGCAACAGCTCAATCAAGTAGTTCAAAAGTTTCTGGAACAGGAACAAAAAAACTGAATGCTGGTCAAAACAAATTAGAGATTGTTGTAACAGCTTCTAATGGAACAAGTAAAACATATACAATAAATATTACAAGAGAAGGCTCAGCAACAAATACAAATCAAGAAGTTGAAAATGGATTATCAAGTTTAAAAGTTGGTAATCTAGAATTATCACCAGAATTTAAAACAAATGTATATGAATATACTGCTAAATATACAGGAGAGGATTCAAAAATAGATGTAAAAACAGTTGCGACAAGTCCAAGTTATGTAGTAGAAACAACTGGTAATGATAATTTAAAAGATGGTCAAAATATTATAACTGTCTTAGTTTCAGATAAAGAAGGAAATAATGTAGCTACATATCAAATTACATTAAATAAAACTAATGGAAATGATGAAGCTTTAGCACAAGAACAAGAAGAAGCACAAAAAAAAGCTGAACAAAAAAGAATGGTATTAATATATGGCATAATTGCTGTAATTATAGTAGCAATTATAATTTATTTAATAATTAGACACAGAAGAAACAATGCTTGGGCAGAAGAATATACAATGCCATATTCAAGTGATGATAATGAAGATGAATTTGTTGATGAATCAAATAATAAAAATCAAGATGAAAATTATGAAAAAACAATGACAAAACAAGAGGCAAAAGAGCAATTTTTAAGTGGATATAATAGTAATGAAAATGATTATTATGAAGAAAAGAAACCTAAAAAACATAGTAAAGGTAAAAGATTTAAATAAAATTGAGAAAAGAGAAGTTTTTTAACTTCTCTTTTTTTATGAATAAGATTAGCAACATCCGCCTCTGTTACCACCACAGCAGCAACAAATTAATAATATAAGAATTATAATCCAGCAGCAGTCATCACCAAAACCAAAACCACCACAACCTCTGTTTTCTGGCATAGTCTAGACCTCCTTCCAAATAACAAATATGTTTTCTTTTTTTGTATCTTTCGTATAATATATAATATGGAATTTAAAAAAATGTGTTACAAAGATTTAAAAATAATTTGTAGTGTTCGCTTTATTAGAAAATAATTTTGTGATACAATACATTTTGTTAAAAGGAGACGAAAAAAATGCCAAGCCAAAAAAAAGTAGGAGAAGTATTTAGTGATTATAAAACAAATTCAAATATAAAACATGCGGAAATTGAAGCATTAAATGTAGTAAAAAAAACAAATACATTGCAAGTAGTTTTATATTATAATGAATATATAGAAATAAAAGAAATATGGTTTTTTGAAAAATTCTTAAAAGAACGATTTAGGTTTGATAAAATAGACATAAAAATAAAATACCATGAATCAGTTCAAAAAAATTCAATAAAGCTTGAATGGAGAAATATAATAGCATATATGGCACATAAATATCCATTAACAAAGCCAATGTTACTATTAAAAAGTGATATAGAAGAAAAAAATCACAATATAACAATAAAAATGCATATAAAAGGTGCTGATTTTTTACGTGCTAAAAAGACAGATAAAGAATTAATAAAAGTTTTAGAAAATCTATTTGGAGAAAAATATACAGTTGAAATAACAGAAGAAGTAACAAAAGATTCTTTAGATGAAATAAAAAGAAGAGTTGAAGAAGAAGAAGCTGCAATTGTTGCACATATGGAACAAGAACAAAAAGCTGCAATACAAGCTATTGAAAAGCAAGAAGCTCCACTTCCAGAATATCCAGGTTCTCCAGAAATGGAAGGATATGTTCCTGAAAATCCTGAAAATGCTATGGAAGAACCTGCAACAGCTCAAGATTATATAATGGGTAAACCGTCAAGAGCAAAAGAAAAGCATGTAAAAATAAAAGACTTATCAGCAAATGATGGAAGGGTAACACTAGAAGGAAAAGTAACAACTTGTGATGTTAGAGAGACAAAATCCGGAAAAGGAATGATTATTTTTGAAATATATGATGGAAGCGGATTAATAACTGTAAAATCATTTGCTAAAGATTTAAAAGAAGGAAAAGAAATAGTATCAAAAATTCAAGATGCAAAAATTGTTAAAGTAATAGGTAAAGCTGGATTAGATACCTATGCAGGAGATATAACAGTAATTGCTAATATAATAATAAAATCAAATGCAGAAATACCTGATATGCCAGAAGAACAAGAAGACACACCATTAATTTTAGGAAATTCTTTAAATATAACAGAAAATTTAGTAAAAGTTGAAGATTTAGGTGTTGATGATGGGAAAGTTGCATTACAAGGAGAGGTTATTTATTCAGAAGACAGAACATTAAAATCAGGAAAAACATTATTTAGTTTTGACTTATATGATGGAACAAGTACAATTACATGTAAAGCATTTTTGAACAAAGAAAGTGCTAAAAAAATAATGAAAAGAATACAAAAAGCTAAAGGAATAAAAATAGCAGGTACTGCAAGTATGGATACATTTTCTAATGAACTTACAGTAATGGCAAATACAATAATTGAAACAGAAGGAATAAAAAAAGAAACAAGACAAGATAACAGTGAAGTAAAAAGAGTAGAATTACATATGCATACACAAATGAGTCAAATGGATGCAATGACTTCTGCAAAAGACTTAATAAAAAGAGCCATGAAATGGGGAATGAAATCAATAGCAATAACTGATCATGGTAGTGTACAAGCATTTCCTGAAGCACATAAATTACTTGGATATGATAATCCAGATATGAAAATTCTTTATGGAATGGAAGCATATTTAGCACCAGATAAAAATCCTGTAATAGAAAATGGAAAAGGTCAATTATTAAAAGATGTAACATATTATGTATTAGACTTAGAAACTACTGGATTTTCTGCGGTAACAGAAAAAATAACAGAAATAGGTATTATGAAATTAAAAGATGGAGAGGTTTTAGATGAATTTTCATGTTTTGTAAATCCAGAAAAGCATATACCTCAAAGAGTTACAGAAGTAACTAAAATAACAGATGAAATGGTTGCAGACGCAGAAACAATAGATAAAGTATTTCCTAAAATGTTAGAATTTATAGGAAATGATAAAAATGCAGTTTTAGTAGCACATAATGCAGGATTTGATATTGGATTTTTAAAACAAAATGCAAGAGTATTAGGATATGATTTTGATTATACATATTTAGATACATTAAGCTTGGCAAAAGATTTATTCCCAGAATTTAAAAGATACAAATTAGGAAAAATAGCAGATAATTTAGGAATAACAGTTGAAGTAGCACATAGAGCTTTAGACGATGTTGATACAACAGTAAAAGTATTTAAAGTTATGCTTGATATGTTAGATAAAAGAGGAGCTAAAAAAGTAGAAGATATAGATAAAGTTAGTAGTTCAGAAGAAGCAAAAAAAGAAGAATATAAAAAATTAAAAACATATCATGCAATAATATTAGCCAAAAATTATGTGGGACTACGTAACTTATATAAGTTAGTATCAATATCACATTTAAAATATTTTTATCGTAATCCTCGTATATTAAAAAGTATATTAGAAAAATATAGAGAAGGATTAATTATTGGTAGTGCATGTGAAGCTGGAGAGTTGTATCAAGCTATAGAACTTGGAAAAACAGATGAAGAAATAGAAGAAATTGCAAACTTTTATGATTATTTAGAAATTCAACCAATTGCCAATAATAACTTTTTAATAAGAAATGAAGCGGTAAAAGATGAAGAAGGTTTACGTGACATAAATAGAAAAATAGTTGAAATAGGAGACAAAATAGGAAAACCTGTAGTTGCAACATGTGATGTACATTTTATGGATCCGCAAGATGAAATATATAGAAGAATATTAGAAGCTGGTCAAGGATATGATGATGCAGATAACCAAGCACCATTATATTTAAGAACAACAGAAGAAATGCTAGAAGAATTTTCTTATTTAGGAAAAGAAAAAGCATATGAAGTTGTTGTAACAAACACAAATAAAATAGCAGATATGTGTGAAAGAATAAGTCCGATATCACCTGAAAAATGTCCACCACATATTCCAGGATGTGAGGAAGATATAAAAAATATAGCATATAAAAAAGCACATGAATTATATGGTGATCCATTACCAGAAATAGTTCAAACCAGATTGGATAAAGAATTAAATTCAATAATAAGTAATGGATATTCAGTTATGTACATAATAGCTCAAAAATTAGTATGGAAATCAAATGCAGATGGATATATAGTTGGTTCAAGGGGATCAGTAGGATCATCATTAGTTGCTTTTATGACAGGAATAACAGAAGTAAATTCATTAAAACCTCATTACAGATGTCCAAATTGTAAATATTCAGAATTTGGTGATTATGGTGTAGGTAATGGATTTGATTTACCAGACAAAGACTGTCCAAAATGTGGACACAAATTAGCTAAAGACGGAATGGATATACCATTTGAAACATTCTTAGGATTTAATGGAGATAAAGAGCCTGATATAGACTTAAACTTTTCAGGAGAATATCAAGCAAAAGCTCATAGATATACTGAAGTAATATTTGGAAAAGGAACAACATTTAAAGCTGGTACAATAGGTACAGTTGCAGATAAAACAGCATTTGGATATGTAAAAAAATATTTTGAAGAAAGAAATATACCAATAAATAGAGCAGAAACTCAAAGGTTAGCTGTTGGATGTACTGGAATAAAAAGGACAACAGGACAACATCCAGGTGGAATTATAGTTGTACCTAAGGGAAGAGAAATATATGAATTCTGCCCTGTACAACATCCTGCTGATGATCCAAATTCTGATATTATAACAACACATTTTGATTATCACTCTATAGATCAAAACTTATTAAAACTAGATATACTAGGACACGATGATCCTACAGTAATCAGAATGCTACAAGACATTACTGGAATAGATCCAACAAAAGTTCCATTAGATGACAAAGAAACAATGTCAATATTTAGTTCTACAAAAGCAATTGGAGTAAAACCAGAACAAATACATTCAGAAGTTGGTAGTTTTGGAATTCCAGAGTTTGGAACAAAATTTGTTAGAGGAATGCTTGTAGACACAAAGCCAACAACATTTGATGAATTAATACGTATATCTGGACTATCACATGGTACAGATGTGTGGCTTGGAAATGCCCAAAGTTTAATAGAACAAGGAATAGTAACATTACAGGATGCTATATGTTGTCGTGATGATATAATGATTTATTTATTAAAAAAAGGAGTACCACCAAACCATTCATTTAAAATAATGGAAACAGTTCGTAAAGGAAAAGCTTTAAAAGATCCAGCAAAATGGGAAGAATATAAAGCATTAATGAAAGAACACGATGTTCCAGATTGGTATATAAAATCATGTGAAAAAATAAAATACATGTTCCCAAAGGCCCATGCTGCAGCATATGTAACAAACGCATTTAGAATAGCATGGTTTAAGGTACATATGCCACTTGCATATTATGCAGCATTTTTCTCAATAAGAGGAAAAGATGATTTTGATAGTGATTGTATGATATTTGGAAAAGAAAAAGTAAAAAATAAAATGAAAGAAATAGACTTATTAGGAAACAATGCAACACAAAAAGATAAAACAATGTATCCAATATTAGAATTAGTTTTAGAAATGTATGAAAGAGGATTTGAATTTTTACCTATGGACTTGTATAAATCTGATGCTACAAAATTCAAGGTAGAAGATGGTGCATTAAGACCACCGTTAAATAGTATACCTGGACTAGGAACAGTTGCAGCACTTGGAATTGCAGAAGCAAGAAAAGAAGGAAAATTTATGTCAATAGATGACTTGAAAATACGTTCAAAAGTAGGAAATTCTGTAACAGAAGTTTTAAAAAATTATGGATGTTTAAAAGGAATGAGCCAAAGTAATCAAATGAGTTTATTTGTTTAATAGATTGGAGAAAATTATGCAGACAACACAATTAAATTATGAAAATATATTTACGGTACAAAACATAATAATATATTTTATAATTATAAACATTTTTGGATTTTTTATAATGTGGTTAGATAAAAGAAAAGCTAAAAAAGGAGCATGGAGAATTCCTGAAAAGACTTTATTTATTATAACAGCATTAGGGGGAGGAATTGGAACAACTGCTGGTATGTATGTTTTTAGACATAAAACACAAAAAATCCAATTTGTAATAGGCTTTCCGTTTATTACAATATTAGAAATAATAACGATAATTTATTTTATATTAAAATAACTAAAAATGGCTTTAAAAAAGGTCAAATAGAGAAATGAGACTTAAGTTATAAATTAACAAAAATCTCATTTCTTTTTTATGTTATTAGCATACAATTTTTAAGCAAATAAACAACAAATTAATCTACATAATAAGTTGAATAATAAAAGAAAAATGATAATATTATATAAACCAAAAATAAATGTGAATAACTCGTGACCACAAAATGACTATTTTGAGTTATTCACAAAGTTATCCACAGTTTCCACAGGCAAATTACCCACATGTGTAAAAGCGAAATTTGTCAAAATAAAGGTAACATAATTAAACAAAGTTACATAATTGTAATGAATTTGTAAAATAAGTAGCGAAAAAAACATAGAAAAAAATAGCAAATTGTAGAAAAAAAGGTTAAAATATAAAATAATAAGAATGTCTAGTGGATTTTTTGTAATAAATATGATATAAAACAAAATGCAAACATAATATTGACTAAAAGGTAAAAAAAGTATAAAATTTCAGTATATTGGAGGAATCATGAATAATAAAAAAGAACATATTAGAAATTTTAGTATAATAGCACATATTGATCATGGAAAATCAACTTTAGCAGACAGAATGATTGAAATGACAGGAGTATTATCTAAAAGAGAAATGGAAAGTCAAGTATTAGATAATATGGAAATAGAAAGAGAAAGAGGAATAACAATAAAGTCTCAAGCTGTAAGAATGATATATAAAGCTAAAGATGGTCAAGAATATGTATTTAATTTAATAGATACACCAGGTCATGTAGATTTTAATTATGAAGTATCAAGAAGTCTAGCAGCCTGTGATGGAGCTGTTTTAGTAGTAGATAGTAGTCAAGGTGTTGAAGCACAAACGCTTGCAAATGTTTATTTAGCAATAGACAATAATCTTGAAATATTGCCTGTTTTAAATAAAGTTGATTTACCAAATGCAAGAGTAGATGAAGTGAAAAAAGAAATAGAAGATATAATAGGAATTCCAGCAGAAGATGCACCATGTATATCAGCTAAAACGGGATTAAATGTTGACCAAGTATTAGAAAGAATAGTAACAGATATACCAGCTCCTAAAGGAGATGAAAATGCAAAAACAAAATGTCTTATATTTGATTCAATATATGATAACTATAAAGGTGCATTAATATATGTAAGAGTAGTAGATGGTAAAGTAAAAGTTGGAGATGAAATAAAACTTATGGCAACATCAAAAGAATTTACCGTTGCAGAAGTAGGATATTTTGTTCCAGGTTCTTATATGCCAACAAAAGAGCTACAAGCAGGTGAAGTTGGATATATTGCTGCAAGCATAAAAACATTATCAGATATACACGTAGGAGATACAGTTACTTTAAAAGACAATCCTGCAGATGAAGCACTAAAAGGATATAAAAAAGTAACACCTATGGTATATTGTGGAATATATCCTATGGATGGAAGCCAGTATGAAGCCTTAAAGGAAGCTTTAGAAAAACTAGAACTAAATGATGCTGCACTTCAATATGAACCAGAAACATCTGCTGCACTTGGTTTTGGATTTAGATGTGGCTTTTTAGGATTATTACATTTGGAAATAATAGAAGAAAGATTAGACAGAGAATTTGACCTTGGATTAATTACAACAGCACCATCAGTAATTTATAAAGTACACAAAACAGATGGAGAAATAATTGAATTATATAATCCAGAAGATTTACCAAAATCACAAGAAGTATCATATATAGAAGAACCATATGTAACAGCAAACATATTAACACCTAAAGAATATGTTGGAAATATAATGGAATTATGTCAAAAAAGAAGAGGAATATATATTGATATGAAATATCTAGATGAAAATAGAGTAACATTAATATATGAAATGCCTTTAAATGAAATTATATATGACTTTTTTGATAATCTAAAATCAAAAACAAAAGGATATGCATCATTAGATTATGAATTTAAAGAATATAGAAGATCAAACTTGGTAAAACTAGATATATACATAAATGGAGAAATTGTAGATGCCCTAAGTTTTATAGTACATCAAGATAGCGCATATGATAGAGGTAAAAAAATGGTAGAAAAATTAAAAACAGTAATACCAAGAAAATTATTTAAAATACCAATTCAAGCAGCAGTTGGAGGAAAAATTATTGCAAGAGAAACAATATCAGCAATGAGAAAAGATGTACTTGCTAAATGTTATGGTGGAGATATCACAAGAAAGAAAAAATTACTTGAAAAACAAAAAAGAGGAAAGAAAAAAATGCGTGAAATTGGAAATGTAGAAATACCACAAGAAGCATTTTTATCAGTATTAAAATTAGATGATGAAAATTAAAAAGTAGAAAGGTCTTGAATAATATGAAAGAAAAAAACAAAAAAAGCGATAATTATTCAAAAGAAATGAAAATGAAACAAAGAGCAAAAAATTATGTGCCAGAAAAAAAGGAAAAAAGAGAAAAACCAGAATTTGATGATCAAGTAGAAGGAAGAAATTCCGTATTAGAATTATTAGAAAGTGGAAAAGATATAAATAAAATATTTGTAGAAAAAGGCGAAAAACATGGATCAATACATAAAATTCTTGCAATTGCAAAAGAAAGAAGAATTATAATAGTAGAAAAAGATAAAAGACAAATGCAAGAAATGGCACAAACTCAAAATTATCAAGGTGTAATTGCAATAGTGCCACCTTTTGAATATTGTGAAATTGAAGATATTTTAGAAGATGCTGAAAGTAAAAATGAAGATCCATTTGTATTAATATTAGATGGAATTGAAGATCCACATAATTTAGGTTCTATAATAAGAACTGCAGAAACAGCCGGAGTTCACGGAATAATAATACCTAAAAGAAGAGCTGCAGCAGTAAACAGTACAGTAGCCAAAACATCTGCAGGAGCTGTAGAATATATGAAAATAGCAAGAGTTACAAACATATCTGACGCTATAGATAAATTAAAAAAAGCAGGATTATGGATATGTGGTACAGATATAAATACTAATAAATACTATTATAATCAAGATTTAACAGGACCAATAGGAATAGTAATTGGAAATGAAGGAAGCGGAATGAGTGAAAAAGTTAAAAAGAACTGTGACTTTTTAGTAAAAATTCCAATGAAAGGAAAAGTAACATCATTAAATGCATCTGTTTCAACAGGAATTGTTGTTTTTGAAGCCTTAAAACAAAGAATAAATAAAATAGGAGGCGAAAAATAATTATGATGACAAAGAAAAAAAGGATGACATTAATTATTTCAATAATTGTTGCAGTTATTATAATAATAGCTGTAATATTAGGAATATTGTATATAAAAACAGATATGTTTAAATCAAACAAAACTCTATTTCTAAAATATTTAGGAAAAAATGCTGGGAATATTGGAAATTTACAATCAATAGTACAATTAAATGAATATGAAAATTCATTACAAAATAGTCCATATAAAACAAACACACAAATAAAAGCTAATTACACACAAAATGTAGGAACAACATCTGAAAATAATGATAACAGCATTAATAAATTAGCTTTAAATATAGATGGACAAACTGACAAAGCAAATAATTATGACAATCAAAAAATAGAATTAAAAAATCAAGACAATACAGAAGCTACTATAACTTATACAAGAAATAATGATAGTTATGGCTTATTATTTAATGGTTTATTTAATAAATATGTAGTTGCAAATAATTCAAACTTAAAAGACTTAGCAAAAAAATTAGGATTTAGCGATGAACAAATAAACAATATACCTGACAATATTAATGTAGATGAAAACATTTTAAATGATCTTAAATTTTCAGATGATGAATTAAATACATTAAAAACAAAATATTCTTCTATAGTTATAGGAAATGTTGACTCTAATAAATTTGGAAAACAATCTAGTGTTGGAATAAGTATTAATAATCAAAATATGGTAGCTAAGGCATATAGTATGACTTTAACTAAAGAAGAATTGAACAATATATATGTAAAAATATTAGATACAATAAAAAATGACGAAGTAATTTTAGGAAAAATAGACAAAATACAAAACATTTATAATGAAATAACATTAGGAAACAACAATATAAATATAAAAGAAAAAATTCAACAAAAAATTGAAAGCACAATTCAAAATATAAATCAAAATAATATAGGCAGTGAACAAACTAAAATAACTGTATATGAAGTAAATGGAAAAACAGTAAAAACAGAAATCCAAGGAGATAGTTATAAAATAAGCCTTGACTGTATAGAAAACAATGAAAAATATTTTAATGCCAAAATAACAAAAAGTGATAAAACAGAAGAATCAATTACAATAACTGGAACAAACGATAAAGTAAATATAGGTGTTAACAAAAGTACAGAAGATGTAACAAAACAATTAAACTTTGAAAGAACAGTAGAAGTAAATGATAGTAAAGAAATAGTAAAGAACACATTAGCATATGAAGACAATACTAAAAAGGCAGAACTTGTTGTAAATCAAAATATTGAAAAAACAACAGATATTAAAGAAAAAGTAGAATTTAATAATGACAATTCAGTTAATTTAACAACATTAGATCAAGATCAAGCTAAAAATATATATGATACAGTTCAAAATGGAATAAATGATAAGAAAACTCAAGTTGAAGATGATATACAAATAGAAAGTATAGAAGCAATGTTACAAGAATTAGGTTTGATAAAAGATACTAGTGTATTAAATTCAACAGAAATAACAGATGCTGAAAGAAATAGATTTAATTCTAAGTTTGAAATAATACAAGGCGAAAAAATGAAAAGTGAAGATGTTGTTAAAATGATAGAATCAATAAAAGATAATATAACAAATATGCAAGTTATTTCAAATGATGAATTAAAATTAGAAGTTGATAGAAAACAAGGAAATTCACAAATAGTTAATTCACTTTTCAATTATCTTGATAAAAGTCAAGACGAATACAATATAAAAATTGAATATGACGAAAATCAATTAGCAAAATATATAGATTTGACAATTGTAAAGAAAGACTAAAAAAGCCTCGAGCCCTACTAAAATAGGGCTTTTATTTATGCTTAAAATGCCTTTAAAAAAGTTTTTTAAAAAAATTTGAAAAAAGTGTTGACAAAGAATATAACATAGAGTATAATAAGAATCGTTCCGCAAGAGGAACACACAAAATAGTACATTGAAAAGAAAACAATAATATCCTTTAGAGAATAACCTAAGCGGTACAATTTCTTATAGAAATTAGTACTACAAGAATTCAAAAAA
>USGY01000015.1 GCA_900554365.1 uncultured Clostridium sp. | reverse complement strand
CATATAAAGATAGTTATTCATATGCACCGAATGCATATAATTCAGAAGAAGATGAAAATAGTAGTCATTATACAAGTCCAACAACAGAAACATCTACAAAATTAGGAACATTAAATGCGAAGCAAACATATTATAATATTCCAATAAATGAAACAAATTATGGAGAAGGTGCAAAAGTATTAAGTAATTTAATTGGGGGGTATTGGGTGGCCGCGCGCTGTATCTATTGTTATTCGACTTATGCTTGTTTCGGGTTGCGCTATGCTAATACTTACATTAACGGTAGTGATATGTTCTACTCTTATAATAGCATCATCGGTAGCGCTTATAGTCCCGTTCGTGCCGTAGTTTCTCTAGGATCTAGTGTCCAAATAAATGCAAATACAGGAGATAGTCCGGCAAATGCTCACACAATAGAATGGTAAAAAAGTAGAGAAAAATGACCACCTTAAGAGGCCTTTGGTCTCTTAGTGGTCAAAATTTTAAAAATTAAAGGAAGATAGTGTATTATATAGTGTGTAAATTTTAAAATACAAAAAAAGATTTGAGCTAAAATTAGTCTCAAATCTTTTTTTTTGTATGATTTTTTAACATGTTTTATATTATTTCATGTTTTTATTATAATATTTATATCTTACAAAAGATACAATGGCAATTATTGATAATACTGCTACACTAATTCCTAAAATTGTTGATGCACCTGCTTTAGGTAATGTAGTTGGCTTTGGTGTTTCTGGTTCAACAAGTTTTAATTTTGGTGTTATATCAGTTGTTTTTGATTGATGTTTGTTATTAAAATCATCATAAGTAATATCAACTTTTTCATTAGTATTTAATATTTTATTAACAATTTTACTATCAAAGTCTTGTTTTAATTTTAATTTGTATTGAACAGTTGCTGTTTTTCCACTAGCTAATTCTGGTATAGTCCATGTAATAGAATTATTTTTCTTATCTACTTCAGCAGAAATATTTCCAACATTAGCTTTTTCTACATATGAAAAATCAAAGTTGTTTATAATTTCTTCTGGGAAGTAATCAGTTACTGTAATATTTTTATAGCTTTGAGAAACAGGAAGTAATGAGTTATATATTTCTGTTTTTATAGTTTGCTCTGCTTTGTCATCAGTAACATAATAGAATTTACCAGCAGTTGGATTGCTTGATGTACCGAAAACTTCATTTATAATTTGTCCAAAATTTTTGCTAGTTCCTGAAGGTACATAAGATTCATCATCAATACCAGTTAACATTGTAGAAAGTGTAATTCCACTTTTTTCAATAGATTGTAATTTTGCTTTTGTAGCAGTAATTACATCATCGGAATAATAAGGATTATTGTGCCCAATTGAAACATTTGGAACACCATCAGTTAAAACAACCATATATTTATTTGTAGCATCCTTACTGAATTGTTGAGCTCCTAGAGTTAATCCTGATTCTAAGTCTGTTCTTGGTCCATTTGTTTGAATAGAATCAATAGCTGAATTTATTGCGGTTGAATCATTTGATAATTTAGAAACAACTGAAGCATCAGATAATGTTCCTTCTTTAGAAACATCTACATTAGTTGAAAAGCTTACAACACTAATTTTTAAAGCATCATTATCTTTTAATAAATTAGTAATTAAACTTTGCGCTGATTTAAAAACAACATCATGTCTTGTTGTGTTTTGATCTGAATTTATTTTATTTGTCATACTTTTTGAATTATCTAAAACTAAGACAAGTTCACCTGTTGGTTTTAAATCTTTTTCACCATTAGTAACTTGTAATTGAATTGTTACTTCCTTATTTTTTAAATCTTTGCTTACAAGTTTCTTTTCAAATTTAGAATTCGTTCCTAATTGAACGGTGGCAACTGGTTCTTCTACAACTGACATTTGAACTGTACTATATGATGCAAAAGAAACATTTGCAATAAATGTTAAAATTAAAAATAAAACTAAAAAAATCTTTTTCTTTAGGTTAGTCATAAAAAATTCCTCCTCATATTATTTACATACAATATATATTGTAACATAAATATATAAAATTTCAAGGTAAAAACAAAAATTAAACAAATTATAAAATTACTGAAAAACTCTTGAAATATAAAGAAAAAAATGGTAAAATAAAGAAGTATGAGAGATTTAAAACCAATTAAAAAGCAAAGTATATATATTAGCAAAAATGCAAAAGAGAAAAATGGTCTAGGCTGTAAGCCATTTAGCATATAAATATATAGAAATTTCACTTTTTAGGTCCTTTTTTGAAAATTTAGTAGGAAAGGGCGGTTGCACCGTTAAAACTTTAATGAGGTTAGTAAAACTAATAAAATTAGGTGGTACCACGAAAAACAAAAGCCATTTCGTCCTAAAAAGTAAGGAGGATATGGCTTTTTATGATGTTAAGGATGTGTTAGTATGAAAGAAAAAATACTAGAAAATTATTTTGATTCAAAAACATATACCGATCAAGAAATTATGCAAAGTATAGAAAAAACTAAAAAAGAATTTGCAAAAAAAATAACTAATATAAGCATAGATTTAAATGATTCAGGTGTATATATAGTTACATATTATTTTAAAAATAAAGAAAGTTTATGGCAAAAAATAATAGTAAAATTAAAAACAAGAAAAAAGAAAAAACAACAATTGTTATTACAAGATCAAAACTTTACAAGTAATCAATATGGAAAATATAAGCAAACTAAAACATATAAACCATATTAAAATAAGATAAAAGGAGAAAGGAAACATGAAAGAGCAAATTGCAAAAATCAAAGAAAATTCTATTAAAGAAATAGAAGAATGCAAAAATCAAAAAGATTTAAATGAATTAAAAGTAAAATATGTAGGAAAAAAAGGTGAATTAACAACAGTTTTAAGAGGAATGGGAGCATTAAGCCCAGAAGAAAGACCAGTAATAGGAAGCCTAGTAAATGAAGTTAGAGATGAATTAAACAAATTATTTGAAAACAAGGAAGCTGAATTCAAAAAAGAAGAATTACAAAAAAAATTATTAACAGAAAATATTGATGTTACAGAACCAAGCAAAAAAATAGAGTTAGGTTCATTACATCCAATAACACAAGTAATAAAAGAAGTAGAAGATGTATTTTTAGGAATGGGATATCAAATAGCAGATGGACCAGAAGTAGAACAAGCAGTATATAATTTTGATAAATTAAATACACCACCAGATCATCCGGCAAGAGATATTCAAGATACATTTTATATTACAGATGATGTAGTATTAAGAAGTCAAACATCACCAGTACAAGCAAGAGTAATGGAAACTCAAAAACCACCAATAAAAATAATATGTCCTGGAACTGTATATCGTTCAGATAGTGTTGATGCAACACATTCACCAGTTTTTCATCAAATAGAAGGATTAGTTGTTGATAAAAATATATCAATGACAGACTTAAAAGGAACACTAGAAATGTTTGTAAAAAAATGCTTAGGAGAAAATACTAAAATTCGTTTCAGACCTCATCATTTCCCATTTACAGAACCAAGTGCTGAAGCTGATGTATCATGCTTTGTATGTGGGGGAAAAGGTTGTAGAGTATGCAAAGGAGAAGGATGGATAGAATTATTAGGATGTGGAATGGTACATCCAAACGTATTTAAAAATTGTGGAATTGATCCAGATGAATATACAGGTTTTGCCTTTGGATTTGGTGTTGAAAGAATTGCAATGGCAAAATACGGAATAGATGATATGAGATTATTATTTGAAAATGATGTTAGATTTTTAAAACAATTTTAGAATAAAAGCAAAAATGCAAAAGTTACATTTAAATAAATCAAAAATTTGATATTTAAAGGAGAGTTGAAATAAAGTGGGATTTTTTAGTAAGAAACCGAGAAAAAATAAAGTTTATAGTTTAGAACAAGCGATGAAATTTGTAAGAAATGATTATAAATATTCTGCAGTTGAAACATCAGGAGGATACAAAGTTATAACAGATGATAAGGCTAAAGAAGCAATAGATGAATTTCAACAAAGAAGAAATGAATTTAAAGATATGTATAAAGTAAATCTAAATAATCAGATATTAAGTCAAAAGTTAGAAATGCAAGATAGATATAATGCTGCAGAAAAATATGCTTCTCAAAATACTGAATTTGACAGATAAAACTAAATAGAAAAATTAGAAAGGGAGAAATCAAATGAAAGCAAGTGTAGAATGGTTACGTGAATATAGTGATATAGATGTTGATTGTGTAAAATTAGGTGATATACTAACAATGACAGGATCAAAAGTTGAAGAAATAATACAAAAAGGAAACGACATAAAAAATGTTGTTGTTGGAAAAATATTAGAAATAGAAAAACATCCAGATGCTGATAAATTAGTAATAACAAAAGTAGATGTAGGAACTGAAAAACTACAAATAGTAACAGGAGCCAAAAACATAAAAGTAAATGATATTATACCTGTTGCTAAAGATGGTGCAGAACTTCCTAATGGAATAAAAATAAAAACAGGAAAATTAAGAGGAGTAGAATCATGTGGAATGATGTGCTCTGTAGGAGAATTAAATTTAGATATACATGATTATCCTGATCAAATCGAAAATGGAATAATGATTTTGGATAAAAGTTTAGAAAAAGATTTAGGAAAAGACATTGTAGAAGTATTAGGTTTAAGAGAAGAAGTAATTGATTTTGAAATTACTCCAAATCGTCCAGATTGCTTATCAATAGAAGGATTAGGAAGAGAAACAGCAGTTTCATTAAATAAACCATTCAAAAATCCAAGAAAAAATATTGATGAAATGAATGTTCCAAATAAAGATAAAATAGAAGGACTAAAAGTAGACATTAGTGCTCCAGATTTATGCTATAGATATATAGCAAGAGTAGTAAAAAATGTAAAAATTGGGCCATCACCAGAATGGATGAGAAAAAGATTAAATGCTTGTGGAATTAGAAGCATAAATAATATAGTAGATATAACAAATTATGTAATGTTAGAAATGGGACAACCAATGCATGCGTTTGATATTAATTCAATAAATGGAAAACATATAACAGTTAGACGTGCTAAAAATGGTGAAAAAATAACAACATTAGATGAAGAAAAAAGAACACTTGATGAAAATGATTTAGTTATAGCAGATGATGAAAAAGCCGTAGCAATAGCAGGTGTTATGGGAGGATTAAACTCAGAAATTGAAAAAGATACTCAAACTGTAGTATTTGAATCAGCAATGTTCTATGGTGGAAATATTAGAAAAACAGCTAAAAAAGTAGGACTAAGAACAGAAAGTTCATCACGTTATGAAAAAGGATTATCATCAGAAAACACATTAAGAGCTGTAAATAGAGCAGTTGAATTAGTAAAATTATTAGGTGCTGGAGAAGAAGTTGAAGGCAAAATTGATGTATATCCAACAAAACAAAAAATAAATAAAATAAAATTAGATGTTGAAAGAATAAATAATTTATTAGGAACACATTTATCTAAACAAGAAATGATTGACATATTAGAAAAACTAGATATAAAAGTAGAAAATGATATGGCAATAGCTCCATATTTTAGAATGGATTTAGCTTGTATAGCAGATTTAGCAGAAGAAGTTGCAAGATTTTATGGATATGATAAATTAGAAACAACATTAATAAGAGCTGGAACAACAATAGGAATACGAAACAAAGAACAAAAAATAGAAAATAAAATCCAAGATGTTTTAATATATAATGGATTTTCAGAAATATACACATATGGATTTTTAAGTGAAAAAGACTTAGAAAAATCAAAGATAAACAAAGAAACTATTGAAAATGCTATAAAAATAATCAATCCATTGGGTGATGAATTTAGATTAATGAGACCAACAACAATTCCAAGTATGATGCAAATATTAGCTGGAAATAACAACAAGAAAAATCAAAATGTAAAATTATTTGATATTTCAAAAAATTATAGAAATATAAATGGCCAAGTAGAAAAAGGTGAAGTTCCTTTACAAGAAAACATATTAACAATAGGAATGTACGGAGAAAATGTAGACTTCTATATATTAAAAGGAATTATAGAAAATATATTAGAAACAGCTAATGTAAATCATTACGACATTGAAAAAGAAACAACAAATGAATCTTACCATCCAGGAAGATGTGCAAACTTAAAAGTTGGAAATGACGTTATAGCAACATTTGGAGAAGTTCATCCAGAAGTATTAATGAATTATGAAATTAATAAAAGAGTATATTTAGCAGAATTAAATATCACAAAAATAGTAAAATACTCTAGAGTAAATAAAAAATATGAAGAAGTTCCAAAATTCCCAGCTGTTGAAAGAGATATTGCAATAATGGTAGATGAAAGCATAGAAGTAGGAGAACTTGAAAAAGCAATAACTAAAAAATGCAAAAAACTTTTAAAAGGAAAGAAATCATTAGAAGAATTAAAATTATTTGACATATATAGAGATGCAAAATTAGGTGAAAACAGAAAGAGTGTTGCATATAGTTTGATTTTCAGAGATAAGACAAAAAGCTTGTCAGATGATGAAATTAATCCAGTGATGGAAGAGGTAATAAAAGAATTAGAAGAAAAATTCGGAGCTGAATTAAGAAAATAATTTTAACAAAGTATAGACAAAATTTTAAAAATATAATAATATATATTTATATATTATGAACAAAGGAGAAAATAAATGGAAGAAAACAATAAAGAAGAAGTAAAAACAGAAGAATTCAAACCTGTAAAAAGAAAACATCAAAAACTAAGTCCAGCAGCAACAGTTATTCTTACAATAGTAGCAGCTCTAGGAATTATTGTTTTAGGTGCTACGATGATTGCGATATTTAAAGTACTATAAAATAAAAAAGACTGTATTATGCAGTCTTTTTTGTTTTTTTAGCGTAAAAAGCTTGACAAATCCACAAAAATAGTGTAAAGTATATTTGCATTACAAGTTGAAAAGAGGTAATCAGATGGAGAAAAATGTAGAAATCAGTATTTTATACCAATTATATGGAAATTTATTGAGTCAAAAACAATTTGAATTCATAGATGATTACTATAATAACGATTTATCTTTATCAGAAATTGCAGAAAATCATGGAATTACAAGACAGGCTGTTAGAGATGTTATACAAAAGGGGGAGAAAAAACTTTTCTATTATGAAGAAAAGTTATTATTTATGAAAAGGATGTTGAATCAAGAAAAAAAAATAGAAAAAATTTTGTCAGAGTTAAATAAAATACAAAATGATGATTCAGATAAAAAAGTAGCACACATTTTGGAAAATGTAAAAAAAGAATTAAATTGTTTAGTTTAATATCACAGAAGTAATGTCATAAAAATGACAAGAAGGAGAGAACAATATGGCTTTTGAGGGATTATCATCTAGATTACAAGAAATAACAAGAAAAATCAGAGGAAAAGCAAGAATAACAGAATCTGATTTAAAAGAAATGCTAAGAGAAGTAAAACTTGCATTACTAGAAGCGGATGTAAATTACAAAATAGTAAAAGAATTTACAGAATCAATAAGAGAAAAAGCTTTAGGTCAAGATGTTTTAAAATCATTAACACCAGGACAGCAAGTAATAAAAATAGTAAAAGACGAATTAGTAGAGTTACTAGGTGGAACAGAAAGCAGAGTGAATTTTAGTCCAAACCCACCAACAGTAATAATGTTAGTTGGTTTACAAGGATCTGGAAAAACTACAACAGCGGGTAAACTTGCAAATTTATTTAGAAAACAAGGAAAAAAGCCATTATTAGTTGCATGTGATATTTATAGACCAGCAGCTATACAACAGTTACAAGTTGTTGGAAAACAATTAAATATCCCGGTATATAGCAATGAAGAATCAAAAGATGTAGTGCATATTGCAAAACAAGCAATGTCTGTGGCAATGTCTAAATTAAATGATGTTATAATATTAGATACAGCAGGACGTTTACATATTGATGAAGCATTAATGGATGAACTTAAAAATGTAAAAGCAGGTGTAAAACCTCACGAAATTTTACTTGTTGTTGATGCTATGACAGGTCAAGATGCAGTAAATGTAGCAGAAAAATTTAACGATGCATTAGGAATTGATGGAATAGTTTTAACAAAACTAGATGGAGATACAAGAGGTGGTAGTGCTTTATCAGTAAAGAAAATAACAGGAAAGCCAATAAAATTTGCAGCAACGGGAGAAAAGTTAAATGATATAGAAGTATTTCATCCTGATAGAATGGCAAGCAGAATATTAGGAATGGGAGATATTTTATCAGTTATTGAAAAAGCTGAAGAAGCATTTGACGAAGAACAAGCAGAAAAATTAGAAAAACAATTAAAGAAAAAAGAATTTGATTTAGACGATTATTTAGCACAAATAAGACAAATAAAAAAAATGGGGTCATTTTCATCTTTATTAAAATTGATACCAGGAATGAATCAATTAAAAGATGTTAAAATAGATGATAAAGAATTTGTAAAAATAGAGGCAATTATTTGTTCAATGACAAAAGCTGAAAAAAGAGATGTAAGAATCTTAAATGGAAGTAGAAGACAACGTATTGCTAAAGGAAGTGGTACATCAGTACAAGAAATAAACAAATTCATAAAATCATTTGAAATGACACAAAAAATGATGAAGCAAATGAAAAGTAACAAAGGTGGAATGAAAAAATTAATGAATAATTTAGATGAAAACACCTTGAAAAATTTCAAATTTTAATTAGTTATTAAATTTTTAAACTTATATATATAAATAATTTGGAGGTGAAAGACATGGTAAAAATAAGATTACAAAGACAAGGAAAGAAAAAAGCTCCATTCTATCATATAGTTGTAGCTGATTCAAGAAGCCCAAGAGATGGTAGAATAATTGAAGAATTAGGAACTTTTGACCCAATGACAGATCCATCAACAATAGTATTAGATAATGAAAAAGTTGAAAAATGGATCAAAAATGGTGCAAAACCAACACCTACAGTAAAAGCTTTAATAGAAAAAGCTAAATAATTTGACTGGAGGAAAAAATGGAAAATTTTTTAAAAACTATAATTTCAAATTTAGTAGAAAACAAAGATGCTGTTGAAATTACAAAAGTAGATAGCGAAAAATCTATAACATTTGAAGTAAAAGTAGCAAAAGAAGACATGGGAAGAGTAATTGGAAGACAAGGTAAACTTGCTAAATCAATACGAATTATCATGAAATCAGTTGCTGCTAAAGAACACAAAAAAGTGTCAGTTGAATTTATAGGATAATTGGAGTATGTAAGTATGACAAAATATCTTGAAATTGGACAAATTGTTAATACTTTTGGAATTAAAGGAATGGTAAAAATAAAACTATTTTCTGATAATATTGAAAGATTTAACAATTTAAAAAAAATATATGTTAAAAACAGAAATGATATTAAAGAATATGAAATCCAAGAAGCAAAATATCACAAAGGTATGGTATTAATAAAATTTAAAGGAATCGAAAATCCTGAGGATGCAAATTTGTTGCGTAACAGCTATTTATTAGTAGATAGAAAAAAAGAGAAACCTTTAGAAAAAGGTACATATTATATTGTTGATATGATTGGTTTAAAAGTTTATACTGAAAAAGGAGAACTTTTAGGAACATTGGAAGACATTTTTAATACAGGAAGTAATGACATATATGTAGTAAAAAACGAATTAGGTAAGCAAATTTTGTTACCAGCAATAAAAGATGTTGTTAAAAATATCGACATGGAACAAAAAAAGATTATTGTTGACTTAATTCCTGGAATAATGTAAAAGGAGTAAAAAATGAAATTTGATGTTTTAACACTTTTCCCAGAAATGTTTAGTTCATTAGAACAAAGCATAATAGGAAGAGCAGTAGAAAATGAAAAAATTAGTGTTAATTTAATTAATATTAGAGATTTTTCTACAGATAAACATAAAAAAGTAGATGATACTCCATATGGCGGTGGTGCTGGTATGGTTATGATGCCAGATGTTGTAGATAGAGCTTATAACTCTATAAAAGACAAAAATGCTAAAGTAATATACATGTCACCACAAGGAAAAACATTAGACCAAAAAAAAGTAGAAGAATTATCTAAAGAAGAACATCTTGTAATTCTATGTGGCCATTATGAAGGAATAGATCAAAGAGTAATTGATAAAATTGTGGATGAAGAAATATCTATTGGAGATTATGTGTTAACTGGTGGGGAATTACCTGCAATGGTGTTAATAGATAGTGTTAGTAGATATGTAGAAGGAGTTTTAAAAGAAGAATCTATTAAAGAAGAAAGCTTCTCAGAAGGACTTTTAGAATATCCACAATATACTAGACCTGAAAATTTTGATGGAGTGAAGGTACCTGAAATATTGTTATCTGGAAACCACCAAGAAATAGCCAAATGGAGAAAAGAAAAATCTTTAGAAATAACTAAGAAAAAAAGACCAGATTTATTAAAATAAGGTAAGCAAGGTTAGGAGTATTTGAAATAGAGTACCGCCCTAATCAATATAGAAAGAAGGAGGGAAATTTAATGGATATCATAAAATCTATTGAACATGAACAATTAAAAAATAAAATACCAGAATTAAGAGTTGGTAATACAGTAAGAGTACACGTAAGAATCAAAGAAGGAAATAAAGAAAGAATCCAAGTATTTGAAGGAACAATTATAAAAGTACAAGGTGGAGGAGTTAACCAAACATTTACAGTAAGAAAAATATCTTATGGAGTAGGTGTAGAAAAAACTTTCTTAGTACATTCTCCATTAGTTGAAAAAGTAGAACTAGTTAGAGTTGGTAAAGCTAGAAGAGCTAGATTATTCTACTTAAGAGACAGATTAGGTAAAGCTGCTAAAACTAAAGAAAAAATCGGTGCTAGAATTGAAAACAGAGAAATCACAATAAAAGAAGAAGTAGCTGAAAAACCAGCTGCTGAAGAAGTTAAAGCAGAAGAACCAGCTACAGATAACAAAGCTGAATAATAAAAAAAACAGTCAATATTGACTGTTTTTTTTTAATGTTTTCATCTCTAAAAAAAACGAACAAATATTTTATTTTTTTATTAAAATCTATTGACAAATTATAAAATGAAATGTAAAATAGAACAAGAAAAAGCAAACAAGAATTCGCAAAATAAAAATTTGAATAGGAGTGATATATTATGAGTATAGAAAAAACAAAATCAATCTTTAAAATACAGGTAAACAGCAGCATTGAAAGACATCCAGTACCAATATTAGGAATAGATTATAAAGTAAAAATAACATATAAAAGCATTAAATTTATTCAATTAGATGTTGAAGAAAAAACAATAAATATATCACTACCAAACAGATATAAAAAAATTTCTAATACAAATATACTTGATTTGGCAATAGAAAAAATGTATGAGCAAATTGCTAGTACAGAAATTGAAAGAGCAATGGAAAAAACAAGAATAATGTTAGGCTTTGCTCCAGAAGAATATGAGATAATAAAAATGAATAAAGTTGGCAAATGTGAGGATGGAAAAATAACAATTAATCCAGAAATAGTTAAATACAATAGAAAAATCATTGATTATGCTGTACTACATGAATATTGCCATTTAAAATTTAAAACACACGCAAAAGGCTTTTATAAATTATTAGAAAAATATGAACCAAATTATAAAGAATATGAACAAATTTTAAAAAAACTATTTATAAAATAAAAACTTTTTGATATAATATAACTGAAATTGGGGTATCGCCAAGCGGTAAGGCAGTGGACTCTGACTCCACCATTCCTGTGTTCGAATCACAGTACCCCAGCCAGTTATAAAAGCCAAAAAATTAATGGCTTTTATTTTTTTACTAAATAAACATTGTAATACAATTGTAATAAAAAAATACAAACTATTCATTGATAAAGAAAAGCAAGTTTTGTATAATATGTTTAAATAATATAAAATTAAATATATGGAGGCAAAATGAAAAAAAATAATATTAAAGGTATAACATTAATAAGTCTAATAATAACAATTATAGTTTTATTAATTTTAGCTTCTGTAGCAACATATAGCGGAATTAACGTAATAAAACAAACTTATTTCACAAGATTTGAAGCAGAACTAAAGGTAATGCAAACAGAGGTCAATGATTTGTATGAAAAATATAACAGTGAAGGAAGTATTACTGTAAACGGAACTACATATAAAGGAAATGAGATAGCCAACATTGGAAAAGATATAAATACAGTAAAAAAACAAGCAACTCAAGTATTTACAAATAATGCATCAGGAATAACTAATATGACAGGTTATAGATATTTTGATGAAGATACAATAAAAGCATTAAAAATAGACAAAGTAGATGGAGAATTTTTTGTAAATGTTGCAAAAAGAAGTGTAATAAGCTATGACGGAATGAAATATGAAAACAAAATGTACTATACATTAGATCAAACACCAAATGGTTTATATAATATAGAATATGAAAATAAAAATACAGCTAAACCAACATTTGATGTAAGTTATGAAAAATTAGAAAACAATAAATATAAAGTAACAATTTCAAATATAAAATATGATAATGGTTATGTAGATAAATGGCAGATAAAATATAAAAATGACGATTCAACGATTAATGATTTTTCAACAACAGAAGATTATAGTTTTGTTGTGAATCAAAAAGGAACATACGAAATATATCTTCAAAATGGAGACATTAAATCTAATATGAAAAAAATTAATGTTACATAAAATGCTTATAAAACTTTACTTTTAGACCAATTTGCTATATAATATAACAGTCAATAATAAAAAGATAGGAGAGATATAAATGGCAGAAAACGGAAAACAACAAAATCAAACAGAAGAATTAGATGTAAACCATTTAATGCAAATAAGAAGAGATAAATTAAAAGAGTTACAAGAAGAAGGAAAAGATCCTTATGAAATAACAAAATTTAATAGGACAAATACAGCTGGAGAAATAAAAGCAAATTACGAGAAATTTGAGCAAAAAGATGTAACAGTAGCAGGAAGAATTATAGCAAAAAGAATAATGGGAAAAGCATCATTTTGTACAATTCAAGATAGTGATGAAAAAATCCAAAGCTATGTAAGTATAAATGATTTAGGAGAAGAAAGCTATAAGGCATTTAAAACATATGATATTGGTGATATTATAGGAATAACAGGTTTTATATTTAAAACAAGAACTGAAGAAATTTCTGTACATGCTAAAGAAGTAACATTATTATCAAAATCATTAAGACCATTACCAGAAAAATTCCACGGATTAAAAGATCCAGATTTACGTTATCGTCAAAGATATGTAGATTTAATAGTAAATCCAGAAGTAAAACAAAGCTTTGTATTAAGAAGTAAAATAATAAGCAAAATTAGACAAATCCTAGATGAAAAAGGATATTTAGAAGTTGAAACACCAGTATTAAATACTATTTCTGGTGGTGCAACAGCAAAACCATTTATAACACACCACAATTCATTAAATATAGATATGTATTTAAGAATAGCACTAGAATTAAATTTAAAAAGATTAATAGTTGGTGGATTTGATAAGGTATACGAAATAGGTAGAGTATTTAGAAATGAAGGAATGGATTTAAGACATAATCCTGAATTTACAGAACTAGAATTATATGCAGCATATGAAGATTTTCATGATATGATGGATATAACAGAAGAAATCTTTTCAAGAACAGCCAAAGAAATTTTAGGAACAACTAAAATTAATTATCAAGGACAAGAAATAGATTTAACACCAGGATGGAAAAGAATAACTATGATAGATAGTATAAAAGAGGCTTGTGGAGTAGACTTTAATAAAATAGAAACAGATGAAGAAGCTGTTAAATTAGCAAAAGAAAGAGGAATAGAAATTCCAGATAAAACAAAAGAAACAAGAGGAGATGTAATTAGCTTATTCTTTGATGAATATGTTGAAAAAACATTAATCCAACCAACATTCATATATGAATATCCAGTTGAAATTTCACCATTAGCAAAAAAATGTCCAAAGAATAAAAAAATGACAGAAAGATTTGAAGTATTTATAGGTGGAAGAGAATATGGAAATGCATTTTCTGAATTAAATGATCCAATAGATCAATATGAAAGATTTGAAAAACAAGTAGAAGCAAAAGAAGCTGGAGATGAAGAAGCTGGAATGATGGATGAAGATTATGTACAAGCTCTAGAAATTGGTTTACCACCAACAGGAGGATTAGGAATAGGAATTGATAGATTAGTAATGCTATTAACAGATTCAGCAACAATTAGAGATGTACTATTATTCCCAACAATGAAGCCTTTAAACTAGAAAAAAAGGAGAGAATATGTATAATTTTTCTTTAGATAAAAGAGTAATTTATGTAGTAATAGCTATAATGGTTATTATTACACTTACAAATTTAATAACAAATCCAGGATCACTATTTATGTTATTAGCAAGTGCTCCTGGAGTATTAATAGCAATAACATTTCATGAATTTGCACATGGATATGTAGCTTATAAATTAGGAGATAATACTGCTAAAAATGAAGGGAGACTTAGCTTAAATCCATTAGCACATTTAGATCCAATAGGAACATTAATGCTACTATTTGCTGGATTTGGTTGGGGAAAACCAGTGCAAGTAAATCCTGCAAATTATACTAGAAAAATATCAATGGAAAAAGGTGAAGCACTAGTATCAGCAGCAGGACCAATAATGAATATTATATTAGCTTTTGTTTTTTCATTAATATATTGTGCTTTATATAAATTTGCAGGAACAGCATTTTTGAGTTCAACAGTTGGCGGAGTAATAATGATATTAATATCAGCAACAATTAGTACTAATGTTGGACTAGGAGTATTTAACTTAATACCATTGCCACCATTAGATGGTTCAAAAATTATAATGCCATTTTTACCATATAAAGCAAAAGAATGGTTTACAAATAATGAGCAAATATTTTATTTAATATTTGTTGTTTTATGGATAACAGGAATAGCTGGAACAATAATATCACCAGCGATTTCATGGATATCAACAGGATTTTTAAATTTAGGAAAAATGATTTTTTAGAAGTATTGTCAGGTTTCAAATTGTCTAACTTCAAAAGGCAGTATGAAACCTGATATTGTTTTAGTAAACTAAAAAGAAAGAGGAAAAGAAATGAAACCAAAAGATATACTAACAATGGGAATTGAATCAAGCTGTGATGAAACATCAGTTGCAATCGTAAAAAATGGAAGAGAAGTATTATCAAATATAATAGATACCCAAATACCTATACATGAAAAGTATGGCGGCGTTGTTCCAGAAATAGCATCTAGAAATCATATTGAAGCAATAACTAGAGTGGCCCAAAAGGCTTTACAAGAATCAAATGTAACCTTTAAAGATATTGATGCTGTAACACCAACATATGGTCCAGGACTAGTTGGAGCTTTATTAGTTGGAGTATCATATGCAAAAGCAGTCGCTTTTGCAAATAACCTACCACTAGTTGGAGTAAATCATATAGCAGGTCATATAGCAGCAAATTACATTACATATAAAGATTTAAAGCCTCCATTTATTTGTGTTATGATGTCAGGAGGCAATACACAAATAGTACTAGTAAAAGACTATACAAAATTTGAAGTACTCGGAAAAACAAGAGATGATGCAATTGGCGAAGCATTTGACAAAGTTGCAAGAGTTGTCGGATTAGGGTATCCAGGTGGACCTAAAGTAGATAAATTAGCTAAAGAAGGAAATCCAATTATAGAATTACCCAAAACACATTTTGATACAGATACATTAGATTTTAGCTTTAGTGGAATAAAAACAGCAGTTATAAATCTACATCATAAAGATCCTAATATAAATAAAGCTGATTTATGTGCAAGCTTTGAAAAAAATGTTACTGAAACATTATTAACTAATGTAAAAAAAGCAATAGAACAAACAAATATGAAAAAAATAGTATTAGCTGGAGGAGTTTCTGCAAATTCATATATTAGAGCAGCTTTTAAAGAATTAGAAAACAAAGGAATAGAAATATATATGCCAGACTTAAAACTTTGCACAGACAATGCTGCAATGATTGCATCAGCAGGATATTATTATTTTATGGAAGGAAAAAGAGACGGATTAGAACTAAACGCTATTCCTAATTTAAAATTATCAGACTGAATAGAAAGGAGGAGATCATGGCAATATATACAATAGGAGATTTACATTTGTCATTTAAAAGCCTTAAGCCAATGAGCATTTTTGGAGATAATTGGAACAACCATGAAGAAAAAATAAAAAAAGATTGGATTAGCAAAGTAACTGAAAATGATCTTGTAATTTTACCTGGTGATTTTTCATGGGCTACATATATTCAAGACACAGACAAAGATTTTGAATATTTAAATAGCCTGCCAGGAAAAAAATTACTATTAAAAGGTAATCATGATTATTGGTGGACAACACTTAATAAAATGAGAGAATTTGTGAAAAACAACAATTTTCATGATATAGATTTTTTATATAATAATTCATATGAATATGAAAACTGTGTATTTGCAGGAGCTAGGGGCTGGAATCAATCAGATGACGAAGAAGATAAAAGACTATTTAAAAGAGATGCAATGAGATTAGAATTATCAATTCAAGATGGAATAAAAAAATACGGAACTGATAAAGAAATGATTGTCTTTACACATTATCCACCAATTAGTAAATCAAATGTTACTAACAATGAATTAAATGATGTATTAAAAATTTTGAAAAAATATGATATAAAAACATGCTATTATGCACATTTACATGGAAACTCTATAAAAGAAGCAGTTGAAGGAGAATACTTTGGAATTAACTTTAAATTAGTAAGTGCAGATGGAGTAGATTTTAAATTAATAAAAGTAAAATAAATTTAGGGAGGGAGGTATGATAGAAAGTAAATCTATCATACCATCATTTTATGGTAGATTTAGAAAAAAATATTCAATATATAAAAGGTGTTGGACCAAAAAAAGTAGAACTTTTAAATAAATTAGGTATATTTACATTAAAAGATTTAATTACATATTATCCAAGAACATATCAAGATAGAAGTAAACCACAATATCTTTGTGATTGCGTTGATGGAGAAGAAACATTAGTTGAGGTAATAGCAACAAGCAAGATTAACAATATCAGAATAAAAGGTAGAACAATGCAAAGACTTATGATAAGTGATGAAACCCGGAAGCGGAATAGTTACTTGGTTTAATCAGCCATATTTAAAAGATAAATTTATAATAGGAAATAAATATAAATTCTTTGGGAAAGTTAGTTTAAAAGCTGGAAGAGTAATGTTTAATTCACCAGTATTTGATGTGGGAGAAAAAGTACAAAATACAGGAAGGATAATTCCTATATATCCTTTAACATATAATTTATCTCAAAATAATCTTAGAAAAATAATGGAAGAAGCAATAAAAATTGTTTATGGAAATTTACAAGAAATATTACCACAATATTTAATAAAACAGTATAATTTAGAAGATATAAACAATGCCACAAAAAATATACATTTTCCAAAAGAATTTGAAGATTTTAATATTGCAAGAAATAGATTAGTATTTGAAGAATTATTGTCAGTACAATTAGCATTATTAGAATTAAAAAACAATTATATAACAGAAAAAAAAGGAATTCAATTTGATAAAAATGTTAAAATGTCTGATGTTATAAATACATTACCTTTTAAACTAACAAAAGCACAATTGAGAGTATTAGAAGAAATAGATGAAAATATGGAATCTGACAAAGTAATGAATAGATTACTTCAGGGAGATGTAGGCTCTGGAAAAACAGTAGTAGCAATGTGTGCCGCATACAAAGCAGTTAAATCAGGATATCAAGCAGCTATAATGGCACCAACTGCAATTTTAGCAACTCAACATTTAGAAAATTTTAAAAAAATATTAGATAAATTAAATATAAAATGTGAATTGTTAATATCAGGAATAACTAAAAAGAAAAAAGAAGATATATTAAATAGATTAAAAAGTGGAGAAGTAGATATATTAATAGGAACACATGCGATAATAGAAGATAATGTTATATTCAAAAATTTAGGATTAGTAGTAACAGATGAACAGCATAGATTTGGGGTAAGACAAAGAGCCAAAATAGCGGAAAAAGGTAACAATCCTGATGTTTTAGTAATGACTGCAACACCAATTCCACGTACATTAGCATTAATATTATATGGGGATTTGGATATATCAATAATAGATGAATTACCTCCTAACAGGAAAAAAATAGAAACATTTGCTGTAAATAAAAACATGACAGAAAGAGTAAATAATTTTATAAAAAAACAAATAGATGAAGGTAGGCAAGCATATATTGTATGTCCACTAGTTGAAAAAAATGAAGAAATGGATCTAAAATCTGTAGAAGCTTTATATGAGACATACAGTAAAGAAGTATTTCCACAATACAAAGTTGAATATTTACACGGAAAAATGAAACAAAAAGAAAAAGACGACATAATGGAAAGATTTAAAAATGGAAAAATAGATATATTAATATCAACAACAGTAATTGAAGTTGGAGTTGATGTACCAAATAGCAATATAATGGTAGTTGAAAATGCCGAGAGATTTGGATTAGCACAGTTACATCAATTACGTGGAAGAGTAGGAAGAGGAGAATATAAATCTTATTGTATATTAAAATATGAAGGTAAATGCGAGACAATAAGAAAAAGAATGAAAGTAATGTGTGAAACAAATGATGGATTTGTAATATCAGAAAAAGACTTAGAATTAAGAGGCTCAGGAGACTTTTTTGGAACAATGCAACATGGACTTCCAGAATTTAAAATTGCCAATTTATTTGAAGACATAGAAATGTTAAAAAAAGTTCAAGTAGTAGCTATGGAAATATTAGAAAAAGATCCTAAACTTGAAAAAGAAGAAAATGAACCATTACGAAGATTAATACAAGATAAGTTTAAAGATAGAATAGAAATATAAAAAAGAAAAAGCAACTCTATGAAGAGTTGCTTTTTACCTCATTTAGAAAGTTGATTAGTGCATCTAGCATGCTGATTTAGCATTTGGAAATCAAGACAATGGACAATGGAAAGACGAAGATGGGGATTATACAATTCCAAAAGTTGAAGATGTAAGTAAACTAAAAGACTATTATATAAGTTAAAAAAATTATAAAGCTTAGGAACTTATTTTTATAAATTATTGTACAATATTTTTTTAGGCAACAAAAAAATCAACCAGTTTTATTTCTGATTGATTTTTTATTTATTTGTTCTAGTATCTCAAACAAATAATTTATTGGTGCGGATGAGAGGACTTGAACCTCCACGTCATTGACACTAGTTCCTAAGACTAGCGCGTCTGCCAGTTCCGCCACATCCGCATATGTTTAACTGACAACAATAATATTATCATATAATCATAATATTTGTCAAGAAATATTTATAAATTAAAATATAAAATTAATCCGCCAATCATTAAAAGCATAAATCCAAATATTTTTAAACCGCGAGATGCCTCATTTTGATCGCCAAATCCAAAAAAATTTTTAGTTATAATACGAGCATCATAAATAAGAATTGTACCAGCTAGCATCATTAAACCGGCAATTAAGCTAATTATTATTTTTAACATTTTATCAACATCCTTCTTTAAAACTGTAATAAATATACTATTTTTTGAGAAATAAGTCAATAAATAAGCTATTTATTTAGTAAATTCATACAAAATAAATGAAAAATTCACAAAAATAGTGTATAATATACAAGTATTTATAAAAAGGAGAGAGAATTTTGGAGACAAAAAAGAGAACAAAAATAATAAAAATAATAATATTTATAATAACAATAGTACTTTTAATAGGAATGACAGCATATTTTTATCCAATAATGAAAGGTCTATTTAGTGCTGATGGAAGAGAAGCTTTTAAAGCAAAAATAGATCAATCTGGAATGATGGGTGGTTTTATTCTTTTAGGATTGCAAGCAGTTCAAGTTATATTACCTATTTTACCAGGAGAACCAATAGAATTGTTAGCAGGAATGTGTTATGGTACAGTAGGAGGATCTTTATTTATATTACTATCAGCTTTAGCTGTAAATGCTTTAATATTCTTCACTGTACGAAAATTTGGAAGAGACTTTGTCTATACAATGGTAAAAAAAGAAAGCTTAGATAAAATAGAAAATAGTAATTTATTTACTCATCCAAAAAAAATAGAATACATAATGCTAATATTATTCCTTATTCCAGGAACACCAAAAGATTTATTAGTTTACCTTGCAGGATTATTACCAATAAACCCAGTAAGATTTTTATTAATTTCAACACTTGCAAGAATTC
Source organism: uncultured Clostridium sp. (assembly GCA_900554365.1). Lineage (GTDB taxonomy): Bacteria > Bacillota > Clostridia > TANB77 > CAG-508 > CAG-269. The sequence goes on along the minus strand of USGY01000015.1, from coordinate 11,224 downwards.
CATCAGTTATATCATCAACACTAACAGGCTCAACAATTATAACTGGAAATTGGCACATAGGAATAATAATGTATGCAATAATATTTTCTATAATAGCAGTTGTTATGGTACTTATGAAAAAATTTGATAAATCTAACATTACAAAAGAAATTATAGAGAAATCTAAAAAAGTAAAATAGGAGAAATCAATGCCAGTAGAAAAAAATCAAGAATATATAGTAGAAATAGTAGATAATGGATTTGAAGGTGAAGGTATTGCTAAAATAAATAATTTTACAATATTTATTCCTAATGCATTAAAGGGAGAAAAGATAAAAATACTAGTTGTAAAAGTATTAAAATCGTATGCTTTTGGAAAAATATTAGAAATACTAGAGGCTTCAAAATACAGAACTCAAGTAGATTGCAAAACTTATAAACGCTGTGGTGGTTGTGACTTAAGACATATAGAATATGAGGAGACTTTAAAAATGAAACAAAATGCTGTTCAAAGCTTAGTAAATAAAACTTTAAAAAATAAAATAAAAGTTCAAGAAACACTAGGCATGGAAAAACCATATTATTATAGAAATAAAGCACAATATCCTGTAGGTATAGGAAAAGATGGAAAAGCAACAATTGGAGTTTTTGCAAATAGAACACATGAAATTATTCCAATTCAAGAATGTTTGATTCAAAATAAAAAAAGTCAAGAATTAGCTAAGTTTATAGTTGATTTTATAAATTCAAATCAAATTAGTATATATAATGAAAAAGAACAAAAAGGTTTAATAAGACATATTGTTACTAAGGTTGGAATACGAACAAATAAAATAATGTGTGTAATTGTAATTAATGGAAGAAAAATTCCTAATGAAAAAGAATTAGTTGATCAAATTTTAAAAAAATTCCCAGAAGTAAAAACGATAATAAAAAATATAAACACTAAAAATACTAATGTAGTAATGGGAAAAGAAAATATTAGTTTATATGGCGAAGGATATATAAATGATATATTAGGTGAATATGAATTTAAAATATCTCCAAATTCATTTTATCAAGTAAATCCAATTCAAGCAGAAAAATTATATGAATTAGGAGTACAAGCTGCACATATAACTAAAAATGATGTCGTATTTGATTTGTATTGTGGAATAGGAACAATATCATTATTTATGGCTAAATATGCTAAAAAAGTATATGGAATAGAAATAGTAGAAGATGCTGTTAAAGATGCAAATATAAACTCTAAAATAAACAATATAAAAAATACAGAATTTATTGCTGGAGATGTAGAAAAAGTTTTAGATAATTTGATAAATGTTAGAAATATAATTCCAGACATCATAATGGTTGATCCACCACGAAAGGGACTAGATAATAAAAGTATAGAAAATATTTTGAAAATAGTACCTAAAAAATTAATTTATATTAGTTGTAATCCTGCAACTCTTGTTAGAGATTTATCTAAACTTGAAGGTAAGTATGAAATATTAAGTATAAAACCTGTGGACATGTTTCCTTTTAGCAAGCACATTGAATGCGTTGCCGTATTACAATTAAAATAATATAGAAAAATAAAAATTAAAAACAATACACTCTTTCTACAAATTTAGCATTAAAAAAGTGTATAATAAAATAAAAAGGAGCTCAAAATGGAAAAAGAATTTAAATCAGGATTTGTAACATTAATAGGAAGGACTAATGTAGGAAAATCAACATTATTAAATTTGCTAGTAGGAGAAAAAGTAGCAGCAATAGCTAACAAAGTTCAAACAACTAGAACAGCAATTAGAGGAATAGTAAATAGAGAAAATTCACAAATAATATTTACAGATACACCTGGAATTCATAAACCACATACTAAACTAAATGAAACAATGTTAGAAACTTCATTTACTAGTTTAGCTGATGCTGATGTTGTTCTATTTTTAATAGAAGCAACAAGTGATGAAATAGGTAGAGGAGATACAAGAATTCTTGAAAAAATAAAAGAATCAAAATGTAAAACAATATTAATCATAAACAAAATAGATTTAGTAAAAAGAGAAAAACTTTTAAAATTAATTGATTTATATCGTAAAGAATATAATTTCGAAGCGGTTATACCAATCTCTGCAACAAATAGCAAATATAGAGATATTATATTAGATGAAATAGAAAAGAACTTAAAACCAGGCCCAGTATATTATGATAAAGAAGAATACACAGATCAAACATTAAGACAATTAGCTGAAGAAACAATAAGAGAAAAAGCTTTGAAATTATTACAAGATGAAGTACCACATGGAATTTATGTAGAAGTGGAAAAAATGAGACCACGTACAAATAAAAATGGAGAAGAAATTTATGACATTGATGCAACAATTTATTGTCTAAGAAATTCACACAAAGGAATAATAATAGGCAAAAACGGTGAAATGTTAAAAAGAATTGGTAGAGCTGCCAGAATAGATATGGAAAATAATTTTGGATTTAAAGTTAATTTAAAAACATGGGTCAAAGTAAAAGAAGATTGGCAAGATAATAATTCAATTGTTAGTAAATTTAAATTACAATAATAAAAAATTTTCATATAATATATAAAAACAAATAGTATAAAAAATACTTAAAAAGCAAAAGATAAATTAAAGGTAAAACTTTGAAAGGAAAGTGAAGCTTATGATAAAAAAAATTGCGTGGAATGCCTTTAAAAATACCGGCGATATAAATGCATTTTTAGAATTAAAAGAAATCGAAAACTTAGAAAAAATAATAAATGAAAAAAAGGACATAGAAAAAAATGGCGAGTATGAAACTAAATGGGATAATATTATCTGAAAGTAATGTGGGAGATTTTGATAAAATGCTTACCATGTTAACACCAGGCATTCGGAAAAATTTCGTGCGTAGCTAAAGGAGCAAGAAGACCTAAAAGTGCTCTTTTAGCAGGCACGCAAATGTTTTGCTTTGGAGAATATTTGGTATATAAAGGAACAAATACATATCACATCAATTCTGTAGAACCTATAGAAATATTTTATAACCTAAGAACAGACTTGGACAAACTAAAATATGCAGTACATATAAATAAAATAATCCAAGATGTCACTCATGAAAATCAAAATTGTTATAACATATTGCAATTGTTATTAAATACATTATATACAATATCTGAAACAGAAAAAGATTTAGACTTAGTATTAGGAATATTTAAATTGCGATTATTGTGTATATTAGGATTTACACCAAATATACAAGAATGCAGAAATTGTAAAGAAAAAGAAAACCTAAAACATTTTAGTATAAAAGATGATAGCTTTAAATGTGAAGCTTGCAGTAGGCAAGACAAATCAGCAATAGAAATGAATGAAAGCACAAAAAATGCAATTAAATATGTAATAACAGCTCCGCCTAAAAAACTATATTCATTTAATATAAAAGATGAATCATTAGAAGAATTCAAACTAATAACAAAAATATATTTTAATCAAAAATTAGAGAAAGAATACAAATTAGAAGAATTATTTTAATAAAAGCTTGAAAAAAAATAAAATAACCGATATAATAATACACATACAACAACTAAGTAAAAAGAGAAAGGAGCGATTTTTATGAAAATAAAAATAACAGGAAAGGAACTAAAGATAACAGAAGCAATAAACGATTATGTTGAAAGAAAAATGGAAAGAATTGATAAATACTTTAAAGATGCAGAAAATGCAGAAGCTGAAGTTACATTAAAAACAGAAAGAGAATTACAAATAGCTGAAATAGCAGTAGTAGTTGATGGTGAAAAATACAGAGCTGCAACTGAAGATAAAGACATGTATGCATCAATTGATAAAGATATTGATATTCTTGAAGGACAAATTAGAAAATCAAAAACTAAAAAAGAAAAAATGATGAGAGAAGGTTCAATAAAAAATATGGAAGTAGCTGCACACAAACCAGCTGAGATTGAAAATGAAATTCTTAAAACTTCATATTATAGTATTAAACCAATGCTACCAGAAGATGCAGTGTTAGCTTTACAAGAAGTACCAACACATAATTTCTTAGCATTCATAAATGTAGAAACTGGAAAAGTAAATGTTGTATATAAATTAAAAGATGGTAAAAACTATGGTTTAGTAGAACCAGAAGCATAACAAAATCTTCAAAAAAATATAAGGGTTCCTTGGAAACAAGGAAACTTTTAAAATATAAAATGAGGAAAACAAATGAAATATAAAGAAAAAAATATAATTATTTTTTTAGCATTATTAATAGGAATAATTAGCTATTTTGGATTTTTGAAAGGATTTTATTCAATAGATACAGAAAGAATATTGTCACAAGGATATTATAATTATGCAATTAATGACGCATATATTAAAGATGGCAGAATTTTTTCTGCATTAATTTTTGGAATTGTTGGCAAAGTAATACCATCTGCTAATATAAAAATTGTATATATTATAAATATTATATTATCAATTTTTATATTAAGCTTGGCAACATTAGAATTGTATAAAATAATAAATAATTATATAAAAAGAACTGATCTAAAGAATAAAGTAATTTCTTTTTTATTAAGTAGTACATATATATTTAGTTGTATGCAAATAGATTCAATGCAATTTATAGATAGTTTTATTATATGTACAAGTGTATTATTATTTATTATTTCATTAAAGCAAACAATAATATTAAAAAATAATAAAAAAGGATTTATAATTGCATTAATATCTATTTTTTGCTATCAAGGTTCTATACCTATGTATATAGCAACAGCTTTTTTGTTTACTTTACTAGAGAGTAAAAAGTTTGATTCCAAATTTTTAAAAACAATAAGTATATGCGCAATTAATATAGTAATAGTATCAATAATAAATTTATTATTTGTTAATATTGTACCACATGTAATGAATCTTACGTTAACTAATAGAATTGAAAATGTAAATTATATTGAAGAATTCATTCAAAACATCAATAAATATTTTGATGTTATTTGTGGAAAGGATGGATATTTTCCTGAATATTTGATGCTAATAATTTCGACAATAATAATAACAATTTCAATATTTAACAAAAATAAAAAGATTGCTATTAATGAATTATGCATATTTTTGATTTATACTGCTAGTGGATTAGTAATGATTTCTTTGTCAGTTATGGAAAGAACATTATTACCATTAGGTGAAATTATTAGTGCTATGTTAATTTATGGATGGTGTAATTTTAATGAAACATACAAAATCTCATATAAGATATTAGAAATATTAATATTTGTATTTTTTAGCTTTAATTTAATAAATAATATTTATTTAACAAAACAATTCATGGAAGCACAGAAGATAGATAAAATATTTGCAGAAGAGGTAGAAAACGAATTAGAAAATCTTAATTTTGATAAAACTCAAAACTTAAAAATATCAAAATATTATACTGGAAGCGGAAAAAGATTGAAAGATAAAAAATATAGTCCAGTTATATTTTTAAATTCTATATATTTAACCAATACATATACTGAATATATGTTAGAATTTTATATGAATAATAGTGTTAAAATAGAACAACTACCAATTGATAAACAAATAATAGAAGAGAATTTTAAAATACCAAGTGATCAAGAGATACAAATGAAAATGATAAATGATATTTTATATATAGTTGTAGATTTATAAAAAAGGCAGGAAATCAAGTCCTGCCTTTATGTATTAAAAAATATATAAAAGCAAAAATTAACTTCCTACCTAAAAATTAAGGACTAATTACTTCTAGAACAACTATTTCATATTTCTTTCAGCTTGTTCTATCATTTTTTTAACCATTTGTCCACCTATTTTACCAGCATCTCTGGCAGAGATGTCACCATTATATCCGTCTTTTAAATTAACACCAACTTCACTAGCAACTTCATATTTGAATTTATCTAAAGCAGTCATAGCTTCTGGAACTAATTTTTTATTTGAGTAGTTTGCCATTGTTTTTTCACCTCCTGTAACAGTCCAACTAGAAAAAACTTTTGCTTTTTCTAATACTATCATCTGCAAAAAAATAAAAAATAAACAGGAAATTTTTAGAAAAATATTGAATTTAAAAAAATATATTATATAATTGTTGGCGGATAAAATATAACAAACGATAAAAGGAGTGAAAAATTTGTACAAATTAATCGCAATAGATTTAGACGGAACATTATTAAATAGTTATGGCGCAATTTCAATTAAAAATAAAGAAACAATAAAAAAAGTAGAAGAAACAGGAACAGAAATAGTAATAGCATCTGGAAGACCAATAGATTCAATAAAAACAATCGCAAATGAAATTGATAGTAAAAATTATTTTATTGCAGGAAATGGTGCTATTGTTTATGATATGAAAAAAGATGAAATTATATACGAAAAATGCATGAGCAAACAAAAAGTTTTAGAAATTATAAAAATTTGTGAAGATAATAGTATTGGTTATAGTGTATATACAGAAAAAGAAATTATAACAACAGCATTGAAATATAATGTACTTTATTATCACAAAGAAAACTTAAAAAAAGCTGAAGAAAAAAAGAGCAAAATAACAATTGTAAATAATATGATTGAATATATAGAAAACAAAGAAAATTGTAATTTTTTAAAAATTACAGTATGTGATGAAGACAAATCAGTTTTTAATGCAATTATAAGAAAAATGAGAAATGTAAAAGATGTAGAAGTATTAGATGTTTCACATATGGCAAGAAAGGTTATAAAACAAGGAACTGAAGAAGTTCCAGTAGAGTATTATTATACAGAAGTTTCAAGGTCAAATGTAGATAAATGGAATGCAATCAAATTTTTAGCAGAATTATTAAATGTAAAGCAAGAAGAAATAATGGCAATAGGAGACAATATAAATGATAAAAAAATGATTGAAAATGCAGGTCTTGGAGTTGCAATGGGACAAAGTACACCAGTTATTACAAGCATTGCAAATGAGGTTACAAGTAGTAATAATGAAGACGGAGTTGCAGAAATATTACAGAAATATTACAAAAACATTAACTTTTAATAACACAATATAATTTCGTTGATTTTGTTTGCCACTTGAGGTAAAATAAAATAGATGATTATTTTGTAAAAAATAAATGAAAAATAAATTTAAAGGGAGGAATTTGTCATGGCTACAAATCCAATGCAAAGAAAAGCAAGAAACTCATTTTTACTAGGGATGCTAGTAATGTTATTAATTGCAGGAGCGATAATCGCTTTATTACTTATGCAATTAATGGAAAAGAACAAAAAAGAAAAACTTGATCTACAAAACAGTGTTAGTGCATATGTTTTAAATAAAGATGTTAAATCAGGTCAAACAATAACAACAGATATGTTAACTTTACAAAAAGTAAATAAGACACTAGTACCATCTAATGCTACAAGTGATCTTAGCATTATTCAAAATTACGCATTACAAGATAAAGAAGGAAACAATATAACAACTGAATACCGTACTTCAAATGGTCAAACAACATCTACAATGTATATTACAATTGATAATCAAAAATATGAAGTAAAAAAAGAGGAACAAACAGATAATTACTATATTGAAAAAAATGGACAAAAACAATATCTAGAATTAAACTCAGTTCCATTAGTTGCTAAAGTTGACATGAAAGCAAACACATTAATTACTACAGATTTAATTAGTAAAAGTGATAACATGGTACAAGATGATGTTAGAAAACAAGAATATAATGTTGTTGTAATGCCAGTAGACTTAACAACAGGTGATTACATAGATATAAGACTTATGTTACCAAACGGACAAGATTTTATAGTGGTATCTAAAAAAGAAGTAACAATACCAAATATAGCCGGAACAGATTCTACAGATACATTATGGGTAAACTTGGCTGAAGATGAGACTTTACATATGAGCTCAGCAATTATTGATGCAGCTAAAGTAAAAGGTGCAAAATTATATGCAACTAAATATACAGAAGCAGGAATGCAAAAAGCATCAACACCAAACTATGTTGTTAGCGAAGCAGTTTCTAAAGAATTAAGCAATGATCCTAACATATTAGAAAAAGCAATGGAACAATTAAGAGAAAGATATAATAATGGAAACAGTGCAGAAATAAGAAATAATTACATAAATTCAGCAACAAATGGTGGAGAACAAGCACAAACAAACTTAGAAACAAATGTTACAGAAAGTATAACAAACTCTAAAAATTCAAGAAAGAGCTATTTAGAGGGATTATCAGGAGCAACATCTACAGATGGAACAACATCAAGTAGTAGCACTACAACAACTTCAAATTAAAAAAGAAGAGAGGTATACGTATGAAAAAAATAGGGTTTATAGGAGCCTATGACAAAACTGATTTAGTTATATATATTGCAAAAATATTAACTGTACTAGGTCAAAAAGTATTAATAATTGATGCAACAACAACTCAAAAATCTAGATATGTCGTACCTGTTATAAACCCTACCACAATGTATGTTACAGAATATGAAGATATAGACATAGCGGTAGGATTTTCAAACACAGAAGATATAAAAAGATATTTAGGGATAGCAGATGATAGCAATCTAGAATATGATTTTATATTAGTTGATACAGATGATTATAAAGGTTTTGGAGAATATAATTTAGCAGAAGCTCAAAAAAATTATTTTGTAACTTCATTTGATGTATATTCTCTAAAAAGAGGATTAGAGGCATTAAGCGACTTAAAAGAACCTATTAGTTTAACAAAAGTATTATTTTCAAAAGATATGCTTAAAGAAGAAGACGACTATTTGAACTTTTTATCACTTGGATATAAAGTTATTTGGAGTGATTATAGAATTTATTTTCCAGTAGAAAATGGAGATTTAAGTGTAATATATGAAAACCAAAGGGTATCTAAGGTTAAATTTAAAAAATTAAGCGTTCAATATAAAGACGGATTAGCATATATTGCTGAAGAAATTTTAGGTGATGCAAACGAAATGAGGATAAGAAAAGCTATAAAAACAATAGAAAGAGGAGCGTAAAATGTCAGTTATAACATTTTGGAACGATGGAAAAGAACAAACAGGAAAAACATTAGCAATTGCAGCGATTACAACACATATGTCAATAGAACATAACTATAAAATTTTAGTTGTCTCAACAGGAAATAAAGATTCAACTTTAGATCGTTGCTTTTGGGAAGAAAAAAAGAAAAAAAGAAATTTAGGACTATTTGGACCAAATACTAATAATGCAATGGAAGAAGGAATAGTTGGGATTGAAACAATAATGAAAAGCAATAAACTAGAACCAGAAAATATCACCAACTATACCAAAATTGTATTTAGAGATAGATTAGAAATATTACCAACTTTTAAAGGCGAAAAATCAGAATATGATGAAATGAAAAAGTATTATCCAGATATCATAAATTTAGCTAATAAATATTATGACATGGTTTTTGTTGACTTAGATAGAGAATTAGGCAAAGATATATGTGACCAAATAATGCAACAATCAAATTTAATTGTTGCAAATTTAAGCCAAAGACTATCAAGCATAAATAATTTTATGAAAATAAGAGAAGAAGAAGGAATATTAAATTCTAAAAAGACTTTAATATTAATAAATAGATATGACAAATTTTCTAAATATACACTAAAAAATATAACAAGATATATGGGAGAGAAAAATAAAGTATCAACAATACCATATAATACATTATTTTTTGAATCTGCTGAAGAAGCAACTGTACCAGATTTGTTTCTAAGACTAAGAAGAGGTGTAGATGAAGAAGATAGGAATTATATATTTTTAAGCGAAGTAAAAAGAACAGCAGATAACATAATTTATAGACTACAGGATTTGGCAATGAAAATGTAAGGAGGGTGGACTAAACCATGACTATAACCAATATTATTCTAATATTAGTAGTTTTAATAATTGCTGTATTTGCAGTATATTATACTATTAAAAAGAAAAAGGAAGCACCAGTAGAAACAAAAATAAATGTTGACGACAAAACATATACAATTGAAAAGATGACTGAATTTGTCAAAAAAAGATTGGATGAAATTACAAAAATAAATTTGTATGATATTGGGCTTTCAGAAGAAGAATTAAAAAGAAGAAAAAATAAAAAATATGAATTAAAGAAAGCTTTAAAAGGTTGTACATATGGGGATGTAAACGATAAAAAATACGTAAAAGAATTAATATTTGATTTACTAGAAAAAGAATATGGTGTTACAGAGACAAATATATCAAAAGCAATACCTTTTGATATTCCATCATTACTTACAGCACAAGATAAATTTGATATTTTACTTTATGTATATAAGAAAGACTTTGGATATGAAGCTTTAACAGAATTAATAAAAAAATATAATTTAGGAGATTTAAAATATATAGAAGGAGAAACAAAACCTTCATATGTAATAACATCAAATGAAATAGAAGACATTTATGAAAAAGAAAATGTAGTATTAACTTTTTCAGATAAATTAAGTGTTGTTGTTCAAAGAATATATCAACACTATAAAGGTTACAGCAGTATTGATGAAGTAAGAGACATGAATATAGATGGTGTATCTGGTGGTGTATCTGGTTTACCAGAAAGCTTTTTAAGCCAAGTTGCACAAACAGATGGAGATTACTTAAATCAAGTAGCCGAACACAAAGTTCCAAGAGCTTGCGATAGTATCTGGATATTCTTCCAAGGTAAATCAATTCGTTTAGCATTCTTATCATTTGGAACAGAAGCAGAATTAAAAAGGGTATGTCAAAACATATACAAATACAATAACCCAGGACAATTATCAGATACAAATGGTTATAAAATCAATGAAATGAAAGATGGTTCTCGTGTCGTTGTTGTAAGACCAAGTTTCTCTGAAACATGGGCATTCTTCGTAAGAAAGTTTGACGTAAAAAGAGCAACATTAGAACAATTAGTTAGAGACCCAGGAAAAGAAGATGCAATAGAATTATTAAAATATTTAGTAAAAGGAGCAAGAATCACAGCAATCACTGGTGAGCAGGGTTCTGGTAAAACAACACTACTTATGGGTATGATTGAAAATATCTATGAAACAATGAACATAAGGGTTCAAGAAACTGCATTCGAGCTTCACTTAAGAAAAATATATCCAACAAGAAACATTTTAACATTCCGTGAAACAGATACAATTTCTGGACAGGAAGGTTTGGATGTTCAAAAGAAAACAGATGGTTCTGTTAACATCATCGGTGAGGTTGCAACAGACCCCGTAGCATCTTGGATGATACAAGCAGCCCAAGT
>USGY01000014.1 GCA_900554365.1 uncultured Clostridium sp. | reverse complement strand
TTTAAAGGATTTTTTTCACTGCAAAGCATAAATCCAAAAGCCATATCTATTGCTTGTTTTAAGCAATTAGGTTGCCAAGAGATTTCTGGTGTATTTCCATACCTGTTTATTTTATATGGTATTCCAAAAAAGTAATAATCATTTATAGTTTCCCTTGCTCTATATTCATCATAGTCATTTATACTATTATTTGCTAAATCTACATATTTTTTGAATGTTTTATACATTTTTTTGCATATTCAATTATCCAATCTATTTTTTCACAATAGAAACTAGAATAAATTAATTGATTGTTAAGAGATGTACGATTTAGCATTCTTTTCCTTTATATTTTCCTTGATAGCCACCATATCTCATATAAGAATATGCACTGTTACTTTTAAAATTAAATTCCATTATTTATTTTCCTTAAAATTTTTTATCGTAATATATTGACGTATTACAATTATTACTTTGTAATAGTGTCAAATATTAATAGCTGAAATATAATAATATATTACATTAATTAATATAAAATGTTAAGAGATATACTTATATAAAAAAGATGTAGACAAAAATTTTACCAAATTGATTGAAAAGAGAATGGATTAGAAGTAAAAGGCAAAATGAAACTGATAAATAATTATTTGAATTTGTTAAACAACAACATATTGAAGCAAGTAAAGAATTATCTTATTATTTTGAAATAAGTGATTTAGCTTATAGAAAACGGAATTCAAGTGCATATCATAGAAATAGTAAAGGCAATCTAGTTATAGATAGAAAATTAAAAGTTGGTAGTGATGTTCCTAAATCAATAAATATAAAAAGGTAGATTATATAAATACTTTAAAGCTAAAACATTAACGATTAGGCACACTGTAGGTAGTGGTAAAATTGATGGTGTCACACAATTTATTTTAAAAGATAGAGCTAAAAGCGATTCGCGTTATAGGACTTTGAACATTTTTTATAAATTAAAACCTCAAGCATATCTTACGAACTACTTGAGGTTTTAATGGTGCAGATGTTGGAAGTCAACTCTCTGCAACGTGCTATTTTAAAGCATTTTCCCACAAGTTTCCGAGCATATCCCGAGCAAATAGAATACCAATAAATAATTTTAAAAATTGTTAAAAAATAATAAATAATTATTAGTTATATTAATTATAAAATTGTAATTTAATAATTACTTTTCTAAATAATATTTATTATCTTTAGTTTTAACTAGAACTTTTTCTTTTACCAATTCTTCAGTTATTTTTGGAAAAGCATCAGGATTAAATACTCCCGCTTCTTGTAGTGTTTTAGCAGTTGTTTCTGAAAATGCACCACTTTCTTGTAATTTTTTAACAATTCTTTTTTTTCTTAATAATAATGCTGGCATTGTAATCATATTTTCATCTCCAATCTTTTCTGCAAATTACTATAAATCTTTCTTTATTATACTATAAAAACATTATAAATAACTACAATATATAGAAATATTGCTGTGATAATTGTTAATATAAATCCACTATTATCTCTATTTTTTTATATTCAATACTTCTCAACACTAATAAAGTGGCTAATGCTAAAAACATTATTGGATTTGCAATATCGAAAGATATAACTTTTAGTAGTCCTAGTAATGCAAATAATATTGTTACTATTGATAATATAATTTTTGCAATTTTCATAATCATACCTCCAAAATATAAATTACTATAAATCTTTCAAATTACGAAATTGTAATTTGAGAGTAAAGGTAGAATTTCATCTACCCTTATGTTTCTCTCTTTTTTTCTGTTGCTTTAAAGAATACCTTTTTTCCTTTTCAAGTTCTTTTTGTTCTTTTGTTTTAGTTTTTCTAATTGTTTTGTTTTGCTCTTGTTGTAGCTTTAAAGCTTGTTGAGATTTAGTACCAATACCCTTATTATTAAGCTGTTTTTTTATATATCTTTGAACTCTTTTAGGATTTACTTTTTCTTTAAAGCTTTTTTCATATAATATTTCTGGACTATATTTCAATTTACCATATTTATTCAAAATAAAATCAAAAATTTCATTATCCTTTGGTTCTGCTCCAAATACTACTTTGCAAACTGATAATCTCTCATCGATATTTCTTTCAAATAATCCTATCCAAAATGGATTTTCAAAATATACTATAAGTTTTATTGATACTCTGTCCATAATATTCCCCCCTCCTTTAATTTTACAAAAAGAATGGACAACCCAGAGGGGCAGGTTACTGACAATAAATTGCATATTGCTTCTGGACTACCAACCAGAATGTGTTTTTATCTTTTCAGCATAGTAATAAATTACTATGAACTAATACGATTATACAGCAAAAGACAGATAATATCAACTTATTATCTGCCATACTTATTGTAATTTATGTGGCTATTATTCAGCCATTAAGTTTGATTGTTCTATTATTTTTTCTAGTTCGTTTTGACTAGCATTTTTTATTTTGTTGAAAGATACATTTGTATAATAAACTTTAATTTTCTCTTTGCAATTTATAATATCAGTATTTTTATTTATTATTATTTCTGAATTGAAATGAGGGTTGTCTCCGCTGTTTAATTGAGCCATAGAATCCCAAGTTTCAAAATGACTATGGATTTTATTTTGTAACAACATTTTCCCATTTATAAAGATTAGTGTTTCCTTATCTGTATTAACTTTTTGAGAATATAATGTAACTAAACTCGAACCATTAAAAGAACATATAATATTATCATTTTCAATCTTACATTCTATTAGTCTATCATCATACTTGACATTAGTTTCAATATTTTTATATGCAATATTTGTAATAAATATCAATAATAAGCAAAGAAAAATAGCTACAATTACTACTATTATTCGATTTTTTATTTTCCTGTTTTTATCAGATTTTTTTGCAATACTTATAATGTTTTCATTTGCTTTTTCTTGATATTCTTCCTCTTTTAGATGTTCTCCACTTAATAATTCATTTACACTAATGCCAAGATAATTACATAATTCAAGCATAATAGATGAATCTGGCATTCCTTTACCTGTTTCCCATTTCGAAATAGACTTGTAAGACATGTTTAACTTTTCTGCTAGTTGTACTTGTGTAAGATTTTTTTCTTTTCTACATTCTGCAATAAATTTTCCAATTTTTTCTTGATTCATAATTTTTCCTCCTTCAATTATAATTTGATAAAATTATAACTAAAAGATATAATACTGGTAACCCACTATTAGTAGAATACTATATTTTATATACTCTACTAATAGTAGCACTCTACAAATTACTATTTGTCTACAAGTATATCATAATAGATTTTGATTATCAACTTCATTTATAAAGATTTTCTCTTAATAAAATACCGTCTACAAACCCCTGTAAATAAATATAATTACACTCTAAATCATTCAATGAATAAATAGAATTTGTTAAGTTTTCTATATCGTCATTATTTAATTTATTTTTTAGCATTTCATATAAATTGCTATATTCCTTATATTTCTTTTTGTATTTACTATCTTCAGCTACTTTTTTTAATGCTATATCACTTCTTTCTTCAATTAGACCTTCGCAACTTTCAATAAGTTTTTCTAACTCTTTTTGTTTCATAAGACAAATTCCTCCTTAAAATTCCATTTTATTATGGCTCTCATAATATGTTATCATGAAATCCATGATAATATCAATACGTTATTAGAAAAAAATGTAAAAAGGTGGAAATTTTATGAATAAGTATAAAAATAAAAGCAATATATCTGGAAAAGTAATACATGATAGCAGAGTTGAACACAACTTATCACTTGAAAAATTATCTAATAAACTGGAATTATTAGGTGTAACTTTATATCCTAACGACCTTTATTTGATAGAAAAAGAACAAAGAATTGTAAAAGATTTTGAATTAATGGCTATATGTAAAATACTTGGAATTGACACTAAAAAGATAAAAGAAGAATTATAAAACATATTTAATTTATAAATTCCCCCTTTATAACTCTAGCAATTTCTTCAATAATAGTTTTATTAGTAAAATAATATTGGTCATATTCAAAACCAAAAAGATTTTCAAAATTTTTTTCTGCCTTTTTTTCAGTTCTGCTTTTTAAAGCATAAGAAATATCATTTTTTACTTGTTTTGGGGTTACATTGCTATAATAATTAGAAATACTAATATAAATATCTTTAATTTTTACAATATCATTATCAGTAACAACTAATATTTGAATAGCTTTATTAAGATATTTTGTACCTCTATGGCTAGTATTTAACCCCATATCACGAAGAATATTAAAAATATATATAATTTGTTTTGGATTAATAGCTATATTAGTATTAGCTTTCATTATATTACCCCCATAATATAAATTCGTAAAAGTAAAAATTTAATTTCTTATTACAATACTAATATATCAAATTTATGTAAACTATTCAAAAAAACAAAAGTTGCAAAATATGAAACTAAAATTACAGATATTGCAACTTTTTTTAATAAAATATATAAATTTTAAGTTATATTTTTATAAAATAACTGAAAATATTACATAATCAAAAAAATGTTACATATTCTGCAACTTTTAAATTGCTATAATAAAACCTGAAAGCACAATCGACCAAGAAAAGCTTTCAGGCTATATAAATAAGCTAATTGCAGTTAACTTATCTATTAACTCTATTATAAACTAAAAATTCAAAAAAAGCAATAGAAATTGGAGGAAGTTATCCTCCAAAACCGAATGGCTCTATGTACCTGGCCATCCGAATAACTCTTAATCTTTTCATGGTCGATTGTTTCCTTTCTATTTATTTCTGCAAATAAATAATTAGTCAAGATATAGAAACAATCATTAATGAAAGTTATATATCGAAAAAGTCAGGCACTGCAATGCCCGAGATTATTGACTAATCACAAGCATTGCCTGCGGAATGGCAAAAGCCATTCTATCTATTTATAGATAACTATATTATAGCACATTTTTAGTCAAAATGCAACTCGCACAAGCAATTAAACGGTTTCTATAGTTGAAAAAATTGTAAAATTATGGTATAATTAAAAATGTAGATATAATATTCAAAGGGGTTGATATTATGGCTATATTTAATGATAAAGAATTTGGAATAAGATTAAGAAATGAAAGAAAAAAAGCAGGTTTATCACAAGAAAATTTGGCTTGTGTTTTAAATGTTACTAAAAGTACAATAAGTAGATTTGAAAAAGGTATTACTTCTCCTACACCTAAACAAATTGCTATTATGTGTTATGAAATGAATATAAATGTCAATAAACTATTTGAGAATTCAGAAAAAATTGTGAATAAAGAGAATAGTAAAAATGTATTTAAAACTAATATGTTATATATGTATTATAAAGGAATTTATCCTACAACAAAGAAAACCGCTTTTTTAAAATTCAAACTAGAAATCATTGAACATACAGAAATTGTAGAAGTGAATTTATTAGATTTTAATACAGATAAAATTTATATGACAGGATATATGCTATCAGATAATAATAATACTTGTGATATGATATTTGAAAATTATAAACCTAATAATACTAAATATGAGGTTGGAATTATAACTGTAAATATTTCAAGTAATATGGATAGCTTAATGCTAGGAGTTTTAAGGGCAACTAATTCGCAGAATATACCTAATGATAGAAAATGCGTTATAACCAAAAACAATATTGAATTTACAGAGGATATAAAAGAATTATTAAAAGTTACAGACGAAGAAAAAGCAAATTTTTGTGAAAATGATAGTTGGTATATAGATATTACGAATAAAGAAGATTTTGAGGAATAATAAATATTATAAAGACTTTGAATTATAGATAAATACTGTAATTCAAAGTTTTTTTATGTGTTTTATAGTAATAACGTAAATTGATTTTTAAAATGCTTAAAAATATTGATTTTAATACACTTTCAAAGATTTTTTGAAGGTGTATTTTTCAGCTTTTTTAGTCTTTTTTATGTTTATTTTGCTTTTTTTATGCTTTTTCTCTTTTCGTAAGCGAATTGTCGTATCATAAAGTCAAGCTTAAGCCCTATGGGTTATCGATAACCTAAATATATTTTAGGAGATTTTAAGTATGAAGAAAATCAAAAAATCAAGTACAAAAGATAATTTTAAAAAGCTAAAAACTAAAGACATTTCATTTATTATATGTGAAATTAGTTTAGACGACAAGGCAAACCAAGAATACTTTGATATTTTGGCATATGAAGAATATTTGAAAAATTTAGACAGTAAAGGTGGTGGCTTTTCTGATGAACAATAAAAATGAAATTATAGTAATTTATAAAGAAGTTGGAAAAAAGCCTGAACTTAAAAAAATTCAAAACGAATTAAATGCTTTTAAAAATTTACTTGGTGGCGAATTGGACTATATACAATACAAAGATATAACAATAATAGCAAGAAAAAATAGAAAAAGGCTACAGCCCAATATTTACTTAAATACTACTATGTTAAATATTATAGACAGAAACATTAGAGGCAACATTATTGTAACTGGTAGTGAAAATGAAAAATTTAAGTCGTTAACTAAAAAACAGGCTATGCAATATCAAAGATTTTTACAAGAAGAAAGTTTTAACTACAATAGTTTTGATAACAAAAACACATATATTCCAAAGACTAATAAAAGTCAATTTATTATAGAAAAAGAAATTGGAGATAATGATACAACTACAATAACAGAAAATGCTAAGCAAAATGCTGATACTAACGAAACTTTAAAAATGATTTTAGCAATTCAAACAATTATTTTAAAATTTATAAAAAAGAACGAAAATTAGGAAGGAGCAAGAAAAATGGAAGAAATAAATAGCTTAACTAATCAAGTAATGAGTGAAATACAAAATACGGAAACCAAAAATATAGTAATTGAAACAAAAGAAACATTAACACCAGAACAGAGAATGGCAGTAGATACAATAAGACGAGTAAAAAACCCTTTTAAAATGCTTACTGTTAAAGATATTATGCGAGATTTAAACATTTGCGAAACAGTAGCATATAAAACTTTTAAAAGAGACGATTTTCCTTCAATTAATATAGGAAAAACTAATCAAGTAATGCTTGTTGCCTATTTAATATGGAAAATGCAAAAGAGAGTTTAGGGGGTGAATATATGCAAAATAGTAAAAAAGAAAAAACTGGTAGTATATATTATGACAAAAGAGATAAAAGGTGGAAATGTACTTATTACATTATAAATAAAGATACTTTAGAAGAAAAAAGAAAGTATAAATCTTTTCCAACAGAACAAGAAGCAAAGGATTTTTTAACAAGTATTCAATATCAAAAAGGAAATGAATTATTTATAAAAAATAATGGAATACCATTAAATCAGCTTATGAGGGAAAACGTCCAACGAAAATTAGATATGAATGTTATAAGTGAAAGAAGTTACACAAGATTAATGGAAAGCATTAAAATAATTGAAAAAAGCCCAATGTCAAAGAAAAACATAAATGACATAACAAGCAATGAAATTCAAAGTTACTTAAACTCATTAAAAGATTATAGTAATTCAACTATTAAGAAAGTAAAAGAACAATTTTCACAGGCATTTAGAGAGGCTGTAAACAAAGGCTATATTGTAAGAAACCCTATGTTAGAAGTAATAAGACCAAAAAGCACACAAATACGAAAACCTGTTAGAGCATTAGAAATTGAAGAACAACAGAAACTAACTAACTATTTAATAAATGCACCTATTACAGATGTACCTTTTAAAGCGGTATATTTAATTCAAATGTATTTAGGTTTGCGTATAGGAGAGGCATTGGCATTACGCAGTACAGACATAAACTTACATAGAAATTTAATTACAGTTGATAAAACTTTGACAAAAGATAAAGAAGGCAAAATAATAATGAAATACTTACCAAAAACTTATGCTGGAATTAGAGAAGTGCCTATTCCTGTTTTTATAAGAAATGAAATAATAAATCAAATGCGAATAGCAGAAAACAACAAAGATAAACAATTATTTTTAGATAAAAACGAAAATTATGTAAGACCAGAAAATGCTAATAGAAGATTAAGAGAATTAATGGAAAAAATGAACATATCAAGTATATCTTCACATAGCTTACGTCATACTTATGGAACTAGGTGTGTTGAAGCAGGAATGAGAGCAGTTGCATTACAAAGATTAATGGGACATTCTGACGTAGCAATAACATTAAATACATATACTTCAGTTTTCAATAAATATAAAGAGGCAGAACTAGAAAAAGTCAATAACTATTATATGAATAATGAAATTGTAAGTGCTGATAATTTACTTGCAGAAAACAATAATTTAATTGAAAGTATATCTAATGAAAGAGAGGAAAAAGAAATTGAGTAAATCAGATATAATAAAAAGAATAAATGGCTTAAATGAATATATGCTAGGAGATAGTGAAAAAGAATTATTACTTTTAAAAATATCTAATGATTATACATATAATAAGGCAGTTGCAATAATAAATAAAAATGCAAAATGTAAAGATTGGTATTCTATTGACGATAAGAACTGTTTTAAAACTTGGGACGAAGTAGAGGCATTTATTGACGGCATATGTAAAGGTAAAAATACTAATTTTGGAAATGACCACAAAGAAAGATAAATTTGTGAAATTGATTAAATTTTATTTAATCGATTTCACAAATGAAGTGGAAAGGTTTGGGAAACCGACTTAAGGTTTCCCAAGCAAGATTTTTTAAGGCAATTTTTTATAAAATGCACTATTTATTAATATTTGACTAAATATTAATAAATAATGATAAAAAATCTTGCATAGGGGTTATTAGGGGCTTGCCCCTAATCATACGGAACACTTTTTTTAAAAGTGTTCTAGTATGTTCTAACACTTATTATTTGTGTTATATTAGCCTGTTTATAGAGTATTTGAACATAAGTAAGGCTTACAAAGAAGGCTACTTGAAAATAAAAGTACAAGGGGGTAATAAAATGTGAGTTATGCAATTATTAGAAATGAAAATTATAAAATTGGACAATTAGCTTATATATACAGGCACAATGAACGAAAAAATACTAATTATTCTAATAAAGATATTATAAAAGAAAATGGAATAAAAAACTATTCTTTAAAAAGTGTAAATACCTCATATCAAAAAGCATTTAATATTATAAAGGAAAAATACAAATTAAAAGGGCAAATAAAAAAGGTTAGTAATGTAATGTGTGAATTGGTTATTACGTCTGACAAAGAACTTTTTAAAAAAATTGGCGAAGAAGAAACAAAGAGATATTTTCAAATGGCATACAATTTTGTTGCAAATTATAATAATCTTGGCGAAGAATTTATTGTATCTGCAAAAGTACACATGGACGAAACAACACCTCATCTCCATATTGTTTTTATACCAGTAGTCCATACAAAAGATAAAAAAGGAAATTTAATAAATAAAATAGCTTGTAGTGAATTTTGGAAAGGCAAAGACAGTTATAGAATTTTGCAAGACAAATTTTATAAATGTGTAACTGATAACGGTTTTACATTAGAACGAGGCAATACAAAAGGCAATGAGCATATTAATATAGAACAATTAAAAAAGATTACTAATTATGAAATGCAAACAATGTTTGAAAGTACCCAAAATTATGAGCAAGAAAAAGTAACAAATGATATTGAAGTTATTAGAGAAGATTATAGACGAGTAATTAATAAATACAATACACTTGCTAAAAAGTATAGTCGAATAAAAAATATTGTAGAAGAAACAACAAATAAAGTTGAACAGGTACAGGAAGAAAATAGAGAATTAAAACAAGAAAATGTTAAACTAAAGAATGAAAATAGTAGAATTAAAGATTATATAGACAAAACCTTTGAATATGTTAGTATATTATTTGACTTTTCAAAAGATAAATTAAAGCATTTAGTAAATTTATTTATATATAGCTTAACTAATAATGATAAAAGAAGATAAAAAATGGGGCTGTAATTTTCTATGCAGTCCTATTTTTTATGTCTAATTTCCGAGCAGATTATAATTGAATAATTTTAGAAAATGTTAAAAAATGTTTGATATTTCAATGATTTTTAAGTATTTTATATAATATAAATTCCCCGAGCAGAAAATAGCAAAATAAAAATCGTGCAACGCTTGGTATTATTGAACTACAAAGATTATTTTTCCGAGCAAATGTCCCGAGCATATTCCGAGCAAATGTCCCGAGCATATTCCGAGCAGAAACAAAAAAAATAATGAAAAATGACAAATAATTTTGAAAATAGGTTGAATAATGAAAAATCATGAAATACAGTTATATCAATACTTACAAGTAATGATAAATAAAAATAAAAAAAGCTGAAATTGGTTAAAATTTCAACTTTTTGGTGCAGATGGCCGGAATCGAACCGGCACGGTTTATTCAACCGCAGGATTTTAAGTCCTGTGCGTCTACCAATTCCGCCACATCTGCATTTATTTTAGAATTGGTCTTGCCTTAACGACAATTGATATTATAATATGTGATTTTGTTTTTGTCAATACTTATTTTAAACTTTTTTTAAAATTTGGAGGTTTCCTTTTTTACCTCCAAATTTTTATATATTATTGCTCTGTTCCTGTTCCATTAAATGGAATAAATTTATTTACTACATTATCTGTTGGCATGTCATCTGCTCTAAACATTTTAAATGATGTATTTATTTTGTTTTCAACTAATTGTTCTACTTCTTCTTGGCTTGCATGCTCTGCTAATACTAATTCACTAACCAATATTTGTTTTGCATTGTTTAACATCTTTTTTTCACCAGTAGATAGTCCTTTTTCTTTTTGCTTGAAACTTAAATTTCTTACTACGTCTGCTATTTCATAGATATCTCCACTTTTCATTTTATCCATGTTGTCTCTATATCTTTTGTTCCAATTTTTGTCCATTTCTGTTTCGTCTTGTTCTAAAACTCCTATTACTTTTTCTGCAGAACTTTTATCTATAATATTTCTTACTCCTATTTCTTCTGCCTTTGCTGTTGGTACCATTACTTTTACTTCACCAGGCATTTTTAATATATAATAAGATTGTTTCTCTCCTAAAATATCTTTTTCTTCTATTGAATCTATTACCCCTGCGCCGTGCATTGGATAAACTATTTTGTCCCCTACATTAAACATGTAAGTCAACTCCTTTCAGCAATATGTATATTTTCGGCGAAAAAAAGATAATAAAGCTATGTAAATATTATTTATATAACTTTATTGGATTTTTTAACCATATTTATTATACTACAAAAGAAGGTAAAAGTCAAAGCCTTTACCTTCTATTTTTTATGTATATTGTCTTCCTTTTGCCTACGCCTCTAAGGAAATATTTTTTAAAATTTTTCTTGAAACACTCTCTATTTCTTTTTATTTGCTAGTTGATCCAAATCCTCCAAGTCTTTCTCCTTCAGCTTTGTCGTCATCTGTTACCAAATATTTTTGGAATACTGCTTGTCCTATTGCTTCTCCCTTTTTTATAACTATATCTTCATCTTTTATATTGAAAAATGCAAACATTATATGTCCATCATTATCTGGATTTCCATAATAATCTTTGTCTATAACTCCTACACTGTTTGCTAATATTAAACCTTTTTTCTTTGGGTTTGAGCTTCTGTTATATAACATTAATACTTCATCATCTTGCATATATGCTTTTATTCCTGTTTTTATTAATGTTGGTGCCATTCCTTTTTTAAAGCTTGGGATTACAACATCTTCAGCTGCTTCTATATCATATCCTGCAGAATATTTTGTTTTTCTTTCTGGTAAATTAATATTTTTATCTTCATAGCCTTTAGCTATTTCAAATCCACGAATTTTTTTCATTTTTATCTTCCTTTCTTTTTTTTTAGATTCTTTCATATTAAATTTAAATTGTCAAGGTTTTATATTTTTTTATTTTTTAAATCTTCTACAAATTTTTCTTTTATTTCATCTGGAAGTAATAATAATTTTTCTATTTTATCTTCTTTTATTATTTCTGGTAGATATTCTCCACTATCTTTATATTTAGGATCATTATTAAATTCAGGTCCATCTCCTGTTCCAAATTTTCCTTCTATATATTCACATAAGAAAAATATTTCTTTTTGATCAAATTTTTTAGATTCCATTTCATATAATTTTTTTATAGGCTTTATTGTTATTCCGAATTCTTCTTTTATTTCTCTTACAATTGCTTCTTCAATTGTTTCTCCTTCTTCTACTCCACCTCCTGGAAATGTGTAATATTCTTGATAATCTTTTCTTTTTATTACATTTTTTCTATGCATAAATGCATATCCATCTTTTAATTTTATAATTCCTGCTACTCTAACTCTTTTACTCATTTTGATCCTCCCTTTCTAATCTTTCACAATTATATAATATTTTTTTATTTTTTTCTATCAATTTTGTATCATTATTTTTTATTAGTGGTATAATTTTAGTGTTACTTTTACAAAAGATTGGAGTTGATAAAATTGGCGAATGCAAAAGAAGAAGTTGATATTCATAAAATGTATGGCGAACAATGCACGCTAAAAAAGGATGATTTTATTAAAAAGTATAGAGTTAATCCAAATGGATTAACTAATAATGAGGCTAAACAAAGGCTGGAAAAGTTAGGACTGAATGAAATTATACAAGCAAAACCTAAAAGGTGGTATAATTATTTTTTAGAAAGCTTATTTTCACCTTTTAATTGTATTTTATTAGGAATTGTGGCAATTTTATGTTATACAGATATTTATTTACCACCAACACCAAGTTATGCAAATATTATAGTTATTGCTATACTTGTTACAGCTAGTACTTTATTAGATTTCTTTGAAGAATACCGTTCTAATAAAGCGGCTGAACAATTAAAGGAAATGGTTGCTACCACAACCTCTGTAATAAGAAATGGTAAAGAAATTCAAGTTCCTATTAAAGAAGTTACTCTTGGTGATGTAGTTATCCTTTCAGCTGGTAGCATGATCCCAGCTGATTTAAGAATTATTGAATCAAAAGATTTATATGTAGGGCAATCTGCTTTAACAGGTGAATCTGATAGTATAAAGAAATCATCTGAATCTGAACTTTCTATTGATAATTTAGATAGTATTTCTGATTTAGATACTATTTGTTTTATGGGAACAAATGTAGTTTCTGGTAGTGCCAAAGGTATTGTTATAAAAACTGCAGATTCTACTTATTTTGGTAAAGTAGCCCATTCTTTAACTCAAGGAAAACCTAAAACAGCTTTCCAAAAAGGTATTGAAAATGTTAGTAGATTATTAATTCACTTTATGTTGATTATGATTCCTATTGTCTTCTTATTAAATGCTTGGAAACATAGTGCCGTAACTGCATTTACATTTGCTGTTGCTATCGCTATAGGAATTACACCTTTATTGCTTCCTGTTATTTTATCTTCTAGCTTATCTAAAGGTGCTGTAAGAATGTCTAAGAAGAAAACTATTGTTAAGAAATTAGATTCTATTCAAAATTTCGGAGCTATGAATATTCTTTGTACTGATAAAACAGGTACTTTAACAGAAGATAAAATCGTATTAGAAAAATACCTTAATATAAAAGGTAATGAAGATTTACGTATTTTAAAACATGCTTTTCTTAATGCTTTTTTTCAAACCGGATTAAAAGGAAATATAGATGAGGCTGTAATAAAAAGAGGTTTAGAAAATGGAATGGGTAATTTTAGAGAAAATTATAAAAAGGTTGATGAAATTCCTTTTGACTTTTCCCGTAGACGTTTATCTGTAATTGTTGATGATGGTTCTAAAAAGCAAATGATTACTAAAGGTGCTGTTGAAGAAATCTTAAGCATTTGTACTATGGTTGATGATAATGGAACTGTTTACCCTATTACTAAATCAATTAAAGATAATATTAGAAAAATTAGCAAGAATCTAAATGAAGATGGTTTAAGAGTTGTTGCTGTATGTCAAAAAAATGATATTTTACAAAATGATTCTTTTGATGTCAGTGATGAAAAAAATATGGTTCTTTTAGGATTTATCGGTTTCTTAGATCCTCCAAAAGAATCTGCTAAAGAATCTATTAAGAAACTAAATAAAGCCGGAATTAGAGTTATTGTTCTTACAGGTGATAATGCTGAAGTTACTAAATGTATTTGTTCTAAAGTTGGAATAAATGCAAATAAAATAGTTCTTGGAACTCAAATTGATAAACTTCAAGATGCTGCTGTACTTAGACTTTTAAAAAAGACCAATGTATTTGCAAAATTATCCCCTATTCAAAAAGCAAGAATAGTAAGACTTTTAAAAGATTCCGGAAATATAGTTGGATATATGGGGGATGGAATTAATGATAGTCCTTCTCTTACAAATTCTGATGTTGGTATTTCAGTTGATACAGCTGTTGATATTTCTAAGGAATCTGCTGATATTATTTTATTAGAAAAAGATTTAAATGTTTTGATTGATGGTGTTTCTGAAGGTAGACGTACTTTTGTTAATTTAATGAAATATATAAAACTTGCAACAAGCTTTAATTTCGGAGAGGTTATGTCTGTTATTATTGCTAGTGTTGTATTACCATTTTTACCTGAAACCCCTATTCAATTACTTGTTGAAGGATTATTATATGATTTTGGTCAAATGACTTTGCCTTTTGACCATGTTGATAAAGAAGATTTAGAAAAACCTAAAAAATTAGATATTAATAGTCTTAAACATTTTATGTTTTTCTGGGGACCTTTAAGTTCTAGTTTTGACATGATTGTTTTTGCATGTTTATGGTTCATATTTAATGTAAGAGAAGCTGCTTTATTCCAAACTATTTGGTTTAGTTATAGTATAGTTTCAAATTTAGTTGGAATGCATATCATTAGAACCGCAAAATTGCCATTTATTCAAAGTAATGCACATAAAGCTGTTTATATTTCTTCTATATCATTAATTATTATTGGTTTGCTAGTACCTTTTACAGGTTTAGGTGCAATGATTGGTTTAGTTCCAATGCAATTATCTGATATAGCTCTTATTTTTGGAGTTACTTTCTTATATTGTATTGTTGCAATATTTGCAAAGAAAATTTATTTAAAGAAATATAGAGAGTGGATGTAAAAATATCACAAAAAAAGATTTGAGTTTTAAAAATAACTCAAATCTTTTTTTATAAATTTACTCTTTCTTCTCCTATAATTTCTTTTAGTAATTTTAAACTTTCATCTGTTAAATATATTTGTCCACAAGGCTTAAATTCGTCTCCTATTTGAATTTGAACATTTATATTGTTCTTTTCTCCATAGAAATATCTTAAAAATCCTCTAAGTTTATCTTTTTCTTCTTCTGTTGCATTTGTGATATTTATTGTTAATATTTTTTGTTTTTGTTCTTCAAAATCTTTTATACCATTTGCTATAATTGTTGTTCTATCATCTTCTCTAATGCTTAAACGTCCTTCAACTAGAACAATATTTTCTTCAACTAAACTTTTTTCAGATTTTAAATAAGCATTTTCAAAAGCAATAATTTCTGCTGTACCATACAAATCTTCTATTGTTATAAATGCCATAATTTTATTGCTTTTAGTATATTTTTTCTTTATTGATGTTATAATTCCTGCATATCTTACTTGTTGTCCATCTTTATATTTTAATTTTTCTTTTACTATTCCTTCTTCATTACTTTGACTACTCATCTGTTTATCAATTTTATGTAATTCTTTTGTATTTATATTTGTTTGTTGTTTTAATTGTTCTTTTATTTTTTCTAATGGATGCCCTGATATATATATTCCAAGCATTTCTTTTTCTAATGATAATAGTTCTTTATTTGGTAATTCTTCACGTATTTCAAATTGATATTTCATATCATTTAATTTTTCTTTTTGCTGGTCATTTCCTACATCAA
Organism: uncultured Clostridium sp.; assembly: GCA_900554365.1. Taxonomy (GTDB): domain Bacteria; phylum Bacillota; class Clostridia; order TANB77; family CAG-508; genus CAG-269. Next base: position 16,906 of record USGY01000014.1, on the reverse strand, counting down.
ACATAGACACTTGTCCATCTAGTCCTCTTCTTTTTTGACTTTGTATACTTTCAATTATATTTTCAAAAGATGCTAACAATGTGCTTCTAGTTTGAGGGAATTCCCCAAATGCTCCTGCTTTTATTAAACTTTCAATACACTTTTTATTTACCGCTTCATCCGCAATTCTTTCACAAAAATCTACAAAATTTTTGTATTCTCCATTTTTTTCTCTTTCTTCTACTATTTTATTTACAGGAACTGTTCCTACATTTTTTATACTTCCTAATCCAAATCTTATAGCAAATTCATTGTTTTGTGTTTTTTCTACTGTAAATTTATTATAACTTTTATTTATTTCAGGTCTTAGAATTTGTATTCCTAATGATTTACATTCATCTATATATTGAGGAATTTTATCTAAATTTCCAAGAAAACTATTTAATGTAGCTGCCATAAATTCTGCTGGATAGTATGCTTTTAAATATGCTGTTCTATATGCTACTACTGCATAACAAGCAGCATGACTTTTATTAAATGCATATTTTGCAAATTCAGCCATTTCATCAAATATTTTATTTGCTGATTTAGCATCTATTCCATTTCTTACACAGCCTGGAACTATTACTTTTCCATTTTCATCTACTTGACCGTTTATAAATATTTCTCTTTCTTTTGCCATTACATCAAGTTTCTTTTTACCCATAGCACGTCTAACCAAATCTGCTCTACCCAATGAATATCCAGCTAAATCACGAACTATTTGCATTACTTGTTCTTGATATACCATACATCCATAAGTTACATTTAATATTGGCTCTAATCTTGGGTGTGTATATTCATTATGACCTGGGTTCTGTTTTCCTCTAATATATCTAGGGATTTGATCCATTGGTCCTGGACGATATAAAGATACTCCTGCTATTAAGTCTTCTAAACAGTCTGGTTTTAGTTCTTTCATAAAGTTTGTCATTCCTTGTGATTCAAACTGGAATATACCACATGATTTTCCCTCTTGCCATAATTTATACACTTTAGGATCTGACATGTCTTTATCAAATTCTACATCTATACCTCTATCTTTTTTTACTAAATCCATTGTATCTTTTATAACAGTTAATGTTCTTAAACCTAAGAAATCCATTTTTAATAAGCCTAGTTCTTCTAAAGTTGTCATTATATATTGTGTTGATATTTGACCATCACGTACATATAAAGGAACATATGTATCTACTGGATCTTTTGTAATTACTATTCCACACGCATGTGTTGAAGTTTGTCTTGGCATTCCTTCTAGTCCCATAGCTATATCTAAGACTTTTTTTACAGTTTGATCTGTGTCATATTTTTCTTTTAGTTCTTTGTTTTGCTCTAATGCTTTTTTTATTGTTATATGCAATTCATTTGGTATCATTTTAGCTAACATATCAGCTTCTGCATATGGTACATCTAAAACTCTTGCAACATCTCTTATTACCATTTTTGCTGCCATTGTTCCAAATGTTATTATCTGTGATACATGATCATGTCCATATTTTCTTGAAACATAATCAATTACATCTTGTCTATGTTCATAACAAAAGTCTACATCAAAATCTGGCATACTTACTCTTTCAGGATTTAAGAACCTTTCAAAAAGTAATCCATATTTCATTGGATCAATATCTGTAATTCCTATTGCATATGCAAGTATTGATCCTGCTCCTGAACCACGTCCAGGTCCAACAGGAATATCATGAGTTTTTGCATAAAATATGAAATCCCATACAATTAAATAGTAATCTACATATCCCATTTCTTTTATAATTTTCATTTCATATTCTGCTCTATCTAGTATTTCCTTGCTTGGATTTTCTCCATATCTTTTTTTGATTCCATCATCACATAATTTTTTAAAAAAATTATAATGTGTTGGATATTCTGGTGGAACTTCATAATTAGGCAATATTGTATGTCCAAATTCAAATTCTACATTACATTTTTCTGCGATTTTTACTGTATTTTCTATTGCTTCTGGAAAAGCTTTAAAATACTCTGACATTTCTTCTGGTGATTTTACATATAATTCATCTGTATCAAATCTCATCCTGTCAACATCACTCATTCTTTTTCCTGTTTGAATACATAATAATACTTCATGATTATATGCATCTTCTTTTTTTAAATAGTGTGCATCATTTGTTGCAACTATAGGTATATCTAATTTTCTAGCTAATTGTATTAATTTTTGGTTTGCCAATACTTGTTCTTGCAATCCATTATTTTGAACTTCTATATAATAATCTTCACCAAATACTTTTTTATGCCATAAAGCTATTTCTTCTGCTTTTTCATTATTTCCATTTAATAAAGCTTGGTTTACAGCTCCTGCCAAACAACCACTTAAGCAAATTAATCCTTCATGATATTTTTCTAGTATTTCTAAATCTATACGTGGTTTGTAATAATATCCATCTATAAATGATAATGATACTAATTTACTTAAATTTTTATATCCTTGATTGTTTTTAGCTAATAATATTAAATGATAATATTTGTTATCTATTCCAGGTTCTTTGCTTAATCTACTACGAGGTGCTACATACATTTCACAACCTATTATTGGCTTTATGCCTTCTTTTTTGCATGCTTTATAAAAATCAATAGCTCCATACATGACCCCATGATCTGTCAATGCCATGGCATCCATTCCTAGCTCTTTTGCTCTTACTGGTAAATCTTTTATTCTATTCGCTCCATCTAGTAAGCTAAACTCACTATGTATATGTAAGTGTACAAATTTTGACATCCGCTTCTCCTTTTTATAAAATCTTTTATTCTTCTACCCAAACAGAAGTTGATTTTTCATTTACTTTAAAAGTTCCGTATCCTTCTTCATTTATTATAATTTCGTCTTCGCAATTTTCCAAACTATCTATAAATTTGCTACCTGCAAATTGTGTTCCAACATACATTGCTTTTTCTCCTGCACAGCCATTAGAAATTAAAACAGCAAATCCTGATTGAAGATGCTCATCGTCTCCTTCTCTTGTCCAACCGACAATGTGAGGATTATCAAAATAATCATGTTGTTCTCCATATGATCTTTCTTTTCTTAATTCTATTAAAGTTCTTAATTCTTTTACTGGTTCAATATTATCATGTGGTATCCCATAAAAATCTCCATAAAATATGCATGGATATCCTGCATTTCTTAATAAAATTATGCTATATGCAGCTTGTTTAAACCATGGAGCTATAAAACTTGCTAATGCTTGTCCTGGTTGTGTGTCATGATTATCTACAAATGTTACTGCTTTACTTGAATTTTCTTTAACTAAGGTATGTTCAAATATTTGTGTTAAATCGTAATTTGGATCATTTGATGCATTTGCTAAATTGTAGTGTAATGGCACATCAAATAATGAAATTTCTCCTTCTGTTTCTGATATATAACGATGTAACTTTGAAACATCTCCGCTCCAATATTCACCTACTGTAAATAACTCTTTTTTTGTAGTTTCTCTTAAATCTTTTATCCAATTTTTATAAAACTCTGCATTAATATGTTTTACTGCATCTAACCTAAGTCCATTTACTTTTGTGGTTTCTACATACCATTTTCCCCATTTATTACACTCTTCTACAACTTCTGGATTTGAAAAATCAATATCTGCTCCCATTAAATAGTCATAATTTCCATATTCTTCATCAACTGCTGCATTCCATTCCTTATTTTGGAATTTAAATATTGCATGCTCTTTTGATTTTTCATCATAATCAATACCATCAAAGTGTGTCCAATTCCATTCAAAATCTGAGTATTTATGTTTTCTACCTGGGAATGTAAATTTTGTAGCTACTCTTACTGTTTCTTGTCCTGATGTTAATATATTATGATTTCCCCAATCTACTTTTGTTGCTGGAATTGTTTGTAACATATCTGCTCCCATTTTATGATTTAATACTATATCTGCATATGCTTCTATTCCACATTGATTTAATACTTGAATACAATTTAAATATTCATCTTTTGATCCATATTTTGTTTTTACTGTTCCTTTTTGATCAAATTCTCCTAAATCATATACATCATATACTCCATATCCAACTTCATCTTTACCTCCAATTCCTTTAAATGCTGGTGGTAACCATAAAGCTGTTATTCCTATATCTGCTAGTTTTTCTGCCTTGTCGGCTATTTCATTCCATAAATTTTGATTGCAATTCATATACCATTCAAAATATTGCATTATTATTCCATTAATTTGTTTCATTTGTTATATTCATCTCCAAATACTTTTTTTCTATCGTAAATCCATATTATTTTATCACATAAAGTACAAAAATTAAAGTGATTTCCTTCTCCTTTTGATTTTTAAAAAATTATATGTTATATTATAAATATTGTTTTACAAATTTAATAAAAAGAAGGTATACATTATGGAATATATTTTTGAAAGAAAAATAAATTATTATGAAACTGATAGAATGGGAGTTGTTCATCATTCAAATTATATACGTTTTTTAGAAGAAGCTCGTTGTAGTATGTTAGATGATTGTGGTATTCCCTATTCTGAATTAGAAAAAAGAGGCATTATGATTCCTGTTTTAGGTGTAAATGTTAATTTCAAACATCATGTTACTTTTAATGATATTATTGTTATAAAACCTTTTGTTAAAGATTTTAACGGTGTTAGACTAACAATGGGATATACTGTAACAGATAAAGAATCTGGTGCCACTGTTTTAACAGGAGAAACAAAGCATTGTTTTACAAATACAATGTTAAAGCCAATTAGATTACAAAAAAATGCTCCTGATTATTATGATAAATTTATGGAAATGAAAGTTTAAAATAATTCGTATTTAACTTTTTTACTGACCAGCTAGTTTATTGATTTCTATTATATTTTTTTATAATATTTCGTCAGGAGGTATTTATTATGTTAGAAAATATAAAGAAATTATCAAATAATATTTCAATTAGTCAAACTAGTATTTTATTATACTTAATATCAGCTTTTGGAGTTGCTATATCATCACAAATTTCAATTCCACTTCCTAATGGAGTTCCTATGACTTTGCAAACTTTTGCAGTTGCATTACTTGGATATAGCTTATCTAAATCAAAAGGAGTAAAAAGTATTTTAACTTATTTATTAATTGGTGCTCTTGGTATTCCAGTATTTGCACAAGCTAAAGGTGGTATTGCAACAATATTTGGTTTAACAGGTGGTTTCTTATTAGGCTTTATTCCTTTTACATATTTATGTTCAAAAGCAATGGACTGTAAAAATATTTTAGCAAAAATTACACTTAGTGTTATAGGTTTATTATCTTGCCACCTATTTGGTGTTTTGCAATATAGTATTTTAACTGGTGTTGGATTTACTAAAGCTGCTTTATTAGTTTCAATTCCATTTTTAGCTAAAGATTTAGCTTCAGTTGCATTTGCATTTGCAACAGTAAATGGTTTTAATTTAATAAAAAATAAAATTAATAATTAATTTTAAACCTCAAAACCTTTAACAAGTTTTGAGGTTTTTTGTGTAAAATATGCTAAATCACTTTAATTTTGCTTTAATTTATGATACAATGGTGGCGATTTTAATCGAAAATTATCAAAAGATAAATTAGGAGGAATTATTATGGAATTTAATAAATGTAGTAGATGTGGAAGTTTTTTTGTATCAGAAGGTAATGTATGCCCTAAATGCAGTCAAAAAGATGGAGTTGAGTTTTCTACTTTTAAATCTTATCTTCAACAAAATGGTTTTGAAAATTCTTTAGATACAATTTCTAATCAAACAGGAATTTCTGTAAAGAATTTAAATCGTTTTATTGGGTATCCTGAATTTAAAGAATACCAAAAACAATTTAAAAATAATTTAAGAAATCAATCAATTGGTTTTAATGGAATTACACTAAACTAGAAAGGATAGAATTTTATGGAAAATGTTATAGACATATTAAACGAAAGAAATTATATTGAGCAAATTACTCATCCAGCTGAATTAAAGGAATTTTTATCAAATAATAAAATATCTTTTTATTTAGGTATTGACCCTACAGCAGATAGCTTACATGTTGGTCATTTTGTTTCTTTAATGGTTGCTAATTACTTACAAAAATGTGGTCATAGACCTGTTATCTTAGTTGGTGGAGGTACAGCAACTATTGGTGACCCTTCTGGTAAAACAGATATGAGAAAAATGCTTTCTCGTGAAGAAATAAATCATAATGTTGAATGTTTAAAAAAGCAAATATCAAAATTTGTTAGTTTTGAAGGTGAAAATGCTGCTATTATCGTTAATAATGCAGACTGGCTTTTAGATTTAAAATTTGTTGATTTTGTTCGTGAAATTGGTAGTTTATTTTCAGTTAACAAAATGCTTGCTGCTGAATGCTATAAAAAAAGATTAGAAACTGGATTAACATTTTTTGAGATGAGTTATATGTTAATGCAATCTTATGACTTTTTACATTTATATAATGAATATGGCTGTAAGCTAGAAATAGGTGGAAATGACCAATGGTCAAATATCATTGGTGGTGTAAACTTGATTAGAAAAATTGGTAAAGATGATTCTTTTGGTTTAACATTTAAACTTCTAACAACAAAAGAAGGTAAAAAAATGGGTAAAACTGAAAAAGGTGCTTTATGGCTATCACCAGAGAAAACTTCTCCATATGAATTTTATCAATATTGGAGAAATGTAGAAGATGAAAGTGTTGAAAATGTATTTAATATGCTTACTTTCTTGCCTACTGATAAAATAAAAGAATTATCTAGTGTTAAAGATGAAAGAATTAATGAAGCTAAAAAAATCTTAGCATTTGAAATAACTAAATTAGTTCATGGTGAAGAAGAAGCTAAAAAAGCTGAAGAAGCAGCTAATGCATTATTTAATGGTTCTGGAAATTTAGAAAATATGCCTTCTACAAAAATTGATAATGCTAATATTTCAATTTTAGATGCTTTAATACTTTCAGGTCTTGCTCCTTCTAAAGGTCAAGCAAGAACATTAATTAATCAAGGTGGTATATCATTAAATGATAGCAAAATTACTGATGTAAATTATATGATTTCTGATAGTGATTTTACTGAAGGTTATGCAATTTTGAAAAAAGGAAAAAAGGTTTTCCATAAACTAGAGAAATAATAAATAAAATACCTAATCTTATATAAGACTAGGTATTTTATTTTGTAGTTTTTTCTACTATTTCAACAATATCTGCAACATATTCTCCAATAACAGGAATATTAAGAGTAACAATCTTTTGAAGTATCATTATTAAAATTGCTGTAATTATAGTTACTCCTATCCCTATTCCTATCCCCCTTGATATTCCTGCAATAAAGTTTCTTGTAATTAATTCTTTTTTATTTCCAATTAAATAAGACAATTCTATAAAATTGCTTTCTTCTAAAGTTTTATTTAATTTGTCTATTGATTTATTCAAAATATTTATTTTATACTTTTTCCATAACATAAAAAATCCACCTATTACTATAGTGGATTTTTTATTTATAAATTATTCATTACTTAAATTTACATTTTGAATTACTGTATTACTTGATGTATTAGTTTCATTTACATCATTTACATCGTTTGTATTATTAGTTGTTGTATTATTTTGTTGTTTCTTTTTATCTTCTTCTGTTTTTGTTTTTTCTAATGATGTTATTAAATCTTGTAGTTTTTTAACATCTTTACCCATCATTTCCCAATCATTATTTTTGTTTGATTCTGTAAGGTTTTGATTAGCTTTTATAATTGCTTCAATTAAACCTTCCATGTCATCAGTATTTTCTACTTCTACATCAACTGCATATTGTGAAAGTAAATTTTCTAATGCTTTTTGTAATGAATCACCAATTGCGACTTTATTTCCAGAAGCTACAATTACTTTTTTAAGAACCGGAACATCTGATTCATTTAACATTGTTTGATATATTGGTTCTACATATAACAATGTATTATCTATTGGAACAATTATCATTTGTTTTGTAAGTTTTGTTCCAGTTACATTTAAGCTGCTTAACTCACTACTAATTGTTTCATTTTCTTCAATTTGTTTATCAAGTTGCATTGCCCCAACAATATTACTATCTGCAGAGAACTTATACATTCTTAATGTATTTGTTCCATTTTCTGTTGTTCCTACTAAATATGATATTATATTTTGTTTTGAATCTGGCGTATACATTTGAACAAGTCCAAATTGCTCTCCTGCTTTAGTTTTTAAAGTTGTATAATATGGTTTCATATATGTTCCTGTTGATTTTGTTGTTTTGCTTGTATTTGTGTTATATTTTGCAATATCCCACAAATCGTCTCCCCTATATATTACATCAGGTTTTACATTATGATATACTTTTAAAACATCTGCTTGAACATTATATAAAAATGTTGGATATATAAAATGATCTGATATATCTGTTGGAATTTGTTCATCTAAATCTTTAAATAAGTCTTTATAGATATTTCTGTATGCCATTGCTATTGGGTCATTTCTATCTGTAATGTAGAATGACATTGTTCCATCATAGCTGTCTATAATAACTTTTACAGAATTTCTAATATAGTTTATATCCTCTTTTATGTTATCATGTGCAATAGTAGTATATTCTGAATATGGATAACTTGAAGATACTGTATATGCATCTAATACCCATATAAGTTTTCCTTCACTAGTTACGACAGTATATGGATTTTCATCATATATTAAATATGGTAAAGCTTTTTTAGCTCTAGATATTATATTTCTATTTATTAAAATTTTACTGTCATTTGTCATTTCATTTGAGAATGCTAAGTTTACATCACCTTTAGAAATACCTAATACTAATCTATCTAAAAATCCTAATTTTAATCCTGCTTTTCCATTATATGTTGATGTATAATCTGTTCCGTTTTCATCAGTATAATCATATTCTTGTTTATTTTTAGCATTTGTTGCTATTGTTTCTTTAGTTTCTAAACCAAAGTATATTCGTGGTTCTGAAATATTTATTTTTTCGTCTTTTCCTGATACATCTTTTTGAAAATATTTAACGTTTCCTCCGTCTGTGCTTTCTGTTGCTGATGCAATTACTTCGCTCATTCCATGAGTATATTCATATGTTTTATTATTATATGTTCTACCTGTGCTTTTTATTTCTCTTGGTGCTAAATAAACTGTTTTTTCTTGTCCATCAATATTATATTTTGCTAAATTTGCATTTGGATACACAAAATATCCTGTTGATGTTTGATTACTTTGTAAATCTTCTAAAACTGCATCTTGGCTTATTATAGGAATATTATTTATTACAGTTTCATTGTTATTTACTTCTTCTTTTGTTATAGTTCCTGAATTTTCTAAGTTAGTTTCTTCAATATTTATGTTATATGCTATTTTAGTATTTTTTATATTTTCAGATATATATTTCTTTTCTTTATCTAATTCATTAGAATGTACATATGCTAAGTCAAATACTAACATTACTAAAAATAATACTACTAAATATCCTGGAATTACAGCTAAGTTCTTTAATACTTTACTTGTATTACTTTCTTTAAAAGCTTTTAATGCTCTATATGCAAATATTATAATTACAAATGCAAATATTATATATCCAACAATTTGTACTGTTGCTTCTGTCATTCCAGCACCATTTATTTCTATGTCATCCCCTACTGTCAATATTTTTCCATACATTACATTTTGAGTATTTATAACTGTAATTAATGCAACTCCAACAACTATTGCCATAATATTTCTCATTAATTTTTTCATAAAAATACTTTCTTTTAGCATTTTTCCATCCACTCCGTCAAAGAAGCGATTAAATACAATTACATAATATAGTGCCATATATAAAGATAATCCAACAAATAAAATAACAAAATAAAATAATAACATTTCTATTACAGGTTTTTGGAACATATAATATGCTATATCTAATCCAAATATAGGATCTTGATTTCCAAAGCTTGTACCATTTATTATAAGCATTATTTTTTGCATAAATGCTGAAGATACTACAAAACTTACAACTGCTGAAATTACTAATGCTAAAGATTTATTAAGTAGTTTTGGCATTGGTCTTTTTTCTTTATCAAAAAATGGTTTTAATCCTTTTTGTATTCCTTTATTAGTAAAATATATAACTGCATACAAAAATATAAAATTAATTATCATTATTGAATATTTATAAATTAAATTTGTTTTAAAAACACTAACATATTGTTCACCCAATTCTAAATATTCTAAATAACTTCCTCGTAATTGTACATAGCTTATTCCTGCAAATATTAGTAGAAATATAATTACAAGCACCATCCTTAATTTACTTTTTGATTTTTTGTTTTCTATTTTTTTCTCTTTAGTTGTATTGCTAGTTTCATTTGTATTCACTTGATTTTTTTCATTATTTTCCACTTTTTTTCCTCCTATGGTTTATATAATTGCTTTTACAAAATCTTCTGAATTAAATATTTCCATGTCATCAATCTGTTCTCCTACTCCAATAAATTTAATTGGAATATGATTTTCTGCAACTATTCCTATTGCTGCTCCACCTTTGGCTGTACCATCTAATTTTGTAATAACTAATCCTGTTAAATCAGTTTCTTCTTTAAAAGCTTTTACCTGTGAAATAGCATTTTGACCTGTAGTTCCATCTATTACTAGTAATACCTCTTTATCAGCATCTGGCATTTCTTTATTTATTACTTTTTGAATTTTACTTAATTCATCCATCAAATATTTTTTATTATGTAACCTTCCTGCTGTATCTACAATTAAAACATCTACTTGTTTTTCTCTTGTTATTTTTATTGCATCATACACAACAGATGCTGGATCCACTCCCTCTTCTCTTTTTACTATATCTGCTCCAGCTCTATTGGCCCATATTTCTAATTGCTCTACTGCTGCTGCTCTGAATGTATCTGCTGCTGCAACAACAACTTTTTTACCGTTTTTTGTTAATCTATTTGCTATTTTTCCAATTGAAGTTGTTTTTCCTACTCCATTAACTCCTACAACTAAAATTACTGAAGGTTTTGTATTTAAATGCAAACTTATATCATTACCATCTAATATGCTTTGCATTTCTTCTCTTAATGCTTTTTTTACATCTTCTTCATCTTGTATTTTTTCTTTTTTTATTTTAGTTCTTAAATTATTAATTATTTTTACGGATGTATCTACTCCAATATCTGACATTATCAAAATTTCTTCTAATTCTTCAAGAAAATCTTCATCTACTTTTTTAAAACTTTTAAATACATTACTTATTTTTTCATCAAAAGAATGTTTAGTTTTATTCATTCCTTCTTTTAATTTCTCAAAAAAGCCCAATTTTATTCCCTCCAATTTTTTTACTGCTTATTAGTATATCATACTTTTTTAGCTATGTATAGAGTTTAAGCGTATTTGTTGCTAAATAAAAACTTCATTTGTCTACTTTTTCTCATTAATATATCTTTTAATATAACAATTATATATAGTCATTGCAAAAATAGTATCAGCATGTTATAATTCGATTATAATATATAAAAAAATATATGCCGATATAGCTCAGTTGGTAGAGCAACGGATTCGTAACCCGGAGGTCAGCAGTTCGATTCTGCTTTTCGGCACCAAAAAAAGATGACTAGAAAATATCTAGTCATCTTTTTTATTTTAGTACATTCCGTTCATTCCGGCAGGCATTCCACCTTCGTCTTTTCCGCAATTACATTTTTCTTCTGGAGCATCTGTTACTAAACTTTCAGTTGTAAGTACCATTGATGCGATTGATGCTGCATTTTGTAAAGCACTTCTTGTTACTTTAGTTGGATCCACAATTCCTGCTTTTTTCATATCTACATATTTTTCTGTTGCTGCATCAAATCCTATACCTTCTTTTTCAGATTTTACTTTTTCAACTATTACAGCTGGCTCTAATCCGCTATTTCTAGCAATTTGTTTTGCAGGTTCTTCTAGTGATTTTAATACTATTTCAGCGCCTAATTTTTCTCCACCATCCAATGTATCTACTAATTTTTTAACTTTTGGTGTGATGTCAAGTAATGCTGTTCCACCACCTGCTACTATACCTTCTTCTACAGCTGCTTTTGTTGCAGATAATGCATCTTCTATTCTTAGTTTTCTATCTTTCATTTCAACTTCTGTTGCTGCTCCAACACCAATTACAGCAACTCCTCCAGCAAGTTTAGCTAGACGTTCTTGTAAAGCTTCTTTGTCATAATCACTTTTTGTTTCTTTAATTTGAGCTTTTATTTGAGCTACTCTATCAGCAATTTGTTGTTTATCTCCACTTCCATCAACAATTATTGTGTTTTCTTTTTGTACTTTAACTTGTTTTGCTCTACCTAATTGAGCTACTGTTGTATCTTTTAATTCAAGTCCTAAGTCAGATGTAATAACTTCTCCACCTGTTAATGTTGCAATATCTTGTAACATTGCTTTTCTCTTGTCTCCAAATCCAGGAGCTTTTACAGCTACAACATTTAAAACACCTCTTAATTTGTTTAAGATTAATGTTGATAAAGCTTCTCCTTCCATATCGTCACAGATAATTAATAATTTACCTGATTCTTGCATTAAGCTTTCTAGTAATGGTAATATTTCTTGAATATTACTTATTTTTTTATCTGTTATTAATATATATGGATTATCTAAAACAGCTTCCATTTTTTCTGTATCTGTTGCCATATATGGTGATAAATAGCCTTTATCAAATTGCATTCCTTCAACTACATTTAATTCTGTATTTGATGTTTTTGATTCTTCAATTGTTATAACACCATCTTTAGATACTTTTTCCATTGCATCAGCAATTAATTTTCCTACTTCTTCATTATTAGCTGAAATGCTTGCAACTCTTGCAATGTCTTCTTTTCCATTAACAGTTGAGCTAACTTCTTTTAATCCTTCTACTGCTGTATTTACTGCTTTGTCAATACCTCTTTTTATAGCCATTGGATCTGCTCCTGCTGCTACATTTTTTACGCCTTCTTTAATCATACTTTGAGCTAAAACTGTTGCAGTTGTTGTTCCATCACCTGCAACATCATTTGTTTTTGTAGAAACTTCTTTTACTAAACGTGCTCCCATATTCTCAAATTTATCTTCTAATTCTATTTCTTTTGCTATTGTTACACCATCATTTGTTATAAGAGGTGCACCATAACTTTTATCTAAAACAACATTTCTTCCTTTAGGACCAAGTGTAACTTTTACTGTATCAGCTAATTTGTTAACACCTTCTAATAAAGATTTTCTTGCATCTTCTCCAAATTTAATTACTTTTGCCATTATAATCATTCCTTTCTAAATTATTCTACGACTGCCAAAATATCATCTTGTTTTACTATTATGTATTCAGTTCCTTCAAATTTCACTTTTGTTCCTGAATATTGACTAATTATTACATTGTCTCCCTTTTTTACTTGCATTTTTTCTGGTTTATCATCTATTATTTCTCCAGGCCCTACTTCTATTACTTCAGCAATTTGTGGTTTTTCTTGTGCAGATTCTGCTAAGATAATTCCACTTTTTGTTTTTTCTTCGCCTTCTTTCATTTTTAATAAAACTCTACTTCCTAATGGTTTAATCATTTATATTACCTCCTTGTTTATTAGCACTCTTTCTTGTTGACTGCTAATAATTTATACCCTTTTTAACAAAAAGTCAATAGTATTTTTTTATTTTTCACATAATGTTCACATATTTAATATATTCACCTGTATTACTATTTATTACAAAAAAATAGAGCCACCTTTTACAGTGGCTCTATTTAAAGGTTAATTAACCTTTAGGTGTAGTCATTCAATTAAAGTAAGTTTGTAAACTTTTTGAAATTATCTTTCTGCTTTTTTTCATACCAATTTTTTAGTTCTTCTCCTCGAGTCCAATATTTCTCTACGAATTTCATTGTTTCATTTTCCAAATGTACATCAACATTTAATTCGTCTTTAAAGAATTCACATACTTGCTCAGCTGCTTTGGAAAATTCTAAGTGTTCATAGTTAAGGACATTTTCCATATTAATTATAAAATTAAATCCTAAACCCATAGCCATAGAATCTTCTTTAATAGCTTCCTCATAATTTGGAACTACATTAGGAATTTTTTTCCAGATTTCTTGAACCCTATCAATGCCTGTTATCAAGTTTTCCTTAATATCATTTAATTTATTTTCAATACTTTCGTTGTATTCTTTAGTCCAAATTTCAAACATTATTCCTATTTGAAATACATTGGAATTTTCAGCATTAATATATCCTTCTTTACAATCTTCGATAGTTACTTTAAATCCTTTAAATTCACTATTAGGGTCTTTTCCAAATTTTTCGAAAAGTATTTTTTTAAAATTGGATTCCTCTGTAAAGCATCCTGAAATAAATTCAATATATTCATTTGCCAATTTTCCTAATTTATAATATTTGTTACCCTCTGGGTCTTCCTCAATTGGTAACTCAATATCAGCCCATCCATCTTTTACATCAAAAACTTCTAGACCGTTTCCATTAGAATCGGTAAAACTTACTAAAGTAGATGTTTCAGTTACAGTTGTAGTCATGATAAATCCTTTCTATGATTGACTACTATATAGTTTACTTTTTTATTATACTACAACTATACATAAAATTCAATATATGTTATAATACTAATTATGAAAACGTTAATTGTAAATAAAAAATATGATAATAAAAAGTTAAGTAATTTTCTATTGGGTAATATAGAAAATTTATCTTCAAATTTATTTTATAAAACTTTAAGAAAGAAAGATATAAAGATAAATGGTAAACGTGTAAATACTGATATTTTAATTCATGAAAATGATGAGATATTAGTATATATTTCTGATGCACTTTTAAAGCCCACTATTTCTTTAGATATTATTTATGAAGATGACAATATATTAATTATAAATAAACCAATTGGCATAGAGGTAACTGGTAATAATAGTTTAACTTCTATTGTTCATAATCTTTATAAAACTTCAGAATTTTTACCTATGCCCTGTCATAGAATAGATAGAAATACAATTGGTTTAGTACTTTTTGCTAAAAGTCAATCTTCTCTAGATATTCTTTTAAATAAATTCAAATCACATGAAATTGAAAAACATTATCTAGCTTTAGTATATGGCATTCCTAAAAAAAATTACCAAAGATGTGAAGCTTATTTATTTAAAGATAATAAAAAATCACAAGTTTATATAAGTAATACTATGAAAAAAGGTTATCAAAAAATTATTACAACATACTCTGTTTTAAAAAGGTATCAGAATAATACATCACTTTTAGATGTTGAAATTGAAACTGGAAAAACACATCAAATTCGTGCTCACCTTGCCTACATTGGTTACCCTATTATTGGTGATGGAAAATATGGAAAAAATGAAATTAATAAAAAGTTTGGTAAAAAATATCAAATGCTACAAAATTATATTTTAAAATTTAATTTTAAAATACCTTCTGGTATATTAGAATATTTAAATGGTAAAAGTTTCATGATTCCTAAATCAAAACAATTAAAGTAATATTATTGAAAAAATACAATTTGTATAGTATAATAATTAGCAGTATATGGGGATGTAATGGTTTCGACATTACACCAGAAACATAAATTGCAAGTAGTGGATTCTCGTTGGCCACTTAAAAAGCGAGAAAATTAAATATAAACGCTGATAGAGAAGAATTAGCATTAGCTGCCTAAGTTGCAGCTACGCTTTACTAAATATCCCACATATTTAGATAAAGTGTCATAACCGTGGGAAACAAAACTACTTTTTCTTGCGAAGTAGTGGGTATTTTAGCAAGATATATTTTAATAAAACCTGTTTATCGGTGTTGTTAAAATGAACTTAAATGATAAACTAAACTTGTAGAAGTTTATGTGGAAAGTGCTTTGGACAGGAGTTCGACTCTCCTCATCTCCACCATTTCAGACGTAAAATTAGCCATTTTACGTCTTTTTATATTTTTTTGTTATACTATATTTATTTTACAAAAATTAAATGTTAGTATTGAAAAAATAAATCATCTATGTTAAAATTGTGAATGATGTGGCAAATAGCTATATCTTTATGTTTTTTCACTAATTAGTGAAGAAACAAACCTTTAACTTTTTAGTTAAAAATCTACAAAAAGTATAAAAAAAAAAATCTACAAAAAGTATAAAAAAGAAATAACAATGGAATTAAGTAAAGTGCAAAAGATTGGAACTCATTTTGAAAAAGATAAGATTTTTCTTGCAACATTAACTTTGCCCTTAGAATTAAGCCAAGCAAAGTATAACATTCCGAAAATCACCAAAATTTTCTTTCATCTTTGATAGTAGCATTGAAAAAATATGGAATTATTATTCGGAGAAACAAATATATGAGTGTTATCTAAACAATTATTGGATGATTAGTACTATAGATGTTACTCCGCTTAAAGAGTACAACAAAAAATATAAGCATGCTTAATACTGTTATATAGTAAAAGTTCAGATGGAAAATTTAGATTTTTCTCTTCTGAACTTTTACTATAAATTTTATTAATTTTGCGGGTATAATTTAGTGGAAGAATGCCATGCTTCCGACCTGGTCGCGCGAGTTCGATTCTCGCTACCCGCTCCATTTGAAATCAACTTACGGACTTAAAAGTTCGTGAGTTTTTATTTTATATAAAATTTTAAAAGTTCTCTTTCTATAAAGGAGGTCTTTTTTCATGCTTGAATTTAAAGTAATTGAAAATTTAAAACCTAATAAAGATTTAACTGGCATCTTAAAAAACTTTAAATATAAGGTTAAATTAGGACAAATTAAAACTATCTTGCACACCAACTTACAAGTAATAATACCTACTGAATACAAAATTACATATCCTACTACTCTTACAATACTTGAATACAAAGTTAATGAAATATCAAATAAGCCTTTTTATATTAAAGA
>USGY01000013.1 GCA_900554365.1 uncultured Clostridium sp. | reverse complement strand
GACATAATCTTAGTGTGCTAATAACATTTACCAAACTAACTTTAGTTAGTAAATGTATTGTGTGTGTGTGTGTGTGTGTGTACAGCCTCAAGGCTTCTAGCGTCTACTAATTTCATTTTTTGCTTTTTCCCCTTTTCTCTTTTGTTTAATTATTATAATTCTTGCTCAATATATAATAATCTATTATATTTTGCAACTCTATCTGTTCTACATGGTGCACCTGTTTTAATTTGTCCAGCATTTACAGCTACAGCTATATCTGCAATTGTTGTATCTTCTGTTTCACCAGAACGATGTGAAATTACTGTTGTATATCCATTTTCTTTAGCTAATTGGATTGTATCTAATGTTTCTGTTAAAGAACCAATTTGATTTGGTTTAATTAATATACTATTTGCAACTTTTGATTTTATTCCTTTTGCTAATCTTTCTGGATTTGTAACAAATAAGTCATCACCAACTAATTGAACTTTGTCTCCTAATTTTTCTGTTAGTACTTTCCAACCTTCCCAATCTTCTTCAGCTAAACCATCTTCAACTGAGAATATTGGATATTTGTTACATAGATCTACAATATAATCTATCATTTCATCTTCTTTTTTAAGTTCTTTTGTTTTCCAGAAATAGTATCCTGTTTCTCCTATTTTTTTAGCTTCATCATACATTTCTGTGCTAGCTAAATCTAATGCTAAAACAACATCTTTACCTGGTTCATATCCAGCTTCTTTGATTGCTTCTATTATTGAATCTAAAGCTTCTTCTTCATTAGCTAAGTTTGGTGCAAAACCACCTTCATCACCAACAGCTACAGAATGTCCTTTTGCTTTTAATACTTTCTTTAATGTATGATAAATTTCTGATCCTCTACGAAGTCTTTCTGCAAATGTAATATCTCCTATAGGCATTATCATAAATTCTTGGATACTAATATTATTATCTGAATGTTTTCCACCATTTAATATATTCATCATTGGTGTTGGTAGAACTTTTCCATTAATACCACCAATATATTGATATAATTCTAATCCTAATGCATTTGCAGCAGCTTTAGCAACAGCTAATGATACTCCCAATATAGCATTT
Source organism: uncultured Clostridium sp. (assembly GCA_900554365.1). Lineage (GTDB taxonomy): Bacteria > Bacillota > Clostridia > TANB77 > CAG-508 > CAG-269. Next base: position 40,372 of record USGY01000013.1, on the reverse strand, counting down.
GCTCCTAAATTAGATTTATTTGGTGTATCATCTAATTTTATCATTGCTTCATCTATTTTTCTTTGCTCAAATACATTCATTCCTATTATTTCTTTAGCTATTTTTTTATTAACATTTTCTACAGCTCTTTCTACACTTTTTCCTTGATATTTTGATTTGTCTCCATCTCTTAATTCAACAGCTTCAAAACTTCCTGTTGATGCACCTGATGGAACGGCTGCTAGTCCTACAAATCCATCTTCAGTAAGTACTTCAACTTGTACAGTTGGATTTCCTCTTGAATCTAATATTTGCATTCCACGTACGTCTTGTATTTTTAAAACACTTTTCATTTTAAAACCTCCTTAATTTTTATACGCCCTCATTCTATCACTTTTTATATTATTAATTCAAGTACATTCGAAAAATTTATGCAGTTTTTCTGCTACGTAATTCTGTTGCATATTTTAAAGTAATTTCATTAATTTCGCCTGATGAAATTCTTGCTATTTCTTTTATTACCTCTTCTTCTTTTAATAATTTAATTTGAGTTTTTGTTCTATTTTCGAAAATATTTTTACTTATAAAATAATTACTATCTGCCTTAGCTACAATATTTGGTAAATGTGATATGCATAAAACTTGATGTGTTTTTGATATTGCTTTTAATTTTTGTGCCACACTATTTGCTGCTTTACCACTTATTCCAGTGTCAATCTCGTCGAAAACAAGTACAGGTGTGTTATCATATTCTGCAATTACTTTTTCTATTGCTAACATAATTCTAGAAATTTCTCCTCCTGATGCAATTTTTGCAAGTTCTTTTTCTTCTTCTCCAACATTTGTTGCAATATAGAATTTAACTTCATCTTTTCCTGTTGTAAAATATTCTTCATCTTTATAATTTACTTTTATATTTATTTTTGCATTTTTCATTTCTAAGTCTACTAATTCTTTATTTATTTGTTCTGAAAGTTTCTTTGCTGATATACATCTTATTTCATTTATTTTTTTTGCTAATTTTTCTAGTTCATTTTCTATTTTTTCTTTTTGGGCTTTTAGTTCATTTATATATTCTTCTAAATTTTCTATTTTATTCAATTCTTCTTTTATTTCTTTTTTATATTCTAATATTTCTTCTATTGTATTTCCATATTTTCTTTTTAAAAAACGAATCTGTTCTAATCTTTCTTCTATATTTTCTCTTTCTTCTTCATTAAAATCTGTATCGTCTTTGTAACTACTTATATCCCTTGATATTTCCTGTAATTCATAATACAAATTTTTTAAATTTGTTGCAACAGTCCCATATTTTTCATCTATATTCTCAATTTTTTCTAATGCTCTAATTGCCATACTTATATTATCAATTCCGCCATCTTCGATTAAAGAATTAGCATTTTGTAAATTTTCAGCAATTTTTTCTGAATTTACTATTATTTTTCTTTGTTCTTCTAATGTTGCTTCTTCACCTATTTTTAAATCCGCTTCTTCTATTTCTTTTATTTGATATTGTAATAAATCTATTTTTCTTTGTTTTTCCTTATCGTCTCCAAAATTGTCTTTTAGTTCTTTTTTTATTTTGCCATATTGTATATATGCTTCATAATATTTTTGCTTTAATTCTTTAATTTCGTCGCCAGCATAGCCATCTAAATATCCTAATTGCTTTTTATTATCTAATAAATGTTGATTATCATTTTGACCATGTATATCTATAAATTCTGACATGAATTCTTTTAATTCATTTACAGTTGCCATTCTTCCGTTTATTTTGCACATATTTTTACCATTAGTGTTTATTTCTCTTGATACAATTATATTTCCATCTTCTGCTTTTTCTGAATTTGGTAAATACATGCATAATTCTACAAAAGAATTGTTTTCTCCTCTTCTTATCATTTCTTTTGAAAATCTTCCACCTGATATTATTTGTAATGAATCTATTATAAGAGTTTTTCCAGCTCCTGTTTCTCCTGTTAATACATTTAGTCCTTTATTTAAGTCTATATTTAAATCTTCTATAATTCCTATATTTTTTATATGTAGATTTGCAATCATTTTTTATCCTCCTAAATAATACTGAAAAAATGTTCGTGATTATTGTATCTTCAATTTAAAAAATTGTCAATACTTTTTGCGAACATTTTTTCTAATATTATATAAATTCTTCAAATACTAAATTTGCAAAATCTAGTCCTTTATTTGTAAGGTAAATATAGTTTAAATCCACTTCTATTAAGCCTTCTGTTACTAATTTATCCAATTGATTTTTATATAAAAATATGGGATTATCCACGAATTTTTCTTTGAATTTTGCAATATTTACTCCTTCAATTTTTCTAAATCCTAACATCATAAATTCATTTTCTTGCTCTTCTTTTGTTTGCTCTTCTTCTATATTTCTGTTTAATTTAAAGTTTCCTGCTTCGACATTATCTATGTATTTTTCAAGTTGTTCTGTATTTCCAAATCTAATGTTTTTTATATAGGAATGTGCTGCAATTCCAAAACCAATATATTGTTCTTGATTCCAACAGTTTAAATTGTGTTTAGATTCATACCCTTTTTTAGAAAAATTTGATATTTCATATTGATTATATTTTTTTAATTCCAAATAATCTTTTACATACCAATACATATTTCTTTCTAATTCTTCATCTGGTAAATTTATTTTTTCCTGTTTAAGCAGATTATCTATTACAGTTCCTTCTTCTACAATTAATGAATACACACTTATATGTATTGGATTTAAACTAGTTATTTTATCTAAACTTTCTTTTATATCTTGTATTGATTGATTTGGTAATCCTATCATTAAATCTACATTTATATTATTAAATCCAACTTCTTTTGCTATTTTGTATGTATCTAAAAACTGTTCATATGTATGAATTCTTCCTATTTGCTTTAATAATTTATCTTGTACACATTGCAAACCTATGCTTAATCTGTTTATTCCAATTTCTTTATATAATTTTAATTTTTCAGTATCTGTAGTTCCAGGATTTACTTCAATTGTTATTTCCATGTTTCCAAATTTTGTTTCATTATTTTTTAATTTTTCTCTTAAAATTTTAAAAATCTTTTCAATGTTTTCTTTTTCAATAAATGATGGTGTCCCTCCACCAATATAAATTGTTGTTACATTATATTGGCTAAAATCAAATTCTTGTATTTCTTTGCATAAAGCATCTATATATTTTGTGGTCAAATTTATTTTTCCTGGATATGATACAAAATCACAATAATAGCATTTTCGCTTGCAAAATGGTATATGAATATATATTCCTAATTCTTTTTTATTCATTTGCTATCTCCATTATTTTTTTTAATCTATAATTTACTCCTGACTTTCCAACTGGTACTTTTAATTTTTTTCCTAATTCTACAAGAGACATATCTGGATTTTCTATTCTTAAATTTGCTATTTCTTTTAAATTATCACTTAGTTTATTAAATTTTCCGCTTTCTTTTAATTTTTTTATTGCTGCAATTTGTTCTATTGATGCATTTAAAGTTTTATTTAAATTTGCAGTTTTACAATTTACAAGTCTATTTACTTTTCCTCTCATTTCTTTTTGGACTCTGATATCTTCAAATTTCATAACTGCTTTATTTGCTTCAAGAACTGCTAGAAATTTAGATATTTCTTCGCCTTCTTTAATATATATTGATTTTTTATTTTCTATTAGCATTTGTTTTGAATTAATTCCTAATTTTCTTAATATTTCTATAACATAATTCATATTTTTTTCATTTTCAAAATCAATCTCTAAGTGATACTTTTTCTCTGGATTATTTATTGAGCCAGATCCCAAAAATACTCCTCTTATTATGGCTCTTAAATAGTTTTCGTTTTTTTGTTCTAGTATTTTGGGGTCCATAAATATTTTTTTATTTTCTATTATTACTATATTTTCTATACTAGATTTTTTAAAAGTTATTATGAAATTTTTTCCTGTGATTTCTATATTATGCTTAATTTTTAAATTATCTAATAATTTTGATAATCTATTTATGTTATAATCACTTTCTGTTGAATATTTTATTATATTTCTATCTAACATTTCTATATTTCTAGATATTAAATATCCTATTAATTCATATTTTACAACTTCTTTATCAACTAGCTTACTATTTTTATTTAATTCTTGCTTTACATCAAAAGAAAATGACATTTAATCCTCCTTATTACTCCAATGTTGTTATTACAATTCTATCATTGTCATATAAATCTTTTTTACTATATGTATTTATATATTTTCTTTCGTCATTAATTATTTTTATTACATCTTGTCTTTGGTCATATCCAATTTCTAAACAAATATAACCTTTATATTTAAGATGATTCTCAGCTTGTTTTACTATTTTTCTATAAAAATCTAATCCATCAATTCCACCATCTAAAGCTATTTTAGGCTCTTTTTGTACTTCTTTTGTTAAAGTTTTTATAACATCTTTTTTTATATATGGAGGATTTGATACTATAATATCATATTTTTCGTTTGGTATTTTATCAAATAAATCTGATTCTATAAATGTAATCTGATTTTCAACTTCATTACTTTTAGCATTTTTTTTAGCTATTTCTAATGATTTTTTTGATATATCAATTGCTGTTATTTCTGTGTTTGGGAGATATTTAGCAAGTGATACTGCTATTGCTCCGCTTCCTGTACACATATCTAATATACTTTTTGCATTTATTTTTTTAGCAATTTTTATTACTTCTTCTACTAAAATTTCTGTATCTTGTCTTGGTATTAATACATCTTCATTTACATAAAAATTTAATTTCATAAATTCTTGTTGATGTGTTATATGTTGTATTGGTTCACCTAATGTTAATCTTTTTATTGCTTTAAAGTAATTTACCTCTTCCCTTAATGTTAATACTTGATTATCATATACAATTAGGTACTGCCTTGGCTTATTTAAAACATATTGCATAATTAATCTTGATTTTAAATTAGGTTCTGATACATTTGAGGTTTTTAATTTTATCATTCCCTTTCTCATCGTTTCTTTTATTGTCATATACACACCTCCTAATTTATTTTTTCATATTATATTATAATTTTCATTTTTTTACAATGAATTTTTTTGCTATTAAAACAAAGTAAGCCCAAACTATTAACCATTTTGGGTTTACTAGTTTGGGCTTTTTACAAAATAGTTAGCAAATATTATTTTTCAACAATAATTTTTCCATCTTTAACACCTATTTTGTTTACTTTATTTTTCTTAATTTCTCCATCCAAAATCTCTTCAGCTAAGCTATCTTCCAAAACATTTTGAATTGTTCTTCTTAAAGGTCTTGCACCAAAGTTTTTATCAATTCCTTTACTTGCGATTAATTCTTTTACTTGTGGTTCTAACTCTACTTTGATTTTTTGTGTAGCTAATCTATTTATTACTTCTTTTAACATTATATCTATAATTTGATTTATTTCAGTGTCATTTAATTTATGGAATACAATTATTTCATCTATACGATTTATGAATTCTGGTCTTAATTCTTTCTTTAAAGCTTCCATAACTTCTTTTTTAGTTTCTTCATAATCTTTTTCAATAGCATTATTTTTTTCTGTGTTTGTTTCATTTTTACTAAATCCTAATGTTTTTCTATCTGTAATTAATCTTGCACCAATATTTGATGTCATAATTATTACAGTATTTTTAAAGTTTACGGTTCTTCCTTGGCTGTCTGTTAATCTACCATCTTCAAGTATTTGAAGTAACATATTCATAACATCTGGATGTGCTTTTTCAATTTCATCAAATAGAATTACTGCATATGGTTTTCTTCTTATTTTTTCTGTTAATTGACCACCTTCGTCAAATCCTACATATCCTGGAGGTGAACCTATCAATTTAGCAACGGAATGTGGTTCCATATATTCTGACATGTCTAACCTAATCATTGCATTTTCATCACCAAATAGGCTTTCTGCTAATGCTTTAGATAATTCTGTTTTTCCTACTCCTGTTGGTCCTAAGAATAAGAATGAACCTATTGGTCTGTTTGGATCTTTTAATCCAACTCTACTTCTTCTTATTGCTTTTGCCACAGCTTCAACAGCTTCATTTTGTCCAATTACTCTTTCATGTAATGTTTTTTCAAGATTTCTTAATCTAGCATTTTCATCTTCTGTTATTTTATTTGCTGGTATTCCAGTCCAACTACTGATTACTTCTGCTATATTTTCCTCTGTTATATTTATAAGCTCTTTATTGCTTTTATTTTTCCATTTTTTCTGTTCTTTTTCATATTTAGCTTTTAATTCTTTTTGTTTGTCTCTTAATGCAGCTGCTTTTTCAAATTTTTGCATATGAACTGCTTCGTCTTTATTTTTTTCTACTTCCTCAATTTCTTCAGTTATTTTCTTTAAGCTATCTGGTTCTGTATATGTTTTTAATTTAGCACGTGATGCTGCTTCATCAATTAAATCGATTGCTTTATCTGGTAAAAATCTGTCATTTATATATCTTACTGACATTTTTACAGCTGCTTCAATAGCTTCATCTGTAATTTTTACTCCATGATGAGCTTCGTATTTATCACGAATTCCTTTTAATATTTTAACTGTATCTTTTTCGCTTGGTTCATTTACTGTTACAGGACTAAATCTTCTTTCTAGTGCTGCATCTTTTTCTATATATTTTCTATATTCATTTAAAGTTGTTGCACCTATTAATTGGATTTCTCCTCTTGCTAATAAAGGTTTTAAAATATTAGCTGCATCCATTGCACCTTCTGCTGCACCAGCTCCAACAATTGTATGAATTTCGTCAATAAATAATATGATATCTCCTGCTTTTTTTACTTCATCTAATGCTTTTTTTATTCTCTCTTCAAAGTCTCCTCTGTATTTACTTCCTGCAATCATTCCAGAAATGTCTAATGTTACTACTCTTTTTTCTTTTAAAATTTCTGGTACATCACCTGATATTATTTTTTGTGCTAATCCTTCAACTGCAGCTGTTTTACCAACACCTGGTTCACCTATTAAGCATGGATTGTTTTTTGTTCTTCTTGATAAAATTTGAATTACTCTTTCAATTTCTTCTTTTCTTCCTATAACAGGATCTAATTTTCCTTCTTCAGCTTTTTGTGTTAAATCTTCTCCAAATTGATTTAATGTTGGTGTAGAATTATAACTTCCTCTTTTCTTACCGTTTTTTCCACCAGATAAATCTCCGTTATAGTCTTCTCCTTCATTTATTACTTTTACTATTTCGTTATATAATTTAGGAATATTTGTATTAAGTTCAATTAATATTCTTGCTGCAATACTATCTCCTTCTTTTAATATTCCTAATAACATATGCTCTGTTCCTATGTAGTTATATCCTAATTTTCTAGCTTCTATAAAAGCATTTTCAATTACTCTTTTACTTCTTGGTGTAAAGCCTATTGTTTCATTAACAGGTGTTTCATTACCAACTAATTCTACAATTTTATCTATAACCATATCTGGTTCTATTCCTTGATTTTCTAGGACTTTTGCTGCTACTCCGCTTCCTTCTTTTATTAAGCCGTACAAAATATGTTCTGTTCCAATATAATTATGTCCTAATTCCATTGCAACTTCATTTGCAATATCTATTGCTTTTTTAGCTCTATTTGTAAAACTATACATCATAATAACTCACTCTCCTTTTTATAATATTTTGATTTCTTTTTATCCTTGTGAAATTGTTTTTATTATTTCCGCTCTTTTTATATTTTGTTCTATTTTGTCATATTCTTCTCCATAGTACTTTTGTAAATTTGCTGATTTAATATATAGAAACAATTTTTTTATTTGTAAATCTGTTAATTTATCAAAAATTCCAAGATCTACACCTAATTTAACATTTGTTAATAATTCAGTTGCTTCATCATAAGATATTTTTTTGCAATTTTCTAATATTCCATAACTTCTGTTAATTGTATCTTCTAATTCAATACCTTCATTTGCCAATATTTTTCTTGCCTGTCTTTCTTGATCAATAATCTTAGTTGCTATTGCCTTTATTGTATTTATAATTTCTTTTTCTGTAACTCCAATTGTTTGTCTGTTAGAAATTTGATAAATATATTTTGCATTTTTAGTTGATTTTCCATATTCACCATCTATATTTATATTAAAATCACGTATAGTATCTAACACTCTATTTAAGTTACCTGTTTTAGCAAGTGCTGGCAATTCTAGCATTACTGAGGCTTTTAATCCTGTTCCTACATCATTTAAACTTCTTGTTAAATATCCATATTTTTTATTAATACAATATCCTAGAAATTCACCGATTTTTTCTTCTATTTCTATTGCTAAATTTAATGAATTTTCTAATTCTAATCCTTCACTAAATACTTGTATGCTTAAGTGATTTTCTCCACCTATCATTATGCATATATTTTCTTCATCATTTATTAGAATACTTCCTGTTTGAGATTCTTCTGCTACAAATATTGGACTTAGTAAATTTTTTTCTATTAAACTCTTCTTGGTTATGTTATCCATATTTTTTAATTTTAAAAATTTTAGTCCATAACCTATTTTATATAGATTTTCTTTTATTTTATTTTCTAGATTTTCTCTATTTTGCTTATTTAGCTCGAAATCAATTCCATTTATATTTCTTGCAAATCTTATTCTTGTACTTTTTACTACATCTGAATTTTCGTTACTTTGTAAATACCAATTCATTAAATTCACCTCTTTATTCTGATTTATCATCTTTTTTGTTTTTATTATCTGTTTTTTCTAAAGCTTTTATTTCATCTCTTATTTTTGCTGCATCTTCATATCTTTCTTCTTTTATTGCTTGCTCTAAATCTCTTTTTAATAAAATCTTTTTATCTTCTTTGGTTTTATTATTTGTTTCATTTTTTAAATCAGTTTCTTTGCTTTCTTTTCCTTCTTTTTCGTCAATTTTCTTATCAATTATTTTGCCTATTCTTCCTACATGTCTATTTGATCCTTGTAATTTTTTTATTATTGAATCTAATTCATCATCAAATGTATTATAGCAATCTTGACATCCTAACATTCCTGTATTCATAATATCATCAAATGTTGATCCACAATTATTGCATTTGTTTTGCTTTAAAGTATTAATCATAGGCATAAAACTTGGTGTTGTTAGTTCATCCATAAATCCTCCTAAGAAACTAGAAAAATCTATTGGCATACTAAAGTCCATTTGACCTACACCTAATTTTTGACTGCACTCTTCACATAAGTTTAATTCTCTTCTTCTTCCATTTATATTTTCTGTATATCTAACATTTGCTTCTCTTTTTCCACAATTCTCACATAACATATTAAATTCCTCCTTATAAATTTAATAACATATTTTTAAATATTCTAGCACGTACTTCATCTTTTATTTCTTTTGAAAGTTTAAGTACATTGTCACTAGTTGCTACTTTTAATAATTTTGCTTCTTTGCTATCAATAACATTATAAGATAAAAAGTCACTAAGTAATATATCAACCTCATTAGAAGTTAAATCTTTACCTATATTATTTATAATATGCATAAGATAGTCCTCTTTATCGTTATTTACTTTTTTAATTGTTATATGGCCTCCTCCGCCTCTTCTACTTTCTACATAATAGCCTTGTGATGGTTTAAATCTTGTAGATATTACATAATTTATTTGCGATGGCACACAATTAAAATGTTCTGCTAATTCATTTCTTTGTATTTCTATTGCATTATCTCCGTCATCGAACATATCTTTTATGAATTCTTCTATTACATCTGACATTCTCATCTTATATTTGCCTCCTTTTTTTGTCCTTGACTTTCTTTGACTTACAATACTATTATACTTATTTTATTATTTTATGCAATTACTACTTTTGACTTTTTCTGACCTTTAACTATGTTTTAAATGATTTTTTCTTTATTTTTCTCTCTTTTTCTTACTTTTTTAAAATTTTTCTTATTTTTTTGACTTTTTGTTTTTTCCTTGACCTTTATTGTCTTTTTTAGTTATTTCTTCTAACCTTTTAGCGTTTTCTTTTTGCTTAGGTAAAGATATCCATGCAAAATATGATGATACAAACTCACCATATTTTGTTCCATCTTCCCCTACTTCAATTTCATTCTTATTATCCATATCAAATTCTCCTATATATTTCTTTATATTGTTATGTACCAAAAAAATTTTTTTATTCATTTTAGTATGTATTAACTTTTTATTTAATACATTTTTATTATATCGCTTTAAATTCAATGTTTAGAGTAAATATTTTTACGTCAACTACTTTATTTTTTGTTAATATTATGTTATAATATTAATAGTTGGTATTTAAAGGAGGACTTTACTTGAGCTGGTATATATGGCTAATTTTAGCAGGAATTTTTATGATTATTGAAATTTTTACAGCTGGATTTTTAATTTTCTGGTTAGGAATTGGGGCTTTAATTGCAATGATCGTGAGCTTTATAACAAATGATTTAATTGTTCAAACAACAATATTTATTATATTTTCAACGATTTTAATTTTTGCTACTAGACCTTTTGTAAATAAATTTGCAAATAACAAAACTATTCCAACAAATGTATCATCACTTATTGGTCAAACTGGAATTGTTACAGTTGATATAGATAATGTAAATTCTAAAGGTTTAGTTAAAGTAAAAGGCGAAACTTGGTCTGCTAATAGCTTTAATAATTTGGTTATTCCAAAAGACACTCAAGTGGAAATTCTAAAAATAGATGGCGTTAAACTTATTGTAAAGCCATTATAATTTAGTTTTTAATATTTACATACATATTTTATAAGTAAATAATTTTAAGGAGGAAAATAATATGATAGTCTTATTAATACTACTTATTATCGTTTTAGTTATTGCTGCAATGTCAATCAAAATTGTTAAGCAATCAGAGGTATACATTATTGAAAGATTAGGTAAATTTTATAAGGTAGCAGATGCCGGTCTTACAATTATAATTCCATTTTTTGATCATGTAAGAAGTGTTGTTAGTTTAAAACAACAAACAATGGATGTACCACCTCAAGGAGTTATTACAAAAGATAATGTTACAATTACAATTGATACAGTTGTATTTTATCAAATAACAGATCCAGCAAAAGCTGTATATGAAATCCAAAGTTTGAAAAAAGGTATTGAATATTTAGCTATTACAACAATTCGTGATATTATTGGTAAAATGGATTTAGACGAAACATTTAGTTCTAGAGATGGAATCAATAACAAATTACGTGCTGTACTTGATGAAGCAACTGATAGATGGGGTTGTAAAATAGATAGAGTTGAAATTAAAGATATTAATCCACCTGCTGATGTTCAAGATGCAATGGAAAAAGAAATGAATGCAGAAAGAAATAAAAGAGCTATGATTCTAGAAGCTGAAGCTCAAAGACAATCTGCTATTACTATTGCAGAAGGTAGAAAACAAGCTGCTATATTAGATGCAGAAGCTGAAAAAGAAGCAAAAATAAGAAGAGCTGCCGGTGAAGCTCAAGCAATTAAAGAAGTTGCTGATGCTAAGGCATTAGAAATTCAAAAAGTTTATGATGCAATGAAAAAAGCAGATCCAACAGAAAAATTAGTTCAATTAAAATCACTTGAAGCCTTAGAAGAAGTTGCTAAAGGTGAAGCAAACAAAGTATTTATTCCATTTGAAGCAACTGGTGCTTTAAGTTCATTAGGAGCTATGGCAGAAGCTGTAAAAGATGATAAAAAAGCTCCAAAAAAATTAGATAAATAATAAAAAATCCTTCGAATATTTAAATATTCGAGGGACTTTTTTTGGCTTATTTTTTATTTTTATTTTCAAATTCTTTTATTTGCTCTTCTGATAGTAATAATTGATTCTTTCTTTTTGGATTTGTCTCCTTTTTTTCTTCTCTTTCTTCTGTATTTTCATCTGTATTGTATTCTATTTTATTTTCAACTTCTCTTATATATATACCTGTTTCATATTTTTCTTTTCTAGTTAAAAGATGAGGTCCTGTTAAATATCTTTCTAATATTTCTTTATCTTTCTTGTTTACTTGTTGCTCACCTATTCCTAAATATTCATATCTCCAAATTATATGACGTTCATAGCTATTAAATCTACTATGTTCTAAATCTTCATAATTATATTCTACTTTAAACTTCATATTTTGAATACTTATTGTGATATTAGTCCATATCGAACCTGTTTCTGACTTTTTAAATTCTTCACGTAATTTTTTTATTTTTATATATAATATTTTTACCAATTTTATATATTCGTCTTCATCCAAATTAAATCTATTTGGTATTTCATATACATTTACTGGCTTTTTCTTTAATATTCCTTTTGGTATATAGTAAAAATATAACTCACCTGTTTGTTCTCCATTTTCTTTATCGATTACTGAGCTATATAGAAATAATTTATCCCATTTTTCTGGTATCATATAATACAATCTTTTTTGTATATCTTCATACATTTCTTTTATTTTCTTTGTGTGATTCAACATATCTCTTCTATTCCTTACTTAATAAACTTGTTCCTGTCATTTCATCTGGTTTGTCAAGATTCATTAAATCAAGCATGGTTGGAGCTAAATCTGCCAATTTTCCATCTGATTTTAATTTTAAACTTTTATCATCTGTTACTAATATTAGTGGTACAGGATTTGTAGTATGTGCTGTATGAGGTTCTCCTGTTTTATAATCTATCATTTGTTCTGCATTTCCATGATCTGCTGTTATTAATAAATTACCATGTTTCTCCTCTACTGCTTTTACAACTTTACCCACACATTCATCAACTACTTCTACAGCTTTTATTGCTGCTGACAAACTTCCTGTATGTCCAACCATATCAGTATTTGCATAATTTAAAATTATTACGTCATATTTGTCTTGCTCTATTTCTTCCAATACTTTATCAGTAACTTCATATGCACTCATTTCCGGCTTTTTATCATAAGTATCTACCTTAGGTGATGGAATTAATATTCTATCTTCTCCCTTATATTTTTCTTCAATTCCTCCATTAAAGAAAAATGTTACATGTGCGTATTTTTCTGTTTCTGCAATTCTTAATTGTGTATATCCTTTATTACTTATATATTCTCCAAATGTATTTTTCAAGTTTTCTTTATTAAAAGCTATGTGTACATTTGGCATTGTTTCATCATAATTTGTGAAACATACAAAGTATAAATTCAAATCTTTCTTTGTTTCAAATTTATCAAAGTTTGGGTCTACCAATGCTCTAGTTAATTCTCTAGCTCTATCTGGTCTAAAATTAAAAAATATTACTGAATCATTTTTTTCAATTTTAGCAATTGGATCATTTCCATTACATATTGCTGTTGGATCAACAAATTCATCAAATACTTCTTTTTGATATGAATCTTCTATTGCTTTTATTGTACTTCCTGCTTTGTTTCCAACACCATTTACAAGGACATCATAACATTTTTTGATTCTTTCCCATCTTGAGTCTCTATCCATTGCATAAAATCTTCCTGATATACTTGCGATTTTTCCTATTCCTTTTTCTCTCATTTTATCTTGTAATTTTAATAAATAACTCTCTGCTGATGCTGGTGGTGTATCTCTACCATCTAAAAAGCAATGTACATAAACATCTTCAAAGTCACGTCTTTTGGCCATTTCCAAAAGACCATATAAATGACGAATATGACTATGAACTCCACCATCTGATAGCAAACCTATTATATGCAATTTAGATTTATTTTTTTTACAATTTTCTATTGCTGACATAAATTCTGAATTTGTAAAAAAGTCGCCTTCTTCAATTGATTTTGTTATTTTAGTCAATTCCTGATATACAACTCTTCCTGCGCCTATGTTTGTGTGACCTACTTCTGAATTTCCCATTTGTCCTTCTGGTAATCCAACTTCTAAACCACTTGTTTTTATTTCTGTATTTGAATATTTTCTCATTAGTTTATCAATATTAGGTGTTTTAGCTAGCTTTATTGCATTTCCATCTTCATTACTATTATAACCAAAACCATCTAATATCATTAGCATTGTTAATTTATCTTTCATTTATACTTCTACCATCCTTTTTAAGTCGCATTTGTTATTTGTCAAAGTTTACAATTTTACTAAATTCATCTGCTTTAAGACTTGCTCCACCTACTAATGCGCCATCTATATCTGACATTGAAAATAATTCTTTAGCATTTTCAGGTTTTACGCTTCCACCATATTGAATTATAATTTCATTTGCTACTTCATTTCCATATATTTGAGCAATTTTATTTCTTATTCCTTTTATACTGTTATTTGCATCTTCACTTGTTGCAGTTTTTCCTGTTCCAATTGCCCATATTGGTTCATATGCAATTATTGCATTTTTTACTTGTTCTGCTGTTAATCCATCTAAAGCTTTCTCTGTTTGTAATGTTATTACTTCTTCTGCAATTCCTTGTTCTTTTTGTTCTAAAGTTTCTCCAACGCAAATTATTGGTTTTAAACCATGTTTAAATGCTGATTTTACTTTTTTATTTACAATTTCATCTGTTTCATTAAAATATTTACGTCTTTCAGAATGACCTATAATTACATATTTTACATTTATAGCTTTTAGCATTTCTCCTGATATTTCACCTGTGAATGCTCCTTTTTCTTCAAAATACATATTTTCAGCACCAATTTTTATATTAGTTTCTTGTGCTGTTAATAAAGCATAAAATAAATCAATATATGGAACACATAAAATTATTTCGTTTTTAGTATCTTTTACTAATGTTGTTAATTCACTTATAAATTCTATTGTCTCTCCTGGTAACATATTCATTTTCCAGTTTCCTGCTATTACTTTTTTTCTCATATTAGTCTTTAAATAGCATTATTATGCTATTTTTCTCCTCCTTTTATCTTTGGATTCTCTTCTTTTCTACAGTCAAAAAGGGAAAGATATTTTCCCTTTTTATTTATCTTGTAAACATTCAATTCCTGGTAATTTCTTTCCTTCTAAGAATTCTAAAGAAGCTCCTCCTCCTGTTGATATATGTGTCATTTTATCTTGTAATCCTGCTTTTTTAACTGCTGCAGCTGAGTCTCCTCCACCAATTATTGTTGTTGCATTTATACTAGCTAATGTTTTTGCTATTTCATTTGTTCCAATTGCAAATTGGTCAAATTCAAAAACTCCTAATGGTCCATTCCATACAACTGTTTTAGCCTTTTTTAGTTCTTCTTCATATTCTTTTATTGTTTGTTCTCCAATATCAAATCCTTCCCATCCTTCTGGGATTTCTGTACTTAATACAGTTTTACTTTCTGTATCTGCTTTAAATTCTTTTCCTATTTTTGTATCTACAGGAAGCATTAATTTTACTCCTTTTTCTTTAGCTTTTTCCATTGCTTCTTTAGCTAAATCTAATTTGTCTAATTCACATATTGAATTTCCAACTTCGTATCCTTGAGCTTTTATAAATGTATAAGCCATTCCTCCGCCTATTATTAATGTATCTACTTTATCTAATAAATTGTCTATAACACCAATTTTATCAGATACTTTAGCTCCTCCTAATATAGCAACAAATGGTCTTTCAGGATTTTCTAATGCTTGTCCTAAAAATTTAAATTCTTTTTCTATTAAAAAACCAGATACAGCTGGTAAATAGCTTGCTACTCCTGCTGTTGAAGCATGAGCTCTATGAGCTGTTCCAAAGGCATCGTTTACATATATTTCTGCCATTGATGCTAATTTCTTTGCAAATTCAGGATCATTATCTGTTTCTTCTCTATGAAATCTAACATTTTCTAATAATAATATTTGTCCTGGTTCTAACTTTTCTGCTTTTGATGTTGCATCTTCACCTATAACATCTTTTGCCATTATTACTTCTTTTCCTAATAATCTTGATAATTCTTTTGCTACTGGTTTTAATGAGAATTCTGGTTTGAATTCTCCCTTTGGTCTTCCTAAGTGTGAACATAAGATTATTCTACAATTATTTTCTAATAAATATTTTATTGTTGGCAATGCTGCCACTATTCTTGTATTATCTGTAATATTTCTATTTTCATCTAATGGTACATTAAAGTCACATCTTACTAAAACTTTCTTATCTTTTAAATCAATATCTTTTATTGTTTTTTTGTTCATTATTTATCCTCCTCTTATGCGCTATTTTTACATAAAAGCCTTGTTTTTTAAGGCATTTTTATTGTATAACAAAAAAGAATACTTTTCAAGTATTCTTTTCTATTTTATCACCTTTTTTAATTTTTATTCTTTATTAAAATTAGTCTTTACTAGCAATGTAACAAGCTAAGTCAACTAATTTGTTTGAATATCCCCATTCGTTATCATACCATGCCACTAATTTAACAAATGTATCTGTTAACATTATTCCAGCTGTTGCATCAAATATTGATGTATGTTCATCACTTAAAAAGTCTGATGATACTACTGGTTCATCTGTATATTCTACAATTCCTTTTAAATATGTTTCAGAAGCTTCTTTCATAGCTTTGCATATTTCTTCATATGTTGTTGGTTTTTCTAGGTTACATGTTAAATCAACAACTGATACATCTATTGTTGGTACTCTAAATGCCATTCCTGTTAATTTTCCATTTAATTCTGGAATAACTTTTCCAACTGCTTTTGCAGCTCCTGTTGAAGATGGGATAATATTAGCTGATGCAGCACGTCCACCTCTCCAATCTTTTTTAGTTGCTCCATCAACTGTTTTTTGTGTTGCAGTTGTTGAATGAACTGTTGTCATTAATCCTTCTTTAATTCCAAATTTGTCGTTAATAACTTTTGCAAGTGGTGCTAAACAGTTTGTTGTACAAGATGCATTTGATACAATTTTCATACTTGGATCATATGATTCATTGTTAACTCCCATAACAAACATTGGTGCATCTTTTGATGGTGCACTAATTATTACTTTTTTAGCTCCAGCATCGATATGAGCTTGTGCTTTTTCCATTGTTGTAAATGCTCCTGAACATTCTAATACATAATCAACACCTAATTCTCCCCATGGAATATTATGTGGATCCATTTCATTAAATACTTTTATTTCCTTTCCATCTACTTCTAGGTTTCCATCTTTAGCAACTACATTTTTGCTAAATCTTCCATGAACTGTATCATATTTTGTCATATAAGCCATATAATCTGCAGCTAAGAATGGATCATTTACTGCAATGATTTCTACACCTTCTTTACCTAATGCTGCTTGAAATGATAATTTTCCGATTCTTCCGAATCCATTAATTCCTATTTTTATTGACATATTCTTTCCTCCTTATATATTTAATGCCCATCTTTAGGCATTTTTATTCTATATCAAAAAAATTTACTTTTCAAGAGTTTTTTTAAGTTTTTTTAGTTTTCTTAATATACAAATAGAGAGCCAATTTTGGCTCTCTATTTGGTGCTATTTATTGCACGTATTTAGTTTTTGACTTCTGTTTTCACAACCTGTCTTCGACCACTTTATAGTCGATCTCAACTATTGGCCACACATCGTGTGCTCCAACTAAGGCATGTCCAGTGATCATGCTTTGCATCCGCTGGATTATCGCAGCCCTAATCTTCATATTGTAATAGTAAATTCCTTCATTTATGTTACTATCGCTACCTAAGATATATCCCTGATCATCAAGCCAGCATTCTTTGGTCAAAAAGTCTGGGTTAATCATTTTGATAATTCCCAAATCTTTTAAATTTCCACTTCTTACAGATACCAAACCAAATTGATCAAGACACTCTTGACACATAATATTTAAAGCTCTTCTATTCATTCCACAAATTCTAAAATTAACTCCTAGTGGTGACATGGCATATACTGCCGTCTTAGTGGATTTTCCAATTTCAAAATCTTCATATACATTAGTTCCAATATAAATGCCTTCGATTTCATCATTTTCAATATTTCCACTATTATAAATATTAAATTCTTGATCATCTTTCGTATCGGTAATATCTTTTGGAATAAAAACCTTAGACTTTGGCAAACCTAATCTGATTTTCTTACCATCATCAGAAACCATAACGTTAGAATTTTCAATCGATGTGTATGTCATCTTTTTTTCCTTTCACTAAGTGACGACAATAACAACACTAAAATGCTTTGTGGTTATACCACTTAGCATATTTTATTATACCATATTTTATCTTAATATGCAAGTATAAACCAAAAGAGAGCCATTGCGGCTCTCTTTTGGTTAGTGCTTAACTGTCTTATAATCTATCTCATTATTTAGCTTCTTACTATTATTGTTTACCATACTTATCTTTGGGGTCATCCCAAACAAATCATCAGTTTTAATAAATACTATTGGACAAATTCCGCTATATCTTTTAGATGCAATATTTCCATCTAGTAATGTAGTATATCTTTCCCTAAAGTTTCGGTTATTCATTATATAGAATTTCAAACCATTTTCATCTCCGCCTTTAGCTCTTGATGCAATCCAAAATTTATCCTTCAAGAAATTTGTAGCAAATTTTCCTATTTGTGGCAAATCTGCCTTTTTTACGCATCTAGCATAATAGACTTCTTTTTCGTTTTCAAAGATAAACTGACAGAGTTTATCAAGTACTGCAATACTTTTTTCATATCCTCTTTTTCCTGTTAATATCACTTTCCAATTTTCAGACGGTATAGGTTTGATTACATATGCTATTAACAATTTGTTGGTTTCTGGGTCTCTTGCGTATCCTAAAAACTTTCCCTCTAACTTTTCTGGAAGATCTTTCTTATCAAATTTTACTGATTTTTTTTGATTTAAGCAATAAATTTCAAGCACTGAATCCTTTGTAATAGTAATTTCTATTTGCTTTTTATCAGTTGTATAATTGATAGTCAATTTTTATCCTTTCTGTTAAGTTAGCACAATTTATATACACATGACATCTTGCCATGTACATTTATATTATAGCATAAAATCTTGTATTTTTCAATAAAAAGAGAGAACCATTTTGATTCCCTCCTTTTGTGCTTTTTTTATTTATATTATTACATTAAAATTCTACATATACTCCTTTGTTCATTTGACGAGGATTGTGCTTTACAAAAATAATAGGCCTAACAGAATATGCATATTTTTCACTTATCCCGTTAGATTTGTACAAAGCTCTATCACCTACAGTACCTTTATATGCAAATTGCATGCAAGAATTTTGAATACTACCACCATACGAAGACTTTGAAGCTATCCAGTATTCATCTGTTCCCAGATCAATTCCTTTCTGAATATCTTGATATCTTACTCCTCGTACATGTTTTATGTCATTCAAATCTCCGACAGGCATAAGTGCAGTTTTGCACAGCCTATCAATTGCAGCAATTCCGTTCATATATCCTATTTCTCCACCTAACCATAATTTCCATTGGTTAAGCGTTGGTAAGATATATGCATCAAGCTTTTCTCCATTTTTAGGATTTGTTGAATGGCCAATAAAGGTACCTTTTAGGGTGAATTGAAGCTTTTCGGTTACAAAGAACTGGTCTTCGCATCCATTTTCACTACTTTTACTTGTATATGCCAAGCAAGATGCCCGCATAATAGTAATTGTCCTTTTGTCTTCTGAATACTTGATTGTCATATCAATCCTTTCAATTGAATTTGCACTATTCTGCAAGTAGAGATTTTCCACTGCTTTAATATTATAACATATTTTCCATTATTTTCCAATAGTTTTTATTAATTTTTATATAATTTTTCTAAAACTATTAAGAACATTGCATGAGACCATCCTAATCCTATTACCCAATTAGGTTTTAATGTCTCATTATTTATTTGTTCTCCTAATAAACAATGTTTTCCAACTGTTTTTACTACAAAATCAAATGTTTCTTTTGCCTTTTTCTTTTCACCAATTTCTAAGTAATATATAGTCATCCAAAGGTTAGCAATTGGCCATGGATTTCCTTTTAAATATGTATCATTTTCAAATCTTTGATATCCACCTGTATATGTACGTAAATGTAAGTTAATACTTTCTACAGTATTTTTTACTTTATTATCTTTTGCATCCAAAACATTAAATGGGGTTATTGCACCTAATATGCTTATATCCATTTTTTTATCATCTGCATTTCTTACATAAGATTTTTTATTTTCATCATATAAGTTTTCATCGATGTATTTTTTTATTCCCACTTGAATATTTTTTATTTCAGATTCATTTTTTTGTACTTTTTCTTCTTTTAGTCTATTATTTTCAAAGTCAGATATGTTTTTTCCAAGTACTTTGTATATTCTCAAAATACTTTCAAAAGCTGAATATATACTTGCTAATGAATATAGATGTATTCCTTCACACATTTCCCATAAATCATAGCTTGCATGATATTTATGGTCTTTTCCTGTTCTTTTCTTAGTATCTTCTTCTATTTCTTCTTTTACAATATCTTTTGATTTTTCATCTATTCCGTCTATTCCAAGCCAATCTTTTACATATTTCTTTAAGAAATCTACTGCTTTTTCACACATTTGTAAATTTTCTTTTAAGAATTTCTCTGATTTAGTTACTTTATAATGTTCATATACTCCAAAAACTACACTTGCTGTTTCGTCAATTTGATATCCCCAACATGGAGCTAATTTTCCATCTGTAAAGAAACGTTGCTCCCACATTCCATTTTTGCTTTGTGTTTTCTTGCAAAATACCTTGTAGAACTTATCTGCTTCTTTTTCCATTTTTACAATATCCATAGCTTTAGTCATAAAAACAGCATCACGAGGCCAACAATATGCATATCTTCCGCATTTTGTTAGATTTTCATCAATTTCAGGAGCAGCAACAATTCCTCCCGTTTCTGAATTTAATAATAATGGGAATAATAATATGCTTCTTTTGTATATCTCAAATATTCTTTCTTCATAGCTATTTTCTGTTTCTTTTAAATTTAATCCATTATGAGATTTTACATATTTTCTCCAATATGTTTTTGTTTTTAGATATTCTTTATTAAAATCAATTTTTGTAATTCTATCTATTTCATCTTCTATTTCTGATATATTTTTATTTTCTTCTACGAATACACATATATCTAATGTTTTCTTTCCTTGTGGTTTTATAATTCCTAAGTCATAGCAAATACTTGCATCTGAAGACATTCCAATATAATCTTTATCAGAAATGTTACCGGTTTTTATATTTTCACTACTTTCATGTATTTGGTGGCTTGATATTTTTTCACCTTTTGCAACTGTTGCAACGACATAATCATGTGCATATTGATACATTCCATTATCAATTACTTTACAACCATCTAAATTATTTTGATCTTCTAATAATTTAGAATGTATATAAAATTTAGTATCTAAATCTATTGTGTTCTCATTAAAAAATACATATCTTTTAGCTAATACATTTTCTTTTAATAATACATAATCTGTTTCTAATACTGTTAAATTAAAATATGTGTTTGTTACTTCAGTATTTAATACATTTGTATCTGTATCATAATATTGTTTATATACATTATTAATATCATCATGTAAATATATTAAATCTGATTGATTTATTTTAACACCTGTATGAAAAAAATCTATATATTGTTTACTATCTTTGCAAGGAAAATATAATCTTTGTAATTCTCCTTTTCCTGTAAAAGTTGCTATCATATTTTTATTTCCTACAATAGCTTCATTTAAGTATTTCTCACTCATTTTTATCCCTCTATTACGTTTAATATTTGTTTTTCTAAATCTTTTATCTTTTCGTTAATTCTAAATATATCTTCATCACGTAAATTCTTATCATCAACATCTTTTCTTACATATGAATCCATATCTTCCATTTCTTTTTTTAGTTTTTCTAATCTTTCTAGTATTTCTAATTTCATTGTTTTGTCTAATTTTCTTGGTATTTTATGAGTCATTTCTACACTAAGTTTATCTAATTCATATGTTTCTCCAAATTCTGGTGTTATTACTGGTATATTTGTTTCTTCTTCTATTTTATTTTTTAATACATCTTGTGAATCTGGCTCTCCATGTACTAAAAAGATATGTTTTGGTTTGCTTATAAATGAATATACAAAATTCATTAATCCTTCTTGATCAGCATGTCCTGAATATCCTTCTATATACTCTACTCTTGCATTTACTGCAATTTCTTCTCCAAATATTTTTACTTTTTTTGCACCTTTTACAATATCATATCCTAATGTTCCTGGTGCTTGATATCCTACAAATAAAATAGTTGATTTTGGATTCCATAAATGATGTTTTAAATGATGTTTTATTCTTCCAACATCACACATACCACTTGCTGATATTATTATACATGGTGTTTCACTTTCATTTAATGCTTTTGATTCATCAACACTTTTTGTGAATTGTAATCCTGGAAATTCTAGCGGATTTTCTCCATTCATAATTTCTTTTCTTACTTCTGGTTCAAATAAGTTTGTATTGTCTTTAAATACTTCTGTTGCAGAAATAGCTAAAGGGCTATCTACAAATACTGGTGCATTCATTAATGTTCTATATTTTCTTTTAAATTCTTCACTGTCGTTTTCTTCTTTTAATTTATTTATTTCGTATAATATTTCTTGTGTTCTACCAACAGCAAATGAAGGAATTACAATTGTTCCACCATTATCTAATGTTTCTGATACTACATCCAAAAATATTTGTGCTTTTTCGTTATTTCTTATATGCAATCTACTTCCATATGTTGATTCCATAACTAAATTATCAGCATCTTCTATCATTGTTGGCGCATCTAATAATGGTATATCATTATTTCCTATATCACCTGTAAATACTGTTTTAGTTTCTTTTTCTCCTTCTTTAACCCATAACTCAATAATGCTAGATCCTAGCATATGTCCTGCATCATTAAATCTTACATGTATTTCTGGTGTTATTTCTATAATTTGATCATATTGTACTGGTTCAAATATCTCTAAACATCTTGCTGCTTCTTCTGCTGTATATATTGGAGGTCTTTCTGGTTCACCTCTTCTTTTACGTTTTTTGTTTTTCCATTGTGCTTCCATTTCTTGAATATGACCGGCTGTCTGGTAACATCAAAGCACATAAGTCACATGTTGCTTTATGTGCATATATTTTATTTCTATATCCTTCATTATATAATTTTGGAATACGTCCAGAATGATCGATATGTGCATGTGTTAATAACATAAAGTCGATTTCTTTAGGATCATATACAAATGGCTCTGCATTTCTATCCTCTAATTCTTCTTTTCCTTGCCACATTCCACAGTCTACTAAGAACTTTTTACCTGCTGCTTCTATTAAATAATCTGATCCTGTAACTGTTCTTGTAGCTCCTAAAAAAGTTATTTTCATAAATATTTCCTACCTTTCTTTTAATAAAATGCTTTTACTTTTTTATTAAATCTTATTGCCAAATCTTTTTTAATTAGAATATTAGCTGTTTCTAATGGTCTTTTTTCCCCAGCTAAGTTTCCATCAAATACTTGTAATGTATAATTATTTTTTTCTTTTATTAATTTTATTTGAATATCTTCTATTTTTATATTTCTATTTTCAAATAAATATTTTAATAATTCATAATCAACTTCTGTCTGTTTAGAAAATCTCTCTACTACTTTTAATTTATGGGCTTTTTCTAATGTCTTAATTCCAACTTCCTTTACTTCTTTTGATAATTTTTCTTCTTCAAATATTGATTCATTATAATTATATGGCAACATTGAATAATATCTAAATTCATATATCAATTTTGTCATTTCTGATTTTGAATTACATTTTTCAATTTTTTGTTCAAAACATTTTAAAAATATTTTTTGTATTTCAATTTGTAATTTTTCTATTTCTTTGTCTATATCTTTTATATCAAGAAGCTTTAAATATTTTTCCTGGTCTTCTAATTGTCTCTTTATTTTGATGTATTTTTTAGGTGTTAATAAAACATTTAATTTTTCTATTTCATCTAATTTTTGCTTTCTTTCTTCTACCATTAATTGTGATAAAATTCTCATACTAAATATTTTTTCTTCTAAAGGCAATTTTTCATTTCTTATTTTATATTCTTTTTGCAATAATTCTTTATTATTTATTGTTTCATCTATTTGTTTTATTTGTGCTGTTAATTTTCTTTTTTCATTTGTAACATTTTCGATAAATTTTTCGTTATCTACCATTTTTTCTAATTTTTCTTCTACATCTGTTTTATATTTAGTAAGCTTTTCCCTACTTTTTGCATCATATTTTAATTCTATAAATATAGATATTTCTTTTAACTTGTCTATGAAATTTTTAGCATTTTCTTTTCCATAGTTTTCTTCCAATATGTTTTGAAATTTTTCCATATAGTCAATCATTATTTCGTTATTTTTTACCCATCTATTTAAGAAATCATTTCCAACTAATATTATTAGATTTTGATATATCATATTGTGATTAATGCTTTCAATTTCTTTAGGTAATGTTGTCCATGAATATCCATTAAAATCTCTTAATGGTTCAACTGTATTTATATTATTTCCTGTATTTATTAAGTTTGATAATGTATAATCTATAATTGGATTTTTAGTTTTTATAATTGTATCTTTTTTTGATATTTTGGCTATACTGTATAAAAGTTTTCTTTCTATATTGTAACAAATAATTCTTTTTTTAGCTTTTTCTACTAAAAATGTTCTTTTGCCAATTATTTTGCTTTCTTCTGAATAAGGATTTACTAAAATCATTTCATTACAATTGTTTTTTATATCTTCAATTATATTTTCTATTAAACTTTCCTTATTTTCTACATTTTGCTTTACTTGCTTATAATCTTTATATGCCGTTTCTATTTTATATAATATATTAAGGAGAGTACTTTTGGTATTTTCGTCAAATGTTTTCTTCTCTAATGCCTTTTCTAATTCATCATTGTAATCTTTTTTTACAAATTTATCTATTATGTTATCTATATTATCATTTTTCTTTTGCAAATTTCTCTCCTTTCCACAACTTTTTAAATTTTATTGCTGTGCTGTTTCTTTTGTTCCCATACTTAGTTCTTTTAATCTGTCTAGTGTCATTAATACTTCTCTTGGCTTACTTCCTTGATATCCTGATATTACGCCTCTTTCTTCCATTTGGTCAATAATTCTTCCTGCTCTTGCATAACCTACTTTAAATCTTCTTTGTATAAATGATGTTGATGCTTGTCCAGTTTCTACAACTGTTTTTATAGCATCCATTAAAAATGGATCTGTGTCATCATCTTCTGCTTGTTCTGCTGCTAATTCTTTATCTGATTTATTGCTATTTTCTATGCTTTCTAATATATCTTCACTATATGTTGCTGTTCCATTAGATTTTATAAAGTCAACTATTTTTTCAACTTCTTCATCAGAAACAAATGCACCTTGAACTCTTGATGGTTTAGGAGCTCCTGCTGGGAAGAATAACATATCACCCTTTCCTAAAAGTTTTTCTGCTCCAACACTATCTAATATTGTTCTTGAATCTACTTGTGAAGATACTGCAAATGCTATTCTTGATGGTACATTTGCTTTTATTAATCCTGTAATTACATCTACTGATGGTCTTTGTGTTGCTATTACCAAATGCATTCCTGCTGCTCTAGCTTTTTGGGCTAAACGACAAATTGCATCTTCTACATCATTTTTTGCAACCATCATTAAGTCTGCTAACTCGTCTATAATTATTACTATTTGTGGTAATTTTCCTGCTTCATTTTCTTTTTCAATTGCTTTATTATATCCTTTTAAATCACGCACACCTTTATTTGCAAACTTATTATATCTATCATCCATTTCTTGCACTGCCCATGCTAATGCTCCAGCAGCTTTTCTTGGATCTGTTACAACTGGAATTAAAAGATGTGGTATTCCATTATATACTGATAATTCAACTACTTTAGGGTCTACCATTACAAATTTAACTTCACTTGGTTTTGCATTGTATATTATACTTGTTATAATTGTATTTATACAAACACTTTTACCAGAACCAGTTGATCCTGCAATCAATACATGTGGCATTTTACCAATATCAGCTAATTGAACATTTCCTGCTACATCTTTTCCAAGTCCTACTGTTAATTTTGATTTATTGCTTTTGAATTCATCACTGTCTAATATTTCTCTAAAATGTACAACTTCTTTTTCCTTATTTGGTACTTCTATTCCAACTGCTTGCTTTCCTGGAATTGGAGCCTCAATTCTTATTGTTTCTGCTGCCAAATTTAATGCAATATCATCAGCTAAATTTGCAATTTTGCTAACTCTTACTCCTTCTGCTGGTTTTAATTCATATCTTGTTATTGCAGGACCTACAGAAACATTTTCTACCTTTGCAGATACACCAAAGCTATATAATGTTTTTTGTAATCTTGTTGCAGTATCTGTTAATGCTTTTGCTCCTCCTTTTAAAGATCTTTTACTTGGTTTGCTTAAAAGTTCTACTGGAGGATATTCATAATTGTCATCTTCTACTATTTGACTATGTTCAAGTTGTAATACAGCTTTTTTCTTTTCTTCTTTTTGCTCTTCGACATCTTTGAATAGGTTGTTTTCAATAACATCTGGCTCCATAGCTTCTGTTTTAAACAATCCTTTTCCTTTTGTTTCTTTTGTTAATGGTTCTATATCATCATTTGAATGATCAAATTTTTTTAATCCATTTCTTTCTTCACTGCTATCTACTATTCTTCCGCCAAAATTTATCTTTATTTGGCTCTCCATTGGGTCTGCTTCCTTTTTTTGCATTCTTGCAAGTTGTTGATTTGCTTTTCTTTCTTCTCTTTCTCTTCTTCTTCTCTGTGCTGGAGTTTCTACATCTTCTTTTTCTTGTTTAGCTAATTGCTGTTTTCTTTCATATTTAGCTTGTTTCTTTTCTTCAATATTATCCATAATATTATTTATAATTTCAGATGGATTCATTCCAAATGTAAATGCAAATAATATTATTGCTATTCCTGTACATAAAA
This sequence comes from uncultured Clostridium sp., assembly GCA_900554365.1. Taxonomy (GTDB): domain Bacteria; phylum Bacillota; class Clostridia; order TANB77; family CAG-508; genus CAG-269. The sequence goes on along the minus strand of USGY01000013.1, from coordinate 13,491 downwards.
TTATTGCTCCACTATTTCCTAATAAACTTACAAGTGCATATGCTCCAAGAGCTCCTACAGCTCCACCACCTTTTCCTTGTGATCCCAAAGTGTATGCATCTCTTACTATTTCTGGTACTTCTTTTGATATTTTTAATTCACCTGTAGATATTTGAATTACACTAAAAACTATTGTAAGACTTACTATTGTTATACAATATTGTATTAATTTTGATGTTACTTCTTCTTTTCCTTCTGATGCTAATTTTATTGCAATTGCAAATGTTCCAATTGGTAATACATATTGCATAATTCCAATTATTCCACCAAATATTTGATTTAATTCAACACCAATTATTCCTGATTTTGTATATATTAAAACGCCCAAAAGCACGCTAATTAATATTAGTGTAAGTATTGCTATATCTACTGTTGAGGTTGCTTTTTTCTTTCTATTTTTTTTCTTTTTTGCCATATTTCTACCATCCCTTCATAGTACATACTATTTCTTCAATAAAAGCCAGATTTCAAAAGCCTTTGTTTTTTTGACTTCTGACCTCTGACTTTTGTTAGCTCTTATTTTAATTCTTTTCTACTATTTTGAATTGTTTTTATTGTATCTTCTAATGAAATTTGCATTAAGTTTAAGGCTTCAGACATATTTGTTCCAAGCTTATTTAATGTTTCATTTAATACATCTTCTGTATTAGCTAATAAACTATCAGCATATTCTTTAGTTCCTTTAGAAATTTCTCTTGACATTTCATTTGCTGTTTCAATAATTTCTGTTTTTTGGTCATATGCTTTTCTAGTTATTTCGTGTTCGTCTATCATTGCTATTATTCTATTTTCTGCTTCTTTAACTATTCCATCTGCTTCCTTTTGGGCTTCAACTAAAATACGTTGTCTTTCTTCTTTTACCCATTTTGCTTGTTTTAATTCATCTGGAAGCTTTATTCTTATTTCTTTTATTAAATCTAACATTTCCTCTTTATCAACAATCCCTTTTGAGGTAAATGGTAAACCTTTGCTGTTTTCTAATAAGTCCTCTAAAGTTTCTAATAATGTAAATATTTCCATGGTTTTACCCCTTTCTACCTTATCTTATTTTCAGCTAAAAAAATAAGATGTACTCTACCATATTTTTTCTGAGCTGTAATTTCAAACTCAAGTTTTGCAATTTCGTTTTTTATTCTTTCTTTTTCATCTGTTTCAACTATTATTGTTGCATTATTTGATAATACATTTTTTTCTTGTATTAATTTTAAAGCATCATAAACATAATTTGTTTTATAAGGTGGATCTATGTATATAATATCTACCTTATCATTTATCTTTTTTAATAAATTATCAAATGATGTTTTATTTAATTCTACATTTTCTTTTAAATGAGTTTTTTCAATATTTTTATTAATAATTTCAATTGCATTGCTATTTTTTTCACAAAGTATTACTTTTTTAGCACCACGGCTTGCTGCCTCTAATCCTATTGCTCCACTTCCAGAAAATAAATCTAAAAATGTGCATCCAATAATTTGATTTTGTATTATATTAAATAATGATTCTTTAACTCTATCTAATGTTGGACGTGTAGTGTCTCCTTCTAAAGTATATAACTTTGTCCCTCTTGCTTTTCCACTTATAATTCTCATTTTTTCCCTCTTATGATAGTAACATTTTATTCTTTTTTCTTTTAATGGTCAATAGTATTAATAGAATTGTAATATACATTTAACAGTTCTGTAATATAGCTCCTTTTAGGCGACAAAAAACTATCTCTTTCAAGATAGTTTTTTACTTTTTTATACATTATCATCTTTGTTTACTTCTTTTAATAATTCTAATTGTGATATTAAAAGTGATTCCATTTTTGCTTTATATATATCAAATTGTTTTTTTACATCATCTAATTCTTTTTGTTTGGCAATTATTTCATTATTTAGAGCATCTGATTGTTGTTGAGCTGCTCCTTTAGCTTCGTTTATTATTTGGTCTGCTTGTTTTTGTGCGACATTTTTTATATCTTCAGCTGTAGTTTGAGCCATAATTAAAGTATTATTTAATGTTGTTTCAATACTTTTATAATGTTCTATACTTTTATTTAATTCTTCTACTTTTGATTTTAATTCAGCTACTTCTTTATAATTTTTAGTATAGTCAGCTGTTAAATCATCTAAAAAATCATCGACTTCTTCAACACTATATCCATTCATCATTTGTTTTGAGAATTTCTTATTTTCTATATCTAATGGTGTAATCATTTCTACTCCTCCTTATGGATATTCTAGTTCATTCCATTATTTTTTAGCCATGAAACTGAAAGTTTATTTTTCATTTCTTCTCTTGCCATATCGTTTGTAATTTCATAGTTTGATGGTGCAGCTAAAAATATAGAATTTGATACTTTTTGCATATATCCATCTAAAGCATAAACTCCACCACTAACGAAATCAACTATTCTTCTTGCAACATCTTTATTAACATATTCCAAGTTTATAATAACTGATTTCTTTTCTTTTAAGAAAGAACAAATCTCATCTGATTGTTCAAAAGTTGTTGGTTGTGATATAACCATTTTTATAGCATTGTTTTCTGATTGTGGCATTGCTACAACTTTGCTATTATTATTTTTTCTTCCGAAGAATTGTTTTTTATTTTCTTCTTTCTCTTCTTCTTCATCATCGTATCCATATACGTCTTCATTCTCGTAATCATCTTCAGCTTGATCAGCTGTATCCATTCCAAATAAATCCCATACTTTATTCATTAATGCTCCTGACATAAAAAAACCTCCTAAATTCCTTCCTTCGTTTATTTACTTTCTAAGTATCTACTTTTTTTCTTATATTGTCAATATTTTTTACAAATGTTTTTAAATTTTAATATTTTTGTAATATTTTTGTAATATTACTTAATTTTACTTAAATCGGGGTTAATTACTATCTCATCATATAATGAGATTTTCTTGTATGATGCTATTTCTGCGTCTGTTAAGCCTAATTTCTTTAATTCTTCACTTGAATATGTGTCAACAATCGAATATTTATCTCCTTGTTTTTTTACTTTTACTAGTATTTTACTTAAATATCCAGCTCTATTTCTTACTACATAATCAAGATTATTATCTTTTACAATTGCTTGATTTGGTACTTTTAATCCTGATGCACTCCACCAAATTAAATCAAATGTAATTTTTCTGTAGCTTATTAATTCTTCTATTTGTTTTTCAACTTTAAGTATTATTAAAACATCTCCACTGCTTTCCTGTGATACATTTGTTATTTTCGCTTCAATTTCCGCATTATTAGATAAACGTACTTTAACTGAATCTCCAACTTTAGCCTGTTTTGCTTCATTAGATGAGCCTATTGTTGCAATATAACATGAAAAATTATCTATTACCTTTCCACGTTCGGTATTTGTTGCAACAATTTTTCCTGTATTCAAATTCAAACTCTCTAAATATTCTTTACTTAAATTGCCAAAATTATCAGGTGTTAATGTCTCTTCTAATCCATCAACTCTATATGAAACTATTCCACTCATTGGTGCTTTTACATATTCTGCACCAGAATTTAGTTCACTTTCATATTTTTTTCTTTCATCTATTAATTTTCTTAAATATGATCCTTGTGGACTACTTTCTCCAGCTATTTTGGCTTTTTTAGTTACTAAGCTATCTATTTCTTTCTTTTCTTCAGTCAATTTAGAAACATCAGTTATTTTATTGATATTTTTCATTTTTTCGTCTATTTGATTTTCTAATAGTTTAGCATCTGAGTTTGACTTATTGTCACTTTCTGACATAGCACTTTGTATTTTATTATCTAAATCAGATATTTTTTGTTTTAAACTTTCTTCATTTGAACTATAATATCTAAATATATTTTCGTTGGTAGCAGCTTTTTCTCCTTCTGCAATTATTTGTTCCATTCCATTTTTATAGTTTTTTCCTTCTACTACTTTTTCATTTCTAATTACATATCCTACATCAGTTTCTTCCTGATATAGTTTTCCTTCTTCTACTGTAAATACATTAGTTGGTTGTTTTATAAGTAAATAGATTATATATATTAAATATATTAGTAATAATCCGCCTGCTATGTAAACTGCAATAAGTTTCTTTTTATTCACCTTTTTTTCTATTTTTATTTGTTCTTTCAAATTTAACCCTCCAAAATAATTTGCAGATTATTTTGTAATGTATTTTCTGTATCTAACCAAATTGTTTGTTTATTTTTTCTAAACCAAGTCATTTGCCTTTTAGCATATCTCCTTGTTTCTTGTTTTATTTTTTCTATCATTTCTTCTTTAGTTAGATTTCCTTTTAAATATTCTACAACTTCTTTATATCCTAATCCTTGCATTGCTGTAGGAAACTCACTATATTTATGATAAATTTCTTCAACTTCTTTTATTAAGCCTTGTTTTATCATTAAGTCAACTCTTAAATTAATTCTTTCATATAACTTTTCTCTTGGCATATTTAAAGCATAAACTTTATAATCAAATTCTGGTTCTTTTTCTCTTGACTTTTTTTCTTGTTCTGTTTTTGTCATTCCTGTTGCATGGTATATTTCCAATATTCTTAATATTCTTTTTTGATCATTTGGGCTTATTTTTAAAATTGCTTCTGGATCTATTTTCTTTGCTTCTTCATACAAAGTATTTAATCCATTTTCTTTAGCTTGTTTTTCTAATTTTTTTCTATATTCTTCATCAAATTTTATATCTTGATATTCAATTTCATATATCAAACTGTCAACATATAGTCCAGTTCCACCAACTACAATAGGTGTTTTTCCCTTTTTTAAAATTTCTCTTATTGCTGTTTTTGCATCTCTTTTATAATCTGCCACACTGTATCTTTTGTCTGGCGAAATTATATCTATCATATAATGTTTTACTCCTTGCATTTCTTCACGTGTTGGCTTTGCTGTCCCTATATCCATTTCTTTATAAATTTGCATAGAGTCACATGAAACTATTTCACCATTTATTTTTTTTGCAAGTTCAATCGACATTGCTGTTTTTCCTGACGCTGTTGGTCCACAAATTACAATTACTTTTTCTTTTTCCATAGTCTCATCTCCTCTTTTAATTTTTTTCTACTTTAGAATAATATATATTTATAATTTCTTTTTGTGTATTTTTCAAATATCCACATTCTAGACCCAAGAATACAATTCCAATTAAAATTATTATAATACTTTTTTTCTTAAATTGATTTATGTCTATTTCACCACTTTGCATTTTTACAATATTCTTAGACATAATAGGAATTATTAGTGCATTTATTGCTGTAAATACTATTGTAAGTACAGTTGTAACTTTTTGTCCCATTTCTTCTGTTGGATAAGTAATATTTGTTTTTGAAATGTTTAATAATATGCTTGTAATTATATATACAATTAGTATTCCAGCTAGTATTACTATTATTTTCTTTAATGGGCTTAAATTAATCAAGCTTTTCCAACTCCATATTACTGCAATTAAGTATATAAAAAATACAACTGTATTTATAAATATAACCATTTTTTCTCCTTACTTATTTTCTTGAAAATTTTCTTTCTATATCATACCTTGTCATTTTTATTGTTGTTGGCCTTCCATGTGGACAAGTAAATGGATTTGGCAATCTTAATAGTTGATCCATTAATTTATTTACTTCTTCTTCTGATAAATCCATTCCCGCTTTAACTGCTGCTTTACATGCTACTGTTGCTATAAATCTTTCTTCTTTTTCTTGTTTTGCTGTTCTTGCAACAGTATTTATTGCATCTAATGTATCTAAAAATAAAGATTTTGTGTCTAAATCTATGCAAACTGTTGGTACACCTGTTAGTTTTATTGTATTTTCTCCAAATTCTTCTAACATAAATCCAGCTTTTTTGAATATATCCATATTTTCTTTAGCAATATCCATTTCTTTATGTGTTAATGTTATAACATCTGGTAATAACATTAATTGAGATTCTTTAACTTCATCGCTATAGTAATTTTTCTTTATTTTTTCATATAATACTCTTTCATGTGCAGCATGCTGATCTATCATATACATTTCGTTTTTCATTTCTAGTATTATATATGTTTTAAACATGATACCTACAAATCTATATTGTGGTTTTTCATCTTTTCCCACATTTTCAAACATTGAAATATTGTCTTTTAATAAATCAATTGCATTATTATCTTCTTTTTGCAAATCTTCGTCTTTTATTGGTGGTCTACCAAATAATTTTGTATACATTTCATTAAAGTCTTCTGTTACATTTTTTGGAGCATCATCCAATTTATCCATTTTTTCTTTTATTTCTGAAAGTTCTTGTTTTAAATCATATTTTTCTTTTGGTTCTTCGTTTAGTTGAATATTATCATTTTGATCTTTTTCTGAATTTTCTTGTCCTTCCGTTTTTTCTTGTATTTGTTGAACTTCTTGGTCATCTTGCCCTTCTTGATTTTCTTGAGCTCTTTCTTCTTCGTGTTTTTCATGTTCTTCTTGTTTTTCTTTAATTTCAGCTTCCATTTTTTCTTTCATATCTTTTAATTTTTGTAAGATGTCAGTTGTGTCTAATGGTTCGCCTATTTCTTCTTTTGGATTATTTGAGTTTTCTGTTTTTTCTTGGTTTTCTTGTTCTTTATTACTATAAACATCTTCTACAATATTATTTGTTTTTATTTCACTTTCTCTATTGTTGTATGCTTCTATTTCTTTTTCATGTTGCTTTCTAAAGCCAAACAATCCTCCAAATTCATTATTTTCTTTTTTAGCTTCTTGTATTTTTCTTAATCTTTCTTCAAAACTTGTTGTATTTCTATCAAATCTATTTTTTTCTTCTTTTTCTTTCATTGAGTCTTTTACTAATTCTGACTTTAACAATGTATCTTTTATTGCATGATAGATTGCTTGGAATACTTTGTTTTCTTCTTGGAATCTTACTTCTAACTTAGCCGGATGTACATTTACATCTACTTTAGCAGGGTCCATTCCTAAGTTTAATATTACAAATCCAAATTTTCCTATTGTTATTAAACCTTTATATGCTTGTTCTGTTGCTGCTGTTAGTGTTTTGTCTTTTATATATCTTTTGTTTACAAAGAATAATTGGTTTGATCTGTTTGATCTTGCTATTTCTGGTTTTCCTATAACTCCTGTTACAGTTATATCTTCGTAATTATAATTTACTTCTTCTATACCATTTGCAATATCTCTACCATAAATACTATAAACAACATTTTTAAAATCTCCACTACCATTAGTTTGAATTACTGTTTTTCCTGTATTTATTAATTTTATTGCTATTCCTGGATTAACTAAAGCAATTCTAGTTATTACATCTTCTATGTATCCTGATTCTGTATAATCTTTCTTTAAAAATTTATATCTAACTGGTGTATTAAAAAATAAATTTCTTACTGTTATTGTAGTTCCTGTTCTACATCCTATTTCTTCTTTTTCTAAGACATTTCCTGCTTCAACTACAATTCTATATCCTGTTTCTTGCTCTTCTGTTTTAGAAATCAACTCAACATTTGCAACAGCTGCAATACTTGCCAAAGCCTCACCTCTAAATCCCATTGACTTAACTGTATCTAAGTCGTCTGCTGATCTTATTTTACTTGTAGCATGTCTTTCAAAAGCTATTTCTAAATCATCTTGAGCAATTCCTTTTCCATTATCACTTATTTTTATATATGATATTCCACCATTTTTTATTTCAACTACTATATTGTTAGCTCCTGCATCTATTGAATTTTCAACCATTTCTTTTACTACAGATGCTGGTCTTTCTATAACTTCACCTGCAGCAATTTTATTTATAGTTAAATCATCTAGTAAAACAATATTTCCCATTTTAATCCTCCATTTATTTACCTGTACCTTCGGGCTTTATTTTATCATAACGAATTATAAAAATCTAGATTTTTTTTAAACAATTCATAAAAACTCCACATATTACTATTTGGCATAAAAAAAGACTTGAATTTAATTAAAAATTCAAGTCTTTCTATTTATTTTTTCTTTTTTTCTTGTTTATTTGTAGCTAAATCCTTTTCAAATTTTGTTGTTAATCCTATTAATGTTAACAAATATACAGCTACAACTATTGGCATTGTAAGTCTTCCAACTGGAATTCTTGTTATTGCTATAACACTTAGTAATACAGCTTGTGTTAAAACTAATGCTAATATTGTTTGACCAAGAGTTTTTAAAACACCTAAATTCATATATCTAACAGCAATATATATTAATATTATTAGTATTGACATTACAAATCCAAATATATATGGTTTAACTAAGTCTCTACCACGTGTATTAGAAATAGAATCTATTTCTGTACTATCTGCAGAAAGGTTTGTTCCGTATCTTTCATTTACTTTTGATATTATATTTTGTTTTTGTTCATCAGTAATCTCTTTTGCAGTAATTGATACTGTATCTTCAAATACTTCTACTTTTTGTATTATTACTGGTGTATTTGGCATAACTTCATTTACTATATTTTTTATATCAGAATTATTAAAATCTTTTTCTATATATAATTCTATTTTTTGTGCTGATTGATATCTTAAATCATAATTTAGTCCTATTGTTGCAGTTACAGCTATTCCAGCAATTATAATTATTGCTATTATAATTGCTATTATTTTTGTTTTTTTAGTAATATTTATTTTCTTTTTTGGTTCTTCCATTTCTATTCTCCTCTCCCCTATTAGTCTTTGTTTTTAGTTGTTTTTGTTGTTTTGCTTGTTGCTATCTTTAATAATGCATTTGTTACGCTTATATTATAAGCAGCTATTAAAGCTATTCCCCAGAACATTACCATTCCAAAACTGCTAACAGGTTCCCAAGGCATAAAGCAGAATGTTATAACAGCTATACCAATAGGTATTATTTTTATAAAGAAATCTTTGTATTCTTCTTTTAAGCTACTGTTAATTGCTTCTTTGTCAAAGTTTTCTTTTGACTTTATTTTATTCAATAATCTATTCATAAAGATATAGCTTAAAATTAATATTAGTACTATTCCAACAATACCTTCTATTGATATTACAACATTTGTATATCTTAATAATAATGAGAATAATGAAGCTAAACCAACATAAGAAATTGCACCTAATAGTCCTACAAATTTATATCTAATTATTAATACAATTAAAGCGATTGCTGTAATTCCAGCAATTACATAAAATACAATATTTAAATCTTGACTAGTTACATCAGATAAAATATATTTATTTTCTTCAACTGTATATTTTATTGGCATTTTTCCAGAATCTAATACTGTTGCCATACCTTTAGCTTGGTTTACATATCCAGATAATGTTTTAGAATCTGTTGAACTACTTCCTACAGATAATTGTAATTTTCCTGTTCTTAAAGTTTCACCAAATGATGTAGTCATTATTGTTTCATCATCTAATTTTAATGTAACTTTTTTTGCTGTTGATGTATCTGAAGTATTTGTATTTGATTCTTTATTTGCATTGTTTTCGCTATTTGTACTGTTTGTGCTATTAGTTGTATTTGTATATGTTCCACTAATATTTTCTAATTTTTTTGTTCCATCTTTATTAAACTCTATATTTAAATATACAGTTGTTCCAGAAGATGTTTTAGATGTAGAATTTGAACCATACATAACATTTGCTGATTTTATATAGTCATTATTCATTAAAACTTCTTGTGTTTCACTATCTAATATTTCAAATTTTCCTGCTGATTCTAGGTAAGAAATTACATTGTCTGTTCCTGTATTTTCAGGTATTTCTAAATATATTTCTCCATTATCGTTATTTACTTTGAATACATAATTTGTTACACCTAATTTTTTTAGTCTTTGTTCTAATATTTCTTTGTTTTTTTCATAATTACTAGCATTAAGATTATCTGTAGTGTTATAAGGTGTTTCTTCCTTAGTATATCCTTTTTCTTTTAATTGATCATCTGTTAAATTTGATGCATCTGTTACTTCTTTACCATTTGAATCTTTTATTTTAGTTTTGTTTGAAGTATCTGGTTTTAATACAATTGTTCTTGCACCTTTTAAATCCATTGCATATGAATAATCTTTTACTTTGTTTTCCATTCTATTTTGTTTTGGTAAGTATATTCCAACACACGCTACCATTGTTACAAGCACTATTGCTAATGTAATTGCTAAATATTTTACTTTTTTCATGATATTCCTCCATTTAAATTTCTATAATAGTTTTGTTCCATTTATTATTAACTCAAACCAAATTTTTAAATATTTTGCAGCATATTTACTCATCATTGTTCTATCCATAAATATTTCAAAATAGTCTAATACTGGACATAACTTTGTATCAATTGTTAAATTTAAAATTATTTTTCTTTCTTCACTATTTAAGTCTAATTGTGCATTTGTAACTGCATAATTCACTCTGTCATGAATGTCGAATGTTGATAAATTTGTATTTGTTACTCTGTCTCTATGAACATCTGATTTATCAGCCAATATTAATGCTGCTGATATTTCACTTACTGCTGTTCCTGTATTTTCATCATGATTTCCAATTGCCATCATAATTTCTGTTCTTTCTTCTACAGGCATTCCCATATCTTTTAAAATATTATAAGCTATAATAGCTCCACTATGAGCATGGTCGACTCTATTAACACAATTTCCAATATCATGCAGGTAACCTGCTATTCTAGCTAATTCGACTGTCCTTGCTGGATATCCTAATTTTTCTAAAATATCTCCTGCCCTTTTAGAAACAATTGAAATATGTCTGTGACTATGTTCTGTATACCCTAAGCCATCTAACTGTTTTTGAGCTCCTTTAATTAAAGCTTCTACCTCTTCGTTGTTTTTTACTGTTTCTAAGGTAACCATTTTGTTCCTCCTTTAAATTTGTCTTTTTAGATTTTATCTTAAAATGTGAAAAATATCAACCATTTTTTAAAAATTAATTTTATATATATTTTATCCTTTATTTACTCCTATTATTCCTCCCAATATTCCAAAAGCAATTCCAACTCCTATCATAATAATACTTTGAAGATTAAGTGCAAAATTCATGTTTAAAATACTTGATGTTAAATATAAAATTAATATATAACTTCCACCTATTATAGCACCATTTAATATTCCATTTTTCTTTATTTTTATATTTCCTATTGAACTACCGAATTAAAATGCTTATTGCTGTTACTATTATGATTACTGGTGCCATGGTATTTTCATTAATATTTGTATATGTTAATAATGCAGAATATACTAGTAAAAATACCATAGTCATTATCAATGATATTAAAATACCTTTTCCTATATATTTTAATGTTTCACTTTTGTTTTCTTGAAAATTTTCCATGTTATCCCTCGCCTTCTTATTAATTTATATTAAAAGGCAAAAAAAATAGAACTTTTTTGTTCTATTTTCTATAGTTTAAAACATCAATTGTTTCTAATTTTTCAAAGATTTTTGATAGTATTTCTTCTCTACTAAATTCTTTTTTATATTCTCTTTTTAATGATGTTGCAATATTTGTGGTTTCTTCTGAAAATTTATCTTCATTCACATTAAATCCAAAGCTTATTATTAGATATTTTATTTCTTCACCTTGTGTGTGTATTTCTGTTAGTATTCCACATATTTTTTTGTTATTTAATAATAAATCATTTGGCATTTTTATTTTTAGTTCATATCCATATAATTCATTTATTGCCTCTTGAATTTTTTTTGCTATATCTACAGTTAAATTCTTTAGTTCTTCTACTTTACATTTTGGGTGCATTATTATTGTTGTTGCAATATTTTTTCCTTCTCCTGTGTACCAGCTTCTTCCTTTTGTTCCGATTCCACCTGTTTGTGCTTCTGCTATTAAAACTAGTCCATTATTTTCTTCTTTTTCGGCTATTTCTTTTGCATATAAATGAGTTGAGTTTATTTCTTTATAATATTCTATTTTTTTTCCTATTATTTTTGTTTTTGCTTTTTTTATTTTTTCTATATCCATTATTGTCACTTTTCCTTCTTTGTTTTTTATAGTTTAATATTATATAAAATTACCTCTTTTGTCAACCATTTTATTTTGTCATTTACCAATTGAATTTTAAAACAATTAATAAGGCATGGGAACTAGCAGGTGCTTACAATTTGCTAATATCTTTCATCAAAAGTGCAAAATAAAATATGGTTCTTATTATATATTAAAATGTGATATTAGTAAGTTCTTTGCAAGCTAAAAGCACGATATCACTTATATAAAAATGACCTTATTCCTCTTGGTAGTTTTATTTCTAGTCTTAGATGCTATCAGAGTTTATCTGGCAAAAATAATTTATTCATATTAAAAAAGTAGTACATTCTGTACTACTTAAAACAGTCCTAAATCAAACTCCCCTTCGGATTTCTACCTACTAACAAATTTGATTATCTATTTTAAATTTTATAGTTAAACTTACTTAACTAATTTATTAATAATCTTTTCTTCTCAGTTATAACTTCTATGCTATTAGCTTCATAAGATATTTCTAACAAATCGTATGAATTTGACCTTATACGATTCTTTAATTCAATATCTTTTTTAGGAAAATTATCCATTTCTTTATCTATTGTAATTAATAATTCTCTTATAAATTGTATTACCTTAAACTTTTCTGTTTTCATATATTATTTCTTCCATTTTTCTTATTTTGTCCATAATATTCTCTGAGTCTATATTTTGAAATATAAAATCTTCCATTTTTTTTAATCTATTTTTTATTTTTATATATTTTTTAGCATTTATTAAATTTTCTTCATATTTATTCAAATTGTTGTTATCTATTTTTTCGTCTACACTATAATTGTTTCTTGTATCTATAATTATGTAATTCAACTTTCTTTGTTCTAATTTTGCCATTACTTTTGAAATAGCATTTTTCGGATATCCACAAGTTGAGACATTGTCTTTGGTACTTCGTAATTTATAATCAAATATATATGATATTATATATGCATCTTTTCCAAAGCTCTGTACAAAATTTCCTACTTTATACATCACTACATCTTCTGGATGTACTTTTTTTATATCTTTTGCCATATTTACAACACTCATCGTCATTTCCATTTCCGCGGCAACAGACACGAGGCCTGTTACCGCATTTTTACTTTATTTTAACTTTTTTATTCTTTATTATTGTATTGCATATTGTGTGTTTGAAACTTTTTGAAGTTTGATATTAGAGTTTAGACAAACTAGCGGACGAAACCCCTCGCTGCCACTGTAGTAGTAATAGTTGACGTTGCCGTTGAAGTTAACATCCATAACAAGGTTATAGTAGGTAGAAGGACTGGCCAACCAGTATGCATATGCATTTGATGTTGATTTTAATACATATAATGGATCGCTTGTTGATAACATTAAATCTACATCATTAGTCCAACTATCACTTGACGTTTTTCTTATTTGATATCCAGTAGCACTTGATGCTTGTGATTCAAATGCCGTTTTATATTTTTCATTATATGACTTAAATAATAATTCTACACTTGGTC
>USGY01000012.1 GCA_900554365.1 uncultured Clostridium sp. | reverse complement strand
TTCTGGTAATAGTCTTGAACTATCAGCTTTGTTACCATGACGTCGAGTCATTTTTTGAGCATCTGTAATTTTTGTTTTTGTAGCAATATAACATCTGATAATTTGATTTACTCCAGGTCCTAATTCATCTGAATTTTCTCTAGTAAATATTTTTACATCTACTATTGTTCCAGCTTCACCATGTGGTACTCTTAATGATGTATCTCTTACTTCTCTTGCTTTTTCACCAAAGATTGCTCTTAATAATCTTTCTTCAGCTGTAAGCTCTGTTTCTCCTTTTGGTGTAACTTTTCCAACCAAAATATCTCCTGGTCTTACTTCAGCACCAATTCTTATAATTCCGTTTTCATCTAGGTCTTTTAATGAGTCATCACCAATGTTTGGAATATCTCTTGTTATTTCCTCAGCACCTAGTTTTGTATCACGGCATTCACAATCATATTCTTCAATATGAATTGATGTAAATACATCTTCTTTTACAAGTTTTTCATTTATTAAAATAGCATCCTCGTAGTTGTATCCTTCCCATGTTGAGAAAGCTACTAATACGTTTTTACCAAGAGCCATTTCTCCGTTTTTTGTTGATGGTCCATCTGCAATTGCATCACCTTTTTTTACTATTTCACCTTTTTTTACTATTGGTTTTTGGTTAATACATGTTCCACCATTTGTTCTCTTGAATTTACGTAATTTATGTACTACTGTTTTTCCATTATTATATTTTACTGTAATTGCTGAACCTGTAACTTTTTCAATTACACCATCATCTTCAGCTAATACTAATATTCCTGAATCCTTAGCTGCTCTATATTCCATACCTGTTCCAACTATTGGGCTTTCTGTAATCATAAGTGGTACAGCTTGACGTTGCATGTTAGCACCCATCAAGGCTCTTTTTGCATCATCATGTTCTAAGAATGGAATCATTGCTGCAGCTACAGAAACTAATTGTTTTGGAGATACATCTACATATTGTACTCTATCTCTATCAACTTCTATAACTTCATTTTTATGTCTTACTCTTACTCTTGGATTTATAAATCTTCCCTCTTCATCAACACGCTCTGAAGCTTGAGCTATAATATAATTATCTTCTACATCTGCACTCATATATTCAACTTCATCTGTTAATTTATGTGTTTCTGGATCTACTTTTCTATATGGTGTTTCTATAAATCCATATTCATTTATTTGTGCGAAGCATGAAAGTGCTGATATAAGACCAATGTTTGGTCCTTCTGGAGATTCGATTGGGCATAATCTACCATAATGTGTATAGTGAACGTCACGTACTTCAAATCCAGCTCTTTCTCTTGTTAATCCACCAGGTCCTAATGCAGAAATTCTTCTTTTATGTGTTAATTCTGATAATGGGTTTGTTTGATCCATGAATTGTGACAATTGTGAACTTCCAAAGAATTCACGAATTGATGATGTTATAGGTTTAGTGTTTATTAATGTTTGAGGTGTTACAACATCTAAATCTTGTATTGTCATTCTTTCACGAACAACTCTTTCAAGTCTTGTTAAACCAATTCTAAATTGATTTTGTAATAATTCTCCAACGCAACGAATTCTACGATTTGCTAAGTGGTCAATATCATCTGATGTTCCTAATCCATGTGATAAGTTCAATAACCAGCTTATTGAAGCAATCATATCTTCTGTTGTAATATGTTTTGGTATTAATTCTTCAATTCTTTCTGATATTGCTTTAACTAAATCTTTTTCGTCTGTATTTTCGATAATATTCTTTAATACATTATAATTTACTAATTCTTTTATATGTAATTCGCTTAAA
The DNA here is from genome assembly GCA_900554365.1 of uncultured Clostridium sp. Lineage (GTDB taxonomy): Bacteria > Bacillota > Clostridia > TANB77 > CAG-508 > CAG-269. The sequence continues at coordinate 41,447 of USGY01000012.1, read as the reverse complement.
TCTACTGTTGGTAATACTGCATGAATATCTACAGTTCCATTTCCTATAATTCTTACTGTACTTTCACCAACTGTTACATCTACAATATTTATTCCAGCATTTTGAATATCTTTAGCTACTTCTTCACTAATTACTTCTCCTGCTTGAACAAATACTTCTCCTGTTTCGCTGTCTACAATATCTTTAGCTGCCACTTTACCTTTTATTCTTGTTGATAAAGATAGTTTTTGGTTGAATTTATATCTACCAACTTTGGCTAAATCATATCTTCTATTATCATAGAATAATCCATCAAATAAGTTTCTTGCAGCTTCAACTGTTGGAAGTTCTCCTGGTCTTAATTTTTTGTATATTTCTATTAAAGCTTCGTCTTGGTCTTTTATTGTGTCTTTGTTTATTGTTGTTTTTAATAATTCTTCTTCTCCAAATAAATCAAATATTTGACTATCTGTAGCTAAACCAATTGCTCTTAATAATGTGCTTATTGGAACTTTTCTTGTTCTATCAACACGTACCCAGAATATATCGTTTCCATCTGTTTCATATTCTAGCCAAGCTCCTCTTAAAGGCATAACTGTTGAATTATACGTTCTTTTTCCTGTTTTTGTATCAAATTCTTCTCCATAGTAGCATCCTGGTGAACGTACTAATTGGCTTACTACAACTCTTTCAGCACCATTTATAATAAATGTTCCACTATCTGTCATAAGTGGGAAATCACCTAAATAAATTTCTTGCTCTTTAATTTCACCTGTTTCACGGTTTATTAAACGTACTTTTACATGTAATCTTGTAGAATATGTTGCATCTCTTTCTTTTGCTTCTTCTACTGTATATTTTGTCTTGTCTTCCATGTAATAGTCAAAAAATTCAAGTACTAGATTACCTGAATAGTCTTCAATTGGTGAAATATCTTTTAATACTTCTCCTAATCCCTTATGTATGAAATTGTCATATGAATCTTTTTGGACTTTAATAAGGTTTGGCATTTCAATAAAGTCGCCAACTTTTGCGAAATCTTTACGAGAAGCTTTCTCGTATTTAACTTCTTTTACTTTCAAAAAAATCACCTCATAAAAATATTTAAGCAGAAATAATTTATCTTTTTAAAAGAAGTCCTTCTTAAAATGCAACTTGCTTGTCTAAAATTAAAACCTGTCTGCTTATTACAAATTTAAATATTTAGGGCATGTTGACTTTAATTCCTCTTCTCTTAATTTTAAGCTTTTGAATAAAAATTTTATTGATGGATTTTATTCTTAAAAAATGTACCTATTTACTAATAATAAAGCAATAAAAAAATCACCCTTTTTCACTTCTTTTGGGCACAAAAATCCATGTTTATAATCTATACAATATTTTACCATAGTTTAGGATTAAGGTCAAGGGTTGAAATCATTTTTTATAAATAAGTTTTAAAAAAAATACTCTTACGTAAAAAAAGAAAAAAGTGTATAAATTTTATTTATACACTTTCTAAAATAATATCTCTTAAATTTTATTGCTCTTTATTTTTTTGTAATTGTTTTTCAGCTAATTTATAATTCACATAATCTTCTGCAATTATTTTTATTATTGCAGCTACTGGTACAGCTAAAAATATTCCTAACATTCCAAAATATGCTCCACCTACTGTTACAGCTAGAAGTACTAGTAATGGACTAACCTCTAATGATTGTCCAACTATTTTAGGATTAATAATGTTAGCATCAATTTGTTGTAAAATTACTACTACTATAAGCATCCATATTGCTTGTGTAAGTCCTCCTGTTATTAATGTAATTAATGCAGAAACTGATACTGCAATAATTGCACCTACATATGGAATTATATTAAATAATCCTATAAAGAATCCTAATAATGGTGCATATTTTATTCCCATTATTGACATGGCAATAGTTACTAAAATGCCTACAATTATTGCATCCATAAATTGACTTGCTATGAATTTAAAGAATATTTCATTTGAATGATTATAATATTTGTCAATATTTTTATATGTATTTTCTTTAAATATTGCTTCTGCTAATCTTTTGAAAAATCTTAAAATTTTTGTTCTTTCTGATAATACATATACAGAAACTATTAATGCAACAAATATATTTACAATTCCTGTTACCGCATTAACGGCTTTCATTGCATAGCTTACTATTGTATCAAATTGAAAATATTGTTTAATATCTATATGTTGAACATTTGCTATTGCCTCATTTACAACATCACTTTTTAAAAATGAGCTATCTGGCAAACTATTATATCTATCTATTGCCATTGTATAATAATTTTGGATATTATTTATAAAATCAATTACGCTTTCCCATACAACCGGTAAAATAACATTTATTAATATTATAAGTATTACTAAAGCTATCAAATATACTGTTGCTATACTAAGAGTACGTGCCTTTCGTTTTATAAATTTGCTCTTAGATTTCAAAAATATATTTTCAAACTTTTGGCAGGGTACATATAATAAATATGCTATAAATACTCCAACTAAAAATGGAGCTATAACATTAAAAAATTCTCCTATTACCTCAGATACATTTGTAAAATTATCTAATGCTTTGTATACTACAATTAGTGCGACTCCAAGTAGGAACCAATAAATCCATTTTTTACTATGATTTTTTAATTCTTCCATAAATTATTCCTTTCCATTTATCTATAAATTTATTTCAAGACCAACAGGGCAATGGTCACTTCCCATTATTTTTGAATATATTGTTGCTTCTTTTATTTTATTTTTTATTGATTTTGAAACTATAAAATAGTCTATTCTCCATCCAACATTTTTTTCTCTAGATTTTCTCATATATGACCACCAACTATATGCTTCTTCTTTATCTGGATATAAATATCTAAATGTGTCTGTAAAACCTGCATTTAATAGTTCTGTCATTTTATTTCTCTCTTCTATTGTAAATCCTGCATTTCTTGTATTGCTTTTAGGATTTTTTAAATCTATTTCTTCATGTGCTACATTTAAATCTCCACACATTATGACTGGCTTTTTTTGATTTAATTTTAATAAATACTTACGAATTTCGTCTTCCCATATTTGTCTATATTCTAATCTTTCTAGCTCTCTTTTTGAATTTGGAGTATAAATATTTACCATATAAAACTTTTCAAATTCTAATGTTATAACACGACCTTCTTTATCGTGTTCTTCTATTCCTATTCCATAGCTTACTGAAATCGGCTCTTTTTTTGTAAAAATTGCTGTTCCAGAATATCCTTTCTTTTCAGCACTATTCCAATAACTTTTATATCCATCAAATTCTAAATCTACTTGACCAGTTTGACACTTTGTTTCTTGTATGCAAAATATATCTGCATCTATTTCATTAAAAAAATTCTTAAAGCCTTTAGTTATACATGCTCTTATTCCATTTACATTCCATGATATTAATTTCAATTTCTTCACTTCCTAGCTTTTTTATTTTACTATATTTTTATTTAAATATCAATACAAAAACAGGTTAAACCATATGTTTAACCTGTTTTAGATTTTTATATTTATTTTAGAAATATACATTTCCACCAATTTTTTGTCCTGCTTTTCCTGTGTTTGCTGCTCTAAATGATAAATAATTGTGATTTCTTTTTCCATTCAAAGCATCTGTAACTGCTTGACGTACTGATGAAGAATAATTTCCACCTAATTTATTTCTCCAATTGTTATCAATTGTATAGCAGAATTGTCCTTGTGCTTTATATTGGCTTAACGGATCGCTTCCTTTTGATGCCCATTTAGAACTTTCAGCTCTATTACATGCTGTCGTGATAACTGCTAATGCACCATCATAGCTTGATCCACATTCTTGTGCTGTAATTGCACATAATAAATCAAATTCTGAAGAACTATAACTCCATTTTCCACCTACTCTAGCTGATCTTTTTTCTATAGCTTTTTCAGATGTTGCTGTAGTTGCTGTTCTTTCTGTTGTTGCCGATCTGTTTGTTACTTTTTTAGTAACTTGAACAATTTTATTTACAGGTTCTTGTGTTACCTTTTCTGATAAAACTGTTTTTTCAATTTCTTTATCATTTTGATATTTTATTTTATAAGTAATTTCTTTTGTTCCATTTTTTCCCTCTTGTAGAACTTTATTATCTACATCACTTTCTGTTCCTGTTGTATTTTTAGTAATTGTTTCATAAGGGATTTCTTCTTGTTCAACTACGATTTTTTCAGTAATTGGTGAATAGTTTTCTAGTAATTGATCTAATGATGTTGATACACCTTCTTCTGAAATTTTTGATATTTGAACTTCATTGTATGATTTGTCTGTTATTTTTATATTTTCTCCTGCTTGTATTTCATCTTTTAAGTCTGGTGTTGTCTTTTGATTGTCTTCCAAAACGATGTTGTTTTCTTCAAGTACTTCTTCTACAGTTGATTTACCTGTCAAAACTGACATTTCGTATCCATTTTGAAGTGTTATTTTAATGTCTTTTAAATCATTATTTACAGCCATAACTCCTATTCCAGATGCTAATATAAGAATTATTGCTACACAAATAATTTTCATAATTGAAATCGAAGCTTTCTCTTCTTTTCTCATAATTACCTCCTTTTGGCAACACATTTATTATACTACGTTTTATTTTTCTTGTCAAATTATAGTAAATGCCTACTTGCCCTTGGCTTTCGTGTTTTTCTGTTTTTTTACTTTTTCCTTCTTTTACATATATATTAGTACTTTCATTTGTTTTATATTTATTTTCCATATTTATATTATATGCAATTATTTTAAAAAATATTTACCATTCTTTCATAAAATTGCCATATTTATATTGTATAAATTTTATGAATATGATATTATACTTTTATATATTATGAGAATAGGAGGAATTAAAAATGGGTTGGATTATTTTAGCTATTGTAGCAGTTATTATTCTTGCAATTATATCAATGTATAACGGTTTAGTTCAATCAAAAATAAAAGTTGATAATGCTTGGAGTCAAATAGATGTACAACTTCAAAGAAGATTTGATTTAATACCAAACTTTGTTGAAACTGTAAAAGGATATATGACACATGAACAAGAAACTTTTGAAAAAATCGCACAATTAAGAACATCATGGGCTAATGCAGAAAGCGTTAGCGATAAAGCAAAATTAGATGGTGAATTATCTACAACATTAAAAACAATTATGGCTGTTTCAGAATCTTATCCAGAATTAAAAGCAAATCAAAACTTTTCTGAATTATCTGAAGAATTAAGAAATACAGAAAATAAAATTTCTTTTGCAAGACAATTTTATAATGATACAGCAACAGCTTATAACACAAAACTTGAAGTATTCCCATCTAACATAATTGCTGGCATGTTTAATTTTAAATCACGTGATTTATTCAATGCCGAAAGTGATGAAGCTAGAAAAAATGTTAAAGTTGATTTTAGCAAATAAAACAGGTTAAAGATTGAGGTTTTAGCCTCAATCTTTTTATTTATTAGAAAGGATGATACCTATGTTTGAAAGTATAAAAAGAAACAAAATAGAATCTGGTATTATTGTAGGAATTTTTATTTTAGTAATAACTTTAATTGTTTATTATATTTGTAATGCACTAGAATTAGGTACTTTTTCAATTGTTATTGCACTAATTGCATCAATTGCATCTGCCTGGAGCTCTTACTACTATAGTGATAAAATAGTTTTATCAGTAAACAAAGCTAGACCCGCAACTAAAGAAGAAGATCAAAAATTAGTAAATATTTTTGATGCTTTAATGATTGCATCTGGTTTGCCTTGTAAACCTAGATTATATGTTGTAGATGATGCTCAGCCAAATGCTTTTGCAACTGGAAGGAACCCAGAAAATGCAGTAATTTGTGTAACAACTGGTCTTTTAGAGAAACTAGATTATTACGAACTAGAAGGCGTTATAGCTCATGAAATGAGTCATATTAGAAATTATGACATAAGATTAAGTTGTGTAGTTTCTGTTATGGTAGGATTTATTGTAATGCTTTCTGATATGTTTTCAAGAATGTTGTTCTGGGGTGGATTAAATAATGATAGAGATAATGATAACAAAGCTAATGGCTTTTTAATGATAATTGGCCTTATTTGTTTAATACTTTCTCCAATTTTTGGTTCTTTAATGCAACTTGCTTTATCAAGAAAAAGAGAATTTTTAGCAGATAGCACAGCAGCAGAAATCACTCGTAACCCTGATGGATTAATTTCTGCTCTACAAAAATTAGATAGTGATCCTAATCAATTAGAAACAGCCAACAGTGCAACTGCTAATATGTATATTGTAAATCCATTTAGAACTAATACTAAAGAAGGAAAGAAAAAAACAACAAGTATCTGGTCTACTCACCCAAGTACAGCAGACAGAATTGAAGCTTTAAGAAATTTAAAAGTTTCTAAATAATATTAAATAAAAAAGACAATTTATCTTGTAACAAATAAATTGTCTTTTTTTTATTTTATTTTAAATAATTTTTTTGCATTATTATATGTAATTTCTGAAACTTCTTCAACAGAAATCTGTTTTACATCAGCAACTTTTTGTGCTGTATAACGTACATTTCTTGGGTCATTTCTTCTTCCACGTAATGGCTCAGGAGATAAATATGGACTATCTGTTTCAATTAACATTTTATCATTTGGTACCATATCTATTATTTCATTGGCATTCTTAGAGTTTTTAAATGTTACAGGTCCACAAAATGATATATAAAAATCTAATTTTAGTCCCTCTTTTACTAATTCTCTATTTAATGGACAACAATGAAACATTCCCTTATTTTTTACTGGATTTTCTTTTAAAATTTGTAAAGTATCCATAACAGCTTCTCTTGTATGTATTACTATTGGCAAATCTAATTCATTAGCAATTTTAATTTGCTCTATAAAAGCCAATTTTTGCAACTCTTTATTTTCTTTATTCCAATAATAATCTAATCCTATTTCTCCAATTGCAACTACTTTAGGATTATTGCTTTCCAAATTTTCTTTCGTCATTTTCCTTATTTCATCTAGCATTTTCCACAATTCATCTTCAGTTTGTGGAATATCATTTGGAGATATCCCACAAGTTGCATATATAAAATCATATTTTTGTGAAAGTTGTACTGCTTTTTTACTTCCTTCTAAACTATATCCAGCTGAAACAAATTTTTCTACACCTTCTTGATGAATTTTTTCTATTATTTCATCTCTATCTTCATCAAATTTTTCATCATCCAAATGTGCGTGTGCATCAAATAATTTCATATTTTTCTTTCCTTTCATTATGCTTTTATTTTGTTAAAACAGTTACATTTGCTACAGCATATTCTCTACAATGCGATAAGCTTATATCAATACTATCAATTAAACTCATATCGATTCCAATTATATTTAATTGTGGTCTTCCTTGGTCATCATTTATAACCTCTATGTCTTTCCATTCTATTTTGTATTTATCTGTTATATTCCAAGATAATGCCTTAAAAGCTGCTTCTTTAGCTGCAAATCTGGCAGCATAATGTTGATATTTTTGTTCTTTTTTGCTTTCACAGTACATTATTTCTTTTTTAGTATAAATTCTATTTAAAAATCTTTCTCCAAGCTCATTTATACCTTCTTTTATTCTTGATATTTCTATTATATCTGTACCACATTTAATTTTCACGTTTTTCTCATTCCTTTTTTAATTTTTGGATAATAATATAAAATTTAAAACATTAAAAATTAAAGATATTGCTAAAACCAAGCCTATTAATAGTGTTACCCTTTGATTTTTTTCTATATTTAAATCTTTATATAAAATATCATATTGATTTTTTACTTCATTATATAATTCTTTTAATTCAAGTGTCTCTTGAATTTTATGATTTAAATTTGTCCCTATTTCATCTTCTGTTATTTCTTGAATCCATAATTCTTTAGTAAATTTTATGAATTTCTTTCTTGCACTTTTTATTTGCTTTGGATCTTTTAAATCCATTGCGATTCTTTTTAAATATATTTTCTTATATAAATTTATTATATATGTATATAAATATTGATTTTCAAATTCATCTGGTAACATAGTATAATTATTCATATCTTCACTTGATGAAAACAACATTATTCCCAACTTGCTTATTGCTAATTTAGCATATTTCCATTTTGAAATTGTAAATATTTTTCCAGTTTCATCTTTAATCTTTTTTATATCATCAACTGGTAAAACATTTACATACTTTTCAAAATAATGGCTTACTCCGTCAAAACTATTTGTACCATTCCATGCTGATTGTTCAACACATGTATATGAATATGTTAAAAATCTTTCTGTATCTATATCAAGTTTTATACTCTCAATACTTGATCCTGTAATATTTTTTATAAAATTTCTAAAGGTTTCTGCACTTTCAAAACTATTTGTTTGTAATCTGATATTATCATAAGCATCTAATTTGATTCCTTCTTGATTTATATCTCTAAATTTATAATTAAAATTCAATAAATTTGCAAAATTATAGTCATCTTCTATATTTGTTTTCATAACTAAAAAACATATTCCTGTTTCAAAACATACAATTTCTATTTTAGAAATCATAAAAAATATTCCTTTTTTATCATCTATTTTTCCTTGAATGTCTTTTTTTATTGTATATTCAAATATATTACAAGGATATTTACTAAGAAGAGCTGCCCTTGTTTCAAGAGGTAATTCTTTTAATTCTTTTATTTTATCATTTCCTAGCCTAAAACTAGAAAACAAAAAATCTCTAGTTTTAGGTAAAAAATATTGATATGTTTTTAAATCTTTTTCTTTTTGAAATGTCTTTAATTTACAATTTTTATCTTTTAGCATTTTTAATATATATTTTTGATATTTTCCCTCTTTAATTGCAAAAGGGTGTATGAAATATGTATAATGATAGTTCATCTTTAGTTCCATTTTTTATCACCTTCATTTTATAAATTTTCTTTTGTTTTATTTTCTATAATAATTCATATTTAAATCTTTTCCTAAATACCAAGTACCTATAAAATCAACTTTCAAATAATCTTCTAAATTATATGATGGCTCTTGAACTAGTTTTCCATCTTTATCTATTGCTCCCCATTTTCCGTCTTTTTTTACTCCTGCATATCCATAACTATTTTGATTTGTAGCATCATCATATATATAATCTACTACAACTTTTCCATTTTTATCTACAAAGCCATATTTCCCATCTTTTTTACTTACAAATAATGTGTTTGATGTAAATATGTCTGCTGGATTTTTTTCTTCGAATTTAAAATTGTAATATTTATAATTATCATTTTGTCTTAATTCAATATATCCCTTTTCTTCGCTTAAATCTATTAAATATCCTGTTTGTTTTACTTCAAAATCACTATTTAATATTTCATTTAAATATTGCTCATCTTCAGCAATATAAATATCAGCTTTTTCACTATATGTAAGGCTTGAATATTTAAATTCTACTTTTGTATTTCCATTTAAATCTATTATTCCATATTTATTATCTTTTTTAGCTATTAAATAACCATTTTTTCCTTCTTTTATAGAATCATATTCTGGTTTTATTTTACTATTTCCTGATAAATCCATTACACCATATTTAGATTTTTTTTGATATATTACTCCATTTTCTGGATTTTGTAAAATTGAAACCAATTTATCATAATCACCATTTAAAACTATATTTCCATCTTTTTTTACAACTTCTTGTTTTCCGTTTTCTGTTACAATATAATAATCATTTTTATAAATTTGTGCTATATCATCATATTTTGTTTCTAATACTGTTTTATTTATAGTATCTACAATTCCATATTTTCCATTTGAATTTTTTACTATAAATCCTTGATTTGCTTCTTTTCCTAAAGCTTTAATTTCTGAATATTCTGTAGGAACCATAACACTTCCCTTTATTGTTGCTACACCATATTTTCCATCTTTTGATGTTTTTAATATATCTGTTAATCCCTCTAATGCCTCTATATTATCATATTCACATGCTAATATTTCTTTTCCAGATAAATCAATTATACCATATTTTCCATCTTTTTGTACTTTCAAAGCATTTTCATAATATAAATTTCCATTACTATCTTTATTTGATATAGCTTCTACTTGAGAATAATCAGTAAAAATTTCTTGATTACTACTATTTAAAGCTTTAGTTTTATATGTTCCTTTATCATAATCTACATCATATATACATAGAAAAACATCATTTTTACTATTTGGGACAATTATCATTTCTGCATATGAAGGATTTATTACTATATTTCCTGTTGAATCTATAACTCCCCATTTGTTATTTTGATATGCCGCAAAATAGTCTTTACTTGTTATTTTCCCTTGTGTTTTATCTTTATCCAAGATTCCTTTTAACATAATAACACACATTACAATTACAACAAATGCAACTATAACAGCAAATACCTTTTTCATATTTAATTTTGGTTCTTCATATCTTCTTCCCTTACTCAATGTAATTGTCCTCCCTTTTATTATTTATATTAATTTATTTTTTTCTAAACTTACATACAATAACACTCATATCATCTTTAGCTATTCCAAAATTGTTATCTATTGCTTCTTCTAATACTAAATCGGCAATTTTTTGTGTATTTGTTGTTTCTAAATCTTCCATTAAATATTTAATCCATAATTCCTTGTTTTTATATTCTACATTTGAATCTAAAATTCCGTCTGAACAAAGTAATACAATTTCTCCATCTTGTAAGTCTCTATCAAATGTTTCTACTTTACTTTCATTTAAAATTCCTGTTGGTAAAGAATTAGATTTTATCATTTGAATTCTTTTATTTTTCTTTATGTATGTTGGACAAGCTGCACTTTTTATAAATTCCATATTTCCACTATATAAATCAATTATTGCAATATCTAATGTTGCAAATATTTCTTTATTTTGATTTACCAAAGCATCATTTATTAAATCTATTGATGTTTTTTTGTCAAATCCTGATAATAATAAGTTTTCCAATAATCTTAAAGCTTGTGTACTACTGTTTTGAGCCTCTTTTCCGCTTCCCATACCATCACTTATTGCTACTAAATATTTGCCATCTTTTAATCTAATATTTAATATACTATCACCAGATGCTACACTTTTGCTTTTAGTCTGTTTAGCCATTCCTAATGCCATTATATATTTATCATCTGATAAGAAACTTAATTTTTTTCCAACTGTTGCCTCACTATTTAAAACTATAGTTTCTTTTAAAACTTGTGTTAAAATCTTTTCTATTTGTTCTATTTTATTTTTTTCAATTAGCTCTCCAACATATATATCTACTATAAATCTGTTATCTTTTTTTATTGCTATATCTTGCACTTCTATATCTTTTTGTCTTAATAATTCTACTATTTCAAATCTTTCCTGTTGATAAACATCTTCTGCTTTTATATCATTTTCTAATCCTTTTGCCATGCTTTTTATTGCTTTTGATACATTTTCTAATTGTTTTCCTATATTCTCTTTTGTTTGTTCTTCTTTCTTTTGCCATATAAATTTTGACTTTGTAACTTTATATGATACATTTATTGTTCTAACTATTTGCGTTATATCATCCGCAAGTCGTTTACTTATGTTATTATCATCTGCACCAACTATATAACTATTGCAATCGGCAAATATATTTAACAAATCTTGTTTTGTAATTTCTTGATTTTCTAATAAGAAATTAAATATTTCATCATCTATTTTCCCATCAACTTTCGCTATGTCGTCATATAACATATTTTCTTTATATGATTCCAAATTATTTAATAGCTCTGCAATAAATATTTGCTTATTTTCTTTTTGATTTTCACTAGCTATTTTATTTGTATCATCTTTTGGTGCTTTATATGTTGTTGCCATATTATCTATTGCTTTTGATACATTATTCAAACTTTCAGCAACTTCTTGACTTTGATTTAGTATTCTTCCAGAATTTGATGGCAAAAATGTTGATTTTCCAATAAATTCTTCTATATCTATTTTTAATGTTTTTGGGACTACAAGTAATCCTATTGATGCTATTAATATTTCTTTAAAATGTATTAATTCTACTGTATATCCATTTGATACATATGCAAGCAATACATTTCCTAATGTAAAACCAATAACTACACCAATTTTTCCAAATTTATTTAATATTCCTGCTATCATTCCAGAAATTGCATATGCTGCAATCATTACTGGCTCAGTATTTGCAATAACTCCTAATGTTACACCTATTGTAACACCAGATGTTGTACCAACTAATATTCCATTTTTCCAGCCTAATATCATTACTATTAATATACTTAAAATATTTCTAATACTAAATCCATAAATGTTTAAGTCACCTAAACCTGCAACTGCAATAGCTAATAATAAGCTTGCACCTATTACTTCCTCTATTGAAAATGCTCTTTTTTCATAAAAATCTTGAACTACAACAAGTGAATTTACAAATATTTTATAAAATACTAAAGCTATTATAGCTAATGTTATTGTTGATAAAGCGTCATATATTGTAAATTGTGTCATAAATATCTTTATTATTTGAACTAAAAAAGTTGCTAAAAATACATTTTTTCCAACCTTTATTTTTTCATTTCTTTCCGCTTCATTATATCTAGGTTTAAAAATAAGAATAGTTGCTACCATAACTAATGTTGTTACGAAATATTCTAAAGCTCCTCCTACGCCAAATTTTAGTAAATTGCCTATTAAAGAAACTACAACTACCCCTAAGGCTGGAACAGAAAAAGCTAAACATGCTCCCAATATACTTATACTAAATATTGAAAATTCTCCGCCTAGACTTACAAATGATAACATAAATGCAACTATATAAATTGCTATATTTTCTTTTGTTATAACATTTGAAAGCATATTAAATTCTTGTTTACTTTTTTTATTAACATTAATTGTATCTTCATTTATATTTTGAAACATCCTTACCACCTCTTAAATTTTGATAAGCTTATTTTACTACTTGTCCTTTGTGGTTTTTGTCTTTTCTAGTCTTGAATCTAGAAAATTTCATTTACATTTTATTTAAATTATTTTGTTTTTACTTCTTGTTGTCACAATATTTGACTTTTATTTTATTACAGAATATCGAAAAAAGCAATATAAAAGCCGATATTATTTTCTAATATCGGCTGTTTATTTTATGCTATATTTATAGCACTTTTTTCTTAATAAAGATTACACCTACTGCTAAGATGATAAATCCGCTTACTCCCATAATTATATATGGAATATAATTTTTATTTTCACCTGTTGGCACTGTTACTGTAATTTCCTTATAACTATCATCACCTTCAACTTGATTTTCGTAAGCATATGATCCTCCATATGTTGGAACATAGTTACCTGGTGTTGATTCATTTGAGTTTGTATCTTTGTTTGGCTCATTTTCTAATTCTATAACTTCAGCATCGTTATCATATGTCATATCATCTTGTGTATTTGCCAAAACTTTTGTAACTACCATTTCAACTGTTTTAGTTGTTCCTGGTTTCATATCTTTAAATTTATCTGTTTGGAATATTCTATTGTATTTCTTTAAAGCATCTCTTACTCTTTCATTTGCAATTTTACCGCTTGATAATAATTCATTTGGTGTTTCAGTTACTTCAGTCCAATCTTTATTTTTATCTGATGTATTTTTATCATATACTAAGTCATTTGATAAATAATCAAATACTTTTGATACTGTTGAAAGTCTAAATGTACTTTCTTTGTTTGATGGTATTATTCCATAAATATAATAGTTTTTATCATTATAATCAATCTCTGATGCTCTATTATCTACTGTTATACCATATGTTAATTCTACAGTTGCTCCTTGCATTAACTCACTATCTAATTCGATGTGAATATGTCCATCTGGTAACAATTTTACATGTTGTAAATTATCTTTGCTTGGGTCACCATCGATAATTACTTGTCCATTAGTTAATGTTACTTTTAGATGTTTAATTGTTTTTTCCATAGTTGAAATTTGTTGAGGTCTTTTTATAATACCAAAGTCTATATTGTCAAATACAAATTTCAAATCAGCTCCATATTCACTTGTATTGTCTTTATTAACATCATAATCCATTTTTATATCAAATTTTTCAGTTTTTGCTTCTATATTTGTTAACTCTCTATCTTTTATTATATCTTTGTTGTCAAGTGTTCTACTTTCGGTTCTTAATTTAACTATGTCAGTTGTAGTTCCATCTTTATAGATTCCAGTATAATCTCTAGCATCTGACCATCTTGGTGCTTTATCTCCAGTTTCTTCTCTGTACCATAAACCATCATCTGATCCTACATTACTTTCTTTTCCATTTCTATAAATTGTTGATTTGTAATATCTAGCCTTTACAGTATCTATTTGTTTACCTTTTACATCAAATATTACACTTGAATCTCCATATGTATATTTAATTACATAATTTCCTGGAATAACTCCATTAAATTCGTAACTTCCGTTAGTTGCTGTAATTTCTTTTGCTAGTTTAACATTTTCGGATTTAGAAGCTTTATCAAATTGATATAATGATGTTGCTGTAGTTTTTCCATCTTCTCCTACTTGTAATAATTCAACTTGTACATTTTTAACTACATTTTCTTTAGCTTTTTGATATACACCGTCACCTCTTCTTTCTTTTTCATATCCAGATTTTCTTAATAAAGCATCAATTGCTTCATCTTCCCATACAGTACCTTTTATTACTCTACCTTCTTGTACATCTAGAATAAATGATGGTGCTGAATCTGTATCATCTTCATATGAATTTCTATCTATTGGTGTTGCAGAACCTGGGTTAGAGTCCTGATCTATTCCAGCATATGATTGTGTATATTTATCATCTGAATATACTGAATATGAGTTTATTTCTGTTACAGAATTTAATGTTACCTTTTGATTCAATACTGAATTTAGGGCTGAATTATTTAATTTATATTCAATATATACATAATTTTCCTTTTGATTCTCTACATTTTCATTTGTATTTATAATTACCCTTTTATATCCATTCTTTGTTCCATAGTTTTGATCCACTTGATATTGTAGTGCTTTATTATCTGAATTTTTTACACTGCTTATATCATAATTTGCATCAAAATAATTTACAATGCTATTTATCTTTGCATATAAGTTTGTTGATTCATTTCTTATTGCTATTTTATATGTTACATATGCTTGTAATCTTCCAGAATTTCCTGGTTGTTTATTATATACAACATCTACTGAATAAATATTTCTTGTATATGATGCTGAACCATATTTGTTTCCAAATTTTACAGCAACATTAAATCCATCTCCAGTTTCAGCCGTATTTTCAAATCTTTGTGCATATTTATATGTATGTTCATATCCATTTAAGGTTAATCTGGCACTTTCTACATCTTCAATTAATGCTAAGTCAGGTCTTTCT
The DNA here is from genome assembly GCA_900554365.1 of uncultured Clostridium sp. Classification (GTDB taxonomy): domain Bacteria; phylum Bacillota; class Clostridia; order TANB77; family CAG-508; genus CAG-269. Next base: position 26,052 of record USGY01000012.1, on the reverse strand, counting down.
CTTTCGTATAATCCTAAGTTAATATTGTCAATTTCTTCTACTGCTTGTTTTCTTATTGTTTCTTCACTATATCTGTCTGTTAAATATCCAGTATATTTATACTGTGAATTTTTATCTGCTAAATATGCATCTCTTGTATTTGCCCTCATAATGTATTGTTGATCTACATTATTTATTGGGAAGTTTTGTCCTTCGTATCCATAAACTGGATTATCACCATATATTAAAGTACTTGTATGATTTTCTGATTTGTATCTTAAATTATATGTCTTTTGTCCTGATTTATTTGCTGATTGATTATTAGATATAGTTGCATATTTATTATTAAATTCTTCTCTTGTATTTGCGTCTGTTGCCTTGCTACCATTTGCTTTATATAAATCTGTTGCAACTGATTGATAACTCATTCCGTTATATTCAAATTCTACATAGTAGTCTTTTAATTTATCAATTAAAACATCTATCATTCTATAACTTCCGTTTGAATCTGTTAATATTTCATCAACCATTTTTCCATCTTCTGTTTTGAATTTTACATAACTTCCATCTTTATCTTTTAATCTTACTTTAACATTTGCAACAAGTTTATCATTCTTTTCTTTATCTGAGTCGTCATTATATAAGTTATCTCTTGTTGATTGCTTTCCGCTAACCATATCTTCCCATACATATCCACTTAATTTAATATATTTTCTTGTATTATTAAATGTTACTTTTGTAACTATATTGCCAGCTTGTACTTGTTCAGTTAATGAATTAAACTTAAATTGTTGTGCTTTACTTCCATTAGCAGGCCATAATCTTATATTTGTATAGTTTTCAGTACTTTGTACACCACAATATATATCTAAATAATATTGTCCTGCTCTTACAAAATAGTATCCATTAGCAGCTTTTCCTTTTGAACATGTTGTTTCTAAATACCATTTTTGAGCTTCACTATTATTATCAGTATATACTTCAACATTTGTACCTTCTTTTGCTCCTCCATAGGCATCTAAGCATTTATTTGCTACCATTGATATAATCTTATATGCACCATTGCCTAAATATTGTAGATAGAATTGTTGAGCTATTGATTTGTTCTTTTCATAAACTGCAACATTTGCTTTATCATATACATTTGTACTTGTTACATCTACAGCAAAATTTGATTTAGTTCCTGTTTCTATTTCATATACACCATCTTCTATAGCTTTTTTATCATCATTTATTATACTTGATTTAGTTCTTGTATTATATGATCTTTGTCTTTCAACTGTAACTGTAGCCTTAGTTCCTTTGTTTTGAGATTTTCCATCAACATTCCATGCTACATAATCATCATCTGTATCATATCCATAATCAGTATCTTTTACAGATGTTTCTTCTACTGTATATGTTCCTGTTCTTATTCTATATATTTTGCATATACCATTTTTATCTGTTACAAACTCTGTTGCTTCTTCTTTATTTTTTGTTGTTTGCATATTTCCTAGAGATATTTCTCCAGTAACTTTACTTTGTTTTTTATTGTTTTCATCAATTGCAATTACATATTGGCCATTACTATCTTGAATTTTAAATCCTACATTTTCTAGTTTCTTTCCTGTTGTTGCATCCTGTTTATTTAATTCCAAATTACCAAGTTCACTAGAGTTTTTAAATCTTACTTTATATAACTCACCACTATGTACTATAAAGTTTATTTTTTGACCAACTTGTCCTTCATATCCATAGTTTTTATTTATTGTTTCTGTTACTATATATTCTTGTTCTGAATCCAAATTGTCAAAGTGAGCTACACCATTTGTTGTTTTAAAGTTTTGTTTCCATGTTCCAGATTTATTTTGTATCGTTCCTTCGATGTCAATTTTAATACTTGGATCATCAGCGTCTACTTTCATTATGTCTAATGAGCTATTAAAAACTGTCCATACAACATTTTTTTCATATGATATATTATTACTTTTTGTATCTGTTCCTATTATATAATCATTATATGTTTGTACTTTTTGATGAGCCCTATCATATTCATAAATAACCTCTCCATAGTTTGTTATAGTAGTAATAGTTTTTCCGCTTCTTTTCATATGAGCTTTTACATAACTTATTCCTTTACGTCCACTTGATTCTGAAAGTTTAATATAAAAATCACAAGATCCCTTTATAGTTTTATTATTTCCATTTGAATCACTTATAGAATAATTATTTACTACATCTCCTGATTTATCTTTTACTGTTAAATCAATATTTCCATTATAATCACTTTGAACTATAAATGGTCCATATAAATAATATCCATTTAAATATTTTACACCTATTGCCTTTTCAGTATTTCCTTTCATATTAAAGTCAGTAATTGTGTTATTAGTGCTTTTTGTACTTCTAGTCCAAGAAGAACCCACTTTTGTATATGTGCAGTAATTTCCATAATTTCCTAATCTTGTTGTTCCTGATGCATCAGTATATATTCTTCCTGTTGTAGGATCCTGAAATACATTTCCTCCAGCAGCATTTACACCATGGTTTATACATCTACCATCACCAGCTTCTATTCCTTGAAAATAATCGTAAGCCAAATAATTTCTTCCATCTATTCCAACTGTAGGAAAAGAATGTCCAGGCATTGCATAACATCTAAATTGAGCATTTTGCGATGACCCTCTATCAATTGCAAATGTACTTTCCGCATTTACAGTTAATATTATTGTTCCTACTAACATTACAGAAAATATTTTTGCCATTTTACCTATTCCATATTTACGTGTAATATATACAATTGCACCCAAAATTAAAATTGAAATTAATACAATTGAAATATAAGTAACAATACCTGTACTTACAGATATTATCAGGTCCGCCTTTGAAGAATTATTTTCATTTTCTTCCAAATAAGCAACATTACTAAAAGTTCCTGTTGAATTTTCATCCATTGATTTTATTAAATTTAATGATACTTCAACACTTTCTCCTGCTTTAATTTTCTTATTTGCTAAACTTGTATTTATTATCTTATTTTCACTTTTTTCTTTCCAGTTTGTATTATTTGATGAATTAAATTCAAATCCATTAGGTATATTATCTACTACTGTTCCTACCAAAGTTGGCGCTTCTCCAGAATTTGTTACAACAATCTTATATTGAGCTGTAACAATACTTCCTTTTATTTCTTTGGCTCTTATATCTGTTTTTGCTAGTTGAGTATTCTCATATGATTGAACTTTTTCTTTTTTATTTGTCTTAACAGTTACTTTATCTATATATTTTTCAACTTTTAGATTTCCTTGTTCTTTTTCTATAAGCCCAATATCTATGTTTTCTTTAGATGCATTTAATTTTATTGCATCTGTGGTTCCTCCTTCAAAAGACTCTCCATTTATTGATACCTTATTTGCTATTGCATCTGAATTTGTATCACTTGACACTCCTGCTTGTTGATACTTTGTTATATTATATAAACTTGTATTATATTTAAATACAACTATATAATTTCCATTTTTTATATTATTAAATTGATATCTTCCATTTTGATTTGTAGTAGTAGTATCTTTTACATTTAAGTTATCCGCTTTATCTACTAACATTACATTAATACCACTTAATGTTTTTTCACTTGATTGTCTTTGACCATCTTTATTTGCATCAAGCCATGCTAAACCAGATATACTGTATGTTTTATTAGATTCATCTTGTCCATTTTCTCCATTTGAATCATTAGAATTGTCTGGATTTGTTGGATTATTTGGATTGTTCGGATTATCTGGTGTATTTGGTGTATCTGGATTGTCCGGTGTTGTCGTTCCATCTGAGTTTTGTTTATCTGGCATTATATAATGTTTAATAATGTTAGACGTTTTAGACTTTATATATACTCCCGATACTGTTGCACTATTTTGTATTTCAGTTTTTTCTGTTACATCATCAGTAGTTCCTGTTATTTTTACTGTTACACTTTTTCCATATGGTATAGTTAAAAGTAAATCAACATCAGCTAATTTTACTCCATTTTCATCCGTAACATTAGCTATATTATCTTCTTGTTCTTGTTTTTCATATGTTATTGTTCCATCTGATTCTATTCTATTATAATTTTCATAATGAACTTTTTTATTTATTAATTCTTCAGGTAAATAGTCTTCTAAATTAACTTGAACTGCATTAAATGCAGAATCATCGGTTATTGTTTTACTAATATTTTTTATATTTATACTATATGTAATCTCACTATTATGTGGAACCTCTTCGCCTTCATTCTCGGAAGTCATAGTTATATCTACATCTTCATATGTGTATTGTATTCTATTTTCATTTGACTTATATTCTGCTTCATCAGTTTTTGCTGTTGCTATTGCTGTCAATTCTACTTTTCCGTTTTTTCCTTCTTCTGTTAAATTTGCCCTTTCAAGCATTCCTCCAAATATATATGTACCACTTGTAGTAACTTTAGTTGATACTATATTATCTTGTACTTCATACTTATCTTCTGTCCATTTAAATCCACTTCCAGGTCCACAAATATACTCAAAATTATATCCTTGTGGTAATTTTAAATTTATATTAACTTCTTTTTCACTTGGATTATCTACCACTAATTGATAATACCATCCATCTCTCGCTGTTCCCATAAAAGATTGTAAAAATAGTTTTACTTCTGCTTTTTTTATTGTATTTTCTTGACTATATTTTGCTCCTTCTATATTTCCAACTTTTATTTCAAGATTACTTTGTATTGCTTTTTCTTCAATGTCTTGTAAATCTTTTACTTTTACTTCATAATATCCTTGATATTCTTCTCCAGGTTTCATAGTTCCAATAACAATTTCTTTTTGCTTAATACTTTCATCGAAATTATATTCATAACACTCTTTATTTTCTCCTTCTGCTAATGGTCTTGCAACTAATTCACCATATGTTGTCCCTTCAGGTATAGTTCCTACAACTTTTACATTTTGTATTTCATTACCTGTTGTATTTGTTACTTTGAATTTATATTTTATATATTCTCCCTCATATACTATATCTCCATTTTTTAATTCTGTATCACCTTTTACTGGTTTAACTTCTAAATTTAAGCCATTTATTTTTTGAGTTTCATCTAAATTTTGTTCTGCTACTTCTTTTTTTAAAGCATTTTCATATATTTTTTCTAATTTTGTATCTATATTATTATTATTTTCATCTTCATCTTTATCTTTATCTTGATAATTTTCTATCTTTATATTCTTTTGTATTGTAGCTTGATCTAGCACCTTTCCTGTATTACTTTGATTTAAATATATTAAATTTATTTCAGATTCAGTTGATTCTATACCTTTTTTTAATATTATTGTAGCTTCAATATTAATTGTTGGAACTATTGCAGCTTCACCTTCTGCATATTCTGTTTGTTCTCCTGAAATATTAAATACAATACATTTTTTTCCTTTATCATTTGTTATAACATTTGTATCTTCTAATTTAAAATTATCTGAAAATAGTAACTTACTGTTATCCAAAATTACTTTTTCTACTTCGTCAGGTAATTCTATTGTTACCTTAGGATTTTTTATCATATTATATTTTTCATTATTTGCAATTAATTTTACAGAAAAAGTTAATTCATTTTGTTTTTCATTTGTCCAAGTATTTTGATTCATTTCTAAATCTACATTAGTTGTAGTATCTTTTATTTCATTTAAATTCTGTGCATTTACTGTAAACAAACTATTTTCTTCTGCATCTAATCCATCAACTTGAATCATGTTTCTAATGTTAGTTCCATTAATATTTTTCATTGTACCAGGTATTTCATTTTGATGTTCGATATTTAATGTTCCTTCATTAGCAACAGCTGTTGTTTTTATTGTTATTTCATTTAATTCTTTTTCATATGTATATGTGAAGTTTCCACTTTCGTCATATTGTGTTTCTTTATTTATTGTAAATAATAAATTTTCTTCATTATCATATATTTCTAATGTGGCTTCTTCACCAAATATATTTTCTACATTTGTTTTATTAAATGTAATTGTTTTATATATAGGTTTTCCTTCAATTTCTTTTACTTGTTGTTCCCCGTTATTTTCAGATACATTTACTAAATCATCTTTTAAATTAATTTTTAAATTTTGCATAGCATCTTTTTTGCTTATCATTATTTGACTATTTTCATTATATTTAGTATTTGTCTCTGTTTTATTAACTATATTTGATTTTATTATACCATTATATACATCATCTGCATTAACTGATATAGACACAATATCTCCTACATTTTCTGTTACATTATTATCTACTTTTGTGCTACCAGTTATTTCTCTATTGTCATCTGTAAATAATTTTGCTTTAAAGTTTGCATCTAGTGTAAGTTCTCTTTCTTTTTTATCTGATACATATGTATTATAATTGCATATTACTGTATATGAATCTCTATCATCTTGATTTGTTTGATTAGTGCTTATTGCTTCACCCTTTTCATTTTCATTGCTTGCTTTTATCACTACTGCTCCTGAGGTTGAATCATATGTATAATCTGGTGTAATATTATCAGTTTTTCCATTTGTAACCTTAGTACTATTTGCAATTACTTTAACAGAATCCGGAAATACTCCATCAATTTTATTTAAATTTAGAGTTAATTCTGTATTTCTTACAGGCACATAATTTTCTTTATATTCAATTCCAGCTTTTACATTATATTGTATTAATGTTCCTTCTTTATTTTGAATACTATAATTTACATATTTCTCTAAATTGCTTTCTAAAATAACATTTTCGTTATCTGCACTAAAACTTTTTTTGGCAATAAATGCAAAAATGTTTATTCCTATTAAAAACATAATTAGAAATATTACAATTGTTTTTTTCCTTAATTTGCCCATACTAATCTCCTCTATCTTCTAAAATAAATTACTTTCTTTTTTAATATACAAACTTTTACTTGTAAAATCAATATTAGTCTTTTCCAGAATTAGTATTTATTACCGACTTTTTTTCCTTTCTATTTAGGGAAAATAGGAGTTCTTTTAAAAGACCTCTTTTTGTTAAGATTTGTTTACATTTATATGACATTATTCTGCTTTTTATTTATATTTTTCTCTAAAAGGATTGTTTGCGTAGAAAAATACCCTAGATAATAACTATCTAGGGTATTATTTTTGTATCTCTTCATCAATTGTTAAATTTTTATTTAATTCGTTCATATTTTCCTTTACTTTTTTCATTCCTGTAATTGTAGCTTTAGATTTCAATATTTCTTTAAAATCAGGAGCATGTGTTATAGAATTTTTAGAAATTGTATCTTGTATAATATTTTTTCTTATTTCTAAAGGCATTATCTCTTCATTTGGTTCATCAATTATTTCTGGTGTAAATTTATAGCCAGAAAGTCCTTTGTCAGAATTCATTTCTTCTAATGTTAACAGTGTCATTGGTAAATGTGGGTTTCCACACTTTCTTAAAGCTACAATATTTGTTGTCGGATCTGAATAATAATACCCACTATCAAGCTCCCATCTAACAATAGAATGATTTATTTTTGCATTTAAATCTAAAGAATTTAAACTTCCTAACATGCTGTATGCATCAGCGTCTTTTATAAATTTGCTTAAAAAGGCTTCTGTTCTAGCTATTCCTTCACATACTCCCTTTTTGTCTGTTAATACATCATATTCACTATTAGCTATAAGCTGTGACAATTTTTCTTCTCCTATTATTCTGGATTCCTTAGCATCATTTTCAACTTCTACTAATTTATCCTTACCTTCTTCATCATATTGTACATTTTGTGTAATCCAATTTTCTAATAGGCTTATTTGTTTTATTGGAGATAGATCATCTAAATTTAAATTATCTATAATAGTTTTAGCTTTTTCACACATTTGTCTCACTTGAGAATATTCCATTTTTAAATTTAAGTTTTCCGTAACATTATATATTACAGGCTCTATCCAATTGGTTTGTCCTGAATTTCCTATACGTTCCAAAACATCTTGAGCTTCTTTATCAATTTTTCCATTTTGAGGATTATAACCTATTGAATCTAGATAATACTGTGGTGTTAATGATAATTGTATTTGTGGATTTGCTTTTTTTATTGCTTCATTTAAATATGGAATTTCATATAATTCTGAATTACTATAACACTTAAAATTATCTAAACACTCTATTTTATCAATAAAATCGACATCTGCCAATTGTACATTATTTATGAGTTTTAAATTCTTTAATTTGGGAAAATTTCCTAAATTTATACTTTGAATATTTGATTGATTAATTATTTCCAAATCTTTCAAGTTATTACATCCATATATATTTTCTAAGTCATCATCTGTTATTCCAAATTCTCTATACTCGATCATTGGTGCTATTTCATCATTTATTTTAAGTGATTTTAAATTTTTTAATTTATCAATACCAACCAAGTCTCCTTGACTTGGATTTTCAAAGTCTAAAACTTCTACATCATTTAACCACTCATCAGGTATATCATACAATCCATTTTTTTTACATTTGAAATCCTCTGACACTATATCATTATATGGAACAATTTCATCATTACTTATTATCATTATTGCAATTTCTTTTGAAACCAAAGACATTTTTAACCTCTTTTAAACCAACTTTGAATTTTTTTTAATAATCTTATAATAATATTTTCTTTTTTTACTATTAAACTTTTCTCTTCTGTATTTTCATCTATATGATTGTACTTTTCGTTTTCTTTTGTTAATTTATTCTTTTTTTCTTCAAACTTTTTATATACATCAAATTTTTCTTGAAGTTCTTTTTGCTTTTTATTATCATTTTCTTTTAATAAACTAATTAATTCGTTTTTTTCTTCTTCTGATTCACACCAATAATTTAATTTTATTAAAGCTAACACATTAGCTGTTTCTTCAAGAATATTTTGATTTTCTAATAATGTCATTGGATTTATTTTTGGAACATAATTTTTATCTTTATTTTCTTCTAAAAATTTTATAAATTTTTCTGGAATTTTATCTCTATATTTTTTTCCAACCCAGCTTAGAATTGTTAATGTTTCTGTATAGGCTTTTGCCATTCTCTCATTTTCTCTTTCGTTTTCCATATTATCTTTTTCCTTTCACTTTATCAATAATATCTTATATATAAAATTTTATTTTGTCAATATAAAAAGAAGAAGTTCTTATGAACCTCTTCTTTTATTTAGTAGTAATAAATTATTTATTTTTTCCTAAAGCTTTTCTTTTTATTAATACTACTCCAGCTCCTAATACTATTAATGCTGTTGCACCAATAATTGTAGGAATTAAGAATGCTTTATTAGCACCTGTAGCCGGTGTAACAATTACTGTCTCACTAATTCCATCGTCTGATTCTGTCTTTCCTGTTCCTGGTACATAATTACCTGGTGTTGATGTTATCTTAGAACCTCCTGTTTTATCTACACGGTTTACTTCAGCTTCATTATCTAATGATATATCTTCTGCTGTTGATAATACCTTGTATGCTTTTAAGTCAACTGTTGCAGATTGTGTTGGCTCTAATTTTTGATCTTGTAGTTTTGTTGTATATAATATTGTTTTTTCATTTATTGTTGAATTTGGATTATTATATACTGTTTCTGCAACTAGGTTTTTAACTTCGTCTTGAGTCTTAATGCTCCAATCTGGGTTCTTATCTTGGTCAAATGCCCATCCTTTGCCTAAGTAATCTATTACTGCTGATGGTGTTATTGTTACTACATTTCCTTCTACTTTACCATATTTATAGAAGTTTTCTGATAAGTAATCTAATTCGCTTTGATTTGTTGTTTTAATTTCATATCCAACTTCTAGAGTTGCACCTTGAATTAATTCATTATCTAATTCTGCTCTTATAAATCCGTTCTTTGGATTTGATGTATCAGCTGGTGGCATGTATACTAAATGATCTTTTTGTCCAGTTAATTTTCCATCTTCTCCAATTGTTGCATCTATAATTACTTGTCCATTAGCTAATGTTATTTTTATTGTTTTTGCACGTTTGCTTAATCCTAATTGTTGTCTAGCTCTTTCAACTATACCAAAGTCTACATTTCTAATTTTATATACATATCTATCACCTGATGATGCTGTATATGTTGTGTCATATTCTACTCCAATTCCCATTGTAGGTGTTGTAGAATCCATTTTGTCTATTGTTGTTTGAGAACTGTGGTCAACACTTAACATTTCATTATCAATTTTTTGTCTTGTTTCATAATTGTCTAAAGCATCTGTTAATCTCTTGTCAACATCTACTTTGTACCATTCTTTGTTGTTTTGATCTCTTGTTGAATCATATACTGTACCTTTGTAGTTTTGAACTGTATATGTTGAATCACCCCATGTATATGTTAATGTGTAATCACCTGGTATGAATCCTGATATTGTAAAGTCTCCATTTTCATCTGTTGTTGCTGTATATTCTTTTTCACTTCCAGAATTTTCTGTAAGTTTTATTGCAACTCCTGGAATTCCTTTTTCTCCTTCATCATATTGACCATTACCTTGTCTTACTTTTCCTATCATTAACTCTCCTGATGTAGAATCTAAGAATACTTTACCACTCATCTCTCTTGCATCAGCTACTTCAAGCTTTAATGCTGGAGCTGAATCTGTATCATCTTGGAATGTTGTCTTATCTTCAGGATTTACATTTCCTGGGTTAGAATCACTATCTATACCTGCATAGACTTTTCCATCTTTATCAAATATTGAGTATGAATTAATTTCTGCTACATTGTCTAAATTTTCTTTATCATTTAATATATTTAATACTGCTTCTCTGTCTAATTCAAATTCAACATAAATATTTGTTGTGTCTTGTGGATTAATTTTTGTATTAGTATTAATTATTGTCTTTTTATAATTATTATTATAGTCTGATTCTGTATGTCCGATATCTCCAGTTACTCCTCCATTGTTGTCTAATCCTGTTCCTACTTTTGTTACTGTATATCTACTATCATAATAATCTACCACATTATTAATTTGTGTTATTAAGTTTGTTGATTCATTTCTTAATGCTATTTTATATGTAATATATACTTTTAACTCTTTGCTCTTATCATTGTCGTTTGTATAATCTACATCAGATTTATAAATAGCTCTTGTATATGACATTGTTCCATATTTATTTCCAAATTTAACACCAACATTAAATCCGTCTCCATATTCGCCTTGATTTACAAATCTTTGTGAATATTCATATACATGTTGATATCCATTTACACCAACTCTAACATTTTCAATATCTTTTAATAAAGCTGTGTCTGGTTGTTCTCTTTCATATAATCCTAAGTTAATATATTTAACTTCTTCTTGTCCATATGTAAAGTGATCTCTAATGTAATATCCTGTTTCAGATGTTTGAGCTGTTATTGGATATTGACCATTATTTATTAATGTTGCATTATGGTCATTTTTATTTATGTTATATGTTAATTGATATTTTTCATTTCCATTTGCATCTCTTGTGAATCCTGTATTTTCTGTTTTTCCTTCTACTACACTAAAATTTTTATTAAATTCGTCTCTATTTTTAGCACTTTCAGCTGCTTTAGATCCATTATCTTTATCGATATGTGGTATTACGTTTGTGTATGTTAATCCATCATATTCAAATTCAATGTAATAATCATTTAATTTATCAATTAATACATCTGTAAATAAGTATGCTCCTCCATTAGCTGTTTTAGCTTCTTTTACAGTTTGACCTGTTGTTTTATCTTTTAATCTTACTGTTATTCCATCTAGTAAAATGTCATTTGCATCATAGTCATTATCTTTAAATAAGTCATTTCTTACTGATTGTTTTCCAAATATTTTATCTACCCATACATATCCTGATAATTTTACATAGATTTGTTTGTTTGCTATTTGGAAATCTGTTGTTTTATTAACAACTACATTTTTTTCTTGTCCTTCATTTATAAATTCATAACCATAATTAGGATTTTTAGTTTCATATGCTACATATGTACCTACTATTAAGTTTTTAACTAAAATTTCACCATTTTTATCTGTTACAAATTCTGTTGCTTGACTTTTATCAACATAGGATATTTTATTTCCATCTTGTCTTACATATTTGCCTAATTGTTTATTTTGGATTAAGAATCCAACTCCTGGTAACTTAAATTGTACATTGTCTTTATTTACTTTTATAACTTTTAAATTACCCTCTACCGGAATATCATAATTAAATTCTATTCTAAGATTATCTTTTGCATTAAATGGCTCTTTATAAATTACATTTTGATATGCTGCATTTTCTGAATCTAAGAACCAGATATTTACTCCAAGTACATCATTTTGAACATTTCCTGTTACTTTAGTTATTTTAGTTATACTTCCATCTAATGGTACTGATATATAAAATTCTCTATCTGATTGTACTCCATCTGCTCCAAAGAATCTTTCTTGTGAACCATAATAACTACTATATAATTTTTGATTTATAGATCTTCCATTTTGATCATATATATTTATTTCTGTTATTTTTCCACTAAATCCCCATTTAAATGGTCCTACTCTCATATATTGTTTTCCATCTTTTTGATATGCTTTTACTTGTATATTTGATTTGTTTGTATAATCTGTTGCTTTACTATTTTCTTGTTGAGTAAGATTATTTGCATATTCTATTGATTTTTGGTCTATCCATGAACTAGTTCCACGAGCATTTGCAGCAAATCCAGAATATAGTCCTGCATGATATTGTCCTACATTTTGCATCCAATCATATGCAAAGTTCCATACAGCATTTGCTACAACACTTGAATCTTTACTATATCCTGTATTATTTTGTGATAATATATATGCAAATCTAGCATTATTCCAATTATTTATTATCTTTCCTGTTTGATCAGTTGATTTTGTTCCTTCAATTCTAACATTTGATACAACTCTATAAAACATCATTCTATTTACTAATGTTTGATTATGTTCCAAACAAAATAAATTATTCATATTACCATTGTAATCAGCTAATGTTAATCCAACTCTTTGTCCAACATAATATGCAGTTGATGTTGTACTTAATGCTATTATTGCTATTAATGAAATTATTAATCCAAGTATTATTTTTGATATTTTATTCATATTACTCTCCTCCTTTCTTTCTACATTTTACTTTCTTTTTTATTTTTTCTAACTATTACATAAGCAACTCCTGCTAGTACAACTACTACTGCTATTGCTATTCCTACATATACAGCTCCACCTGTTTTTGGTCCTAAAATTAAGTCTGCAGAACTTAAATCGTTTTCACCTTTAACTTTATTTCCTGGTGTTGAATTACTGTCTGATAATCCTAAATCATTATATTCTTCAGTAATTTCTGCTGTATTGTTTATTAATCCTAAATTATTTTCTGTCATTGCTTTAGTTAATGTTAATGTTATTTCTTTGCTTTGTCCTGGTTCTATTTTGTCATTTACAAAGCTTGATGTATATAATCCATCTTTTGTTTCATACCAATCTTTATTTAATTCTGAATTAAATTTCAAGTCACTTGGCATATAATCTGCAATTTTTCTTACATATCCGGCTACTTCACCTACGTTTGTTACTCTAATTTTATATTCGATTAATACTGTAGTTCCATTAACTTTTTTACCGTCAATTTCAGCTCTTGCTAATGTTTCGTCTCCATATTCTTTTACTGTACTTCCCTTACTGTCTTGAATTATTACTTTTTCTACATATTTTTCTAGTTTAAAATCAAAATTTTGTAATTTCATTAAACCAATATTCATGTCTGATACATTTTTATCTGTAATTTCTATAATATCTGTTGAAGCTATTTCTTGTTCAGTTCCAGATATTGATAATTTTTTCAATATAGCACTAGAAGTCCTATCTTGAGAAGCTCCTTGAACTCTATATTTTGATAATGTATATTCTGTTGTATTGTAATCAAATACCGCTATATATTTTCCACTTGCTATATTATTCAATACATATACACCATTTTCGTTTGTTGTTGCTTCTAACACTTGTCCGTTAGAATCTTTTACTAAATTATTTGTTTCTGTATTGTATAATCTTACTTTTATTCCGCTTAATAATTGTTCATCGTCATCTCTTTGACCATTTGCATTAGCGTCATACCAAGCTGTACCTGTTATAATTGCTGTTCCATTTGCTATATCGTTGTTTTCTGAATTATTACCATTTTCGTTTCCATTTTCACCTTTGTTTGCTTCAATTATATGTGTAATTTCTGGTGTTTTAGCAATTTCTTGTCCTAAAAGTACTAAACTTGCATTATTTGTTATTGATTCAGCTGTTAATCTTGATTCTGAATAATTTACTTCTGTATCTATTTTTATAACCATTTCAGAATTTGCAGCTATACTTAACATTATTTGTATATCATTTTGTTCTTTTAATTCTTCTGATTCCTTTCCATCAACAGTTACCTTTGTTACTGTTAAACTTGCTGGAATTTTATCTTTTAATGTTAAACCTTCTAATTTTTGGTCTCCATTATTTTTTACTGTGATTGTATATTCTAATGTGTCACCTGAATTTAAATATTTAGATTCAGGATTTGCTGACATTGCAATATTTACATTTGCTTTAACAACATTATCAGCTGTTTGATTTGAATCATAATTTTGATTTCCAGCTTTTGCTGATACTGAGAAACCTAAAGTATTTGTATTATCTAATTTGTTTATTTGCATATCATAACTTAATACTTTATTTTGACCAGCTTCTATTGAACCTATATTTAATTCATCTTTATAATCAACTACTTCTGTTTGTAATTCATTTTCGTTAGTTTCTTGAAGTTGATCGGCTGGTGTATATTGTTTATTATTAGATGATAAATCTTCATCTGTTATTTTTGTTGCAGGTAAGTTATTTATTAATACTAATCTATTTACAGATAAAGCATTGTTTAAATTTGTTTTTACTGTTACGTTATCTTGTTTTTCATTTGATATGTTTTCAATTATTGCATAATATTGAACAGTTCCAGATTCATATAAACTATTTCTTCTATCTGTAATTCTTTTTACTGTTACTCTAAGTTTTCCTGTTTCTGTAGTTATCGGAGTTGATTGAGCATTTTTTTCAACATCTCCATATTTTACAGTACTTGTTGCTTGTAATTTTGTTCCTGCTTTTGTATCTGAATTTACTCTAACTTCATATTCTTTGGTTAAAGTATCTCCAGCTTTTAATTTATCAATTTTTGTTTCATATGTTTTTGTATCTAATTCTTTATAGTAAGAAGATCCAGTATATTCATAATTATCTTCTGGTTCAACTAATGTTGTTCCTTCTGGTACTGATCCTTGTACTGTTATGTCACTTACATCTTCACTACCTGTATTTGAAACAGATACATTATATTTTATTACTTCTCCGTTTTTTACAGTACTTGTATCTGTTAAGTTTTGTCCATTTAAACTTGCAGATATTTTAGTTTCTAATTTTGGTCCAACACCTGTTTCCATATTGATTGTTGTTGCTTTCATTTCATTTGTTACATTTGTTACTGAATTTTCATAATTTACTGTATATCCTTGTTTTGCTTGTTGATTATATTCAAGTGATGCTGGTACCTCTGTGTTATATGTAGCTTTTACACTATCTCCACTATTCATTTTTGGTACTGTAATTAAATATTTTTTAACATTTGATGAATCGTCTATTGATTGTTGCCATCCATTTTCAGAGTTTTGTAAATCATCTGTTGCATTTTCATTTTCTGTATAATATACTTCTGCACCATCTGTTCCTGTAACATTCAATTCTTTAGTTATTTTTGTATCAATATTGTTTTGGCTATTCTTAGTTGGGAATGTTCCTAATGCTTTTACATTTTGTACAGCATTTTCATTATTGTTTATAATTTCCACTTCTGTTTCTACTTGTTTACTGTTTGCACCTCTTTGAAGTGATACTTTTGTTGATTCTTCCTGTCCTATTGTTTCAACACCTAATGTGTTTATATTATTTATTACTGTCATATCTGTTGGTGCAACAACTTTAATAGCTTTTTCATCTTTAGCTTCTTCTTGGTTATTATTAACTGTCATTGTAATTTGGCTATCTTGTGTTGGTGCTCTTCTATTTACTTTTACATTTGCATTTACTATTAATATAGCTCCTTCAATTCCAGATTCTTTATATTGTGTTTGTGTTCCAGCTAAATTTACTGTTATTGTTCTTCCATCTACTTTATAATTTTTAATTTGTAATTCTGATTCATATACCAAATCAATACCTGTTATTGAAATATTTTCTACTGATTCAGGTAATTCAAATTTTATACTTGGATTTGAATATAAGTTTTCTTTTTCATTATTACTCTTTAAAATTGCTCTCATTTCCACATTGTTTTCAACAACTGTTGATAATGTATCTTTATTTGTTTGTAAAGATGCTTCTGTTGTAGCTTCTTCTAGTTTTAATGTTGTTTCTGAATCTAATGTTTCATCTGTTCCATATGATAATGTAATTTTATTTGTTAATTCATCAATATTTTTAAACGATTTATCAGCTTTTATTGTTTTAATATGTGTGAAATTTAAATCACCTTCTGAAACTGGTGTTGTTGTTTTGATTACAATTGATGAAGGCTCTCTTCCACTATAATCTACAACCATATTTCCGTTTTCATCTACATTACTAGCATTTGTTAATGTTGTTAAAACTTCCCCATTTTCATTTGATATTGTTAAAACACCATTTTCACCTAATATTTTATTAAAATTATCTTTTGATAAAATTGTTTTGTTATAAACTACGTTTGCTTCGTTTACAGCATTTTCTGTTATATTAATTCCGTCTCCAACATTTGCTAAGTTTACGGATACTTTAGTTTGAGCTTCATAACTACGTTCTATTCCAGAATATAATTTTCCTTTAAATATTGAACTTTCTTTATCAGCTCCTGATACTTGCATGATAGCATCTCTTTTTTGACTATCAATTATAACTTCAGCTGTTCCTTTTAATGTATTATCATCATATAATGTTACATCTTCTTCTGAAGAGATTTTACTATCATTTATTTTAGCATCTTTATTATAAATAAGTGTTAAAACAACATTTTCTGTTCCTTGTTTTTTCCAAACAATTTGGTTATTAGCATTAGCTTCGTTTGTATAGCTAATTTCTACTTTAGATTTATTATCATATTCATATTTAAAGTTTGTCATTGTATTTGAATTAGATTTTGCAACTACTGTTGGTGCTTCACCATCTATAGTTGGTAATGTTACTGTTGTTTTTATTTCTTTAATTGGGAAATCATTTAATTTTGTTCCCATATTCATAGAAATTTGAACAAGTCTTTTATCTTCTCCATTTACTTTAACAATTTTGTTTGTTAATAAATCCATTGTTGCTTCAACATTATCTTCCTTATTATAAGCATAATCTAATTTGACTTCTCTTGATGCTTTTACATTTATGTCTTTTTCAGTCCTATCTTTGTATGTCGCATTTAGATTTATTTTTGTTTTACTTGTTAATAGTCCTAAATCAAATTGTTCATTTTCTATAGGCTCTATTTCTACATCAAATTGTGCTGTTGTTCCAGCATTTATTTGATTTAATGTTAATTTAGTATCTTCTACTTTATTAACATATTCGCTATTTGAATTTTTTAGTTTAAAATTAGGATTTTCTATGTTAATTTCTCCATTCAAATAACCTTCATTTTTTACTGCCACTTCCAAACTTAAAGTTTTATTATCTTTTAGTTCAGCAGTAAATTCTACATTTTTGTGATTTGTAGTTGAATTACTTGCAGCATAGCTTATAAACCCTGCTCCAACATAAATAAAGTTGACCATGGTTAATGACGCAAGTAACATTAATACTATCACTGTTTTTAAGATTTTGCTTTTCATAATAACCCTCCTTGGTTTACAATAACTCTATTTAATATTATACATTTAATGTGCTAGTTTTTCAAGCTTTTTCCACTTTTTTTGCCTTATATCTGCCAAAAATGTGAATTTTGAGTGAACTTATCCACAATTTATCCTCCTTTTTGGCTTTTCTTTTATCACATAGTTTAACAGATAATGCATATAATTATTTTAGAGGTGATTATAATTGGATAATAATTTTAATATAGATGAAAATACTATGAACAAATTAAATAATATGATTAAAAGTGGTGAGGCTTCTAAAATAATGTCTAATTTTTCTCCAGAAATGATAGAAAATGTTTCTAAAATGCTTGGAAACAATAACAATAATAACAATAGTACGAACTCTAATTTTAACGCCAAAAATAATAACAATTTTGATTTTAATAATATTGATGTAAATACTATTATGAAAATAAAAAAAGTCATGGAAAAATTAAATACTCAAAACAATCCACGTTCTAATTTACTTGCTTCTTTAAAGCCTTATTTACGTGAAGAAAAAAAAGAAAAATTAGATCAATACTCAAATCTAATGAATTTAGCTAATATAGCTGAATTACTAAAAAATGATAATCCTAATTCGGAGAATAAATAGTCATTATGTTCCCTCAATATTACTTTAAATACAAAAATTACTACCCCTACTATAGATACTATAATAGTTCATATCCAAGATCAGTAACTGATTATACTTTAAACAAAGATACTCCATCTCCACCTAAAAATTCATCTACATACCAAAAAAGAAAGTCGGCCAAATATAGTTTTGCCAATATAAACTTGAATCCTCTTTTTAATGATGATTTAGAAAATCCCATTATCGAAATTTTTGGCATTAAACTATATTTAGACGACCTTATTATTCTTGGAATATTATTCTTTCTTTATGAAGAAAATGTCCATGATGATATTCTTTTTATAATTTTACTTCTCTTACTATTCTAGAGTTGAAGAACTAATCTATTTCTATTTTATCATCAATAACACTAATATATGCTTGTTTATGCATTGGTTCTTCATCTCTATCTATTTCTCTTACAATGTTTGCAATTCTAACTTGAACTGTATCAAATAATCCAGCGGCAATAATTGCTTGTTTATTACCTTTAGCACCCGCATGTGCCAATCCTCTTAAAGCTCCTAGAACAACAATATTATCAGAAGCTATTACTTCTGCTCCAGAATTTACATCACCAATAATAACAATGCTTCCTTCTGTCTCAATTTTTTGTCCTGAACGTAATGATCCTCTATGAAATTTAGTTTCAGATACAGCTATTTCTTTTTCAAATGTTTTTTTAATATTTGATAACCCTAATCCTTTAGGACTGTCAAAATCAATATCTACATCTATTTTTTCTTTTATTAATTCTTGAATTTGATCTATCTCCTTGTTTTTTAATACTTTTCCACTTACACGAATTGGAGTTTTTTCGTCTTTATATAATTTTTTTAATTCTGTAATTTTCTTTTTTAAAGCTGTTAATATTTCTTCTTGTGTCGCTTCTTCACTTAATTTTATTACTATTTCATCTTTTTTTAAATTAATACTTACTATACTTCTTCTCATTTTTACATCCTTCCAATTTAATTCATTATTTGTGTGTAAGGTTTAGCTGACATATCTTCTTCAACCGTTTGAGTATTCATTCCAAAATATTCTTCCATTATATCTCTTACAACTTCTGCTGTATAATTACCATGTCCACCATTTTCTACCATAACAACTACTGCTATTTCTGGGTTTTCAAAAGGTGCAAATCCAACAAACCATGCATTCACTTTTCCTCCTGCAGCCTCTGCAGAACCTGTCTTTCCACCTACGCTTATTCCAAAATCTTTGAAACGTACATATGCAGTTCCTTCAGAATCTTGTGTAACAGATTCCATACCTTTTAACACAGCTTTTAAGTTTTGTTGTTGTATTTGTAAATCTTCTGTTTCATCGTCTTGAAGTCCTAATTTATTATTTACAAACTTTTTAATATCATCTCTTGATACTTCTGTTCCATTTGAATTTCTAATAGTTTTTATAACTGTTGGTTCTATTTTTTTACCACCATTTGCTAACATACTTATATATTTTGCCATTTGTAATGGACTAAATTCATTATCCCCTTGTCCTATTGAAGCTTGAAGGGTATCACCTGAAGTCCAATATCCTGTTCCATCTTTTGCATGTAGTTTTTGTTTTGCTTCTTTACTAGCTAATTGACCCGCTGTTTCTCCTTTTAATTCTATTCTAGTCTTACTACCTAGTCCAAAGTATTTTGCATATTTTGCTAATGTATCAATTCCCATTCTATCTCCTGTTTCATAGAAGAAATAGTTACATGATTTTTCAATTGCCTGTGATACATTTAAACTTCCATGGCCTCTATGGTAATCTGTATAATACCAACATACTGGTTGATAATCTCTATATTTTGTATATCTTCCAACGTCATTTATTTTTGTATTTGTATTTATTACTCCTGACTCTAATCCAGCAATTGCTGTTACCATTTTAAATGTTGAACCAGGTTGATATGAATTTTGTATTGCTTTATCAACTAATGGATGTGCTTCATCATTATTATATTTTTCCCAATTTTCTGTACTAATTCCACCAACAAAATCTGCTGGGTTATATGTAGGATAACTTGCCATTGCAAGGATTTCTCCACTATTTACGTTCATTACAACTGCTGCACCTGCTTTAGCATCATATCTTTTTCCAAAACCACCACTTGATATTTTTTTAATATTTGCTTCTAATGCATTTTCGGTTACTTTTTGAAGATTTGAATCTATTGTAAGAACTATATCTGATCCGGCAATTGCTTCTTGTGATGTATATTCACCAGTTACTGCTCCGTCAACATCCATATCAATTTGTTTAGTTCCATTCTTTCCTTTTAGATATTCCTCAAATACACTCTCTATTCCATTTTTACCAATTATATCATTTTGAGTATAATTTTCTTTTCTTGTTTTATATTCCTCTTGACTTATTTGTGATGCATATCCTAATATATGTGCTGCTAATGTTCCTGATGTGTATTGTCTTACAGGATCTACTACAATATTAATTCCTGGGAATTTTGATGAACTTTCACTGAATTCTGCAACCGCTTCTCTTGGTAGTCCTTTAGCTAATGTTATAGATTTTGTGCTACTATATCCTTTTTGAGAAATTTCATATCTTAATATCATAATTTTTCTTATTTCCTCTAAATTATTTGTATTAGTTATTTCATATTTATTTTTTAATTTTTCAAAAGCTTGTTCAGCTGTTGCATTTTCATCTATATTATTATTTTTCTTCCATTTTTTTAATGAATCTTCATCTGTTATCGTAAATTTATATGGATTAATTGTTATTGGTAAAGAATCAGGATAACTAATGTTGTATTTTTCTAAAACATTTATGATATTTAAAAGTGAAACATTTAATCCATTATTATCAATTTTGGTTTTATACATTTCAAGTGAAAAAGTCATATTTGAACTTACAAGTGTTGTACCACTTCTATCTAATATTGCACCTCTTGAAGCCTCTACAACACTTTCACGTGTTAATCTAGTATTTGATTCTTCCCTATATTCTGCTCCATGTACAATTTGAAGGTTAAATAGTTTTGCAATTAAAATAATTCCTACTATATATACAATTATTGTTAATAAATTATATCTTAAATTTATATTTGCTTTTTTTCTTTCTCTTCCTATCAAGCCTTCACCTTCTTTCACTTTCTAAAAATATCTGGTTAAAATTTTATTTCCTTTATATTCATTTTCTATATAATATCCTGATTTTTGAATTAATGGATATAATATTATTGTTAATATGCAATTATATATTATTTCTACTATTAATATTTCTATAAAACTAAATATTTCTACATTTGCTGATAATAGCACATATTTAATTAAATAATTTGCTCCTTCTACTAATAAAGTTGCACTAATCGTCATTAACATTATTGTCATTCTGCTATCTTTAGAGAAATTTTTATCAAAAGCACCTGCTAAAAATCCTATTATCCCTAAAGTAACTGCATTCGCTCCAACTTTGTTTCCTAAAACAAGGTCTAATATCAATCCTATTATTATTCCATATACTGTTCCCATAGTTCTACTTGCAAATAATCCTATAAATAAAACTAAAACAATAAATAAATTAGGCATAATTCCTGATATATTAAACCATGTAAAGAAGTTAGATTGTAAATAATATATAATTAATGATGTTAATATCAAAAAGACATTAATTACTAATTTTCTCAATTATTTCACCTCTTTATTGATTTGTTATAACAAGTACAGTGTCTAATTTATCAAAATCTACTGCAGTTTCAACGATTGCATATCTATCTGTTATGTTTTTACTATTTGAAATCTTTTTTACAGTTCCTACATGTATTCCTTTAGGATATATTCCACCTAGTCCTGATGTTTCTATACTATCTCCTTGTACTACATTTGCTTCTGTTGAAATATACATAGCTTTTAAAGCTGAATTTTCATTTAAAGTTCCTTTACATACAATGCTATCTTTTGAAGTACTCATAGTACAACTTACTGAACTTGCTGTGTCTATTATAGTTTGAACTTTTGCTGTTGACTTTGTAACAGAAACAATATGTCCAACTAATCCTTGATCTCCTATTACTGTCATGTTTTCTTTAACGCCATCATCACTTCCAATATTTATAACTATTGTTTTTGAATAATTGCTTATGTCTTTGTTTATTACATATCCAGGTATTGTTTTATATTCACCATATTTTTCTGTTAAATTCAAATATTCTTTTAATGTTTCATTTTGAGTTTTTATATTTTCTAATTCTCTTAATGATTGCTCAAGTTCACTATTTTTCTTTTGTAATTTTTCATTTTCTTGTTTTAGATTACTTATATCAGTAAAAAATGTACTATTTCCACTTAGCTTATTTTTTAAATATGTTAATCCATTTTGAACTGGCATAACTAAATTAGTTGCCGCATTTTCAAAAAAATTACTATTTTTATCGCCATTTGAAAATATTACAATCAAAATTAAAATTATAATAGTTACAATTATTCCTATAATCCCACTTTTTTTGTTTCTGTACATTTTCTACTCCTATTCTATCTTCTATTTCGTGCATTAACTAAAACTCTTCCAAGTTTTTCAATATTTTCTAATGTCTTTCCAGCCCCACGTACAACACAATCCAAAGGATCTTCTGCAACATATACAGGCATTCCAGTTTCTGCACTTAATAGCTTATCTAAATTTTTTATTAAAGCTCCTCCTCCTGCTAATACAATTCCTTTTTCCATTATATCAGCTGCAAGTTCTGGTGGAGTTTTTTCCAAAGTTACTTTTACTATATCTACTATTTTACTTATTGATTCTTTTATAGCCTCTTCTACTTGTGTAGATGTTACTGTGACATTTCTAGGTAGACCATTATTTAAATCTCTACCTCTTATCTCCATTGACATTTCTGTCATAAGTGGCATTGCACATCCAAGTTGCATTTTTACTTGTTCAGCTGTTGTTTCACCAATTGCTAAATTCATTTCACGTTTTATATAATTTACTATATCTTCATCTAATTCATCTCCAGCAATTCTTAATGAATGGCTTACAACAATTCCTCCTAAAGATATAACTGCAACTTCTGTAGTTCCACCACCAATATCTACTACAATATTTCCACTTGGTTCACTTACATCTAAAGATGCTCCAATTGCAGCAGCCATAGGTTCTTCAATTAAATATACTTCTTTAGCTCCAGCTTGTGCTACTGCCTCTTCAACAGCTCTTTCTTCAACTTCTGTTATTCCTGATGGTACACCAACAACAACTCTTGGTCTTCCAATGCTATATCTTTTTCCAACTTTTCCAATTATATTTTTTAGCATTAATTGTGTAGCTGTAAAATCTGCAATAACTCCATCTTTCATAGGTCTTACTGCTTTTATTTGTTCTGGTGTTCTTCCAAGCATTTCTTTTGCTTCATTTCCAGTTGCAACTATATTTCCTGTTCTTCTATCTATTGCAACTACTGAAGGTTCTTTTAATACAATTCCCTTTCCTTTTAAAGTTACTAAAATATTAGCAGTTCCTAAATCAATTCCTATATCTTTTGAACCAAATGTAAAAAAATTCATTTCTATCATATTCCCTTCTTTTTAAATTTCAGTTTTTTTGTTTTCTTCATCTATTTGATTTAACCATTCTAAAAATATACTTGTATAGCTTGTCCCAGCTATTATTATATGGTCAACCATTTCTATACCCAATTTTAATGAAATATCATAAAGGTTTTTAGTTGTTTCAATATCTTCCAAACTTGGTTTTACACTTTCTCCTGGATGATTATGCACTAAAATAAATTTAGGTGCATCCATTTTTATTGGCTCAGCCAATATCTTTTTTATTTGGACATTAACAAAATTATTTGATCCAGATGCAATTGTTTGGATTTTTAAAATTTCGTTATGTATATTTAATATAACAACCTTTATAATTTCACTTGTTTCAAATCTTAATTCACTCATTAAAATTTCAAATATATCAGCAGGTGTTTTTACTACCATTTTTTTATATTTAGAATTTCTAAACATTCTTATTGCTATTTCTCCAATTGCTTTTAATTGTATAGCTTTAACTTTTCCTATTCCTTTTACCTGCATTAATTCTTCTAAACTTTGAGTATGCAAATAATTAAGATCTTCTTTTGTTGTTTCATTTAAGCTCAATAACTTTTGTGCTAATTGCACTGCTGTTTCTTCTTTGGTTCCTGTTTTTATTATTATTGCTAATAATTCTGCATTTGACAGTACTTTTTCTCCATACATTTCCATCTTTTCGTATGGTCTTTCCATTTCTGGTAAATCTTTTATTTTTATTGACAAAATATTTTTTCCTTTCTGGTTATTTTTGCCCTTATTTTGTCCTTTTTATATTTTTTTATATATAAATATGGCTAATATTAATCCTATTATACTAGATATACTTATTTTAAACATTAAAGCGAATGTTATTTGCATTATGCTTAAATCTAATGTTACAGGTGTTTTTAGTCCAAAACTTTGACTATATGAAAGCCACCAAAGCCAATTTACTCTTGATGCCAATTCTCCTAATAATCCACCTACTACTAATCCAGATAATACGAATATTAATAAAACCCATATATTTTTTTCTTTTGTTGCCATTTTTCATCCTCCAAAATTTCATTTTACCTTACGGCTATTGATTTTTTACTCCACAGGTATTATATATTGAAATAGCATTTTTTTCAAGTAAATTTTGTGTAAATTTTCTTAATTTTAAGTTTTTTGTTATTGTTTTTTTATAATAAATTTTTTATATTTTTTTAGTTGAATTATAAAATTTACTATGTTATATTAAAAATGATTACCAAAATTTATATATTTAAATATAATAATAGTAGTAGTATAATATAATTATGATTTAGTTAAGGAGGCCTTTTTATGAAAATAGAAAAGTTAACTGAAAATAAAATTAGAATAATTTTAAAATCTGCTGATTTAAAGGTTGAACATATAGATGTAAAAGCAATAATGACTAAAAATACAGAAAACCAAGACTTCTTTTTTGATTTATTAGAAATGGCTAAAGCTGAAGTAGGTTTTGATGCTGAAGGGTGTAAAGTATTAATTGAAGCGTTTTCACCATCTGATGAAAATGTAGTATTTACCATTACTAAATACCCTAGTATAGAAAAGAAAAAATCAACACAAAAATTAAAAATAAAGAAAAAATCTTTTACTTATTCAGCAAATCAATTTATATATAATTTTAATAATTTTGATGATTTCTGTGACTTTTGTGATTTTTTGAATAATAGTTTATTGGCGTTTAAAAAATTATTTAAACTTTCTTCACTATATTTATATAATGATACATATTACCTAATATTAAAAAATAATGTCAATGATTTATTAATAAAAAAATTTATAACTTCTGCATCAGAATTTGCATTGCCTATTAACTATTCAGAGTCTTTTGTTAATAAACTATTAGAACACGGCAAATGTATTATGAAAAAAGATGCAATTAATTCTGGAATTAAATACTTTGTAAATTAATATTAAAAAGAATATAGGTTTACAATAGATATGACACACTTGAATTAAAAAAATATTGAAAGAGAGTTCCAAAAGTGATATTGTTTAGA
>USGY01000011.1 GCA_900554365.1 uncultured Clostridium sp. | reverse complement strand
GCTATTAAATATATATTACTATTATCTGCATAGAATATTTTCCATCCTACATCTGTTGTTGTTCCACTTGGTAATGTGTATCCTGTTACTGTTGCTCCATATATACTTTGCTTTTCTTCTTGTGTTGCATTTGCTATATCTGCTGCCATATATCTTTCTATTATTTCTCCTGAATATATATCAGATACTTTCATTTTTGCTCCACCATATTCCGCTTTCGCTGTTATCTCTGTATCTGATTTTATGTCATTAGGAACATTATCAAAGTATTTATCCAATATTCTTTTTAGTGCTGTCTTGCTTATTTCTGTACTTTCTGTTTCTGTTTGAACTCCTACTATGTCTGTTTGTGCTCTTTCTTTTACTTCAGCTTTTTCTGTTGCTTGTTTTGAGTTCTGAGCTTGTGTTAATATTCCATTTTGTCCTGTTAGCATGGCTATTGATACACCTGCTAATATTAATAATACGATTATTGTAATTACTAAAGCAATTAATGTTATACCACTATTAGCTTTTTCTTTTGTTTTTAAAAATTCTTCCATTGTTTTCCCTCTTTTCTCATTAGTTTATTGTACACATATGATATATAAAATTGATAATTTTGTCAACTAATTTTGAGGTATTTTTTGATTGTCTTTAGTAACTAAAACTCATTTATTTGAAATATGTATATTACTTATATTAGCTTTCAATTCTCTTGAAATAATATTTTGAATTTGAGCAACTTCCTCCTTTTTTAGCTCTTTTGTACCTATTATTACACTTACACTATCGCCATTAACAAATATTACTGAATTATCAAACCCTTTTGTTTGAAGCAAATTTTCGCATACCATTATACCGTTTTTAGTATCATTTATTTTAGTTATTTCTTGTGTTGCCGTTTGTTTTTGTGTTTCTAAAGAATTACTGCTATTTAATACTTTTTCATATGTTTCTAACATTTGTGAATACATTGTATCTCTTTCTAATTTTGACTTTGCAAAATAGTCGTCTCCTATGTTGGAGTTTGTTTCTGTTGTCTTATTTTCACTGGCTTTATTTTCAGTAGTTTTATTTTCTGCGGTTTGATTTTGCGTTATATTGTTTTCAGTAGTCTGATTTTGCTGTGTATTATTTGTATTTGTTTCATTTGAATTTTGAGTTTGATTTTCGACTACATCATTGCTACTAGCTAATCTTGCATCTCCTGTATTTGCATATTCATATGTATTATTTATTTCTCCACTGCTTGCTTCTAATGATTTAGTTGTTGTTGTATAGTTTAAATATCCGGCAACCATTAATAATACAGCTATAGAGTAAATTATAACTTGATTTTTCTTTAATAGTTTCATAATCCTTCTCTCCTTCTAATTCATTTCAAAAACTTGAATTTTATGTGTTGCAAGTCCTGTGACTGCTTCTACTGCCTGAATAACATTGCTTTTTACAGTTGCATTGTCTACTCCTTTAGCTGTTATTATTGCTCCTTCTATTTTGGGTTTAATTATTTTTTGAGTTATCGGGGTTTTTTGACCGTTATCTTCTTTGTATATTATATCTTTTTGTGTATCTGTTGATTGAACTTTTCTATTTCCTCCTGATGTATCACTTTCTTCTGTCGTGCTGGTTTTGGAGTTTTCATTGTACATTGCCACTACCTCGCTACTTTCAGAATAATTCAAACAAACTTCTACACTGCCTACACCTTGAATTTTGGATAATATATTTTTTAATTTCTGTTCTAGGTTATCTGTTGTATTTTCTTCATTTTCTATATTAGTGTCATTGTTTTGGGCTAGTGTTTTTGTTGTATCATTTGTATCTTGATGATTTGTTACCTTATTGCCATTCCATATTATGTTTATTACAACTACTGTTATTATTAATATTACTACAAAAAATACTAGATTTTCAATTTTTCTTTTATCATTGCCATCTTGTTCTCCTTCTTCTTTTGGTTTTAATAAATTCTTTAGTTTATCTCCAAACATTTTTCGCTCACCCCATATTCTTCACTTAAAAATTTTTTTATGCTTTGAATGTCACTTCTGCTGATTTTTTTACAGCTTTTTTTTTCTTCAATTGTATCATTTTCTATTTTTGTATTTATAGGTTTTATTTTTTGTACTTCTGTTACTATTTTATTTTCAACATTTGTGGTTTGTTCTTCTTTTGATCTTTCTACTTCTAATTTTATTTTTGTTATTGTGCTTTTTTCATTTTCTGCTATATTTGCTTTTACTTTACAACTTGTTACATTATATCCTTTTTCATTTAGTTTATTTTTTATGTCTTTTTCTAATTGATCTTCATATAGTTTTTGAATTCTGTCATCCATGCTTGATTGATTTACTTCACTTTTTTCATTTATAGTATAATTTTCTAGGTCAATAGATGACATGCTTAATTTTTCTTTGTTATTTATAAATGGTGATATTATATTAAATAACACAAATACCCCTAAAACGGCTCTTATATATTTTTTGGTTTTATTGTTAGGTAATAGCATTTCAAATATTGAAACTAAAACTATTGTAACACCTAAATTTTTTGCCCATGAGCTTAAAAATTCTATCATTTTAACCACCTATCTATACATCATTGCTCCATTTGATATTTTTAAAACTAAAGCTGTTCCTATTATTATCATGAAACTAAGTGCACATAAAATTCCTAAAAATATTTTAAAAATATCTCCTATCTCATCTAGTAAATTTGTTACTTTAGGTTCAGCAATTGCTTGTGTTGCAACTGCCAATAATTTATATGATATTGTTAATATCGCAAGTTTTATAATTGGTGCTATACATATTCCTATAACCACAATTATTCCAACTATTCCAACCGCATTTTTTAATATAATTCCACATCCTAATACTGTTTCTACAGCATCACCTAATATTTTACCTACTACCGGAATTGCTGAACTTACAATTGCTTTTGTTGTTTTTGCTGTTACTCCATCTACACTGCTTGTTAATGTTCCTTCTAAAGATACTATTCCTACAAATATTGTTAAAACTATTCCTAAAAACCACACTATTCCTGATTTTAAAAATTTAGAAAGTTTGTCCACCTGAACTTGATCTGATATTTTTGATATTATTACCAAACTTGCAAATATCAGTACCATTGGAATTATTAGATTTTGTATGATATTTCCAACAAAATTTATTAAAAATAAAACTATTGGTTCTATTACACTACTTGTGGTTAGGTTTCCTGTATATGTCATTAGTGCAATTAGCAGTGGCACTAATATTTGCATAAATCCTATCAAATTGTTTGAGGTTTCTTGAACTAGTTTCACTATGTCAGAAAAGTTTGTCATTATTATTGTTACTATTAAAATATATTGAACATAATATATTATTTTTGAAATATTTCCGTTTTCTAATCCTTCACTAATAGCCTTTAGAATCGCACTAATTATTATTATTACTAATATACTAATTATTGATTTTATATTTTTAGTAAGTTCTTTACCGTATTAAATTCCACACTCTTTTTAGTAAACTAGAGTTATCTACATTCCCTTTTATCGCTTCATTTAATATATTATTTAAATTTTCTCCTTCAAAAAAATCCCCACTATATTTATTTGCGTTTGTTATAAAATCTTGTATTTTAAATTCATCTTGTTGACTTTCTAATGTTTGTTCATCTGTTTTTGCATATGTATTTGATATTGGAATTATTAAAAAAATTATAAATATTATTAAGCTTTTAATTATTCCACTTTTCATTTGTACTCCTTTGCTTTTATGGCAATATTTTTAGTATTATTTCTAATAAACTTGATATTATTGGAATTGACATTGTTATGATTATAATTTTTGTTCCTATTTCTATTTTACTAGCTACTGCCGCTTCACCAGCATCTTTACATATACTTACTGCAAATTCTGATAAAAATGCTATACCTGTTATTTTTATTAAAATTGTTAAAAATGTTGTATTTAATGATGCTTTATTTGCTAATGTTTGTAATAAATTTATTATTCCTTTTAGGTCATCAATTACAAATAATAATATTAAGACACCTGTTAGCAAACTTATGTATATTGCAAATTCTGGTTTATATTGTTTTAGTAAAATTATTATAATTAATGCTGTTAGGCCTATTCCTATTATTTTTATTATTTCCATTTTATATTTTCCTTCCTATAAATTGAATATTGTCCTAACTGTATTAAATAATCCACTAATTTCTTTTATTACCATTGTAAGTACAATTACAAGTCCGGCTAAAGTTGTCATCATTGCTTGATCTTCTCTTCCTGCTCTTACTAATACTTGATGTAAAACGGCAACTAGGATTCCTATTGCTGCTATTTTAAATAATAAATTTATATCCATTTTATCCCCCTTTTTCTTATGCAAGCACTATTACAATGGTTAGCCCCATAATGGTTCCAAGTCTTGTATATAGTTTTTCGTTTTTTTGTCGTTCTTCCATGGCTTCTGTTATTTGATTTTCTAAAAAGTTTTCTGTTATTTCTATTTGGCTTATTTGTCCCTCAACATCAGTTTGTCCCAATAATTTGGACATTGTTTTTAATATTTGTTTGTCTTCTTTTTTTAAGTTTCCTTTTGATTCTTCAATTGATTGCTCCCACGCTATATTTGCTGTTTCTTCTTTCAGTTTTTCTTTTGCTTGTTCAAATATTTTGCTTATGTTTTTACTAGAATCTTTTGAAATTTCATTAAAAATTTCTGGAATAGGTTCATATGTAAATTTTATTTTTGATTTTAATATATTTAGTGCATTTTTCATTTCTTCTAGTTCTTCTAATCTGTATACATATTTTTTTGCCATAAATCTTCCTATTAATGTTGATGATAATAAAATAAAAAATAAAATTATGTATTTTATTATTTGCATTTTATCTTGTCCTTTCTTTTTTATATTATATGTATGATAATTTATTTTAGAACTTCTATATATAAATTATTTTTTCTATTTGTTTGTTGTCTATTAATTCTTTTATATATTTGTTAGATTTTAAATCTTCAAAGTTTTTCCCATGAATAGTAAAAATTCCTTTTACACCTGATATCATTGCTTCTTTTATAGCTTCTATGTCTTCTTTTGAGCCTATTTCATCACAAGCAATTACTTCAGGTGCCATAGATCTAATTAGCATTTTCATTCCTTTTGCTTTTGAAATATTTTCTATTACATCTGTTCTTATTCCAATATTATTTTGTGGTATTCCCTGATACATTGCTGCTATTTCTCCTCTTTCGTCTACGACTCCACATGTTTTGCCTCTAAAGTTTAACGCTGGTACTCCATTACTTATATTTCGTATAAGATCTCTTAATATTGTTGTTTTTCCCTTTCCTGGAGGTGACACAATTAGTGTATTGTTTATAGTATTATTTTTTTTATCTATAACTTGTCCTAAAATAGGATTACTGCAATTAATAATTTCTCTTGCTATTCTAAAGTTTAAACTACTTATATATTTGATATTAATTATTTTTCCATTTTCAATTACTGCAGTACCTGTTATTCCTATTCTATGACCTCCTTTGATTGTTATAAATCCTTCACACATTTGATTTTTATATGCATATATAGAATTATTACAAAGTCTTTCTACTGTTTGTAATATTTCTGTTTGATTTATTTCATATTCTATTAATGCTTCAGAATTTCTAAGTTTTAGGATTATTGGTCTATTACATCTTATTCGTATTTCTTGTAATTCATTTTTTATTTGTGGATTTTGAGTGGTACTTACTTTTAATAAATTATATATGTTTGTAGGGAAATATTTATATAATTCTTCTAAATTGGTCATTATAAGTTTTCCTTTCTGCTCTTATTTTTGCATAAAAAAAGAAGCATATTATTATTTAATATATGCTTCTTTTTTTATATTTAGAACTAATTTTTTATTATTTTGGATTTATAACTGCTCTATATATAATTCCCGTTTCTTGATCTTTCTCAAACTCTACTCTATAATATGAATCTGTTTTTATATCTTCTTTTATAAATGCAATATTTTGACTACTTGCTTCATATTCTTCTCCATTAAAGTTAATTTCTTTTATTTGTCTATCTTCGTCTTGTTGTTCATTATTTAAGCCTATTGTAGTAAGTAATCCTTTTACTGTAACTCCTTGTAAATTTGTACTTTGATATACCTCAAATTTTTGGTTAAATATATTTACGTCTTGTTCATTAATATTACTTGTTTTAATTGATTCAAGATCTGATAAATAATTCTCACTAAATGTAGGAAGTAAATGTAATATTGGATTATCTCCAGCTTCTATTCCTAATTGTTTCATTTGGTCATCATTTACTTCTGATACCCTTTGAACAACTTGCTCTAAGAAATTAGATACTGTTTGTTCGTCATAATCTGTTAATACTAAACTATTATCTGAATTTAATTCTTCAATATTTGTATTTGTAAATGTTACATTATTTTCTAACATATATTTATAATTGTTTGAAGAATCTTGAATTCCAATTTCATAATTTTCTTTAACAGCTTGCATTTGTTTTAGTCCTTCATATGCCATTTTATATGATAATTGAACATTATTATTTGAACTTAGTAAAATATCATAATTTACTTTATTTTTACTAAATTCTTTTCCTATTTCTAATTTCCCTTCATTTAATGCTATTATTATTTTACTTGTTTTACCGCTTTTTTTGTATAATGTTATTTCTATATTTTCGCTATCTATATTTGAATTATTTTTTAAATTTGTTGTTAGTTCACCAATTTGAGTTGCCGTAATTTTGGCTGAGTTTTTTTGTGCTTTTAAATATTCATTTATTTTATCAATTGTGTTTTGATCTTTGCTTAATGTTTCTAGTAATTCAACTAAAACATTTTTTGCGTCGCTTCCAGATAATTTTAATTTATATCCTTTTCCATTTGAATCACTAACACTTGAAAATTTATCATCACCTATATGATTTAATATTGGAAGATATGTGTTTTTTATTTGTTTTAAATCATCTACAGAAAATGGATTTTTTTTAAGATTTTGAACTTCTGTTACTATATCCCCACTTTCTTTTATTCCTTTTGAAACATCAGCATCTTCACTTGTTTGAGCTGTACTTGTTGTATCATCGCTACCACTTGTTTGTGCTGTACTTGACAAATTACTTAATTTATCTGTTTCTACTGCAATATATTTTCCACCTATATAATCTGATTGTACTGCTAATTTATTGTCAACTTTTTTAAATTTTAGTGGAAATTTTACTGAAGCAGAATAGTTTATGTCAATATCTTGTTCATTTTTCTTATTTTGTCCATCTACTTGACCATTATAGCTTACTGTAAATTTATTTACATTTGATAAATCTTGTGATGATGACTCTGCATTTACAGAAAAACTACCTTCATCTGAATATTGACTGTTGGATTTTTTTTCATAATATTGCTTTAAGTTGCTTTCAACAAAACCTTTTTCATTATCTGATATTTGTGTTAAATATTTAAAAAATGTTGTTTTATTGCTTTTAAATATATCTGTTTCTAAGTATGCAAACGCTAATCCTGCTACTAATATTAATATTAGTAGTATTACAATTAATATAATTATTATTTTTTTACTTTTCTTTTGATTCATATTTTTATCTCCTAATAAACGGATTATTTAAGTTTTATTCTTCCCAGTTATGATAAATATTTGCAACGTCGTCTAATTCATCAAGTCTTTCTATTAATCTTTCCATTCTTTCTACACCTTTTTCATCAAGGCTTACTGTAGTTGTTGGAACCATTTGAATATCTGCCTCTAAGAATGTCAATCCTGCTTCTTCTAATTTTTCGCTTACTGTAGAGAAGTCTTCTGGTGATGTTGTAATTTCATATACTTCGTCTAATGATTGAAAATCCTCTGCTCCTGCTTCTAATGCAAGCATCATAAGTTCGTCTTCTCCCATTGGTGCTGTTTCTTTTTCTATTACAATTACACCTTTTTTATTAAACATATATGATACGCATCCTGTTGTTCCTAAGTTTCCGCCTGCTTTATCAAAAACATGTCTTACATCTGCTGCAGTTCTGTTTTTGTTGTCTGTTGAAGCTTCGACTATAACAGCTACACCGTTTGGTCCATATCCTTCATATACTATTTCTTCATAATTTTCATTACTTGTTGATGCTTTCTTTATAGCATTATTTATTGTGTCATTAGGCATGTTTGCAGCTTTACATTTTGCAATTACACTTTTTAATTTTGAATTTCCAGCAGGGTCTGGTCCACCTTCTTTTACTGCAATTAATAATTCTCTACCTAATTTTGTAAAGATTTTTCCTCTAGCAGCATCTGCTTTTCCTTTCTTAGCTTGTATATTATGCCATTTTGAATGTCCTGACATGTTAATTCCTCCTTTTTCTATATTCTTAAATATTTTATCACATTTTTAATATTTTGTGTAGTACTATTTTTCTTTTTATACTACATTTTATCTGGCATTTGAATTCCAAGTAAATTTGCTCCGTTTTTTAACACTTGATTTACTGCATATGTTAAATATACTCTTGCATCTTGAACTTCTTTATCTTCTGTAATTATTTTATTTTCATTATAGAAACTACTAAATGCTTTTGCTAAATCAATCAAATATCTTGATAAGATTGATGGTTCTTCTTTTTTTGTTACTTGAATTAATATTTCCTCAAAATTATATAATAATTTAATAATTTCTTGAGAATATTTATCATTTATTTTTTCTACATTTATGTTATTATATTCTGGTAATTCTCCAGCTTTTTCTAATATACTTTTTGTACGTACATATGTATATTGAATATATGGTCCTGTTTCACCTTGGAAGTTTAAGATTTTATCCCATTCGAATATTTCATCTTTTATTCTACTATTTGATAAATCGTTAAATATTACAGCTCCTACTCCAACTTTTTTAGCTATTTCTTTCTTGTTTTCTAGGTCAGGATTTTTTTCTTCGATTATTTTTTCTGCTCTTTCAATTGCTTCATTTAGTAATTCTTCAAGTTTTATTATATTTCCTTCTCTTGTTGACATTTTTCCTGTTGGCAACTGAACCATTCCAAATGATACATGTATTAATCCTTTAGTATATTTTTCGTCAAGACCTAAATATTTTGCAACTGTAAATACTTGTTTAAAATGTAATGTTTGTTCATATGATGTTAAATATAATGCTTTATCAAAATCATATGTTCTTGCTCTGTATAAAATTGCTGCTAAGTCTCTTGTTGCATATGTACTAGATCCATTTGATTTTTCTATTATACATGGTGTATCTATTCCATCTGCTTCTAAATCAACTATTTTAGCTCCTTGTGAATCTGTTAATTTACCTTTTTGCTTTAATATATCTATTACTTCTTGCATTTTATCAGAATAAAATGATTCTCCATTCCATGAATCAAATTTGCTTCCTAATAAATCATATACTTTTTGGAATTCTTTTAAACTTAATTCTCTGAATTTTTTCCATAATTGGACACAATATGGATCTCCATTTTCTAGTTTTTTAAAATTATCTCTACATGCTTCTAATATTTTTTCATCATCTTTACATGCTTGGTTAATTCGTATATATATTTTTGTTAATTCACCAATTGGATCTTTTTCGATGTCATATTCTTTGTTCCACATTTTGTATCCTTCAATTAGCTTACCAAATTGTGTTCCATAATCACCTAAATGGTTTATTCCTGTTACATTATAGCCTAAATATTTATATATATTATATAAAGCTCCACCTATAACTGTTGAACGTAAATGTCCTATATGAAATGGTTTAGCTATATTAGGTGATGAATAATCTATTATAATGTTTTTTCCTTTTCCTACTTCTGATTTTCCATATTGTTCTTTATTTGATATTTCACCTAATACTTCTTTAGTTAGGTAATTTTTATTAATATAAAAGTTTAAATATCCACCAATTACTTGAATATCTTTTATTATATTGTTATCTATTTCAATTTTTTCTTTTATATTGTTTGCTATTACAGGAGGCGCTTGTCTTAATTCTTTAGCTAGTTTAAAACATAGAAATGCATAATCTCCATTTTTATTATCCATTGGTATTTCAATATAATTTTTTAATTCTTCTTCATTTAATTTTGTTACTTTTGCTATTTTACTTGCTATTTCATTTTTTATGTCTATCATAAAAAATCCTCCTTTATATAATCTCGTATAATATAATACTATATTTATGCCAGAAAGTCAATTAAAGAGTGACTTTACAGATGTCACTCTTTAATTTTATTAACTATTTTTTTCAATGTAGTTCCAAGAATCTTTACACATATCTTCTAATGTTTTATGTGCTTCCCATCCAAGCTCTTCTTTTGCTTTTTTAGGATTTGCATAACATGTTGCTATATCTCCTTCTCTTCTTGATGCAATTTTATATGGTACTTTTCTACCAGTTGCTTTTTCAAATGCTTTTACCATGTCTAAAACACTGTATCCTGTTCCTGTTCCTAAATTATATATAAATAATCCTTGGTTTTCTTTGTCAAGTTTTTCTAGTGCTTTTACATGACCTTTTGCTAAATCTACAACATGGATATAATCTCTTACTCCTGTTCCATCTGGTGTATTATAATCGTTTCCAAATACAGATAATTCTTTTAAAGTACCTGCTGCAACTCTAGCTACATATGGCATTAAATTGTTTGGTATTCCTTGTGGTTCTTCACCAATTAATCCACTTTCATGTGCTCCTACTGGATTAAAGTATCTTAATATACATATATCCCAACTTTTATCTGATCTATAAATGTCTTTTAATATTTGTTCTATAAATAATTTTGTTGTTCCATATGGGTTTGTTGTTCCACCAGTTTTACAGTCTTCTGTAAGTGGTATTTTTTCTGGTTCTCCATATACTGTTGCTGATGAACTAAATATGAATTTTTTGCATCCATATTTTCTCATTGTATCTAATAATACTAATGCCCCTGAAATATTGTTTTCATAATATTCTATAGGTTTTTGGATTGATTCTCCAACTGCTTTATATCCTGCAAAATTTATAACTGCATCTATTTTATTTTCTTCAAAAACTTTTTCAAGATTTTTTCTGTCTAAATAATTTAATTCATAAAACTTGAAGTCTTTACCTGTTATTTTTTTTATTTTATCTAGAACTTCTGGTTTACTATTTGAAAAATTATCTATTATTATAATTTCCTTTCCTGCATTTAAAAGCTCTACTGCAGTGTGGCCTCCTATATAGCCTGCACCTCCTGGTAATAATATTGCCATTTTACATTCCTCCTATATTACTTTTTTATGATTTCTTGTCCTTGTTTAGTGTCTTTTACTGTATATCCTTTTTGATCAATCAAATCTCTTATTTCATCTGATTTTGTCCAGTCTTTGTTTTCTCTTGCTTGTTTTCTTTGTTCTAATAATTTTGATATTTCTTCTGGAATTTCTTGTTTTTCTTCTTTATTTTCTTTATTAATATCTATTCCTAATACTGTATCAAATTTTAATAACAATTTAGCTAATTTTGGAGATTTCTTTTCACTTCTAACAACCTCCCAAACAGCTCCCATAGCAAGTGGCATATTTAAGTCATCATTTATTGCTTTATGAAATTTTTCTTCATATTGTTTTACAGTTTCATCATCAACTTCATCAGTTCCATGTAAATGATTTTGATATCCGCTTCTTAATCTTTCTAATGATTTTGAAGCAGCATCAATTCCTTCCCATGTGAAATTCAATTTATTTCTATAATGACTTGAAAAACTAAACAATCTATATACTAATGGTTCATATCCTCTTTCAATAATGTCTTTTACTAAATATACATTTCCTAAGCTTTTTGACATTTTTCCACCATTTATAAGAAGATATTCACCATGCATCCAATATCTTGCAGGAATTTTTCCGCATCTACCTTTACTTTGTGCAATTTCATTTTCATGATGTGTTGGAATTAAATCAATTCCACCTGTATGTATATCAAATTGTTCTCCCAAATATTTTCTACCCATTGCAGAACATTCAATATGCCATCCTGGGTAACTTGGTCCCCATGGGCTATCCCATTTCATTAAATGGTTTTCTGGTGCTTTTATCCACAAAGCAAAGTCAGATGGATTTCTTTTTTCTGGATCGACATCTACTCTAGCTCCAGCTTTTTGGTCTTCTACATTTACATTTGATAATACAGGATATTTATCTAATTTTGATATGTCAAAGTATATTGCTGTTGATGTTTCATATGCATATCCATTTTTTACTAATTCTTCTACATATTCTAGCATTTCTGGAATATGATCTGTTGCTTTACAAATTACTTCTGGCATTTCAATGTTTAATGCTTTTAAATCATCGAAAAATAATTTTGTATAATATTCGGCAATCTCCAATGGAGATTTGTGCTCTTCTCTTGCTGATTTAAGCATTTTGTCTTCGCCTTCATCTCCATCTGAAACTAAATGTCCTACATCTGTAATATTCATTACATGTTTTATTTTATAGCCATTATAACGTAAAACCCTTTTTAATACATCTTGAAATATATTTGTTCTCATATTTCCTATTGTTGCATTTTTATATACTGTTGGTCCACATGAATATATTCTAATTTGATTTTTGTCTAATGGTTCAAAAAGTTGTTTTTCCTTTGTTAATGTATTATAAAAATATATATCCATATTTATTTTCCTCCCTTACAGTTTTATTCTGTTGTATCATCTGGGTCAGGAGTAGTATTTGATGATCCAGAATTTGTATTTTTATTTTCTGTGTTAGTAGCATTTTTTGTACCACTTGTATTTGTTGTTTCATTCTTTTTAGTATTTGTATTTGTTTTATTTTCAGTATTATTATTTTTAGTTTTATCTTGACTCTTTGGCTTAGTATGTAAATCACATACTTCTGTTATTTTTCCGCTTTTTGATGTTGGACTTCCATTTAATGGTTTCCATAAGTTTAATTGTTCTTTAGGAATTACTGAGCCAAAATAATTTGTTCTTACTGTTGTGTATTGTGAACAATATTGTGTAGCTACTTTATTTGATTCTGAACATATTTGTTGACTTCCATGTCCTTGACATTTTTCTGGTAAAGCATTTGAAGCAAATATCTCTTCATATGTGTCTTTACAGCTTGTTGTAGCTAAACATCCTGTTGTTTTACATACTGTTTGTTTTACAATTCCAGTTGGTTGTTCAAATTTTTTGCTCTCTAAATTTTTATGTATGTCTGTCATGATTGCTGACCATATTTGTCCTGCAGGGTTTTGAGCAAATCCTGTTACTTCTTCATTATTATCATATCCAAACCATGTTGCAGCTGCATAATAACGTGTAAATCCACAAAGCCATCTATCACAGCTATTGTCTGTTGTTCCTGTTTTTGCTGCTACATCCATTCCTTTTATTGCACAATATTTTGCTGTTCCGTGAGTATTTGTTACTGGTTCCATATTTATTGATTTAGCTAAATATGCTGTTTGTTCTGAAAATACTCTTGTTTCTTCTTGGTTTGGTGTCATTACTGTATTTCCACTTGAATCAACAACTTTAGTATAGAATGTTGGTGTAATATATACTCCATCATTTGCAATTGTTCCATATGCTGCTGCCATCTCTAGTGGACTAGCACCATTTGTCATACCACCTATTGCTAATGCCGGAACCTCATCTTTTTTCTCATCTAATGCTGAGAATCCCATTTTCTTTAAGTAACTTAAAGATTTCTTTGGTGTTAATTCTTTCATTATTTTAACTGCTGGTATGTTTCTTGATAATGCTATTGCAGTTCTAACATTCATATATTTAGAATTGTCAATTCCATATTTGTCTTTATCATTTTTTGGTGTATAGTTTCCAAAATCAGTTTTTTCATCAGCATATACTGTGGCTGGTGTTATAATTTTTTCTTCTAATGCAGGTGCTATATCTGCTATCATTTTTATAGAAGATCCTGTTTGCTTTTTCATTTGGGTTGCTCTATTCCATCCTGCACCTTGCTTGCTTCCAAGACCACCTGCTACTGCAACAACATTTCCTGTTTTATAATCTATAACTGCCATACCTGATTGTGTGTGTTCATTTTTCTTGTTTCCATTTGTGTCCTTATCTTTACCTTTCTTTATGTATTTGTCTTTTTGATATTCTTCTTCAACTCTTGATTGAACACTTGAGTCTACTGTTGAATATATTGTAAGTCCACTACTATAAATATAGTTTTCTGCTAATTCTCTTGAAATACCTTTTTCTTGCATTACTTGATTTATAACTTGATCTAATACAGCATCTGTATGATATGAATAATTTGATGTTGATGTTATTTTTCCTTTATTAAATTTCAATCCGCTATCTGCTTCTGCAACTGCTGAATCATATTCTTCTTGATTTATATAGCCTAGTTCTTTCATTTTCTTTAAAACTATTTTTGTTTTTGTTTTTATTTTTTCTGAGTTGTCTTTTGAACTATCAAATGGATTATATGACATTGGTGAACTATTAATTCCTGCCATATATGCACATTCTGCTAAGCTTAGATCTTTTGCACTTTTATTAAAGTAATATTCTGCTCCTAATTCAACTCCATGTAGATTTCCTTCTCCACCAATAAATAAGATATTTAAGTATAATTCAAGTATTTGATCTTTTGATATCATTCTTTCTACTTGATATGCTTTAGCCCATTCTTTTATTTTTCTTGTTATTCCGGCTAAACCTTTTGTATCTTTATCATCTGTAATATTTTTTACTAATTGTTGTGTTATTGTACTTCCACCATAGCTTGAATTTCCTTTAAGTAATGTATTTACTATTGCTCCTGCTGTTCTTTTAAAATCTACGCCATGATGTTTATAAAATCTTTCATCTTCTATTGCTACATATGCTTTTGGCAAATATGATGACATATCTTCTAATTTTATAATTTTTCTTTGTTCATCTCCACTTAAGTTTGCAATTACTCCACCATTTACATCAACTACAACTGAATTTGAAGATGCTATTTTTAATTCATCTTTAGTTATTTCAAAATCATTTCCAAATAAACCAAAGAAGATTCCTGCCACAACTCCTGCACCTATTACACATAATAATAAAAATATAACTACTGCTATTTTTAAAGCCATTTTTAATTTTTGATGTTGATTTTCATTACCTTTTTTTGATACTCTTTTTCTATTGTTTGGTCTAACTCTTTTTGTTGCTTCTGTATCTTCTGCTTTTCTTGGTGTTGGTCTTCGCTTTCTGTTTGTATTTGTATTTGTTCTACTATGTTGTCTTGTTTTATCTTGTTCATTATTTCTTCTATTACTATTACTTGGCATTTTTGTACCTCCTCGCCAATTATTTTTGACAAATACATTATATTATATTTTGTCAAAAAAGAAAAGCTTTTAAATAAATTTTTAAGATTTTTGACTTACCTTTCGAATCTCTTTAAAAAGCCTTGAAATATAAGGACTAATATTGATTTTTATTACCTTTTAAAAACAATATTTCTACTTTATCTTTTTCTAATTTTCTTTTTATATATTCAAATGGTTGTTTTTTATATATTTGTGATTCATAAATATCTTTTTGATCATATAAATAATATTTATCATAATCAAATTCCTCAAATTTCTTATATTTAATTTCATAATCATTTATATTTATTCCATTAAATCTTTTCTTTTTTATTTGAATATTTCCTGGTAAATTAATTAATATTGCCTTTTCTGGTATGTTATATTGATTTAACAATTCTGTTTTAAAATCTACATTTAATATTATTTGGCTTCTCATAAGACCTTTTTTCTTGTTGTTTGTAATATTTATCATAACATCTTCAGTTTTAAATATAATTTCTTCAATTTTATTGAATTCTTTTACATTATTTGTGACTATATTAATTACTTTATATTCACTTGATATTTGTTTTATATATTCTAACATATAATCTGTTTCTAATTTATTTATTAATATAGATATTGTTGTTTCTTCTTTTTTTATATTATATTTTTTTACTATATAGTCTAAAACTTTATTTGCTAATACAGAATATAGCCATTTTCCATTTATTATTTCTATATCATTATTTAAACTTTTTATATATTTTTCCTGATTTTTTATTACTTTGCTAGCACATACTGATTTGCAATTAAATTCTTTTAAAATCTTTTTAGTCTTTTTGGCTAATTTTACAGATTGTTTTTCTTTTAGCTTTTCATCTTTACTAATTGGAATAATTAGTTTATCTCCTATTACTTTTATTATATTTAATTTATTAAATAACCAATTAGGCTTGTCACTTTCTTGAATATAATACAAAAAAATCACCTCACATACTTTTTATAAAATATATGAAAGTGATTTTTAAATTATAACATCTCTTTTTAGCAAATTATTTTTTACAGTTCCTAATCCTATAAATTTATTATTACTGTATATTTTGTATACTCCATCTTTTAAATCGTGTGTTAGTTTTACACCATTTAAAAATAATTCTAATTTTCTATTATTTAATTCTATATTAGGTTCATTTTCAAATAATTTTTCTATTGAAATAAAATGATTTTTTATATAACTATCATTTTTTATATTTTTTTCTAAATCATCTATTGTAATTGAATTTTCTATTGAAAATCTCACTACTTTTACTCTTTGTAAACTTGACATGTAGCCTATTGTTCCTAAATTTGTTGCTATATCTTCACATAGACTTCTTATGTATGTTCCCTTGGAACAGTGAACTTTAAATTCTATTGTTTTATTTTTTTCATCTATATTTGTTAATTCTATATCATATATAGTAATTTCTCTTTTTGGAATTTCTACATTTTCACCTTTTCTAGCATATTCATATAATTTTTTTCCTTTTACTTTTATTGCTGAATATATTGGTGGTGTTTGTAGATTTTTGCCAATCATATTTTTTAAAGTATTTTTTATTTTTTCTATATTAAAAATAGAATCATCAACTTGCGATTTTTCTATTATATTTCCTTCTTGATCGGCTGTGTCTGTTTTTACTCCTAATTGAATTTTAGCTTTATAAATTTTATCATGTTCTATTAAATATTTTGAACAAAGTGTTCCTTTTCCAATAAGTAAAGGTAGAACTCCTGTTGCCATAGGATCTAAAGTTCCAGTATGTCCTACCTTTTCATTAAATATTTTTTTGGCTTTATGTACTATATCATGTGAAGTGCAACCTTTGGGTTTGTTTATAATAATAATTCCATCCATTATAATGCTTTTTCCACTTCTTTTATAAGTTTTTCTTTAACATGTTCAAATGTTCCTTGTACTTTGGCACCAGCGGCTCTTGCATGTCCTCCACCGCCAAACATTAAACATACATCTGAAACATTTACATAATCGCTTGAACGCATTGAAACTTTATAATAATTTTCATCATTATCATCTTCTCTTATAAAAATAGAAACTTCAACACCTTCAATATTTTTACCTATATTTACTAGCCCTGCATGATCTCCTTCATCAGCTTTTACTGTTTCTAAATCTTTATTTGTAATATATGCAAATGCTATTTTTCCATCAGCAAAAAGTTCTACTCTATCCATTACAAGTTTTGTTAAATCAAACTTAGCTTTTGATACTTTT
This sequence comes from uncultured Clostridium sp., assembly GCA_900554365.1. Classification (GTDB taxonomy): domain Bacteria; phylum Bacillota; class Clostridia; order TANB77; family CAG-508; genus CAG-269. Next base: position 26,021 of record USGY01000011.1, on the reverse strand, counting down.
TGTAATGTTATTTTACATATTTCTGGTATATCAACACCTTTTCTTAGAAGTTCTGCTGAATATTCTAATGTATCTGCAGTTGTAGATGGATATTGAAAACCACCTGTATCTGTAATGATACCTGTCATTAGGCAGGTTCCCAATTTAATATCTACATCTATATTATAATATGAGAACATACCTAATAACACTTCTGCACATGCTGATGCATCTGGATTTACGTAATTAATATCTCCATACATATTGTTGCTTCCATGATGATCTATAACAATTGTTCTTTTTGCATTTTCAAAATATTCTTTGTTATCTAATATTTTTAAAGTTGCACAATCTACTGTTATAGCTAAATCATATTTTTTTATTGGTCCTTCTTGTAAAATTTCATCTACTCTTGGCAAGAAGTCAAATACTTTTGCATATTTTGTCATTATTAAATCTGCTTTTTTATTTAATTTTTCAATAGCAAATTTCATTCCTAATGCACTACCTATTGCATCTCCATCAGGATTTTCATGAGTTAGGATAACTATGTTTTGAGCATTTTTTATTTCTTTTAATATTTCATCTAATGTCATTTTTTAGTTTTCCTCCTCTTTTTTTGGTAAAATTTCTTTCAAAATACTATCAATTTTTGCACCATATTCAATAGAATCATCTAATTCAAATATAAGTTCTGGAGTATTACGAAGATTTACACTTTTAGCTAATTCGCTACGTAAAAATCCTGAAGCACTTTTTAGTGCTGCTAAAGTTTGTTTTACATCTTTTGCATTTAAGATGCTTACATAAACTTTAGCAAATTTTAAATCATTTGTTACTTTTACTTTTGTAACACTGATTAATCCTGTTGCATTTGGATTTTTTAACTTGTAATTAATAATATTGCTTAATTCTTTTCTATATTCTTCATTTATTCTTTCTAATCTATTTCGACTTTCTGGCATTTATAACCCTCCTTGTCTACTATCTTTTTATTTCTTCCATGATGTATACTTCAATTATGTCTCCTTCTTTAATGTCATTATAGTTTTCAATTTGCATTCCACATTCAAATCCTTTACCAACTTCTTTGACATCGTCTTTGAATCTCTTTAATGTTGCTAAATGTCCATCGTGAATTACTATATTATCACGGATTACCCTTACTCCTGCATTTCTTTCAACTTTTCCTGAAAGTACATATGCACCAGCAATTGTTCCAACATTAGAAATTCTAAATGTTTGTCTTACTTCTGCATTTCCAATTACTTTTTCTTGATACTTAGGCTCTAACATACCATTCATTGCAGCTTCAACATCATCTATTGCTTGATAAATTACAGAGTATTGCTTAATTTCTACCCCGTCTTTTTCTGCAATTTCTTTTGCAGTGCTATCTGGACGAACATTAAATGCAATTATTATTGCATCAGATACTTTTGCAAGTGTAACATCTGATTGGTTAACAGCACCAACAGCTGCATGTATAACTTTTACTCTTACTTCTTCATTTTGCAATTTCTCTAATGATTGTTTTACAGCTTCTACAGAACCTTGTACATCTGCTTTTACAATTAGATTTAATACTTTTAAGTTTCCTTCTTCCATTTGACTAAATAAATTATCTAATGTTACTTTTGGTCCTTGATTTATTGCTTTTTCTCTTTCTATTGTCTTTCTCTTTTCAATTAAGTGTTTTGCAACTTTTTCGTTTTTAACTTCATAGAATGTTTCTCCAGCTTCTGGAACTTCTGTTAATCCCATAATTTCTACTGGTGTTGATGGACCTGCAGATTTTACAGTTTTTCCTTTATAATCTTTCATTGCTCTAATTCTACCAATTGTTGTTCCAACAACTATTGTGTCTCCAACATCTAAAGTACCTCTTTGGATAAGCATTGTAGCTATTGCACCTTTACTCTTATCAAGTCTTGCTTCAATTACAGCTCCTTTTGCTTGTTTATTAGGATTTGCTTTTAATTCTAACATATCAGCTTCTAATAATACCATTTCTAGTAATTGATCTATATTTTCTCCTGTTTTAGCTGATATTGGAACAAATATTGTATCTCCACCCCATTCTTCTGGAACTAAATCATATTTCATTAATTCTTGTTTTACTCTTTCAGGGTTACTTTCTGGTAAATCGATTTTATTTATAGCAACAATTATAGGTATTCCTGCTGATTTAGCATGGTTTATTGCTTCTACTGTTTGTGGCATAACACCATCATTTGCAGCAACTACTAATATTGCAATATCAGTAATTTGTGCACCTCTAGCACGCATTGCTGTGAAAGCTTCATGTCCTGGTGTATCTAAGAATGTTATTAATCTGTCTTTTACTTTTACTTGATAAGCACCTATTGCCTGTGTAATTCCTCCAGCTTCTCCACCAATTACATTAGTTTTTCTAATTGCATCTAGTAAAGAAGTTTTTCCATGGTCTACGTGTCCCATAACTACTATTACTGGTGGTCTTGGAACTAAGTCTTCTTCTTTGTCTTCAGAATCATCAAATAAGATATCTTCATCTGTTACAATTTCTTTCTTTTTAGCAGTAATTTCAAATTCTTGAGCTACTAGATAAGCTGTATCGAAATCAACTTCTTGGTTTATTGTAGCCATAATTCCGTAACTCAATAATTTTTTGATTACATCAGCAGTTGTCTTTTTCATTTCAGCTGCTAAGTCTTTTACTGTTATTGATTCTGGAATTTCTATTTCTGTTAATTTAAATATTTTTTGTTTACTCTTTTCAGGTTGTACTTGATTTTTCTTCTTTTTATTACGTCTTCCATGTCCAGCAGATAAATCATAATAATCTAACATTCCGCCATCTTGATCATCAAACATATTTGATAATTTATTAGTTTGTTTTAATGATTTTAATTTTCCTTCATCAAAATCGTTATTGTTATTATTGTTTCTTCTACCTTTATTCTTTTTGTTTGATTTATTTTCATTAAAACGATTATTTTCTTTTTGTTTATCAATATCTTTGTTATATTCTCTTACAGGCTCTTTTTCGATAGTTTCAACAGCCATAATATTTTTAATATTTTTTTCAATTCCCTTTGCATCCAAAGGTCTTTTATTAAATCTATTATTGTTATTATTTTGACGGAAATCATTTCTTCCATCTCTATTATTTCTATTATTATTTCTGTTGTCTTTATTATAGCTACGATATCCATCTTTATTATCATTTCTATTGTTTCTATAATTATTATTTTGATTGTTGTTTCTGCCTTGTCTATTATCTCTATTATCTCTGTTATTTCTATCTTTGTTATATTCTCTATTTTCTTGTCTTTTTGCATTCATTGTTGTTTTTTCTGTTCTTACCTCATTATTATGTTTTTCTTGGACTTTTGAATTACTTTCAGGTTTAACTTCTTTTTTAATTTCTTTTTTAATTTCTTTTTTAATTTCAGCTTCTTTTATTTCAACTTTCTTTGTTTCAACCTTTTTTGTTTCTTTCTTTTCTACTACTTCTTTTACCACTGGTGCTTCTTTCTTCTCCTCTTTTTTATTTAATCCAAATAATTCACTTACAGTCATTGGTTTATTTGGTTTGTTTCTATATACAATGTTATAATCTTTATTTTGTTTTCTTTCTACAAAACCAACATTGCTTTCTTTTTCAGCCTTTTTATTTTCAGCCTTTTTATGATTTTGCTCTTCTTCTTTAGCAATGATTACTTCTCTTCTTATAATAACAGGTGCTTTTTCGTCTTTATTATTATTTCCTTTTTCTTGCTTTTTATTTACTTCTTTTTTTGCATCTTTTTTACTTAATTTTGATTCTATTTTTTTAGCTTCTTCTTCATCTATAGCACTTAAATGACTTTTAGCTTCTATATTCATTTTTTTTGCTTCTTCTAATACTTCTTTACTGGTTAAGTTTAATTTTTTTGCTATATCATATATTTTTATCTTACCCAATAGCTTCACCCCCATTATTTATTTTTTGAATTTCTTTTGATAAATTTATATCTTCAATACCTAATACTGCTTTGTTAGATTTTCCAATTGCTTTACTTAATGCTTCTATGTTTTCTATTACTATTATTGGAATATCATATTGTAATGCAATTTTATTAAATTTATCTTTTGTCCTTTTTGAAGCATCATCTGCTACAATAATTAAATTTACTTTTCTTTTTTTTATTTGCATTTCTACACTATCAGCACCATAGCTTACTTTTCTAGCTCTAGCTGCTAAGCCAATTAAACCTAGTATTTTATTATTTATCAAGTATTACACCTCTTAATTTTTCATAAATTTCATTTGATATTTTCATATCAAATACTTTTTCTAATCTTTTGGATTTTTGTAATTTTTCTAAGCATTCAATATTTTCACAAATATATGCTCCTCTACCAGACATTTTTCCAGTTTTATCTATGTTTATTTCGTTTTCTTTATTTTTTACGATTCTAACAAATTCTTTTTTAGGCTTTTTTTCATTACATCCCATACATGTTCTTTCTGGTTGCTTTTTCATATTACACCATTCCTTTTTTATTTGTATGTCCCAAAACAAGTTTTATTCTGCATTTTCACTGCTTTCTTCGTTTTCATTTTCTTCTTTTTCTTTATTTGCATTTTCTAGCATTTCTCTGAATTGTGTTTCAGACTTTATGTCTATTTTCCATTCTGTTAATCTTGCTGCTAGTCTTGCATTTTGTCCAGATTTTCCTATTGCTAATGATAATTGATCATCTGGAACTATTACTTGTGCAAATTTTTCGTCTTCTTTAACATCAACTGCTAAAATCTTAGCTGGTAATAAACTTGCTGCAATAAATATTGATGGATCTTCATTCCATTCAATTACATCTATTTTTTCACCATTTAATTCATTTATTACGTTTTGAATTCTAACTCCTTTTTGTCCTACACATGAACCAACTGGATCAATATTAGGATCTGGAGAATATACAGCTACTTTACTTCTATATCCAGGATCTCTTGAAACACTTTTAATTTCTATTACTCCTTCATATATTTCTGGAATTTCAAATTCTAATAGTTTTCTAACAAAATCAGGATGACTTCTTGATACTATTACTTGTGGTGCACCTTTTTGTCCTCTTTCAACTTTTAATATATATCCTTTAATTTTATCATTTACTCTATATTTTTCTGTTGGAATTTGTTCTTTTTTAGGCATAACACCTTCTAATTTTCCTAAATCCATAACAACTATATTGTTATCAGCTTTTTGAATTAATCCAGATACTATTTCGCCTTTTCTTTCATTAAATTCATTAAATACGATTTCTCTTTCTGCTTCTCTTAATTTTTGAATTATAACTTGTTTAGCTGTTTGAGCTGCAATTCTACCAAAGTTCCTTGGTACAATTTCTATATTGGCTTCATCGCCTTCTGCATAATCTGGATTTATTTTTTTTGCATCTTCTACTGAGATTTCCATTTCAGGATCTTCTACTTTTTCAACAACTTTTTTTATTGAATATACATGTGTTGCTCCTGTTTGTCTATCCATTTCAACTTTTACATTTTCTAATGAATCAAAATTTCTTTTATAAGCTGTAACTAATGCTGTTTCTATTGCTTCTAGCAAATAGTCTTTTTTCATTCCTCTTTCTTTTTCTAATTCTTCCAAAGCTAATATTAATTCTTTGTTATCAATAGCTGGTGTTTCTTTTTGTTCTTTAGATGTTTTTTTCATCTTATATTCCTCCCTTTACCAATTATATACTGTTTTTATTTGTGCTATATTTTTTCTTTGTATTTCTTGTATTTGTTTTTCTATTTCTACTTTTATTGTTTCTTGATCAAAATCGTTTAAAATTCCTGTATATTCTTTTTTTCCATTTTCATCTTTTTTAAATAATTTAACACATATTTCTTTTCCAATATTTTGTTTTAAATGTTTATCTTTTCTTAATACTCTTTCTATTCCTGGTGATGATACTTCTAAGAAATATGCATCTTTTATGTAGTCCGCTTTATCTAGTAATTCGTTTATTTCATTATTAACTTTTTCACAGTCATTTAAGTCTATGCCTTTTTGACTGTCAATGAATATTCTTAAATAATAATCTTTTCCTTCTTTGCTGTATTCTACATCATAAAGTTCATATCCAATGTTGTTTATTCTTTTTTCTACTAATTGTTCTACCTTTTCTTCGATTTTTGACAAAATATCACATCCCTTTATACTAATCAAGAGTGGGCTTTGTGCCCACTCTTCTGTTTTACTTTGTTACATTACTTATTATACCCAATTTTACGCATAAATGCAAGCTTTTTAGCTATTTTTTAGTTATTTTTTTCTAATATAACCATATTATATGTGTAATTATGATATTTGGCTTCAAATTTCTTTATTGAAACTGTTTTGTAATTATTATCATTTTTTATTTCGTTATATAATTTTAAATCTCCAGTATCTATTATAAATATTCTACCTTTTGATTGTTGTTCTGCTTCTTCTGGTGTTGTTACAACTCCCATTTGTGGTGCATATGCTTTATAAGCTTCTTCTATTGACCAATGTCCTAGATTAACAAAATATTGTTTTGTATTATCTAGTTTTGTTGCTACTACTCCACCATTTCCCATATCTGCATACATCATTATGTCACCATCTTGTAAGTTTTCTTTTAAATATTCTATTGGTTCATTGTTTGATTTATCATAATTTGCTTCTACATTTTCAATTAAATTATTACATGACATTATTACAATTGCTCCGCAAATTATTCCTATTATTAATTTATTGTTTTCTTTAGATAGGAAATAACATATTGTAAACATCAATAATCCTGTTATTGTAAATAAGTATCTTGCATATAATATTGGTGTAATTTTTGAAACTAAAGCCATTGCAATAATTACAAGTATATATATTCCTAACGGAATTAATCCTTCTGTAATTTTTTCTTTTTTTCTAATATTTTTTATTATTATATATAAAATATATGCATATAATGCAATCGCAAATATTGTTGGGATTAATTGATCTAAACTTCCTTTATATTGAAAATTCACAAGATCTATTAATATTTGAGGAAATTCTATTGTTATCCAAAATCCTGATCCTACACGTAATGCTTGCATTACAAAACATACGAACCATGGTAAGTATAGCAATACCTGTGCTACTTCTACTATAATAAATTTTTTTATTATATCTGCTGAGAACTCTTCTTTTTTTCTTATAATATATATTATTAATCCTAAATTCATTATTCCTGCTGCTGCTAAAGCGTAATAATGCATATAGCAACTTGCTAAACTAAATATTCCAAATAATATTACATTTTTTAAATCTTTTTGTTTTATAAATCTATATAAATATATAGCTGTTAGACTTACAAATACTATTGTCCAAGAATACATTCTTATTTCTAAAGCATAATTTAGCATTACTGGTAAAAAGAAGCTAAAAAATGTAAATAATAATCCAGCAGTCTTTCCAAAGTCTTTCTTTATATGTGTTAGTCCTAGTATTCCTAATGTTACTATTCCTAATGTAGAAAAAATTCTATAAGCTATAATATTTTCTCCAAATATTATATTAATAATCTTAAGCATCCAATAATATAAAATTGGATGTACATCATGTGATCCTATTGTCCAAATTTCTGAAAAAGAATGGTTTGCTATTGCTACACTGTATGATTCATCAAACCATATATTTGAGTGAAATGCAGGTATTAGTAAAAATATTGTTCCAACTAATATTATTAATAAAAATTGCCAATTTTCTTTTATGTATTTTAGTGTTTTTTCTTTCATTCTATTTCTCCTTTTTTATATAATCGATTTGTATTATAACATTAATTTTATAAAAAAAATAGAGAATTTCAGTTTTTTTCTAAAATTCTCTATTTGTGCTCTATGCCTTTGTTTCTTGACCAACTGGTTCTGTTTGTAATCCAGCATCAGCAATTTTTATATCACGAACATGGTTAATTTTCTCCCATGTTGTATCTCTCTTAAATAAGCATTTAAAGTTTATTAATAACCAAGATCCCATAAATAATGGATAACATGCTAATCCTTTTAGCATTGGTTTTATTGGTCTTCTGTCTAAATACATTGCAATTACTGCTGTTCCTATTGGTAATAAGAATGTTGGTATTAAGAATCTAAATAAGTTTACTATCAATTCTGCTTCTGTCATTTCATTTGAACCATACATTAAGAAGTTTGTAAGTAATAATACAAGTGTTATTATAAACATTGGTATACTTCCTACTATATATAGTAATCCATCGAAATTCATCATTGTTTTGTTTTCTTTAGCAGCTACTGCTAATTGTTTAGTATATTCTTTTATACATTGAATGTGACCAACTGTCCATCTACTTCTTTGTGACCAACTTTGTTTAAATCCTACTGGTTGTTCATCATATACTATTGCATCAGTTGCCCAACCTAGTTTTTTACCTTTTATAATTCTTTTTAAAGAAAATTCAATATCTTCTGTTAAAGTTACTGTATCCCAACCTTGTGGTTTTACAACATCAAATCTTACCATAAAACCTGTTCCATTTAATAATGGTGATAATCCTAAATTATATCTTGCTAAATGATAAAATCTGTGCATTGTCCAGTAGAACAATGCATATCCTGCTGTTATCCAACTGTCTGTAGGGTTTTTGATATCTCTATATCCTTGTACTACATCTTCACCTTGACATAGTTTTATATTCATACTTTTTATAAAATTAGGATCTACAATATTATCGGCATCAAATACGAAAAATGCATCATATGGAGCATTTTCTTTTATTTTTTGTTGTAAAAACCAGTCTAATGCGTATCCTTTTGTTTTTTTAGTATTATTAAATCTTTCATATACTATTGCTCCAGCTTCTTCTGCAATTTTAGCTGTGTTATCTGTACAGTTATCTGCTATTACATAAATATCGTATAAATCTTTATTGTAATTTTGAGCTTTTAAACTTTCTATTAAATTTTTTATTACTGCTTCTTCGTTATGTGCTGGAATTATTGCCATAAATCTATGGTCTTTTTTTACTTTTAATGGTTTGTCTTTTATTTTTACTAAAGAACATAAACTTACTAAAATTTGATATAACCAAAATATAGTTATTACCCAGACTAGCGCTTGTCTTAGTATATATAAATAATCCATCTTTTTTACCTCTCTTTATAAAATAATATTCTTTTTAATATTATTATGCTACAATTTCTATTATACTATCATTGGGAAATTAATGCAACAATTTAATAAAAAAATTTATAAATATCTTATAAATTATATGCCATTTTGTTGTTTTTTGTCACCTGGTTGTGCTATAATGAATTTGAAATGCATAAGATTATTTAAAGGAGTTTTTAATGAAAGAATATATAAAAGAGTTAAGCGAAAAGGATGAAGAATTTCAGCAAATTATAAAGCCTTTAATTTCTAATTCAACTGTACAAAAAATGAAAAATTTTAGACAACATTATGAAACAACTTGTTTTGATCACTGTTATTCTGCTGCTTACTATTGCTATTTGATTTGTAAAAAATATCATTTAGATTATAAATCAGCAACTAGAGCAGCTATGCTTCACGATTTATTTTTATACGATTGGCGTGTAAGACAACCTGGTAGAAAAGGATTTCATGCTTTTACTCATGGACGTGTAGCTTGTGAAAATGCATGTAAATTATTTGATTTAAATGAAAAAGAAAAAGATATAATTATAAAACATATGTGGCCAGTAACAGTTCAATTTCCAAAATCTATTGAAGGTTTTATTTTAACTTTTGTTGATAAATATTGTGCTTTATCTGAATCATTTGAAATTTTAAAATCAAGATTATTTATGAAGCGAGCTTTTCGTTATACATATGCTCTTATGAGTTTATTAATAATAAAATTTTAAAAAAGAAGGAATATTTTTTTATTCCTTCTTTAATTTTTTTGTCTTGATGCTTCAGACCATCTTAACATTTTAATATCTTGGTATTTATTTAATACTTCTTTGTATTTTTGATATTCTTCTTCCCACAATTCATTTGGAACATTATCAAAAGCTTTAAATATTCTTTCCGCTTCTGCTAAATATATAACTTGCTCCTGTGGAGACATATTTTCGTATTGATTTGCAAATTTGTATAATTTATCTAACATTTGGTTAGCTTCAATAAAAGACCAAAAATCTTTTACTTTCATACCAAATAATTTTATTTGTAATACTGCATACGCAACTAATGCAAATATGATAAATATTAATATATATATTAGTGCAAATAATGCTGTCATTTTTCCACCTCTTTATTTTTCCTTTTGTATTTTTTTATTATATCACTTATCTTTATTTTTGACAAATTATATTTCATGTTCATTTCTATTAGGAATTCTCATATCTTCTTCAATTTCATTATCAACTAAATTTATTATTTGATCAGGTGTTTTTTCCATATTCCTATCTCTCATTTTTAAATACATTTCTTTAGATTTTTCAGGATTTGGACTACCATCATCATTACGTTCTCCCCATCTAATTGCTAATCTTTCAAAAGTAACAAATTCACCTGATTCTAATGTAATTCCATTTTCACTAAAATTATTATCTGGTCCTGGTTCTCCATCAATATCTTTATCTGTTAGTTGTGCGTTTGGATTTGATTGCTCTTTTGCTTTTGCTTCTTCTAAATTTTCTTCAACTGTGTTAACTCCGTTTTCCTCATATTCTCCATTTACACTTCTTACTTCTTTGCTTGTTCTAAATGTTGTATTTGAATCTCTTACTTGAACACCTAATTCTTCTGTAGAATTTCTTGATTCTTGAGCAGTATACACTTGAACTCTACCCATTTCTTGATTATCTAATTGTAATATTTTATTTCCTACTTCATATTCACTAATAACAGCATCTTTTTCTACGGTTCCATCTGCTCTAACTTGATAATTTTCTCTAGTTGGATTGCTTCCATTTGTAGTTCTTTGATGTAATTGTGGAATATATTTTTCTAATGGTTGCATTGTTCCATCTTTATTTATTGCAACTAAAGAATATCTTGTTGTATTTTTACTACCAAATTCTCTCATTTGATATGATTCTACAACTCCTATTCTAACAACATCATTTGGCAAATTACTTCCAAGCCATTGTTTCATGTCTTTCATGTCATTTACTTTTTCGTCAAGTTCTATTGTTTGTTTTACTGTTACATCTTTGGCTGTTATTGCTTTTTCCTTTTTATCTTTTTCTTCGTCTTTATCCTTCTTTTTATCTTTGTTTTCTTTGTCTTTTTTATTTTTAGTTTTTGTTGTTTCTTTTTCTTTTATTCTTTCTTTTTCATCTAAATCCAATAATTTTATTTCTTCGACTTTTTCTATTTCGCCATATCTTTCATTTATATATTCTTCTATTTCTTTATTAATTTGTGCTTCTTTTTCTATATCTTCACGTGGAATTGCATTTATTGCATTTTGTAATTGTCCCATTTGTTCTGCAGTAATATCTAATTTTGGGGTATTTACCATTAAAATATTTGTCACTCCAACTGGCATTTTGTTCGGATCTAATACACCTATTTTAATTCCATCAGCATAATATACAATTAAATCGTCTTCTTTTCTTACTGCAATGTCTATAAATTGATTTTCATTTAAATTAACTCTCATATCAATTACTCCTTTTTAAACAACTTCTGCCATTAAATCATAATTGTTTACATCTGTTATTTTACATTTTACAAATTTATTTAATAAATTTTCTTTGCCTGTATTTTTTATATATACAATTCCATCTATTTCTGGAACATCTTGCATTGTTCTTCCAATAAAATATTTGCTATCAAAAGATTTTGATTCTACTAAAACTTCAAATTCTTTTCCTATTTTGTTTTCTAATATTTCTTTAGATATTTTTTGTTGTTCAGCCATCAATTTATTATATCTTGCCTTTTTAGTATTTCCATGTATTTGATTTGGCATTTTAGCAGCTGGAGTTCCCTCTTCTTTAGAATATGGAAATGCTCCTAATTTATCAAATTTTGTTTTTTTAACAAACTCTAATAATTCTTCAAATTCTTCTTTTGTCTCTCCAGGGAATCCAACTATTAATGTTGTTCTTATTGTTACATTCGGAATTTTATTTCTAATTTTTTCTATCAAATTTGTTATTTGTTGTTTATTAGTTTTTCTATACATTCTTTTTAGCACATCATTAGAAATATGTTGAATTGGTATATCAAAATATTTTGCAATTTTCGGATTTTTAGCAACTAAATCTATTAATTCATCTGTTATTCCTTCTGGATATGAATATAAAAATCTTATCCATTTTATTCCGTCAATTTTGCTTAATTTTTCAAGCAATTCTGCTAGTTTGTTCTCGCCATATATATCAATTCCGTATTTTGTTGTATCTTGTGCTATTACTATTAATTCTTTTATTCCTTGACTAGCTAATTTTTTTGCTTCTTCTAATATATCTTCTTCTTTTCTACTTACAAATGGACCTCTTATATATGGAATTGCACAATATGTACATCTGTTACTACAGCCTTCTCCAATTTTTAAATAAGCATAATTTTTTCCTGTTGTTACTGTTCTATTCATAAAATCATATTGTTCAAACATTGGCATTTCTGGAATTTTACTTAATTTAGTGTAATCTTTTGATTGTGGTTCATCAACAATATTTTTTTCAACTAAATCTTCTATTTTATCCCATAAATGATTATATTCATCAAGCTTTATCCATAAATCTACTTCTGGCAATGCCTTAGCTAATTCTTCACAATATCTTTGAACTAAGCAACCCATTGCTATTAAATATTTACATCTTTTTTTCTTATAATCGGCCATTTCTAATATTGTATTTATTGCTTCTTCTTTTGCTGTTTCTATAAATCCACATGTGTTTATTACTATAATGTCTGCATCTTCTGGGTTGTTTACTATTTTATAATGATTTTCTTTAAATTTTCCAATTGTTGTTTCTGTATCAATTAGATTTTTGCTACATCCTAATGATATAAATCCTACGTTCATACTTTATTCCTTTCATTATTCTTTATGGCTACATATATGTTTTCTTGTTAATTCCATTAAATCTAGTTTTGTAAATCCTTCTACTTGTGTTTTTGTTCTATCTTTTTTTAATTCTTCTTTCATTAAATTAATTAAGATTTCTTTGTTTTTTTCATCTGCCATGTCTATATAATCTATAATTATAATTCCACCAACATCTCTTAATCTTAATTGTTTTGCTATTTCATATGTAGCTTCTTTGTTTACTTTTAAGATTGTTTCCTGTAAATTATTATTTGTTCCTGTATATTTACCTGTGTTTACATCTATTGCTGTTAATGCTTCTGTTTTATCTATTGTTATAAAACCTCCACATTTTAGCCAAACCTTTCTATTTTTCATTTTTGATATTTGTTTTCTTATTTCATACGTGTCTAAAATATCTTCTTTTTTTAATATTTTTACTTTTATATCTTTACATTCTGGATTTGATTTTATAAATTTTTCTATTTTTTGTTTTTCTTCTAAATTATTTACTACTATTGTGTCAATTTTTTCATCTATCAAATCTTTTATGATTTTTTTCAAAATATCTTCACTTTTATATAATAATTGTGGTTTATTAGACTCTGAATCAATGCTTGTTTCTGTGATATTTTTCCATACATTTTCTATATATTTTATATCTTTTATTATTTCTTCTGTTTTTCCTTCTGCAGAAGTTCTTATAATTGCTCCATTATTTTTTGATAAATTATTTTTAACTAGTTCTATTAATCTTTTTTGCTCTTCTTTATTTTCAATTTTCTGTGATACCGTAATTATATCAGTATTTGGCATTAAAACAATATATTTACTTGGTAAATTTATATGTGTTGAGACTCTTGCACCTTTATTACTATTGCTATCTTTTTTTACTTGAACTAATAATTTTTGTTTTGGCTTTAATACCTTAGTAATATCAGTTTCTTCGACTTGTAAGCCTTTTTTTTCATCAACTTTTGGTAAGACATCTTTTAAATGTATAAAACTATTTTTTTCTGTGCCTATATCTACAAAAGCTGATTGCATTCCTTTTATAACATCTCTAACAATTCCTATATATATATTGCCTTCATTTCTATTACTACTTTCATTTTCTTCATAATATTCTATTAGCTTTCCATCTTCTACAAGTGCTATTTCACGATCTTCTGGCTTTTTTTGTACAAATATTTCTGTCATTATCCTCTTTCCTTTTCTGGTTATTTAATTAAATTTATTCATTGCAATATCTACACCGTTTTTTATTATTTCTATAACCGCTTCTTTTCCTTGTGTAGTTGCTTTATCTAATATTTCTTTATCTTCTTTATTTATTGGTCCTATAACATATTGAATTAGTTCACCTTTTTGCTCTGGTTTTCCTATTCCTATTCTTACTCTTGGAAATTTTTCAGTCTGTATATTTTGAATTACAGATTTCATTCCATTATGAGTTCCAGGACCGCCTTTTTTTCTGATTTTTATAATTCCTGGAGTTATATCTATATCATCATAGATTATAATTAAATTTTCTTCTGGAATTTTATAAAAATCAATTGCCTCTTTTATACTTTCTCCACTTAAATTCATATATGTTTGAGGTTTTAATAAAATAACTTTTTGTCCTTCTATTATTCCTGTTCCATATAATCCTTTAAATTTTTTTTTATTTATTTCTATATTATATTTATTTGCAATTTTGTTTATTGTGTCAAACCCCATATTATGTCTTGTATTTCCATATTCTTCTTCTGGATTTCCAAGTCCTACTATTAAATACATTATTTTTCTCCTTGTATTATATAAACTATTATTTATTTTAACTTGTTTTTGTTGTTTTTTCAAGCCTTTTGACACAAAAAAAGCACTTTTACAGTGCTTTTTTGGCCTTTTATATTATTCTGCTGATTCCTCTGTTTCTGGAGCTTCATAAGCTTCTAAGATAGCTTTTTGAATCTTCTCTCTTGTTTCAGCATTAATTGGATGAGCTATATCTTTGAATTCTCCGCTTGGAGTTTTTCTGCTTGGCATAGCTATGAATAATCCATTTTGGCTTTCGATAACTTTGATATCGTGAACTGCGAATTCGTTATCGAATGTTACAGAAGCAACAGCTTTCATTCTGTTCTCTGAATTTACTTTTCTTAAACGTACATCTGTGATTTCCATGGTGTAATGCACCTGCCTTCCTTATGTTTATTATTTGTACATAGCCGTTTATTCTTATGTACAATTATATTATTCTTCATAAAAAATTTTTTTCCTTCTTTTTTTTACATTTTTTGAATTTTATTTTAGATTTTTATCACGTTAGTAACAAAATCTAATTTTTTTCATATATTACATTATAATTCACCTTAAACCCTTGAATTTTTATACATTTAATTATATAATTCTATATTATTATAGAGGAGTGTGTTAAAAATGCCAAATATTGAACATATAAAAAAATATAAAAATATACACATGATTGGAATTGGTGGAGTTAGTATGAGTGGCATAGCTGCTATATTACAAAACTGGGGATTTAATGTAACTGGTTCTGATACTTCTGACTCTGAAGCAGTTCAATTATTAAGGAAAAAAGGAATTAAAGTAGTTATAGGACACAGTGTAGAAGATGTTGCAGGTTCTGATGCAGTTATATATTCTGCTGCAGTAAAACAAACAGATCCTGAAATTGTAGAAGCACATCGTCTTAATATACCAACAATTGAAAGAGCAGATTTTTTAGGAGCAATTACTCGTTGCTACAAAGATACAATTTGTATTTCAGGTACACATGGTAAAACAACAACAACATCAATGATTTCATTATGTTTCATGGATGCTTTAAAAGATCCAAGTATTCAAGTTGGAGCAATGTTAAAACAAATAAACGGAAATTATAGAGTTGGAAATAGTGAACATTTTGTAATTGAAGCTTGTGAATATGTTGAAAGTTTCTTAAAATTTAGTCCAAAAGCAGAAGTTATACTTGATATTGACAATGACCATTTAGACTATTTTAAAACTTTTGACAACATAAAAAAAGCTTTTATTAAATATGCAAAATTATTACCAGATGATGGCTTATTAGTTATAAATGCTGATGACAAAAGCTGTTTAGAATTACCTCAATATACTAATGCCAAAGTAGTTACATATGGTATAAAAAATGCTGAAGCTGATTTTACTGCAAAAAATATTTCTTTTGATGATGATGGTTTTCCTGAATTTGATATTTATTATAAAAACGAATTCTTTATGAAATTAAAATTATCAGTTCCAGGAATTCATAATGTATCAAATGCCTTAGCTTGTACAGCTTTATGTACTGAATATGGAATTGAAAGAAAAGATATTCAAGATGCCTTAATAAAATTTACTGGTGCACACAGAAGATTTGAATTTAAAGGTAAAGTTGATGGTATTGCTAGTGTGTATGATGATTATGCTCATCATCCAACAGAAATTAAAGCAACTTACAATTCTTTATCAAATAAAAAATACAATAAATCTTGGGTAATATTCCAACCACATACTTACAGCAGAACAAAATTATTATTAAATGATTTTGCAGAAGCTTTAAAAGAATTCGATCATATTATTGTATTAGATATATATGCAGCAAGAGAAGTAAATAATCATGAAATTTCATCTAAAGATTTAGTAAATAAAATTAAATCTTTAGGAAAAGAAGCTTTATACATTCCAGACTTTGATGAATGTGTTGATTATGTTAAAAAGAATGTTGAGAAAAATGACATTGTTATTACAGTTGGTGCAGGAACTGTAACAGAAATTGGACCAATGTTAGTAAAATAATTTATAATTTAAAAGGACTTCTATTTTTGAAGTCCTTTATTCTATTTCAGATGCTTTTTTTAGCATAATATCAGCAAATACACCATATCCTTCTTGAGGATTATTTACTAAAACATGTGTTATTGCACCAACAAATTTTCCGTTTTGTATAATTGGTGATCCTGACATTCCTTGTATTATTCCACCTGTTTTATTTAATAGTCTTTCATCTGTAACTTTTATTTGCATACTTTTATTATCATAATTATTATCTTTAAAAATTTTTTCAATTTCTATTTCATATTCTTGTGGTGTTTGATTATCTAAACTACATAATATAGTAGCTTTTCCCTGTTTGATTTCATCTCTTAACGCAACATCCATTTCTTTTGATTTATCAATATTTATACTTGATAAATTATCTACTTTTCCGTAAATTCCAAATTTAGTGTTTTTACTTATTGTACCAATATTTGTTTGATTGTCTATTGTTCCCTGGATCTTTCCTGGAGTTCCAACTTCTCCTTTTGTTATATTTAATATTTTTGTTGTAATAAATTCTCCTGAAGCAATATTTATAAGCTCATTTGTATCGATATCTGTTATTCCATGTCCTAATGCTCCAAATGTTTTATTTGAAGGCTCATAAAATGTTATTGTTCCTACTCCTGCAGCACTATCTCTTACCCATAATCCAATTTTATATTCTTTGTTTATTGTTTCAACTGGTGTTATACTACACTCTTTCGTTTCTTTTTCATGAATGTAATTTATTTTTATTTTATTTCCTTCTGACTGGTTTACTGTTTCTATCAAATCATCTGTCGAATTTATTTCCTTGTTATTTACTTTTATTATTGTGTCTCCTTCTTCTATTCCCGTATTTACATATGGTTTATATCTTTGATTATCTTTTCCCTCTATTTCTGACATTCCAACTACTAAAACTCCATTTGTATATAACTTTACTCCTGCTATATTTCCAAGCGGAATTACTTTAGTTTTTGGAATTACATTTACATCCACATTTTTTATAGGTATATTATCAAAAAAACTTACTTGTATATTCTTTTTAGTTCCTTCGCTTGATGAAGTTTCTATTGTATCTGCATAATTAAAATTTATTCCTAATACAGTTTTCAAATTTATATCTTCTCCTTCAAACAAAGTTATTTTACTAGGAATTTTTTCAATTGCTAATACATATACATATATAATCATTAAAAAAAATACTAATAATAGCATTTTCAAAATTTTTTTCATAAAATTCTCCTTTAATTTTGCTATTATTAGTATTTACTTTTTTTATTTTTATATACAATTAATTAGAAAACTCTTTGGTTAATTCTTCTGTGTTATTATTTGTTTTATACATACTGTATCTTTCACGACCTAATGCTGTAAAATATTTTTGAGCCAAATCTCCACCTTTTTCTGCCATATATTTATATATATTGTCATTTGAGTTAGATAAGTCATCTACATTACTTTGATTTACGATTGAGGAATAGCATCCTAGCTCACTATGTGGAAAGAAATACGCTGATGATGAATCAGATTTAATCATTGTTTTTCTTTCAAAATCGGTATTTAAAAATCCTTGTTGAACTGATTTACCAACTAAATCCTTATCTGTAACTCTATGATAATATCCGTCTCCTGTTATTAAATAAATTGAGTCTGTATTTACTAATTCTTCTGTTTTAGTATTTGTAACAATTGAATATCCATTATATATTTTTCCACCTATACTTAGTCCTTGTAAAAAGCTAATTACAGAAACATTATTTAATATTTTTTCCCATTCATCTTCTTTTAATTTTGGCATTTCAAAATCAGTTGTTACAGTTGTATAGTTGTTGTAATTTGCAATTGCAATTGATAAGTTTTTTTCAATTGAATATCTAATTACAGCTAATCTTTGTTGATTAAAATTAGAATTTGGATCTTCTATAGATGTCCCACTGCTTCCTCCTGTAAATATCTTATAATCTGAATTAAATAAATCTGTATCTGTTATTTTTCCAGTTCCATTTTCATTAACTGCATCTGATGATTTTAAAGAACCTAAATTATTACTAACCCAATCTGTAAATTCTTTTGCCTCTTTGTAATACCTTTGACCAGCATCATTTGTTGTCTTGAAATTCGCACTTTCTGAATCATATCTTGTTCCATTTAAA
Organism: uncultured Clostridium sp.; assembly: GCA_900554365.1. GTDB lineage: Bacteria > Bacillota > Clostridia > TANB77 > CAG-508 > CAG-269. The sequence goes on along the minus strand of USGY01000011.1, from coordinate 7,062 downwards.
ATAGAAAACCATTTTCCTGTACTATTATCTTTATAATATTTTACACCATTTATTTTTGTATATGTATAAGTTTGTGTATTTAAATCATCTGAAACAATAAGTTTTTCACTTAAATTTTCTGTTGTAATTGGTATTTGTCTGTATGAGACACTGCCAGCTGAATCTCTAACATTGTCTAATAAATATCCAGAACGACTTTCAGGTTTTCCGTTAACTATTCCTTCAACTTGTATGTAATTGTCTAATGAATATGTAATTACTACATCTGTACTTCCGTTTTTATACCTGCAACTATAATGGATATATGGTTTTAAGTTATAAAGTTTATCACCATTTTTATATGTTGTTCCTGTGCTATCTTCTTGGTCTAATGTATTTGTAAATGGTGAATATATATAATAACCATCATACATTGTATATACAAGTGCTGGAACATATGCTTTTAATATGTCCTTGTTATAACCTGCTAAATTAAATTGTGTTGAAACTGAATTAAAAAATGAATTTATAGATGCTTGTATATCTCTAATTTTAGAGTTTGCTAAATCAGATGTACTACTATTTACTGTATTTAATTGAAATGCTTTTACAGCATCATATGTTGCATTTGTTAATTTTGTATCATATGACATTTGTAATTCAAGTGTTTTTACTTGATTTTGAACATATGAAGTTAATATTAAAGAAATAGGTAATATTATAATTACAAATATTACTGCTAAATTTTGAATTTTCATATTTCACTTTCCTTTGTATTATATATAAAACAAGCTTGTAATATACATATTACAAGCTAATAAGTTTTTGTTTTTATTTTCCACTTCCATTTGCTGTAACGATTCCACCATGCTCTGCTGCAATTGTATATGTATCATTTCCTGTTACAGAGTAAAAGAAATTCTTTAATTGTTGTGATAGTGTAGAATTAGTATTTTTTACACTTGTTGTAAACATATCTCCTTCTTTTAACGCTAACACTTTTGTTGTTCCAGAAGATGGATTAATTTGATCCAATATTTGTGAAGTGTACATCGTATAATATACATTTTCTCCAATTTTAGTTTTTTGAGCTTCTGTTGTTTTCTTTCCAGGATTTTCGTCTAAAACATTAAGTTGCATTTCTACATCATATGTATTTCCTGTTGAAGTAATATTTTGTAAAAATTTACTATATTTGTCCATTGATAATTTTCCTGTTGTTCTTACATCGTCAACAAAATCTGTTGTCGCTGTTTCTACTGCTAATTGAGAAACGTCATCAGTTCTATCTGACATTGTCATTAGTGGAAACACAAACATTAAAACAGCTGCTAATGCAATTGCTATTACGGTAATTAGTGTATCTCCCATTTTTTCCTCCTTTAAGACTTACATAAGCCTTTATATTGATGTATAAGTTATAACCCTTTTTTCCGTTTTATTTGCATCTGGAACATTAGAATCAGTAGTTGTTCCTGTATCTGAACCTGTATCAGATGATTTTTCTACTTCTTCTTGATAATAAATACCTATACATTCTTTTACTTTTCTGTTTTGTATTTTATCATAAATTCCATTCGTATTCAAGTCAATTCCAAAATTCTTTTTAAATTTGTCTTTTATTGTCATTCCATTTACTGTAGTGTTATAATACTTTGAACCATATAATATTCCCATTATAAATTGTTCTTTGTCTGTATTATTTCCTAAAACTTCTTTCTGTAAATCAATTGATTGTACTTTTTCGTAAGCTCCAGTATCAATATTTTTTCTTTGATATACTCCATCTGGAAGTAAATTTGAATCGAAAACTATTTTGTAATTTTCTTTATATGCTTTATATATGGTTGGAATTATACTTTCTAAACCTACTAGCCTTTCTGTTCCACCATTACTTTGAACATATGTATAATCATATTCGTTATCTTTATAATTCAAAATTGTTGTTGCTGTTGTTCTTACTTCTGAAAAGGCATTGATGCTTATGGACAATGCCACAACAAATATTAATACAGCTGCCGCCATTTTTAATGCGTCTGCGGCATTTTCCATAAGATCACCTCCTTATTATTAGTTTTTACTAATATTTATTGAAGAAACTAAACCTTTATTTCCAGATGAAGAACCGTAAGTAATTGTTACAGTATATGTACTTCCAGTTTGTATATTTGATGTACTAACAGTTGTAGCTGTTTTAGGCATTGTAATATTTCCTGTTAAAGCAACTTTTCTATCATCACTATCTGCTGACATATTATTTGCTAATACAGCTTGTGCCATAGAAATTACTGTAGCGCCTCTAACATTTTTTCCTTCATATTGTGTAAATTGTTGATTAAATTGTTGAATTTCAACTTGGTTCATAGAGCTATTTTTTACAACTCCTGATGCATTGTTATAAATCATTATTCCTAATGATATAATTAAAATAGATAGTAATATTGCCCCTGCAATAATTAATGCTTTTGATGCATTCTCCATAATAAATTCCTCCTTTATTTTTACTTTGGTTTTATATATTTCCCTGATTTTAAAAATCAGGAACGTTAATAACTAAATTAATAATTTTATTGTGTAATTTGTTCTATTAGCATATATTTTACTTTTCCTGTTGATTTATGATATTCAATTTTTGTACATTTAAATTTGATTTGATTATAATATTGTACAAACTTGTCCATTCCCCCTATATATAATGTTTCCATATCATAAGTTTTATCAACATCTAACATTTTTATATCTATTTTTAGTGAATTTGTTTGGTTTTCAATAAATTTTCCTTTTTTATCTCTTTCTACACTGCTTGTAAGATTATTGTCATATGCTTTATTTATTAAAGTAACCACATCTGATCCATAAAATTCTTGTTTATAGTAACTAGAAAATTGAGAATTTTCTTTTTTAGCAGTATAATAATTAGATTTATAATTTAAATATAAATATCCTATACCTACTACAATAATAACTATAGTTAAGAAAAATATTGCTATTTTTTTCATGCTTTCCTCTATTCTTTATTTATTTTTAAAAACTACTGTTTGTACACGTTGAGTTTTTGGATTAATTGTTACTGTACAACTATATTTAGGTAATACCTGCTTTCCATCTTCATCTGTAATCATTTTAGTCATTTCTTTGGTTATTATGTTATCTAATTCTTCTTTTTCCATGTTTTCTATATTTTTTCCTGATAATTTTACAGTAATATAATAATTATTTGTACTAGCAGAAGTTAAAGAATAGTTTTCATTATTACTCTTTGCTAAATTTGCAAGTGTAACTGCATCATATACTGTGCAATCTTTTCCTTCATAAGCAGTAAACTGAGAATTAAATTGATTTATTTGATTAGCTTTTTGTTGCTTATGTATATCTGCAGAAACACCACCAAAATAGGACATTAAGTATACTGCTAATGATATTATCAAAACTCCTATTAGAACTCCTGCAGCCATAAGTAAAGCCTTTGATGCATTCTCCATATTCTTCCTTACTCCTACTAATTAAATTTTCCTGTTGATTCAAAACTTAATTTAATAATTCTACCTGTTTTTTGACTATATTTTACAGCTTTACAGTCAAAATGCAATCTTTTGAATTGTATGTATTCATAATAAGTATATACAGCTTTTGTATAATCACCATCTGGTCCTATTTTATTCCATTCTGTAAGTTTTAAACTTTTAGATTTACATGCTGAATTAAACTTATTAATTGCTTCCATTTTTTCGTTTTGATCATTTGTATTTATGAATATTTCAGACATTCCATTTACTAAATTTGTTAAAGAATCTTGTCCAAATTCTTTTTCAAGTCCATCTACTTTTTGTTTTATTGTAAATGTATTTGTATTTCCATTAATATCCCATCTTGTTTGATTAATTAATCTATTTGTAGAATGATCTGCTGAAATATTTTTTTTATCTTTTGCTGAAATTTTAAATTCTACTTCCATTGGCTCAAATGCAATTGTTGCACCTTTATCTGCCCATGTTTCATTTGTGTTTGAAGTTCCAGCTGTTGATTCTCTTCTGTTGTAATCAACAACTCTATTTATTAAAGAATATAATTCATTGCCTCTTACATCTTTACGATTATATGTAGAATACTCTTGATTAAATTTAGTTATTTGTTCATCTTTATTAGCTTTTTCATTTGAATTTTGATATGATGTCAAATTACTAAACATTAATACTAAAGCTCCTACAACCAATAATGCAATTAATACACTTCCTGCCATAATCAAAGCTTTTGAAGCATTCTCCATATAATCGACCTCCTAACATTTTAATTTGTTGTTGTTGATGTTGCTGAACCAGCTGTCATTGTTGCAAATGATGATGACATACTTGTTAATCCTATAAATACTAATGGTATAATTAAATATCCTACAAACAAACATACCATTGGTGCAAAACCTATTGCCTTTCCTATCATACCTTTTCTTTTTATTAATCTTTCATTTGATTCTTGTCTCTTAGCTTGATAATAATCTCTTTCTGAATCTAATTCATCAAATGCATCTTTAATAGGTATTTTTTCAACTGCTGCTTGTAAGCTTTCAATGATTCTAATTAAAGGAACATATGTAACTTCATCTTTCATTGTTTCTAATGCTTCCCATGCTCCAGCTTCATAGTTGTTAACACATTTTGTAATTACCGGTTTAAATATGTTTGAATACCTTTCTAGCCAATCTAATATGATTTCAACGTTAACCCTTTCGATTCTCATTAACATCATTATAATTGTCTGGAATTGCATTACTTCATCTTCCATTTCAAGTTGTCTCATCTTAACTTGGAATACTAATATCCAAATAGGTGCCATATAGCCCACTACCGCAAATACACAAGCTAGTAATAATTCAAACCATTTCATATATTCGCTGTTTACTATTTGTAGTTTTTTATAAATTCTATTTGTAGCAGTTACAATTTCATCATTTTCTGCGTCTTTATAGTCATCAGATTTTTCTATTGCTGATTGTAATTGTTGCTTTGTAGTATTTGTTTTTCCTCTAAACTTGTCCAAGAAAACATTGTCACTTTTTGTTAATTCCATTGCTTTCTTTTCATCTTTTTCTGAAAGTCCACCTATAATATCATAATCTGTTGTTGGCTCAGTATAGACATAATTTATCGCTACCTGATGTAATTGTAAAAACAAAATTATAGATACTATAAATGTAACAATTGCCAGTGTTATTCTATTTATATACAGCCATTCCATTTTTTGTGACGAAGCTGAATCTTTAAGCATTTGTTGAACTTTTCTATATTCTTTTGTACCTTGTTTTGGTATAAATAAATCAACAATCATTTTTATTGGTTTTTTCTTATATAATTTAGCTTGCCATGGATTTTCTGTATTTTTTGTGTTCATTGTTGTTGAACCATTATCTTTTAATTTTCTAACTAATATATATGATATAAATGTTATTAATATAATTAATATTTGTACTATCATACCTGGTTTTCCTAAATACCAACTTGATGTAAATGAGAAATTAGATATAGCCCAGTTTTTTAAAGGCTCTAACAATAATACTGGTGCTATTGCTATAACTGATAAACTTTGAAATACATAATTCAATTTATCTCTTTTCAAAATTTCTAGTTGCATTTCTTGTGTTATATTATTAACATTTTTTAAATATAATGATGCGCCATCAACTTTTCTATCACCAAACTCTTTTGTTAAATATGAAACTCCTGCAAATTCCTTTAAGAAGTTGTTAGGTGCTATATCATAATATTTTTCTAGTTCCATTTCTGGATCATCAGATATTAATATTTCATATATCTTTTCACCTTGTCTTGATACATCTTTTTCATCATCTTGTGATACCTGATATATCGCTTCTTCTACCATGTTAAATTCATGATACGCATGTCTAATTTCTGAGAAGAAATCAATTTGCTCTTTTAAAATATTGTTATCTATTTTATCAACTGAACCATCTATAAATGTATCAATCATAAATAATTCAAATAATAGTAAAATGCTCATTAATAAAATGTTACTTGTTGTCATTACAATTGTAACTATCATAATAGGAATGATAATTGCAAATGTCTTTGTTAATATTTTAGCTGTGCCTTTTCTTGTGTTATATTCATCATCAATATTAATGATTTCAAGTCTTCTTCTTATTTTTAAAACATATCTTTTGATAAATGGTATTTTGATATATGTAAGATATAGTTTTTGAAATAATACTTCTGATGAAAATTTCTTTTCTTTTGTTCCTTGTTGTAATCTTTGAATTTTTTTGTATTCAGAAGTTTGCATTTTTTTGGCTAGTATAAAATATATTAGTGCAATAATCACAAATGCTCCTGCTGCGCCACCCATTATAAAGTATATTATTGTATTTGAGTTTCCATCCAATTTATATTAGCACCTCCTTTTTATATCTAGTACTTAAACTTCTGTTTTCTTTTTTCTTCCTCTTCTTGTTACTTTCTTTTCTTCGCTATTTTCTACGTTACTTGATACAGTAACTGCTTCTTTTTTCTTTAATTGTTCTCCCCAATGTTTTTCAACAAATTTATCAAATTGTTCTACATCTGATGCATCCATGTTGTTTCTCATTTCTTTTAGGTTTTGCTCAGATATTGGGTTTGTTATTACATATTCTCCATCAATATATTCCATGATGTTTCTATATGTATAAAGTTTTTTATCTGTAGATTTTTCAAAAAATCTTGTTGCATTATCGAAAAATTTATCAAATTTTCCTTCTAATGTTTTTTCATTTCTATGGTCGAAATTGTATTCACTCTTGCTTTCTATTGGAATACATTCTGTAATTCTTTCAATATATCTTTTTCCTCTAAAGTCTTTTATTTGATGTATATCAAAGTTTAAAACTTGTACAACCTGCTCTTCTGCAGTTTTTTCATCTGTGAATACTCCTGTTCTTAGCATTGAGTTTCTTAATGCAGTTACTAAGTTAGGAAATGTTTTAGCGTGGTGAGTAAATAATGTAAATTTAGAAGCAACTTGGGCTGCTTGTATCATCCAAGATGCTACGGGGTCTGTTGCAACCTCACCGATGATGTTAACAGAACCATCTGT
>USGY01000010.1 GCA_900554365.1 uncultured Clostridium sp. | reverse complement strand
CTCATAACCCGAAGGTCGTAAGTTCGAGTCTTACCCCCGCAACCACTGAAATGCCTCTGTTAAAGCAATTTACAGAGGATTTTTTATTACTTGGAAAAATCCATTTAAGACCATTAAAAACCGTTAAAAAGCATTAAAATTTATTTCATAAAGGGTAAATAAAGGGTATAAAATAATGTAATTTAATATTGAAAAATCAAGGACTTCAGCAATCGCTGAAGTTATTTTTTTGGAGGTTTTTATGGAAAAAGAAAAATTGAATAGTTTAATTAATGAGATAAATAAAATTGCAAGATTAAATATTTTACAGTATAAAATAGAAAAAATTGTAGAAGAATACGATGAATTTATAGAAGATTTTTACTTTATAGAATGGCTTAGATTATCAACAAATAATTATACAGAAAAAGAAGAGTTAAATAATACATTAGAGTTATTTGAGGAATTATTAGAAGAGATAGAAATTGCTATATTTAATGATAAAGATAAATTAAATAATATTTGTATTTCTTTACTAACTTATAACAAAAAAGATATAGGAAAAATAATTAATAACATTGAAAATTATAGTAATGAATATATTATAAATTTAATTTTGGATTTTGCAGATGATAATTTTTATGAAATAGATGCACAATACTTTGTCCTTGAATTAGAAAAATTACTTCAAGGAGGATTGGCAGATGACAAAACAAGAATGTAGAAAGATAGAATTTTACTTATATAACTACAATAGAATAAACCTTTTAATTAAAGAAAGAGAAATGCAAATAATAGATTCAATAAATGTTTCAAATAAAAGTTGGATAAAATCATTAAAGGGAATAGGAAATACAACAGAAGATCAAGTAATAAAATTAATAGAAGATAATTTAATTAATGAATATAAAGAATGGCAGGTATTTATAAAAAAGATACTTGCTTTTTTATATGAGCATAAACCTTTGTACTACAAATATTTAAAATTAAAATATCTTTTAGAAAAAGATAATAAAGAAATTAGGAGAGCTCTTAAAATCAATTTTGAACAATTAAAAATATTAAGAATAAAGTTATTAACATTTATATATAAAAGTGAGAATAAGGGCAAATTTGAATTAAATATGGAGGAATAAAATATGTTTTGGTTAGGATTAATTATAGGATTATTAATAGGAGCAAATTTAAGCTTATTATTATATGCTTGTATAATAGCAGGAAAGGAAAGTGATAGGAGAAGTGGACATACAGAATGAAATAAATAGAATAGGTTATTTTGCTGTAATTCCTGCAACAGTATTATTTAATAATGAATTGAAACCTAATGAAAAATTGCTTTATGCACTTATAACAGCACTTTCTAATAAGGAAGGATATTGCTATGCAAGTAATAAGTATTTGGGAGAAAAATTAGGAGTAGATCATAAAACAGTTTCAAGATGGATTGCAAATTTAAGAAAGTATAACTATTTGGTTATAGATATAATTAGAAATGAACAACAAGAGATTATTCAAAGAAAGATATATCCGAACGACATACCCTATCTATCAAAAAATCACTACCCCTATATATTAAATAATCAACAGGGTAGTGATGAAAAGATAGAAGATAATAATATAAACTATAATAATATAAATACACACACAGTTAGCAAAGAAAAATTTTTAGATAATGTATTTTTATATGATTATGAATATAAAGAATTAATAAATGTATATGGAGAAACAAAGGCAAATAAATGTATAGAAGAGCTTTCTTTATATAAAAAATCTAAAGGTATAGAATATAAAAGCGATTTTGCAACAATTAAAAGATGGGTAATATTAAGAGTTGAGGAAATAGAGCAAAGACAAACAAAGCAGAAAAATAATACAAAGAATATAAACACTAATTTTGAACAAAGGCAATATCCAAAAGAATTTTTTGATAGTTTATATGAGAATATTCCATCTAAATCTTCTAATGAAGCTGAAGAAGATGATGAGATGGATATAGATATGTAGCACAACTAAAAGTTGTGATTTTTTCGTTTTAGGAGGTAGAAAATTGGTAACTAAAAAAGTAAAAAAAATAATAAGAAAAAAATTATATGAATATCCAATATATGATAGATTAATAAATGAACTGGAACTTGAAAAAGATACAACAGAAGGAAGAGATATTAATTCTTCAATAAGAAGTAAGAACAAAATTAATAGAGGGATAGAATCGCAAGTTATAAAAAACATAAGTATAGATAATAAAATAAAGGAATATAAGCAATGGAAAGAATTGATTGATAATGTTCTTCAAGAGTTTAGGAAATGTGATAAAACAAAGTTAAAGGTTATTGAGTATAAATTCTTTGGCAATATTCCTGAAGATATTATTGCAGATGAACTATATGTTTCAAAAACAACTGTTAGAACATATATAAACGATATTTATTTTGAAATTGGATTGTTGGCAAGTTTTAATAATTTAATTAATAAAAGCATAATGACTAGTTAATTGTAAAAGAATATGATTGAACTCTACCCCTTAAAGTATACACTCTTTTTTATTTTGTGTCTACTTTAAGGGGTAGAGTTCATAATTACTCTCATTTTTTTTTATTTGTTGTTGACAAATTCTAAAACAAAGAGTATACTAATATACTAGTACGGTATAGTAGTATACAAAGAAGGGAGTAATAATATGAAACAAGAACAAATTCTAAAAGCCGCAAAAGAACTATTTACAAAATATGGTTTTAAAAAAGTGTCAATGGATGAAATCGCAAGTGAAACAGGAGTTACTAAAAAAACAGTCTATAGTTACTTTAGTAGCAAAGAGGAACTTTTAAAAGATGTTATAAAGGAAGAACTGCAGAATATTAGAAAACTTATAGATAAGGCTGAAAAACAAAGTAATGATTTTTTTGTTAACATTCAAAGTGTAATTTGTAGTGTAATTAGATATAAAAATGAAAGTGATTTTTTTAAGATGCTTATTAAAGAATCTGAAATGTTTAATAATGAAAAGCTAAAAGATAATTTAAAGATCATTGATAGTGAAATAAAGGATTACATAAAAAGCAAAGTAGAAAAAGCTGTAAATAATAAAGAAATTGTCGTAAAAGATGTTAATATTATTACTTTTCTTATATACAAAATGTACATAGCATTAATAATAGATTGGAATGAAGATAATGCTAAATTAGATGAAAAGGATATTGCAGATAACGTCCTTCAAATTTTAAAATATGGTATTAAAAGAAAGGAAGTAGAATAAAATGCAAAACAAAAAATTTTTTAAAACAATAATTTTTATTGTGGTTTTGTGTATACCATTAATTTATAGTTTCTTTTATTTAAAGTCTTATTGGGATCCATATGGAAATTTAACAGATTTAAAGGTGGCCATTGTTAATTTAGATAAAGGTCAAGATGATACTAATCAAGGTAATGAATTAGTTAAAGAGCTAAAAGATAAAGATGTTTTAGATTTATGTGTAGTTGATGAAAATCAAGCTAAACAGGGATTACAAGATGGAGAATATTATGCAACTATTACCATTCCATCAGATTTTACAGAATGTTTAAATAGTGCTAGTGAAGAGCAAAAAAAGGTTGCAACAATTACATATACTCCTAATCAACAACAAAATTATCTGGCATCTCAAATCATTAATAAAGTTGTTACTGCAGCTCAAATGGAATTGCAAAGCAAAGTTGGAAAAGAAGTTGTTTCAACATTATCAGATACTTTATCTGCAGTTCCTGATAGTTTACAAGATATTTCTGATGGGGCAAACGAAATTTATGATGGTACTTCATCTTTGAATAGTGGATTACAAGATTTAAATAATGGAGTAGGAGAGCTTAATAGCAAATATAGCGAATTTAACAAAGGTGTAGAAAATGCATATAAAGGTAGTGAAAGTTTAAATTCTGGAATTGGGCAAGTTAATAATGGAATTGATAGTTTAGCAAGTGGTACTTCAACTTTAAATAATGCATTAGATCAAATTAATACTGGTGTTGATAGTGTTGCAAAAAATGGTGGAGATAAAATAAATCAATTAACACAAGGAATAGATACTTTAAATAATGGTGCACAGACTTTGAATGTAGGAGTAAATTCATATATTGACGGAGCAAAATCTTTGAGTGATGGTATTCAAAGTTATGTAGTAGGTGTAAGTACAATAGATAAAAATGAAAGTGCAATTTTACAGTCTATTATTGACTATGATACGGTTATTAATTCTAAAGAGGTTACAAATCCAACCATTAGAACTTTAGCAGAAAATGCAAAACAAATTTTAAATGTTAAAAATAAATCTAACATAGATGCAAAAGGGCAGGCACTTGTTCAAGGAACACAAGATTTAAGTAAAAATTCAGATCAATTAAAAGCAGGTGCTAAAGCAGTTTCTGATGGTACTTCAACTTTAAAAAATAGTACTTCAGAAATGAATGAATTAATTAAGAATATTGCAACTTTAAAAGATGGATTATTTGCAGTAAAACAAGGAACTGAAACTTTATCTAATGGTGTATCTACTTTGAAAAATGGAACAAATCAAGTACTAAATGGATCACAATCCTTAGAGCAAGGGCTTCAAACTTTGAGTAGTAGTTCTGGAAATGTAAAAGAAGCTTTAAATCAATTAGATGAGGGAAGTAAATCAGCTGTTGATGGAAGTAAGAGACTTTTAGATGGTGTAAAAACGTTTAAGACCGAAATTAATAATGGATTAGAAAAATCAAAAGTTGAATTATCAAAATTAAATGGTTTAAATGATTTTGTTTCTGAACCAGTTGTTATTAATGAAGAGCCTTATGGAGAGGTTGATTCATATGGTATTGCATTTACTCCATTGTTTTTATCTATAGGATTGTGGGTTGGAGCATTAATGTGTTATGTTGTTTTATATTATGATCAAAAACATAGATTTGGAAAATTTGATTATACTTATAAAAATAAATTAGCTCAAAACTTATTATATATTGCAATTGGCATTGTAGAAGGTATTGTCACTGGATTGTTATTAAAATTGGGATTAGAATTTAATGTTGCTAATATGGGAATATATATAGCAGAATGTGCAATTGTTGGAGCTATATTTATGACTATTATACAATTTTTAATTAGAAATTTTGGAGATATTGGTAAATTTTTAGCTTTAATTATATTAGTATTACAATTGGCTGCTTCTGGTGGTACTTTCCCAGTTGAAACTATTGATAAAGGGTTTAGATTTTTAAATCCATTACTACCTATGACATATAGTATTAAAATATTTAAAGAGTGTCTTGTTCAAACAAGTAATAACTTTATAGGAAAAAATACATTAATACTTGTATTAATCGGTTTAGCACTAGGAACAATTACTTTAATAGTTGAAATAGTAAAACATAAGGGAAATTCTAAAAAAGAAATTGAAAACAATAATGAAAAAGTAACAGGAGCCTAAGTAATTATCCCCCAGCTAAGCTGGGGGATAATTACTGTATAATAACGAAAATAGAAAAACTATAATATAGTTTTTTCAAATTTTGTTGGTTTCAAAGACAAAAAAATGATTGTGTGATATAATTCAATAGAAGACAATTTATCTAAACAATTAAAATTCATATTTTTACAACAAGACGACAATTAAATAGATGGTAAAAAAATCAATCTAATAGAAAAATAGATTGTTAAATTATAAGGAGATTATTATGGCAAATATAATTGATTATGTTGAATGGAGAGGAGATTTAAACTTAAATAAAACGGAGTTTAATGAAATAGATAGTTTAATATTAAATAGATTTTCGTATTTTCCGTTAGATAATCTAATAAACAAAAATGAAATGGTATCAATAAAAGAATTAAGTGAAAGATTTAAAAAAGCAGATAAAAAGCAAATGAGAATTCTTTGGAAGGATGATGCAGATTTATTTCCAATAATGGGCAATAGTAAAAGGTTTGGTGAAATGTTAGCTTTAGAATACATAAATAAAATAGATCCAGAACAAGAAAAACAATTTTCTGCTATTACAGTAATTTTACCTGATGATACACTTTATATTTCATATAGAGGAACTGACAATACATTAATTGGTTGGAAAGAAGATTTCAATATAAGCTTTAAAAGCCACATTGCATCACAAATTTCTGCAAAAAAGTATTTGGAAAATATTGCAAAAAAATATCCATATAAAAAAATAAGAATAGGAGGCCATTCAAAAGGAGGAAATTTAGCAGTTTATGCTTCTGTTTTTGTTGATTCTGAAATACAAAAAAGAATTATTAATGTTTATAATAATGATGGTCCAGGTTTTCATGAAGATATAATAAATACTGAAGAATATAAGAGAGTAATTAATAAAGTAACAACATATATTCCACAAGATTCAATATTTGGAATGTTATTAAATCATGAGGAAAAATATACGATAGTTCAAAGTAATGAAAAAGGGTTAATGGAACATGATGCATATTCTTGGCAAGTATTAGGAAAAAAATTTGTTGTATTAAAGGAAGTTACAAATGAAAGTAAATTTATAGATAAGACAATTAAGAATTGGTTGAAAGATTTAGATATGGATACAAGGCAACAGGTGATAGACATTGTTTTTGAAATTCTTAATTCTACAAATTCAAAGACAATACAAGATTTAAAATTTTCATTAGTAAAAAATGCAAGAATAATTTTATCTTCATATAAGCAAATAACCCCTGAGAATAAAAAAATGATAGAAGCTACAGTAACTGCACTTCTTGGAATAGTTAAAGAAAATGTTAAAGCAGAATATAAAAAATTCAAAATTTTAAGTAAATAACAAATTACAAGTTATAGGAGAGGTTGATATGGAAAATAAATTTATTAGATCTAAATTTAATGGACTTACTAAAGAAGTATATGATTGGGATTTTATTTCAATTTCTCCATTTTTTAAAGAAGAATTTAGGACTAAGACAGCTGAAAAAGAAATTATAGATGCATATTTACATTCGGCAGAATGTTTATATATTTGTATGCGTAGTGAAAATAATCCAGATCCTAGTATAAAAGTTATGAGAATGAATCAAATGTGTATGCCATTTTTATTTTTGTGCAGACATACAATAGAATTATTAATAAAAGCAGTTTTAAATAAAAAGCAAGGTAAAGTTAAGAAAATACATAAACTTAAAGAATTATGGGAAGAATTGACTAAAGAAATAACTGTTAAAGATAATGATTTTAACATGCTAATAGATGTATTAAATATTATAGATGATGATGGTTGTAAATTAAGATATTCAAATGATGGAAAAGGTAATAATTATAATGAGAAACCTTGTTTTGTTAGATCTGATTTAATATTAGAAACAACTAAAAATTTATATAATTTTTTAATAGAACAAATATAATAAATATTTTGACTAGTACAAAAATGTGATACTAGTCATATTTTTTATAAAAAGGTTTGGGATAGTCCTTTTCAATTTTATATAATGAGTAAAATTGGAAAGGAGTGAGTATAATGGAGAAAACTGTAGAAAGTTTTTTTAATTTATATAATGATGATTTCTTTGAATATTTTGATAGATACAAAGTATTGAAAATTATGCAAAATAAAGAATATAAAAAAATAAATCAACAAATATGTAGTGTAAAAGAAAAATATCCAAAAGTTATTTCATTATTAGAAGATAAAGAGTCTGTTGCTTTAAATTATGAAGAAGGAAAGGCAATTAATAAAATTTTAAAATTACAAGAAGAATTAGATGGAATTGAAATAAAAGAGGCTTTTAAATTAGGATTTAAAGAAGCACTTATTTATCTTGAATCGATGGATATGTTAAATATATAAGAAGGAGAAGACTATGAAATTTATATATGCTTGTGATATTCACGGAGATGAATATAAATATGAAAAATTATTAGTAGAGGCAATAAAACAAAAAGTTAAATATTTAGTATTTGGAGGAGATTTATTGCCTAAAAACTGTAGTGATAGATACAATGAACAAAAAATATTTATAGAAAAATTTTTTGATAATTATTTTACTAAATTAAAAGAAAATAATATTAAATGTATTTGTATATTAGGAAATGATGATTTAGAACAATTAGATGAAACATTTGAAAATGAATGCAATAAATTTGATAATGTATTTAATATAGATAATAAGAAAGCAGATTTAGAAGATATTTCTTTTATAGGATTATCTAAAGTGTTAGACCATCCTTTTGGTTGCAAAGATAGAGTTATAATTGAAGAAAATTTAGAAATGCCTTTTCAGTTATCAAAAATAATATATGTTGAAAAATGTAGAAATATGCTGTCAGTTGATGAATGGAAAGAATATAGGAAAAAAGTAGAAAAAATGGAAAATGTGTTAAAACATTTGCCTAAAGCAACAGAAGGAAAAAAGGCTATTTATGTATTTCATAACCCACCATTTGGAGTAGGATTAGATGTATGTATAGATAAAAGACAAGTAGGTTCAAAAGCAATAACAGACTTCTTAACAAAAAGTAATGCCTATATGTCTTTACACGGACACATTCACGAATCTTATAAAGTTACAGGAATATGGAAAAATGAATTAAACGGTACAATTTGTATACAAACAGGTCAAACAGAAAGAGGTAATAAAGATATATTTTATGCAATTATTGATACAGATACTGATTATAGCAATTTAATTGTATTGAAAGAACAATAAAAAGGTTAAACAAAAATACTAGCAAAAATAGTACACACAAAAAACAGTACAAAAAAAAGACTATGTTGAAACAATGAAAATAAGTAGTATAATGTATATAATGAAACAATTATAAGAGATGCAAGAGTAAAAAATTTTAGCACCTCTTTTTTGATTTCAGGGTTTTGTATAGATTAATGGTGTATTGTAGAATTTATTATAGAAAGAAGGTAATTACAATGACTTTTGGAAAGTATGGAAAAATGATTTTAGCAAATATGGAAAGAAATTATCCATATAGAAAACAAGAATTAGAGCTTACAGGAGAACTAAATGTTAAGATATTTGAAAGAGAAAAATACATTTTAGAATTAAAAAAGCAAGTAGAACAGCAAATAAAAGAAAAATACAAAGCTCCTAGTACAAGGGAAATGTCCATACTTGCCAAATATCAACAAATGGTTGATGGTTTAGTTGATGAAGTTCTAATGAAAGAAATTTTACAAAAAATATAGAATTTGAGTTAGTTATTACACTAGCTCTTTTTTTATGGAAAGGAGCTTATATGCTGAATGTTTGGATTGGAAACTTAGGAAAATACAATGAAGGTGAACTTGTAGGAGAATGGCTAGAATTACCTGTTTCAAAAAAAGAATTAGATACTTTTTTACGAGAAAAAGTTGGACTCCAGTTGACACAGGAAGAAGTTGATAAATCACTTGCAGAAACTGGTGTATGTTATGAAGAATATATGATAAATGATTATGAAACAGATTTACCTATTAAAATTAGTGAATATACTAATCTTACGATGCTTAATTTATTAGCACTTGCTTCAGAAAGAGTAAATAATATGGAGGCTATCGAGGCTTACATTGATTCACAAAGCACAGATGATATTGAAGAAATCATAAATATTATGTTGCAAGAAGATGATATACCTTTTTATTCTTATGAAGAAGATTCTGAATATCTGTCTAATGAAGAAAAATATGGAATGTCAAAAGCTAATTGGAGTGGACTACAAGATGTTTTAGATCAGCATAATGTATCTGATTATTTTGATTATGAAAGATATGGAGCTGATGACGATGTAATACTTTATGATACTGGTTATTTAGATTGTTCAGATGCAGGTAATATTGATTTACATTATTATTCTTTAGAAGAAATTAAAGAAGAATTAAATTATGATGAAGAAGAAAAAGAAAATAAAAAATTGAAAGTAGTATATAAAGAAGTTGGCAAAGATCCTTTAGTAATGGAAATTGATGATACTTTAGAAGCAAAACAAAAGTTAGTAGGTGGACTAATTGAAGTTGTACCGTATAAAGATGATTTACTTCTTATATGCAATGAAGAAGGTAAAATAACTAATTTAAAGCCAAACTTACAATTTGATTATGACTATATTGCAGGAAACTGTTTTATTGTTGGAGATGACTACGAAAACTCAGGTTTTAAGTCTGTTGAAGAAAATCAAATTGAAGATATAAAGAAAGATTTAGAAGATAGGACTATTATATTAGAAGAGATTGAAGAAACAGATGATATGGAATTCTAAAAATTTTAAAAAAGGTTTTGGATTGCAATATGTATCCTTGTATAATTTGTAGAAGGAGGTAAAATTTATGATTAAAGAAACACTATTAGAATCATTTTATTTGGACAGAGAGCAATCCGAACTTGCTAAAAGAAGTGAATATGAAAGAAAGGTCTATTATGAAATTGACAGAAATGGTAACGAAGAAAGGCTTAGAAAACTTATAGACAAAATTTATGATAAAAGACTAAGTAAAAAAATTAGTAATTTACTAGATTTAACTTTAGATGATAGACTAAAAAAAGATGGTGCAACATTAGATAAATATTATAAGCAAGGTTTTAAAGATGGAATTAATTTATTAATTGAGTGTATAAAATAAAAGTGATTTTAAACTTGCTTTTGGGAGGCAATTTATTTGAAAAATATACGATTATTTATAAAAAGCAAAAACTTAGATATGTTACAAGCCTTTTCTGATGAAGTTTATTTATACGATTATATTGTAAATAATTATTCAGAACTACCTGAAGAAAATATATTTAGAAATCCTACATTAGTAAAAAGAATAGAAGAAATGATTTATTTTTCTAAAAATAATATTTCCAATGATGATGTAATTGTATGGAATGAAACAAGTAGAGATTTAAAATCAAAAAATATTTCTTTTTATGCAGTTATTTTAGATTCTGAGAACGGATCTTTTACCACATATAACAATTTAAAAGCAAGTATTCCATATTTAAAAATTAATTCAAATACAGATGTGTTTGAAGCAGTAATAAAAATAGAAAAATTTAATAAAGAGTTAGAATATGAAGAAGAAATGGAGATGTGAAATGAAAAATTTAAAATTACAATGGCTTGACAAAATTCCTCCTCCTGAAGAAAGAAATCCTGAATTATTTTATTATGATATAAGAAATTCAGATATTGATGACGGATACACTATTGAAAGAGGTGTATTAGTGAATAATATAGGATCTTTAGTTACTAATAAAGATATTTTAAAAGATAAAGAATTTATAACAGATAAAGAATTAGAAAATTTACATTATGAAGAAGTACAAGATTTATATGTAAAACATAATTCTATTGAATCTGATATAGAACTTGAATAGGAGGAGTTATTTTGAGTATAGAAGATGCAAGAAAAAAATTTGTGGTAGATAAAACACCTGAATTCACAAAAAAGGAAAAAGAACAAAAAGTAGAAAACACTAATAATATTATAAATATTGAATTAAGTAAATTGGTTGCTTTTAGAAAAAGGCAACCTTTTTCTATGTATGATGAAATTAAAAAGCAAGAAGTTTTAGAAAGTATTAGAGAAAATGGAGTTTTAGTACCTATTATTGTTAGAAAAATTGAAAATGAAAAATACGAAATTATTTCAGGGCATAACAGAGTAGAATGTTCAAAAGAGCTTAACTTATCCACTATTCCTGCTCAAATTGTGGATTGTGATGACGATAAAGCAACTTTAATTATGATAGATACTAACCTTTGTAATAGAGATAAAATTAATCCTATTGAAAAAGGTTATGCTTATAAAATAAAAATGGAAATATTAAAAAATAACCCTAATATAAGTAATATCAATGATTTTAAAGATAATTCCCCAATGGGAACTGAAGATAGTAAAACTCAAATTTATAGATATATAAGGCTTACAGAACTTATTAAGTCATTACAAGAAAAAATAATAAATGAAGATTTACCTATGAGAGCAGGAGTTGAACTTTCTTATTTATCTAAAGAAGAACAGGAGATAGTAAATCAAGTAATAGAAGATGAGCAAATAAAATTATCACTTGTGCAAGCTCAAAAAATAAGAGCCAATAAAAATAATATTACTTACACAGAAGTTTTAAAACTATTAAAAAATGATAGAAACAAAGCAGATAAATTTACAGGAAAATTGAGTAGAAAAGTATTTAAAGAATATAAAGATAAATTTAATTCAGATAAAGAATTCAGTATTCTAGTTAAAAAATTATTAGATGACTACTTTAAGAGCGACAGCGATATATAGCAAGATTCCCCTTTGTACTGACAAAGGGAGCAAAAAGTACCTTTTTTTGATCAAGTGGTTACACCACATAAGTTTTATTAACACAAGGAAGGAGATATATTGAGAAAAACAGACAGAATAGAAATAAGGGTAACTCCTGAAGAAAAGATGCTTATAACAACAAAAAGCAAACAAGCTAATAAAAGTATTTCTGAATATATAATCAAAAGTTCTATTGGTAAAGAAATTATAGTTATAAATGAATTACCTGAAATGATAACAGAACTTAGACGAATAGGAAATAATATTAATCAATTAACAAGATTAGCTAATAGCAGAATAATTACTTGTGTTGATTTAGAAGATACAAAAAAGGAGTTACAAAAGTTATGGCAATCATTAAATTTATTAACAACAAAGTCAGTTTAAAAAAGACTTTAAATTATATATGTAAAGAAGAAAAAACAGATAAAAAACTAATTTCAGGTAAAGATTGCATACCAGAAATAGCTTATGAAGAAATGATGACAGTTAAGAAATTGTATAACAAGCTAACAGGTAGAGAAAAAATACACTTTGTGCAATCCTTCTCTCCTACTGATAAATTAACTTATGAACAAGCTCACGAAATAGGAATAAGGATGGCAGAATACTTTAAAGATTTTCAAGTTGTGATTGCTACACATATTGATAGAGAACACATACATAATCATATTGTTTTAAATACTGTGAATTACAAAACAGGTTTGAAGTTCCACCAAAGTAAACAAGATTTACAAAAAATAAAAGAATTTTCAAATCAAATTTGTAAAGAATACGGACTTATTGTTACAGAAAATAAATCAAAAATATCAGATATTAAGATAAATGAATATCAAGCAAGATTAAAAGGTATTAGTTGGAAACAGCTACTTATAAACGATATAGATTCTGTAATGGAAAAAACAAATAACAAGTATGAATTCTTTAGAGAAATGAACAAATTAGGCTACAAAGTAAATTGGAGTAAAGAAAAATTAAGCATTATATACACTACTCCAAAAGGTTATAAATGTAGTGATAGAAAACTCCATAATGAAAAATATTTACGAGAAAATATGGAGAAATATTTTAAAGAAAAATCTAAGAAATTTATTAAAAGTGTATGTAAAGAAAAAGTTAGATATAAAAGTATTCACTCTAGCCTTGCAGATATTATTGAACAATTAAGCAGAAACAAACAAGCTGAAGATACACATACCATAACTGGTTTAAATAAAAGTGCTAAAAAGGAATTAGTTATAGAGATGCATTATAGTACAGAAGAATTAGAGGAAATGGAATTCTAGGAGGTGATAATTATTGAAAAACAGAATATGTTAGTTCTCATAGTTGAAAATAGCAAAAAGCCTGAATTAAAAAGAATTCCTAATAGACTAAATACTTTAAGAAGAATTGTGGGCAATGAAAATATTGAGGTTATAAAATATAAAGATGTTCTTATAGTTTATGACGAGGATGCCTTTAAAAAATTACTTCCAGTAAATAGAACTATTGACGGATTGAATATAAGAGGAAATTTTGTGATAACAGGTAATGACGAGAAACTTCAAGACTTTAAAGATTTAACTGAAGAACAAATAAAAGCATATACTGCTGAATTTCAAATAGAAAATGATTTAGAACAAGGAGATGAATTAGAAAATGAATAAAAGAAAATTTGGTATAGTAGCAGTTTTATCAATACTTAATATCCCCCTAAGTATTTATTTAAGTGCTATAATCCACACCAAACTTGCTAAAATAGAGTTTTCTCAAATAGTAGTTGATAAACAATTATTACTACTATTTTTTCTTGTTTATTTGCTTTTTGAAATTGTATTTATTATGCTTTTTGGTTTTGGAAATAAGAATGTTTTTCAAAGTGAAACTGTAAGTGTTACAGATAAATTAAAAACACCTGAAATAATGGGGCAAGGACAACACGGTACAGCTAGGTGGCTTTCAAAAAAAGAGTTTAAAAAAGCTTTTAAATTTAACACTTTAAGTGATACAAATACTACATTTAATTCAGGTGGAATTGTTATAGGATATGAAAAACAAAAAAACAAAGAGAATATTTATTATATTGATGATAATATTCATAGTTTGGTAGTTGGAGCTACAAGGAGTGGTAAAACAAGGAGTATTGTATTACAAACAGTTGGAAATCTTGGCTTAGCAGGAGAAAGTATGATTATTTCAGATCCAAAAGCTGAAATATATCATTATACTTCAAAGTTTTTAGAAAACTTGGGATATGAAATTATAACTTTAGATTTTAAGAATCCTACTAAAAGTACAAGATATAATTTTTTACAACCTGTTATAAATGCAGTAAATAAAAATGACTTTAGAAAAGCTGAAGAATATGCTTGGGATATAACTCAAAGTTTAGTTGGAAATGAAGAAACTAAAATGGAAAAGATATGGAGAGATGGCGAAATGTCAGTAATAGCAGGAGCTATTATGAGTGTAGTTTTTGATAATAAAGAACACCCTGAATATCAAAATTTGACTAATGTATATTCCTTTATATCAGAAATGTGTAAAACAGTAGGACAACAAATGCCTATAAATAAATACATTGAAAGTTTACCTCCTGAACATCCTGCAAGTACAATTTTTAATATTGCAAGAATTGCACCTGAAAAAACAAGAGGATCTTTTTTTACTTCAGCACTAACTACACTTAGACTATTTACAAGTAAAAGTATTTATGGAATGACTTGTAAAAGTGATTTTAGTTTAAAGCAATCAGGAGAAAGAAAAACTGTTACTTATATTATACTTCCTGATGAAAAAACAACTTATTATCCTCTAGCTTCACTTTTTGTTTATCAAAACTATGTTTCACTTGTGGAATCAGCTGATGAACGAGGTGGAGAGCTAAAGATAAGAGTTAATTATATTTTAGATGAGTTTGGAAATTTTACTACCATACCTGCTTTTGGAAATATGCTTACTGTTGCAGGTGGTAGAAGAATTAGATTTAATTTATTTTTGCAATCTTTTTCACAACTTGACAACAAATATGGTCGTGAAATTGCTGAAAATATAAGAGATAACTGTCAGACTTGGATATATTTGAAAACTGCCTCAAATGAAACAGCAAGTATAATCTCAAAAAAATTAGGAACTTATACTACTTCTAGTTATAGTAAATCAAGTAGTTATGGCAAATATCAAAATGGCAGTAATTCTGAATCTGTTAATTTAATTAGCAGAAATCTACTTACAGAAGATGAAATACTTAGAATTGAAAGACCTTATGTTTTAGTGATTCAGGCAGGTCTATTTCCTATAATAACTAAACTACCTGATATTTCTAAATGGAAATTTAACAAATTGTTTGGTATGGGAAATCAAGAGCATAACAGAAAATTAAGATTAGAAAGAGAAAATCAAAGACCTATTAAAGAAATTGAAGATATAAAACTATGGGGAATATGGAATGTTTATAGATAAGGAGAATTTATGTATGAGGAAAATAAAAGAAAAAACAAAAAAGTATTTAGGAAAAATAGGAAAAGCAGGACTTGTTATAACAAGTCTTTTTTGTTCAACAAGCACTTGCTTTGGAGCTGTGCAAGACAGCGTAATAGCAACAGGAACACAAAAATTAATAACTGATTTAACAAATTGGTTGTTAATTCTTGCTCCTATTTTAACTGTATTATTGATTGGATATTACTTGCTTAGAAAATCATCAAGTGATGAAATGGATGGCAAGAGATGGGATTCAAGAATTAAAATAGCAATTATTTGTTGTGTAGGTGTCATAGTTGCTAGTGGTCTTATAAACTTAATTGTCGGATATTATAGATAAGAAGGAGGTACATTTTGGAATCAATTTTAACTGGATTGATTACCAGTATTATTGGTGGTGCTGATAATGTAATAAATTCTGCATTTAATGGACTAATTGATATGTGCTTAAATTCTGAAAATTATATTGCCTCAAACTTTGGTAGTACAGTAGTTGATTTCTCTGAATTAAAAGCACTTATATTAAGTTTAGCAATATCCTTAATAGTATTAAAGTTTTTAAAAAAAGGTTTTGATATGTATATTTTATGGACAGATGGAGAGGCTGATACTCCTCCACTTACCTACATTGTCTATTTTGTTAGGGCAATAGTGGTAGCAATTAGTTTCTCAGTTTTATATGATTGGATAGTTCAAATTGCTCAATCTTTTGGAGAATCTATATTAACAGCTATGAACTTAGCAAATAATATATCACTTACTACTATTATTGCTAATATTGCAACAGCAGGTTTATTTACAGCAATAATAGCTTTAATTGCTTTAATACTATTATTTGTTTTATATATACAATTTTTAATGAGAGCATTAGAAATGTTTGTATTAAAATTAGGATTTCCTCTTGCCTGTGTTGGTTTGGTAAATCCTGACGGAGGAGTTTTTAAATCTTATTCAGAAAAACTTATAAAAAGTATTTTAACAGTTTTAGTACAAATTATATTATGCAAAATCGCAATAATACTGATAATGAATGTAAAAATGCTATTTGGAATCGCTGCGATTATAATGGCAATAAAAACACCTAAGTTCCTACAAGAATTTATGCTTGGTGGTGGAACAGGAGGAATAAGTAGTGTAATTGTTACTACAAGTAAAACTATGGAGCTTTCTTCTCAAATTAAAAGAAAGCTGAGTACATTAAAGAAAGGGTAAACTATGGAAATATTAGATGAAATAATAGATTTATTAAGAGTTGCTATAATTCCACTTGGAGTTGTTTTTAGAGTAATATTTTGCTTTACTAAAATGATTTATGATGAAGATGCACAAGGATCATATAAGAAGAAAATTAAAAATACCATAGTTTTTGGAATTATAGCAGAGCTAATATTTGTAATCTTAGACTTAATTAAAAATTATTATGGAGGTTAAGAATGGAAAATGATGACTACAAGTTATACATTCCTTCTAATGTGAAAACAAGAATGGAATTTTTTAAAGGATATGGAATTAAAGAACTTATACCTACGATAATTGTTTTTGCCTGTCTACTTCCTATTAGTTTAATTATTTACAAATTAAAGGGTAGTTTTTTATTACCTGTATTAATAGAATTTATAGGAGTTGCAGGAACAATTATAGCAACTGCTAAAGATGAAAATAATTTATGTGTTACTAGGCAAATTAAATTTTTAATTGATTTTGCTAATACGCAAAAACAATACAGATATAAATATTTTAATAAATGGAGGTAATATATTGGGAAACTTATTAAATATGATATTTGGTAAAAAAACAAAAGAAAAAACTTGTAATGAAGAAATTGGAATATTAGATATTAGAAATAATTATATTTATACAAGAGATGGTAATGTAATTGCAGGAATTAAAATATATTCAATAAATACACAATTACTAACAGATAGAGAAAAAAATAACTTGATAAATGAATTATCTGCTGAACTTTCTTCTGAACAAGGAGAAATGAAATATTTTAATATTGCTAGAGCTGTTGATATATCTCCTTTGCAGGAATATTTAACAGAAATTATAAATACAACTGATAATACAATTCAAAAAAAGTTACTAAAAACACACTTAAACGAAGTACAAAGATTATCTTTAAATGGAGAAATTGTTGAAAGACAATCTTTTTTAATGATAAATGCAAAATATGATGACAATTCAGAGAAAGATTTATTAAAAAGGTGCTTAGATTTAAGTAATAAATTTGAAAGATGTGGCATAAAGGCTGAAATCCTTGATGAGCCTTCTTTAATTCAATTATGCAATAGCTTTTTAAATATGAATTATGCTCATAGAGAAGATACAGATATTGAGGATAAAGTTTTGATGCTGAAGGAGGCTTAAATTGAAGAATAAAGAAATTATAAGAATAACAGAAAACTTAACTTTACTTAATATTCTTGCTCCAATAGGTGGTATTGAATATTATAAAAATTATTTTAGAGTTGGAGATTACTTAGGCAGGGTTTATGCAATAACAAAATACCCTCAAAAAGTAAAGGTTGGATGGCTTGAAAACATTGCAAATATACCTAACACAGTTTGCTCTATAAATATATCTCCTACTGAAAAAGATACATTAATGCAGAATATAAGTAAAGGTATTAGGCAAAATGAAATTCAGTATGATAGCATTAAAGACGAAATATTAAGGCAAAGAACAGAAAGAGAAATTGAAGATGCAAGAGAACTAATTGAGAAGATTGATCTTAACGGAGAAACTGTTGTATATGTTACTATTGCCATAATGGTTATTGCTGAAGATATGGAAGAATTAAAACAAAGGTCTAAAGCTGTAACAACTAAACTTGCAACAATGCAAATGAAAGGGCGATTATTAACTAATTTGAGTAAAAACTCATTTAAGTTAATGTCGCCTTTTTCAATTACAGATCCTGTTATAAAAGAAATAGCTGATAGAAATATGTTGGAAAGTTCTTGGATTGGTGGACTTCCATTTTCTAGTTCAGGATTTAATGATGGAAATAAATATTATTTTGCAAGAGATACAAAAGGTGGAATTGTAATACTTGATCCTTGGAAAAGAGGTGGAGATAGAACAAACTCAAATTTTGTAATTATGGGTACAGCAGGTGTTGGAAAATCAACTGTTGCTAAACATTTAATTCTAAATGAATATATGACAAATACAAAAGTAATTTTAATAGATCCTGAAAGAGAATATAAAGAAATGACAGAGAATTTAGGAGAAAAATGGATTGATATTGGTAGTGGTAGAGGTGGAATTATAAATCCTTTACAAATAAAAGAAGTTCCTTTAGACGATGAAAATGAAGAAGAACGAGGATATAAAGACGAAGGCAAAGGAATGGGAGCTATGGCTCTACATTTTCAAACATTAAGGACTTTTTTCAAACTACTATATCCTGAATTAAATTCTATTCAAATTGCTTATTTAGAAGAAGTATTAGAAGAACTATATGGAAAATTTGGTATAACTTGGGATACAGATATAACAGGCATTCCTAATAATAAATTTCCAATAATGACAGACTTATATAATTTACTTGAAGAAAAAGCTAATTCAGAAAAAGATAAGGATAAACAAAAGGTATTCGCAACTTTAAAGAGTTTATTTAGAGGAATTAGTATAGGAGCAGAAAAAGGCTTATTTAATGGATATACTTCAGTAAATGATATAGCACAAGTGGTATGTTTTGATACTTTCAATTTGCAAAATGCTTCAGATAGAATAAAAAAAGCTCAATATTTTAATATTTTAACTTATTGTTGGGAAATTATGAGTAAAGATAAAGAAGAAAAAACGATGCTTGTATGTGATGAAGCTTATTTACTTATAGATCCTGAAGTACCACAAACCTTAATATTTCTAAGAAATGTTGCTAAGAGGTGTAGAAAGTATGAAGGAAGTTTGGTAATTATTTCTCACTCTATTGTTGACTTCTTAGATAGTTCTGTAAAAATGTATGGACAAGCAATATTAGATATGGCAACATATAAAATTTTAATGGGAACAGATGGACAAAACTTGGAAGAATCAACAGAATTATTTAAACTAAGTGAGGCACAAGCAGAATTTTTATATAAAAAGAAAAGAGGTCTAGCATTATTTATCATTGGCTCAAACAGAATATTTGTAAGGTTTGATATCTTCCCTATTGAGTTTGAGTATTTTGGTAAAGGTGGTGGTCGTTAATGGCAGTAGATCCACATACACTTAAACTTATTGCACAAGCAGTAATTAGTCAAATAACAGATGAGGAAAAAAGGCAAAGACTAATAATAGGGATTATTATTGCTATTGTTATTATGGTATTTATAATCTTAATTCCTATTTTTGCAATTACATCTACTATTGATACGATTAAAAGTTTTTTTGGCTTTGGAGAAGATGGAAAAGCAACAGATGATTCTTATTATTCATTAGTTGAAATGCACGATAACTATGCCACTACTCCTCAAATTGGAGAACTTGAATATAACGGGACTTTTCCTATGCCTGTTCAAAATGCAACTGTTACAAGTGAATTTGGATCTAGAGTACATCCTGTTACGGGAAAACAAAGCTTTCATACAGGAATTGATTTAGCAGGAGCTTGGCACTCAAATATTACAGGTGTTGAAAAAGGAAGTATTGTATTTGCAGGAGTACAACAAGGTTATGGAAATTGTGTTGAAATAAAACATACAACGGAAAGTGGTACTATATATTATACTTTTTATGCTCATTTAGCAAGAATAGATGTTGTGGAAGGACAAGAAGTTGAACAAGGCACAATCATAGGAATTCAAGGAGGAGATCCTGACAGAGATCCAAATCCCGGATATAGCACAGGCTCACATTTACACTTTGAAATAAGAATGTCGCAAAATGGAGATTTTGTAAATCCTAGAGAATATTTATATGGAGAAAAGGAGGTTTAGATTGGTAACAGATATATATACAACTGATAAAAAATACAAAATAATATACGCAGATCCACCTTGGAAGTATAAAACTTGGAGAGATGGTATGGGTACAGCAGAAAAACATTACCCCACAATGAATATAGAGGATATAGTAAATATGAAGGATACAATCAAAAAAATTTCAGATCGTGATTGTATTCTTTTTTTGTGGGTTACATTCCCCTGCTTATTAGAAGGTTTAAGAACTATGAAAGAATGGGGATTTAAGTATAAAACTTGTGGCTTTAATTGGATAAAAAGAAATAAGAAAAGCAACACTTTTTTCTTTGGTATGGGACATTGGACTAGAGCAAATTCAGAATTGTGTTTAATAGGTACAAAAGGAACAATTAAAAGAAAATCAAGTAAAGTTTCTCAAATAGTATATGAGCCTATTGAAAAACATAGTAAAAAGCCTGATGTAATTAGAGAAAAAATAATAGAACTTGTTGGGGATTTACCTAGAATTGAACTATTTGCAAGACAGACTGTTGATGGATGGGACTGTTGGGGTAATGAAGTTTAGTTTGTTGAAAGATGAGGCAATATTTGCTATAATCAAACAGAGGTGCAATATAATGAATATAAAGAGTGTAGCGAAAGATATAACGGATATTTTTGAACAAATACGAGATAATTATCATGAATATTGTTATGATGGTGATTATAGTTATTTAATGGATAAAAAATTGGAAGCTAAGATTAAGTTATTAATAATATATTTAGAGGAAAATAACCTACAAAAGTACATAACTGAAATTAACTCTTATTTACCTGTACAAGGAAACGCAGAAGGACTAATAGAATTTTTAGAACCAATAATTAATGATATATTAATGTTTGAAAAATGGAATGATCCAATAAAAAAAGAGAGCATTATTACATCTATCGCTTATGATATGCAAGAAAAATATACCTTTACAGAAATAGATATTATATTTAAAGGTTTAAATATAAAGTATGGAGATGAATATAAAGAGTGGAATAGTAAAAGAGTTTATGTGCAAAAAGTTTTAGCTGAGGCTAATACAGATAAAATAATTAAGTTGGCTCAAAAATTAGAGATATTAACAGAAACAATAGAAATAGGAGATGCTATTGAAAAATTATCAAATGACTTTATAATTCAGCAAATTAATAAATGTAATATTAAAATAAATGAAGAAGATTTTGATGGAGCTATAACAAATGCTAGAAGTCTTGTGGAAGAAATTTTATTATCTATTGAAGAAAAAATTAAAGGAGCAAGACAAGATTATGATGGTAAAATAGAAGGATTGTATAAAAGAGTGAGAAGATTAATAAATATGGATCCAAATAAAGATACAAATAATTCAATAAATGAAATACTAAATGGGTTTATTAGTATAATTGCAGGAATGTCAAGTATATCTAATAAAATGGGAGATAGACATGCAATTACATATAAGCCAGATAAAAGACATGCTTTACTAATAGTAAATGCATCTATGACAATTTCAAAATTTTTAATTGAATCATATGATTATCAAAATAATTAATTGAAATATATTAAATGTTATAGAATTTAAAAATTTTTAAAGAAATACTGCTTATCACGATATGAGGTGTTGTTATGTTAGAATTAAAAGAAATGGTACTAGAATTCATTAATTCAAGAAGAGAAACGGATTTTTATGATTTTAAACAGTCTTGGGAAGAAGATGAATCTGAAGGTAAAAGAAAAGATCCTAAATCAGATTTATTGCATGATATTATCTGTATGGCTAATAATAAACATATAGGAGATTCTTATATAATATTTGGAATTGAAGATAAAACTTATAATATTATTGGAGTAGAAAATGATAAAAATAGAAAGAATCAACAACAAATTATTGATTTTTTAAAAGACAAAAAATTTGAAAGTGGTATTAGACCTCAAATAGAGATTAAAACAATAGAAATATCTAACCATCAAATTGATGTTTTAATTATAAAGGATACGACTGATACACCATATTATTTAACAGAAAGATATAATCAAGTTGAAGCATATCATATATATACGAGAGTTGGAGATACTAATACTCCTAAGAATAAAAATGCTGATATAAATTATGTGGAATATCTATGGAAAAAGAGATTCTTGTTGACAACTAGTCCGATAAAAAGGATTTTTTCTAAATTGGAGAATAAAGAAGAATGGCTAGAAAGATATAATGAAGAAAAAGGATGCGAAATTTATTTCAATATATATAATCCAGAATATACAATAAACATTATAGATGAAGAGGAAGATCTTTCACAGCCTTTTTATAACTTTGTTATGACAAATGATAATTCAAGATATGGTATTGTAAAAGTTAAATATTTTGAAACAGAAGTGTATTCATGCCAATGTATTTTTTTAGATAGTAGCCAATATACTACATCAGTACCTGAATGGTCTTTTTTAAAGGTTATTGATAGTATGAATGTTGATTACGGTTATAAATATTTTATTAAAGGAAGTGAATTGTATTTATTACATAATTTCTTATACGATGATAATAACTTTGAGCAACAATATGCTAGAAGAAAATTCTATAAAGTTATTATTATATATGATAGTGTAGAAGAAAAAAATTTATTTGAAGAATATATTTATACTAATAAAGAAACTTTTACAAAAAGGGTGAGCGAAAAAGAAAAGAAATTTGACCATATTGAATTTGATAACAAATTAGAAGAGAAAGATGTTAGAAGAAAATTAAGTGTTGGAACAGTATTGAATGAGATGTTAAAAGAGTATAGAAAACAGATTAATTAAAAAAATATATCATAAAATTAAAAATAGGAGAGCTAAATGTTGGAAATATACATAAATTCAAAAAAATATACAATACAAGATGCAGATATAAATATTAATGAAAAATATATAGAGTTTAATTTAGATGATGCTGATGATGAATTTCACAAATATATAATGAAATATTTTTGGTCTGAAGTGTATATGATAAGCCATATAGACTTATCATATACAGATATTGTTAGCATCTATAACTGCTATTTTGCAGTAAATAAAAATATTGTAACTTTGCGATTTGATACAGCAATTATTGGAATGCAGAGTAAAGACTTTGATAAAGAAAGGTCAAATTGTATATATGCTAAAATCAATTATTTAAAATATAATATGGTTGATATAGAAGAGTTTATAAAAAATAATAATGAGTTTATAAATAGAAAATATCATTATAGTATTACTATAAACTTTATACCAAGATGTGGAATAATAAAAATTGAGTATAAAAATAATATTAGTGTAGAAAAATTAACTAAAGAATTTTTAGAATTTTTTGAATTTATATGCTTTATTTGTGGGTGCTATTTTGAAATAAAAGAATTATATTATACAGTAAACGATAATGAAATTAAAAGAATTTTAAACTTAAATGCTAAATATGATATAAAGAAGAAAAATTTACATACTAATAAGGTAATAATAGACTATGTCAGCTTAGATTTAAAGGAAGCTTATAGTAAATGGAGAGAACTAAGAGAATCTACTCACTTGATTTTGGATTTATATGAAAGCTTAATGGAAAATCACCAATTTTATGAGGTTTCTTTAGCAATATTAATAAATTGTATGGAAGGGTATATGAAGTCAATTCATACTAAAGAAATTCTAAAATTAAAAAATACAAAATTAGATACTATATTGGAAGGGATGTATTTTTCAACTTCAAATAGCAAAATTGTAATGAACAATACAGAAAGGAAAAAGTATAATATTTATGAAAAATTAGGAATACATAGAAATTATTTTGATCATTTGGATAGAGTTCAAGATTCATTTAAAGGAAAAACTTGTAGATATATTTTATTAAAATGTGATTTATTGTTTAGATTATATATACTAGCTGATTTAAAAATACCAATTAATATAGAGCGTTTAAAAGAAAATGTGAAAAGTATTGAAAAGAAATTTTAGAAGATTATCAGAAATGATAGTCTTTTTTTGATGGAAAGGAGTTGATAAAGTTGATCTTAGCAATTACTAGAGATAATGAAAAATTAATTTATGAGGTATGTAAAGAAAATGGATTTGAAAATCCACAAGTATTAACGGGAGTAGATAGTTTAAAAAAATTTGCAGTTCAAGAACTTAGAAACTTAAATAATTATAAGCAAATTATAATAGATATTGCCTCTACAAAAGAAACAGAAAATGAAATAGTACAAGCGGTTGTAGCAATAAAAAGTATGTATAATATAAAAATAATAATAGTTGCTTTAGGTTTTCAAGAAGGTAACAGTTTACTTGCTAAATTGTTTAATGAAGGAATATATAACTTTGTAAATGCTAGTACATATTTTGAACAAAAGGAGCAATTCAGAAATTGTTTAAGTAATGAAGGCTGTCAATACAAGGATGCTGTTAGATTTAGGCAAAAACTTGATGAAGGAAAAAAGAATAAAGTCATTATCAAAAAGGAATATAAAAAACTAAAACAATTTGTTAATATAGCAGTTGCAGGAACTGAAAAACATATAGGAGTTACTACACAAGCAATACTGATTACAATGTTTTTAAAAAGCCTTAATATGAATGCTTGTTATATTTGTGCTACTGATAAAGATGAAATTAAAAATATTGAAACATTAGAAGGAGTGCTAAAAAAAGACGGATTTTATACATATAAAGGAATAGATTTGTATAGCAATGACAACAAAATTGATGCTATGCAATATGGATATGATTTCTATATTTATGACTATGGAATACTAAACGAAAATACTTTAGACAATTTCTTATCTAAGGAAGTAAAAATTATTGTTGGAGGTACCAAGGCTTGGGAAAC
Organism: uncultured Clostridium sp.; assembly: GCA_900554365.1. GTDB lineage: Bacteria > Bacillota > Clostridia > TANB77 > CAG-508 > CAG-269. The sequence continues at coordinate 20,307 of USGY01000010.1, read as the reverse complement.
CGATGAAACTTTTAGAGTATTAAGTTTATTAGAAAAAATACCTGAAATAAATTATATTTTTAATTTCTCTAGTAATGAGGAAAAAGCTAAATTCAAAAGAATTTTAAAACAATATATAAAACATATATATTTTTCTGAATATACAACAGATACCTTTAATAGCAATATAAATACAGATATGTACCACGAAATATTTAAAGAATATATTACTGAAAAATCTAATAAGCTTGAAGTAGTTGAAAAGAAAGGTTTATTTAGTTTTCTGAAAAGAGGTAGATAATGAAGAAAAATTTGTATAAAGATTATTTAAAAAAGAAAAAAATAAAGGAAAAACACGATGAACAAGTAGTTGTTAATGAACAGAATCCAGTTCTAAAAACACTACTTTTTTTATTTGATATTTTATCAAGAATATTTAATATATTATTCTATTTAGGCATTATAATACTTTGCTCTATTGGAGCTACCTATCTTGCTAATAAATTTGGAATAATAAATATATTTTAGGAGGTTTACAATGAATTGGTTTAAAAAAGTATTGGCAGTATGCAGCTTTTGTACTTTGCTTACAACTACAAACTGTTTAGCTGTTACACAAGAAAATACAGATATTACTGATGACAAACTAAATTGTTATAAAACATATTTAGTACAAGAAGATGAAAAAGACACTTTTATTGAAACTTTAGATAAAGATATTGAAGTTTTTGGAGAAAAGTACACATTTGATAGTTATACTTCTGAAGGTGGAACTACAACAGATACCATTGATATTTCAACAACAAAGAAAATTACAAGTGATACTAATAACTGGAATAGTATTATAGATCAATTAGGAAGAACTATACATTATGAAAAGGATGGTTATATAGGAGAATATCAATTAAATACAGAAAACATACAAATTAAAACAAACTACAATGGCTTTAGAGAAGATTTAATAGAAGAAACTATAAATTATACTGGTTTAGAAAGAAATGACCTAGATTTTATACCTAAACAAACAGAAAAAGATGGATTAACCTTAGACTTATTAAATGTTGAGTGGGAAGTCGAAACAACTAAAATGATAGGCGAATATGAAGTCGCAGATCTATATACAGCAAAATGTTACTATGCAGGAAAACAAAGAGTAAATTATCCTAATACTTATAGTGTTACAGCAGAATATACAGGAACAGCAACAAAGGAGATATTAATACCATATACATATACAGTAAAATATAACAAAGTTGAAGAAGAAATACCTACTGTTAGTCCTGAAGTTGTTGAAAAGAAAGAAAATAATATAATTCCAATAGCAAGTGGATCAACAGTAATTATTTTAGTTATTTTATTCTTTCTTTCTAAAAATGTAACGGTTTATAATTACAGAGATGGTAAATATATAAAAGTTGGCAAAACTATATTAAATAATCATACAATAAACTTAACAAAATATTCTATGTCAGAAGTAACAAATAAATATAAATTAGAATTCTCAAAAAGACTTACAAATAAATTACAAGGTAAAATGATAACTATTAGCAAAGGTAAAAATAAGATAAAAACTTTAGTAAATACAGATAGTGAAAAATATAGTATAGAAGTTAGATTATAGGAGGCATTATGAAAAAGGAAAATAGATTTTTAATAGCAATAATATTAATTGCAATTATAACTCTTATAGGGGTTATTTTTTTTGCAGTAAAATATCCTGTATATAAAGCAAACAAAGATGCTGAAAGCATACAAATTGGAGATAATTCAGATTTAGATGATACACCTCTTGAAAATATAGAACAAGATATTATTCATTATGATGATGAAATAGGTACTCTTACTATACCTGACATTTTACTTGATAATGCACCTATTAGAGAAAGTGTTGAATTATCTACCTTATCAGAAACAATAGGACACTTCCCTTCTACTTCTATTTATGAAGGAAATGTAGGTTTAGCTTCTCATAATTCAGGTAGTCAAGGGGAGTTTTTTAAAAATCTGAAGAAAATAAAAATTGGAAGTGAAATTTTTTACCAAACTAATTATGGGACTAAACGATATGTTGTAACAACCAAAGAAATAATTAGCGAAGAAGATTGGTCTTATTTACAAGAAACTGAGGACAATAGAATTACTTTGATTACCTGTGTTGCAGGACAAAAAGATAAAAGACTTTGCGTTCAAGCAATAGAATCTTATGAAGGAATGAGTTATGGGCAATAAATATTAAAAAAGGTTTTGGATTGCTTCTTGAAATAATTTATAATTATAGTATAAGGAGATGATCTAATTATGAAAAAATATTTAATTATAGCTTTTATTTTAATATTTGGAATTGCAATATTGTCAACATACATAACTTATCAAAAAACAAATTCAGAAAATGTTATAGAAAATATAAATCCACAAAATATAGTGAAAAATGTGGAAAGTACAAATCAATTACAAACTTCAGATGAACAAACAACATCAGAACTGGTAAATAATAGCATAACTCAATCACAAAAAGAAGTTACTAAAAGGACTCCAGTTGCTGAAAGTGAAACTGAAGTAAAAAACAATAAGAATTCTACTCCACAAGTTACTATTGATAATAAACAACCTATTGCTGAAGTAAATCAGGAAAATACAGAAATAAAAAAAGATAATAACAATACAGCACAAACAAAAGATGAATCCATACAAGTACAACCTGAAAAAACGGAACAAGAAGTTGTCAAAGTAGAAAAGCCTGTAACTATTGGAGAAGAATATAAAACTAATGATACTATGATTAACACTATAAAAAATGTTATAAATAGTAATCAAAGTGAAGATATGAAATTATATGGATATAACATTGTTATAGATAGTTCTATTGTTGAAGAGACTTCTCAATTTACATATACTAAACAAAGAGTAATTGATAAAATTAAATATAAATTTGGTACAATTAAAATATATGCAAGAGATTATTATAATAATGAGCAATTTATATGCACACAATGTTATATCATATAGGAAAGGAGGTTTATTATAGATATAGAAAAATTGGCTAATAAAATAATAGAATATGAGGCTAATTATAACTGGTATGATCTTGTTGATGACTATGGAAATATTGAAATAGATAGTGATGCAAGAAAAAATCTACTAGAAGAAACACTTAGAACATTACAAAATAGTCCTGATGATATTATTTCACACTTAAAAACTATTAAAGAAGATTTAGAATGTGATGGAAACTTTGAGAATGATAAAGAATATCAAGAAACTAAAGAACTTATTAATGAAATTGAAAAATTAAAATCTGAACAAATAGATGAAAGTTTAGAAATTTAATAAATAACTAAAAGGCACTTAATTTTAAGTGTCTTTTATTATGGAAAGGATTTGGTAAAATGATAAAAGTAAAAAATAAAAGAATATTAGCAATACTTATGTTAGTATTAACAATTTTTTCAGCATTAAGTCCTAGTGTGTTTGCAACAGAAATAAGTTCTGCAAATATACAAAATAAAGGAGATGTTGAATATCATCTACAATATTGGAATGGAGATCATTGGTCTTATGTTACAACTACCTATACTACTTATACAGAAGGTGGCAAGGAATACCCTGCTTACTGTATTAATAGTGAATATCCTGGTGTAGGAGAATTACCTGATTATACTGTTGATGTGAATGCAACTCTTACAGAAGTCTTAGGAGATGTTAGAGTATGGAGAACTATTATAAATGGATTCCCTTACAAATCAGCAAGTGAGCTTGGAGTAGCTAACGATATGGAGGCTTTTCAAGCTACTAAAATGGCTGTGTATAGTATTTTATATGATTATGATCCTAATACTAGATTTAGAGGGGCAGATCAAGGAGCTGATGCTAGAGGAGATGCTATAAAAAGAGCAATAGTAAATATGGTTAATGAAGGAAGAAATGGAACTCAAGTACCTTCAGATCCAAATATAATATTATCTACTTCAGGAAATTTATATGAAGATGGAAATTACTATACTCAAAAAATAAATGTTTCAAGTACAGTAGATATGGCAAGTTATACAGTTACTGCTACTGCAAACTTACCTGAAGGAACTATAATTACTAATTCAAATGGCACTCAAACAAATTCATTTAATGGAAATGAAAGTATGTATGTAAAAATTCCTAAATCACAAATGGGACAAGATATTTCAAACGCAATAATCAACATTCAAGGAAAAGTAAAAACTTATCCAGTATTTTATGGACAAACAAGAGTAGAAGGTACTCAAAACTATGCACTTGTTTATGATCCATTTGGAGATGGTGTTGGTAGAGCTACATTAAATATAAAAACAAATACAGGAAAAGTAGTAGTAAATAAAACAGATGACGAAACTTCACAACCTATTGCAGGAGTTAAGTTCTCATTAAAAAGAGAAGATGGAACAATAGTAGGAACAGCTACAACTAATGAACAAGGAGTTGCTACATTTGATAAATTATATCAAGGAAACTATAAATTAGTTGAGGTGGAAACAAATCCAAAATATATTTTAAATGATATGGAATTTGATGTACCTGTTGAATATAATAAAACATCTAAAGTTAATGTTGAGAATGAGCATAAAAAAGGCAATATAAAAGTTTACAAAGTAGATAAAGATAACAACAGAGTAGTGCTTGGAAATGTAGAATTTGACTTATTCTCACACGAATTTAATAAAGTAATTGGAACATATCATACAGATGTAAATGGAGAATTAGAAATAAAAGATTTAAGAATTGGCGACTACTCATTAATTGAAAAGGAAACAAACAAATGGTATAATCTCGCTGAAGATACTGAAGTTGAAGTTGAGTGGAACTTAACAAAAGAACTACAAATTGAAAATGAGCTAAAAAAAGGCTCTATAAAAATAATAAAAGTTGACGAAGAAGATAACGAAGTAAAACTTGAAAATGTCAAATTTAAAGTTATGGATAAAGACGGAAATGTTTTAGAAGAATTAATAACAGATGAGAATGGAGAGGCTGAAACATCTAGTTATCCTATAAGAGATTTTTCAGAACTAAAAATACAAGAAGTTGAAACACTAGATACTTATGTTTTAGATGATGAAGTTCACACTATCAAGCTTGAAGAAAATCAAATAAAAGATGTTGTATTTGAAAATGAAAAAATTAAAGGACAGATTGAAGTAACAAAAGTAAGTAGTGATGATAACGAATTAACAGGAGATAAAAAGGGTACTCCACTTGAAGGAGCAGTATTTGAAGTTTATAATTCAAATGATGAATTAGTTGATACTTTAACAACTGATAGCGAGGGCAAAGCTATTTCTAAATTACTTGTAAAAGGAAAATACTATTTAAAAGAAGTAGATTCAGGATCACCATATTACTTAATAAACTCAGATATATTTGAGGCTGAAATAAAAGAACATAAAGAAATTGTTGATGTAAATGTTGAAGATGATAGTGTAGATATTGAGGTTGAAGTTGAGAAAAAAGGATTTGTAGAAACTCAATCAAAAGACAGTATTTACTATAATTTTAAAAATATAAAAAATGATTCAAATGTTTCATTAGACAATTTTACTTGGCAAGACACATTACCAACACAAGCATTAAGAGCTGATAGAATCTATACAGGTACATGGAATGAAGATTTAGAATATTCTATTTGGTACAAAACAAATAAAAATGATTATAAAATGCTAGTAGATGGTCTAAGTACACAAGTAAATAATGAAATAAGTTTTAAAGATGCAGATCTAGAAGATGATGAATATATTACTGAATATCAATTTAGATTTGGAACTGTAAAAGTAGGATTTTCAGAGGTTGAAGCTCCTATTCTATATTGCGATATGCTAGACAATTTAGAAAATGGATTTAAATTTACAAATTATACTAAAGTATTTGGAAACTATGAAGATAAATATGTTGAAGATACTGATGAATGGACCACTGTTACTTATTTCAAAGAAATAGAAACAACACAAAAATTACCTAGAACAGGCTGTTAGTATTGACTTTTGAATAGAAAATTATATAATTTAGAAAATAATAATTTTGAATTCGTATATTTATATAGAATTATTATTTTGTTTACTAAATTTTGAGGTATGGAATATTTGATATTCTGTACCTCTATTTTTTTGCGTTATTGAGAAAAAAATGAAAATGTGATATATGTATAAAAAAATAGAAGAAGGTATTAAATGAACGACAAATATGATTGGATAAATGATATATACATATATTATAGAATATTAGATAAAATTAATAAACAATTTAAAATACTTTTAAAAACAACAGATCACGAAGAAATTGAAGAACAATTTTTTTATCTTAGTGTAGATTTATTAAGATTTGTTCCGTTTAAACAAAATAAAGAAAATGAAAAATTGAGTTTAATTGAAAGTGATGGAGTATGTTTGTTAAGAAAGAATATTGATTTTATAATGAAAGATTTAAATAAAATTCTGCAAGAGAATACAGCTACTTTTATAAAAATAAGGAAAATTAGAAATAAATATGAACATGAACCTCATAATGTAAACGGTGCATTTTCTACAGGACATAGTTCCTTTAGTGCTATGGGGTTTTATTGTAAGACAGATTTAGTTACTTTAAATTCAATGGAATTAACTTATATAATTTATGATTTAAATAAATTAATGGATAAAATTGAAAAAAAGATATGTAAAATACAAGAAAAAGATTTTAATGAATTAAATATATTTAATAAAGACTATATTACAAAAATTAAAGAATATAAGATAATTGAATATAATAAAAGTTATACAATAGTGCCTAGAAATTGGTTTACTGTAACAAGAAAATAAATCATTAAAAATATTAGGAATTTTTAAGATTTGATTGTAAAAGGTTTGGATTTGTAGGTAAGCTTCTATATAATTTTATATAGGAGGTGAGAGTATGGCTGATTTAGAGAGTTTTCAAAAAGTAGAAAGAACTACCTTGACAATGGAAGAAGTAGCTGAATATTTAGGAATTTCTTATTGGTTAGTGGGACAGCTAGTGAGAAAAAAAGAGTTACCTCATTTCAGAGTGGGAAGGAGAATCTTATTCAGAAAGAAAGTTATTGATAACTTTATGGAAGAACAAGAAAAAATAGCTTTTGACAAGCTATATTCTAAATAATATTATTTTTATATCAAAATTGGGAAATTTGATATATTTAAAAGGTAATGTTATTTTGCTAAGTGAAAAGAGTAATTTTGTGAAATTTGAGAAAAGAGAAAATAAAATGCTAGAGTTTACTTTTATATAATCTCTAGCATTATTACTTTAGAGTTTTAAAATAGTCATCAGTTAAGTCATTAACAGATATATTAAAACATTTTGCGAATCCACATAATTCATAATCTACAACTGTTCTGATACCTTTTTCAATGTTATAAATAGCTTGTTTATGAATATCTATTCCTAATAACATCAATTTATCAGACAATTTTTGATAAGATAAGTTATTTAATTCTCGATAATATTTTATTTTAGTGCCAACTACATTTAGTTTGCCCTCTTTTGATCTAGAGTTATTCATACGCCTTCTCCTTCTACCCATTGATTTTACAATAAAAATTTGGTACAATTATAAATACCAGTATTTATAAATATTATTTGCTAATGCATAAAAGAAAATTCAAAAGGAGAAATCAAAAAATGGAAGATATACTTACTAAATACACAGCAGATGAAATAGATGAAGCGAAAGGAAAAATTAAAAGAATTGAGGTACGAAAAAAAGAATATAGATTGCTAAAAGAAAAATTAGAAGAGCATTTTAATTTTGAAATTACAGATTATATAATTGATGATATTTTAGATTATGAAACTTATCGTCATACTTGTTTAATGATAAATTTAGCTGTAATAAATAATAGAATTCTAATAGAAAATGGAGAAATATTAAAATCAGGATTGAAAATTATATTTAAAATAAAAAATGAATATGATAGATTTAATAGAAAAGTTTATATAGATACATTTGACTTCGATAGTTGGTATGATAAGTATAGTACAGATGAGATTGTAGATATGAAAAAATATCTTAATAGAGCTGATATTAATTTATTAAATAAGCTTAACATAAAAATAAAAAACAAAATATATACAGAACAGGAAGTTGAAATTTTGAATATGGATTTACTTTCATATTATCTTGTTGATGATATGGATGAAGAAGAATTAAAGCAATCAAAATTATTGCCAAAAGATGTAAGTAGAGAAGAATATAATAACCTACTAGAAAAAATAAATAAAATATCAGAAGATTATAAATTTTAATACCAGTGTTAATACTGGTATTTATTTTTGAATTTTTTGGCAAATTATTGAGAAAAATGTAGATTTATGATATAAAGTATAATAGAATTTTTATATATTTTACTTAAATTGTATTAAAAAGGAAAAGAGGGAAAATTAATGGCTAAAAAAAATACTTCAATGGAAGCAGGATTATGGAATGCTTGTAATAAATTAAGAGGTAGTATTAGTGCTACAGACTATGTAAATGTTGTGTTAGGTTTATTATTTTTAAGATTTGCAGATGATAAGTTTAATGTCCAAAGGGAAAAATTGTTAAGTAACGAAGACACAAAATTTATGGTTGATGTTCCAATCTCATATACTAAAGATAATGTATTCTTTTTAGACGAAAAAGATAGATGGAGTTATATTGTAAAAAATTCTAAAAGCAATGATATTTTTAATATACTAGATAATGCCTTTAAAAATATTGAAAAGAATAACAAGTCTTTAAAAGGAGCGTTGCCAATAGGTTTTTATTTACAATTACATATTGAACCAAGTAAATTTTCTTCCTTGATAGATGAGATAAATAAAATGCAATATTCACAAGAAGAATCTGATGATGTAATTGGAAGAGTATATGAATATTTTCTAAAGAAATTTTGTATTGCTGCTAAATCTGAAAAAGGAGAATTTTATACTCCTGCTAGTATAGTTCAGTTAATGACGGCAATTATACAACCATATTCAGGTTCTGTATATGATCCATGTTGTGGTTCTGGAGGTATGTTTGTACAATCTGCTGAATTTATAAAAAAACATAAAGGTAATAAAAAGGATATAACAATATTTGGTCAAGAATCTAACCCTAATACATATAGATTGGCAAGAATGAACCTTGCAATCAGAGGGCTTAATTGCAATTTAGGAGATGTTGATGCTTCTACTTTTACAAATGATAAGCACAAAGACATGAGAGCTGACTATATTTTGGCTAATCCACCATTTAATTTAAAAAACTGGAGAACTGAGGAACAACTAATAAATGATAGCAGATGGAGTGGGTATGAAGTGCCTCCTGTTAGTAATGCAAACTATGCTTGGATATTACATATGTTATCAAGATTGTCATATAATGGAACAGGAGCGTTTCTGTTAGCAAATGGAGCTTTAAATGCAGGAGGAGAAAAACATGAAGTTGAATACAAAATAAGAAAAGAATTGATAAAGAATAATAAAATAGAGGCTATAATTGTATTGCCTAGAAATATGTTTTATGCAACAGATATATCTGTTACTTTATGGATTGTAAAAAATAATAAAAAGCAAGAAGAAGTAATTAAAAGAAATGATAAAAAAATAAAATTAAGAAATAGAGAAAATCAGATTTTATTTATTGATGCTAGACAATTAGGAGATGGAGGTAATAATGATGATGGATTTGTTTGTTTGACAGATTCAGATAAAGAAAAGATAACATCTACTTTGTTTAATTGGCAATCTCCTGAATGGAAAAGTCTGTATAAAAATATTCCTGAATTTTGTTATTCAGCAGATTTAAAAGAGATAGAAGAAAAAGACTATACATTAGTACCTTCAAAATATATACAATTTATTGATCATGATTTAGATATTGATTATGAAAAAGAAATGTCAAGAATCCAAAAAGAAATGAAGGAGTTATTAAAAGAAGAAAAGCAGTCTCAAGTAGAATTAGAAAAAGCATTTAGGGGGATTGGATATGAAATCAATTAGGTTAGGGGATTATATTGAACAAATTGATGAAAGAAATTCTAATAATCAGTATAAAAATGTAATGGGAATATCAGTAAACAAAGTATTGATACCTACAAAAGCAAATATGTCTAATATAAATTTAAAATCATACAAAATACTAAATAAAGGAAATTTTGCATATTGCTTAGTTACTTCTAGGAACGGGAATAAAATCAGTATAGTGTATAATGACTTGGAAAATTGTGTAATATCATCTATCAATCCTGTATTTAAAATAAAAGATGAAAGAATAATTAATCCATATTTTTTGTTTATGTATTTTAAAAGACCTGAATTTGATAGATTTGCTAGATTTAACTCATGGGGATCTGCTAGAGAAACTTTTGATTGGAATGATTTTTGTGATATAGAAATCTCATTACCTAGTATAGACATTCAAGATAAATATGTTGCTATATACAGATCTATACAAAACAACTTAAAGATTTACCAAAGCAGATTAGATGATTTGAAATTAGTTTGTGATGCATATATAGAAGGGTTAAGAAGAAAATACCCTAGTGAAGAAATAGGAAAATATATTGAGGAAGTTAATAGAAAAAATGATGATTTATCAATAAGATTAGTGCAAGGAGTGGAAAATACTCATAATTTTATATCAACAAGAGCAAAAATGAATGGTATTGATATAAAAAATTATAAAATTGTTGAAAATGATAATTTTGTTTATAACCCTGCAAGAATAAATATAGGTTCGATAGCTTTGAGAAAAGGAGAAACTTGCATAGTATCTCCAATGTATGTAATTTTTAAAATAAAGGAGAAAGAAGAATTGCTACCTGAGTATTTAATGCTTTGGCTTTCGAGAGATGAATTTAAGCATTATACATCTTTTTATAGTTTTGGATCAGTAAGGGATACTTTTGAAATCAATTTGATGAAAGAAGTAAAAATTCCCATACCCAATATTGAGATACAAAAAAATATTACTAATATATATAATGAGTTTATACAAAGAAAAAAAATACTAGAAAAGATTGAACAACAATATAATAATATTTGTTCTATTTTGATAAAAGGTGCAATCCAGGAAGGAGAAAAGTATGAGTAATTTTAAATATTATGAAAGTGATTATGAATTAGCTTTTCTTGAATTACTTGAAAATAGTGGATGGAACTACAAGTGTGGATATGATATTCATAGAGAAAAAGAGGACATTATTTTACTAGATGAATTTAAAGAATACTTGAATAAAAAGTATGGAAACATCGATTTGATTGAAATTATGGAACTAATAAACTATTTAACAGGTTCTAGAGATCAATCATTATACCGAGCAATGAAAAAGACTTATATAAACTTGTTTAAGGGATATACTTTAAAAAGAAAAGATGGAACAAATTTATTTATAAATTTTATTGATAAAGATCCTGAACAAAACATTTATACTGTTGTAAATCAATATGAATTTGAAGAATATCATAATAGAAGACCTGATATTGTATTATTTATAAATGGAATACCAGTTTCTATTATTGAACTCAAGAACTTAGCAAATGAAAAAACTACTATTAAAGATGCATATGATCAAACACATATTAGATATGCACAAGATATACCTAATTTAATGAAATTCGACTTTATTAATGTAATTAGTGATGGAGCAAATACAAGATATGGCTCACTTTTTAGTAGTTATAAATTCTATTTTAAATGGAACTCAACAGATGGTATAGAATATTCTAATTTTGATGGTATTAACTCTATGAAAGAGTTAATAAATGGCTTATATAAAAGAGAAAATTTTGTAAAAATAATAACAAATTATTTATACTTTCCAGATAATACAGATAATGATACATTAGTTATTCCAAAGTATTATCAATACTTTGGAACTGAAGCGATGTTTAATAGTATAATAAGTGCTTATAAAAATGGTGATTCTAAAGGTGGAACTTATTGGGGAGCTACAGGTTGTGGAAAATCATATATAATGTTGTTTTTGGCAAAGAGATTAACAACTTGCTTAGAATTAAATAAACCTACAATCATATTTTTGACTGATAGAAACGATTTAGATGAGCAATTATCAGATAATTTTGAAAATGCAAAGAATTATTTAATAGATGATAATTCAATTAATATTTCTAATAGAAAAATGTTAAAAGAAAAATTAAATAATGTGCAAAGTGGAGGAATATATTTGCTCACAATACAAAAGTTTTCTGAAGATGTGGATTTATTAACAGACAGAAAGAATGTTATTTGTATTTCAGATGAAGCACATAGAACTCAAACAAATATGAAGCCTAAATATGTAATGACACAAAACGGAACAAAGAAAACATATGGTTTTGCTAAATATTTAAGAGATTCTTTCCCAAATGCAGTATATGTTGGATTTACTGGAACACCTATTGATGCAACACTTTCTGTTTTTGGTGATGTGGTATGTAAATATACAATGAAACAGTCTGTAGAGGATGGATCAACAGTTAGAATAGAAAGATTGCCAGGACCTAGAGAGGTACAACTAGATGAAAAACTTGCAGAAGCGTGTGATAAATTTTATGAATTACAACAAAAAGAAGGAACAAATGAATATCAAATAGAAGAGTCAAAACGAGAGATGAGCAAAATAAAGACAATAATCGGTGCTCCCAATAGATTAGATATTGTTGTTAAGCATTTTATATGGCATTATGAAAAAAGATGTGAAGAAAATTCTACAGTAAATCAGAAAGCAATGCTTGTTTGTTATGATAGAGAAATAGGGTATGAGGTTTATAAGAGAATAAAAGAACTTAAGCCTGAGTGGTTTATAAAAAGAAAAGTTGCACCAGAATATGAAGGACAAGAAGATAGAGAGTCTATTGAATGTGAAAAAGTAAAACTTATTTGTACGAATGGACAAAACGATACAAAAGAAATGAAGGAGTTGATTGGAACAAGTCAAGATAGAAAGAAATATGCTAAAATATTTAAAGATATTAAGTCAAATTTTAAAATTGCAATAGTTGTTGATATGTGGGTTACAGGATTTGATGTGCCTTCATTAGATACAATGTATATTGATAAACCATTAGAAACACATAATTTAATACAAACAATCTCAAGAGTTAATAGGGTTTTTGAAGGCAAAACAGAAGGTTTGATTGTTGATTATATTGGGCTTGAAAATTCTATTTTAAATGCTATGAAATTATATAATGGTGATTTACGACCAATAAATGGTATTGAGTCATCACTTACTATATTTAAAGATTTCCTATCAAAAACTGACGAATTAATGAATGACTTAGATTACTCATCATTTTTTGATAAGGATATAACACCATTACAAAGATTAGATATAATACAAAAAGGTGTTGAATTTGTTATGAAAACAAAAATTAGAGAAAGCAATTTTATGGGATATACTTTAAGAGCGAAAAAAGCATACAATATTTGTGTTGGACATTCTGCTATTTCAGAAGAAGAGATCTCTAGATTAAATTATTATATTTGCATACGTTCTGTTATATATAAAATGACAAAGGGAGATACACCTGATGCAACATTAATGAATCAAAAGATTAAAAGTCTTGTAAATAGAGCAATTAGCTCGGTTTATAGTGGTAAAGAATTTAATTTTGAAAATTCTGATAAAGACAATGTAGAAAACATATTTGGAGAAGAATTTTTAGAAAAATTAAAACAAATAAAATATCCTAATACTAAGTATCAAGCTTTGATAAAGTTATTAAAGAAAGCGATTAGCAATTATTCAAAAACAAATCTTTTAAAAGCTTCTGTATTTTCAAAAAAATTAAAACAAGTTATTGAAAAATATAATACAAGAAATGAAATAGATCAAAACGAAATTATTATTGATGACTTTGTAAATAATTTAAGCCAAGAAGTTGAGAAAATCTATAGGGAATTGAAGCAGGAAGAAGAGTCATTTAAAGAAATGAATATTACATTTGACGAAAAGGCTTTTTATGATATTTTAGTTGAAGTGGCAAAAAAACATCATTTTTTTGAAAAATTAACTGAAGATCAATATATATATCTAGCAAAAGAAATAAAAAAGTTAGTATCTAATAAATCTAAATATACTGATTGGACTAATAGGCAGGATGTCAAAGATGAATTACAATTTGATGTTAGAGTATTACTAAATAAAAATGGATATCCACCTGAGCCAACTAAAGAAGCTTATGATGAAATTATGAAACAAGTGGAAAATTTCAAGAAATTTGATAATAATTTAATTATGACAGAAGATGATTTAGAGGAATTTAACGATATTAAAGATAATGTATAACGAATGATAATTATAACACATGAAATCTTATAATTTAAAATAAATATTAGTTAAATCAATGTAAAACTGGAGGTAATAAAAATAGGTAATTATACATCAGAAGATTCAGAGTTAATTGCAAAAAATAAATTTGAAAGTGAAATAATAGAAAATAATAATACTTTAAAACCGTTTTTTAGCGAAAATGATAAAACGCCATTATGGGATGGACAGATTTTTATATATAAAAATATAAATAAAAAAATTAATAATTGGACTGATAAGTTATATGTTCAAATAAAAGGAAAAAATGTTAAAAAGATATCCAATGGTAATAAAACATTTTCTTTAGAGATTAACAAACTTCAAGCTTATCAAAGAGATGGAGAAGGAACATTACTTTTAGTGTGTCTATATACAGACAATATGCAATATGAGCTATACTATAGAAGTTTATTGCCTGTAGATTTAGATGCGATATTAAAAGAAAAAAAGGAAGATCAAAAGTCAATTAGCTTTGAAATATATCAAATTAATAAAGGACAAAAAATGCAATTACAAATATTTGCTTAAATTTTATAAAAAATTCCAAAAGACAAATTAAAGCTGAAATTAAAGATGTAAAAGAAATAAAAAATATTAGGGAGATTAATACTGAATATATAGGAAGAAATCAAGATGAGTTTTTTAAAGCTCTTTTGGAGAATAAACTTTATACTTATGCAATTGACGAAAATAATAAAAGCTTTGTAATTCCAAAATATAAAGATACTGCAATATATATAAATCAAAAAAAATATAAGAATATATCAATAGACGAAAAGGTATATTATACGGACTATATTTTACAAAGACAGAAAGATGGAGAGTCAATTATTATAGGAAATAGAATTACATTAAATTTTCAAAATAATAAAATTAAATTTGATTTTTCTAATAATTTAAATGATAAAATAAAAGCCTTAGAATTATTTATAGATATGCAAGAAAAGCAAAAAATAACAATTAATGGGGCTACTATACATATACCAAGAGATAATAAAATAAATTTATCTGAATATAAAAAAGAATTAGGAGAATTAAAATCAATTAGAAATATGTTTGAGAAATTTGGAATTAATTTTAGTGAAAATTTAGATAAATTAAGCAAAGAAGATTGGCATAATTTGCATATTTTAACTAATATATTTGAAAAAAATATAAAACCTGAAAAAACTTTTATTAATCAAACTGGCATTTGCAGAGTGAAAATAGGCAAAACTATAATTTTGCTATGGATAGACGTAGAAAAGAATAAATATTATAGTTTCTTTGAAGATTTATCGAATATAGTTTTGATTTCAAGAACTCAGTCGGACAAGCAACCTACTAAAGAAGATGAAATTAGTCCATATTTACTTTTAATAGATAAAGAAATTATGGGAGATGAAATTGGATTATTTGAATATGCTAATTGGAATTCGGAAATCGTGAAGAAATCTTTTGAAAAAGTTAAACGTTATAAGGAATTAAGTCCATATATTAATGAATTTATTTTGTACTTATTACTTACTTATGATAAAAATAAGAAGCGAAAAGATTTGCTTGAATTATCACAGTTCCTATGTGAAAAATTGTTAAAAGAAAAGTATGAAGATCCAAATACGATATTTATATATAAAATAAACTATTTTCAAATAATAAAAAGAAAAAGAAATTTTGAAAATTTAGAGAATAAAGAAATATACGAATTAAAAGAAGAAGTAGAGAAAATAGATGATTATATGCTTAAGTGTGGAATTTCAATATTACTTGATAATGACAAGGATTTTAAATATTATTTCAATAAGTTATCACAAGAGGATAGAGATAATTTTATTAAATTTCCAATATATAATCTATATAATAAAGTTTAATAATATAATGAGTATAATTAGTAATAGAAAAATTTAGGAATAAATAGTTAAAAGTTGTATAAGGAGTAAAATTATGGGATTTTTTAGTTCAAAGAAAAATGATTATGAATATAAAGTAGGAGATAAAGTCAGAGTTAAATACAGAGGTCAAGAAGGATATATAATTGATATAAATGATAGTTTATATATGGTATCACTTGATGATGGAAGATATATAGACTCATATTCAGCAGATCAACTAGAAAAATGTTAATTTTTTAAAGAGCAGATTTAAAAATTCTGCTCTTTAATCTTGCCTAAAATATTCCACAATCAAAGTAATAAAATATTTTGGAGTAACAGTTTCAGGTCTAAATTTCAAAGAAAAAACGGAGCAAAGGGTATCAATAGACACAGAACGATTAAGAGTATCTATTGAAGTCCTTATGCTCCATTTTATTGTTTTAGGGCTCACATTATAAATTTTTGCTACTTCAACATATAAATCTTTTATATTATTCAATAAAAAAGGTTTTTCATAAGCTAAGTTTATTGCAGTAATCAGTTGTTGAACTCTTGTAGAAAATATACTTAGTCTTAATTCTGCCAGTAATCCTTTCAACTTTTTTTGTTCAATTTCCTTATTTTTTAAAGGAATCTCTTTAATAGTTTTTAAAACATAATCTAAGTCAACAGGCTTATGTATAACTCTATACACTTGTGCAGTATTATAAAGTTTATACAAATATTCAGAACTTCCTGAAACTACAATTATATTGCACTTAGATTTTTCTTCAGCATATTTTCCAATAGTATTAATTACATCTAGACCATTAATTTTAGGCATATTCAAGTCTAATAATAAAACATCAGGCTTTAAATCAAAATAATCTTTTATTGTTTCTTCTCCATCTAAAGTACAAGAAACAACTTTAATATTTTCATCATTTGTCAGAAATTTAAAACAGTTTTTGCTGATGTAAACATTATCTTCAGCAATCATTACTTTAATCATTTAATTTGATACCTCCATTAAGATTACTGTATTGTAAAATTTCCAACTAGGTTAACTAACTGGGTGTTATTATATCACTTTTTATGTGAACTATCAATCTTTTTGACAATTAATACCAATGTTCGACAAAAAAACAGCACTTTTCAGCACTTTTACAGCATTTTTCGACACTTTTAATGCAAATTGCTAAAAAGAACTTAAAATATAGTTAGGGCAATTAGTCCATAAGTTAGAGGTAGATATTTTACAAATGGTATTTTTAAAGAAGTAACGAATGATAGCATATAACTTTTTATTTATGGACTAATTGTAGGAGGAAAAAATGTATATATTATTACAGAAATTAATTTTATAGTTTAATAATTTTATATTTAAACAAGGTAAAAAATTTACCTCTGTTCTATGGAGTGATTGTGCTTAGAATGGAGGATTTTTTATGGAAGAAAATGAAATACAGGAAGTTGTAAGAGCTTTTAAAGTATATATAACAAAAGTAATAAAACATTCTGCAATTGATTATATAAGAAAAATAAAAGCTAAAAAATATATAGAAGTAGCACTTAGTGATGTTATTGACAGTATAGTGTCTTTATCAAGTTTTGATGAAGGCACTTTTTTTGATTTTAACGAAATAGGTAAAATTAATTTTTCAAACAAAAGAAATGAAAAAGCATTTAATAGCTTATCTGAAAAAGAAAAAAAGATCCTTCTTTTACTAATTGATGGTTATACAACTAAAGAAATTGCAAGAAAATTAAATATGACTCCAGATAATGTATATTCTTCAATTTATATTGCAAGAAAGAAATTTAAAAATAGATAGGAGAAAGAATAATGAGTGTAGATGATAAAAAATTATTTGATTTATTAGTGTTAGCAAAAGAAGGAAATACTAGAGCAACATTTGAAATAATATTAATGTTTGAAAAATATATAAATAAACAATGTTATATAAATGGCAAGTTTAATCAAGAATGCAAAGACTATATTATAGATAGATTATTTGTTGAAATAAAAAAATTCAAAAAAATTTAAAATTTTTTCAGATTCTTAATAAAAATTTCGCCTATGTGTGTAGCAAAGAAAAATTGCTATGCACATTGAAAATTAAATAATATTAGTTACAAGACTTTAACTAGTATAGGTAGCTCCAAGAAGGCGAAAGTTAATTTAAGATAAATAGCGACTATAATGAGGGAAAAAGTAAACGATGGTAAGTTTATAAGGCGAAGAACTATATTAGTGTGATAATGATACTTCGACTTGGCTTAACATTGGTTGAGGAGTCGCTCGGTGGGAACGGAGAGGTTGAAATACCTATGTGAAGATACCAATTCACTTGTAACTAATCAAAAGTTTATAAGTGAAAGGATCTGATAAAAATGAAATTAAATAATGTAAAAACAGTAACTAAAAAACAAGCGAAATCTTATGCAGTTATAGCATTAAATACTTTAGGAGTAGCACCAAATGATTTGGATGTAAAGACATTATATGAAGAAATAGAGTGTGTAATGAAGTTGTATTCTCCAAGAGAAGCAGTAGAAAAAGCAGAAAAAATACTAACAAAAGGAGGAACAGCTATATGGAAGAAAAAATAGGAATAAATGTAAAAGAAGCTTCAGCAATAATGGGTATTAGTAAACAACTTATGACAGAATTAACAAAACTAAAAGATTTTCCTTGCATAAAATTTGAAAGAAGAATCGTGATAAACAAGCCTATGATGATTGACTGGTTTAATAAAAATTCAGGAAGAATTATTGTTTAAGGTTTGGTCTTAAAAAGATAAAGGATTTATAATAGATGATGATTAACAATATTAAATTATCATTATTATAAATCCCTTTTTTATGGGAGGAAGATAATGAGTAAAAACAGTAGTAGTAAAGTTTCAAGAAGAATTAAAGGAGAAGGCACAATAAGAAAAAGAGGAAATGGCTATGAAGGGAGGGTTACTGTAAATGTAAATGGAAAAAGTAAACAAATTTCTGTATATGGTAAAACTCAAAGAATTGTTATACAAAAAATGCAAGAATTAAGAAGGCAGAAAGATGATAATTATTTTATTGATAACAATAATATTACTCTTGAAGAATGGATAAAAGAATGGATGAAAGTTTATAAAAAACCGTATGTTTCTCCAAGGACATTTCAAGGATATGTAGAAAAATCAAAGACAATAATAGAGCATTTAGGTAATATGCAGTTACAAAAAATT
Source organism: uncultured Clostridium sp. (assembly GCA_900554365.1). Taxonomy (GTDB): domain Bacteria; phylum Bacillota; class Clostridia; order TANB77; family CAG-508; genus CAG-269. Next base: position 945 of record USGY01000010.1, on the reverse strand, counting down.
GAGTTGTATCATTTACAAAAATTTATAAGTGAATTACAAAAAGAAGGTAAATCTCCCAAATCATTAAGGCATTATACAAGTATTTTAAAAATGTGTTTTGATGATGCGATTATGTGCAGACTTATGATAATGAATCCTACAAAAAAATTAAAGTTGCCAACAATGAGAAGAAAAGAATTAAAAATTATGACAAAAGGAGAACAACAAGTTTTTGAAGGATTTATGAAAGAACACACAATGGGAATAGCTTATATTGTATTAGTAAATACAGGCTTAAGAGCAGGAGAATTAAGTGGACTTACTTGGAAAGATATTGATTTTGATAATAAAGCTTTATATGTAAGACGAGGAGTGCAAAAAATTACAACTTATGATGATGATTTTAATAAGATAAAAAGAGAAAGAAAAATAACAGATGTAAAAACAGAAAACAGTTATAGAGTAGTGCCAATGTTAGATAAAGTGGTAAGGATACTAAAAGAATATAAAGAACAAAAAATAAAAGAAAGTGAAGAACTTGCAGAACTAGGAGAAGGATTTAAAGAAGATGATTTTATATTTAAAACAAAAAGCAATAATCCGATTAATTCTGAATATTTAAGAAAACATTGTCAGCAAATTTGTGAAAGCCATAATTTTAGAAAAGTAGGTATTCACGAGTTGAGACACACATTTGCAACAAGAGCAATAGAAGCAGGAATAGATTTAAGAGTTTTGCAAGAAATATTAGGACACGCAAGTTATAGTACAACAGCAGACATATATGTTCATATATTAGGACAAGTAAAATTAACCCAAATGAATAGATTAGAGGCTTATTTAGACGATTTAAAAATGGCTTAAAAGATAAAGGGTAAATAAAGGGTGCAAACAAAAAACGAGGCTGGAAAGTATTGAAAATACTGAGATTTTTTTAAAAAACTTTCAGTCCTCATAACCCGAAGG
>USGY01000009.1 GCA_900554365.1 uncultured Clostridium sp. | reverse complement strand
AGAGATAAAAGAAAAAACAAACACAAAGTTAATTGTGGTTAGTGAGAAAAACATTATCGTAAATGATAAAAAACAAGAGACAAAATAATTACAAGAATTTTTTGAAATTTATGTTTTGGAAATAAGTGTTTGAATAAATGTAATTCTTTCTGTTCTTACGGAAAGGCTACATTCGTTATCCACATGCAACTGTGGATAGCCTGTTGATAAACTGTGTATATCTCACTTTTACACAATAGCAGTTGGAAAGTGTGGATAATTAAAAAAGTTATCCACTGACTTATCCACACGAATTTTGCTAGGGATTGTAGATATCCACATAGTTATCCACAGTTTCCACAGCACCTATTACTACTACTACTAAAAATATTAATATTATATTATAAAATATATAAAGGAGGATCATAATGAAATTTGTTTGTTATAAAGACACTATACTTAAAGCTATTAATTCCGTAGTTAAAGGAGTAGCTTCAAAAACAACAATGCCTATACTTGAAGGTATATTAATACAAACTAATGATAAAGAAATTAAATTAACAACATATGATTTAGAAATTGGAATTGAATATGTTATGGAATGTGAAGTAGAAGAACAAGGAAGTACTGTAGTAAATGCAGTAATGTTTAGTGAAATTATTAGAAAATTACCAAATACAGAAATACATATTTCTGTAAATGATAAAAATTTATTAGAAATAGAATGTGAAGGTTCTTTATACAAATTAGCTACAATGAATCCAGATGAATTTCCAGAATTACCAAAAATAGAAATTGAAAATTCAATAGAAGTTGATCAAAATGTATTAAAAAATATGATTAGAAAAACAATTTTTGCAGTAAGCACTGAAGAAAGTAGACCAATTTTTACAGGTTGCTTGTTTGAAATCGAAAATAATAAATTAAATGTAGTTGCTGTAGATGGATTCAGATTAGCGTTAAGAAGTATTTATTTAAATAAACAAACTAATAACTTTAAAGCAGTTATACCCGGAAAAACTTTAAACGAAGTAAACAAAATTATATCAGATTCGTTTGAACCAGTAAAAATAGGAGTGGCAAAAAATCAAGCCTTATTTGAAATGGATAACTGTAAGGTTGTAACTAGAATTTTAGACGGAGAATTTTTAAATTATCAAAATGTAATACCAAGTAATTGGGAAACAAGAGTTAGAGCAAATAAAAGTATTTTACAAAATAGTTTCGAAAGAGTTAGTTTAATATCATCATCAAGTATTGAAAAAGAGAAAAAATATCCTGTAAAAGTACAAGTTGATATTGGAAAAGTTGTAATATCTTGTACTAACCAAACTGGAGATGCTAAAGAAGAAATGTATGTTTCTACAGAAGGTAAAAATTTAGAAGCAGGATTTAATCCTAAATATTTCTTAGATTGTTTAAAAGCAATTGATGATGAAGAAGTTTATGTTGAATTTGGAAGTAGTATATCACCATGTATAATTAGATCAGTTGAAAACAATGATTATACATATATGATTTTACCAATTCGATTAAAAGAATAATAAAAAAATAAAAAAGGTAGAAGAAATTCTACCTTTAAATTTTAAAAGTTATCCACAATTTGTTAAAACTATGTGGATAACTTAATAAAAATAATTAATATAATAATAATGAAAAAAATCGAAAAAAAAAGAATAAATTAGAAAAAAAAAGATAAAAAAAGATAAAAATTAAAAAAAGCAGTGATAATTTAATTGTGGATAACTTAAAACAATAAAAAATAATAAAAATTAATAAAAAATAACAAAAATTAATGTAAAAAATACAAAAAAATTAGAAAAAAAAAGAATAAATTAGAAAAAAATAGTAAAAAAAAGAAAAAATATAAAAAAACGACGCACGAGAATCAAAAATAAGCCGATTTATTTTTTTAATAATTAAATTATATGATAAAAAAATAATTGATATTTACGATTAATTTAATAAATTATAAAAAAATTGAAAAAAAAAGAATAAATTAGAATAAATTAGAAAAAAAAAGAAAACACAAAGTTTTACACAGATGGAGAATAATATGTGGATAAGTAAAATAAAAATAAATAATTTTAGAAACTATAATAATGAAGAAATAAAATTAGAAAAAAATATAAATGTTTTTTATGGAGAAAATGCTCAAGGAAAAACCAATATAATAGAAGCTATTTATTTATGTAGCATGGGAAAATCATTTAGAGCAAAACAAGACAAAGAAATGATAAAACTAGATTCGCAAAATGCTATTTTAGAAATAGAATATTTTAAATCAGATAGAGATGGTAAAATAAAAATACAATTAGGTAATAAAAAAGTAATTTTTGTTAATGGAATAAAAATAAAAAAATTAAGTGAATTATTAGGAAATTTAAATGTTGTAATGTTTACACCAGATGATATTAATATATTAAAAGGTGGTCCTCAAAATAGAAGACGATTTTTAGATATTATGATTAGTCAATTAAAACCAAATTACATGCATACCTTAAGTTTATATGTAAAAACAATTGAACAAAGAAATAACTATTTAAAACAAATAAAAGAAGAAAATAAATCAGAAGATTTATTAGATATTTGGGATGAAAAATTAGCTGAATATGCAACTATTATTAGTAAATATAGAAATGAATTCATAGAAAAAATTAAAGAAAAAATAAAAAAAATTCATTCAGAAATTACAGATAATAAAGAAAATATTGAAATCGAATATAAAACAGAATGTTTAGATAAAAATAATTATTTAAATTTATTAAAACAAAGAAGAAAATTAGATATTATAAAATCATATACAACTAAAGGAATTCATAGAGATGATTTTATAATAAATATAAATAATAAAGAATTAAGTATTTATGGTTCACAAGGACAATACAGAACAGCAATGCTTTCATTAAAATTGGCAGAAGTTAATATTATAGAAGACGAAATAGGAGAAAAGCCAATATTATTATTAGATGATTTTATGTCAGAATTAGATAAAAAAAGAAGAAATCATTTTTTGGAAAAAATAGATAGTACACAAGTTATTATTACATGTACTGATAAAATAGATATTGAAAATAATAAAATTTTAATATATAATGTAAAAGACGGAAAAGTTTTTAGAGGAGGAGTATAAATGGAAAAATTCAAACATGAATATGGTGCAGAGCAAATCCAAGTCTTGGAAGGTCTTGAAGCCGTAAGAAAAAGACCAGGTATGTATATTGGTAGTACATCAGTTAGAGGTTTGCATCATATGGTTTATGAAATTGTAGATAATGGTGTTGATGAGGCTTTAGCTGGATATTGCACAGAAATAAATGTTGTTATAGAAAAAGGAAATATTATAAGTGTAACAGATAATGGAAGAGGAATACCAGTTGAATTACATCCAAAAACAAAAATTTCAACAGCAGAAACAGTTTATACAATATTACATGCTGGTGGAAAATTTGGTGGAGATAGCGGATACAAAGTATCTGGAGGTCTACACGGTGTAGGTGCGTCTGTTGTAAATGCTTTATCAACATGGGTTGAACTTAGAATAAAAAGAGATGGCGGAATATATGAATTAAAATTTCAGAAAGGTAAAACAACTGAAAAATTAACTAAAATTGGAGAAACAAATGAAACAGGAACAAAAGTTAGATTTTTAGCTGATGATACAATTTTTGAAAGTTTAAATTATGATTATGAAACATTAGAAAAAAGATTAAGAGAGATAGCATTTTTAACAAAAGGTTTAAAAATAACTTTAGAAGATCAAAGAGAAGAAACACCTAAAAAAGCTGAGTTTTGTTATAATGGAGGTTTAATTTCTTTTGTAGAATTTTTAAATAAAAATAAAGAAGTTTTATATAAACCACCAATATATATAGAAAAAGCTGGTGAAGTTCCAGTTGAAATTGCAATTCAATATACATCAAGTTATTCAGAAAATATTTATACATTTGTTAACAATATTAATACTGTTGAAGGAGGAACTCATTTAGAAGGATTTAAGAGAGCTTTAACAAAAGTATTTAATGATTATGCAAGAAGTCATAATATCTTAAAGGAAAAAGATAATAATTTACAAGGTGAAGACATTAGAGAAGGAATTACAGCAGTTGTGTCAGTAAAAGTAAAAGAACCACAATTTGAAGGACAAACTAAAACAAAATTAGGAAATAGTGAAGTAACAGGTGTTGTTCAAAGTATGGTAAATGAAGCGTTAGCAACATTCTTAGAAGAAAATCCAAATGTTGCAAAAGCTATTTTGGAAAAATGTATTAGTGCATCAAGAGCAAGAGAAGCAGCTAGAAGAGCTAGGGAATTAGCAAGAAAGAAAAGTTCATTAGAAACATCTACTTTGCCTGGAAAATTAGCAGATTGTAGTAGTAAAAATCCCGATGAATGTGAAGTTTATATAGTTGAGGGAGATTCTGCAGGTGGTAGTGCAAAACAAGGAAGAGATAGAAAATTCCAAGCAATTTTACCACTTTGGGGAAAAATGTTAAATGTTGAAAAAGCTAGAGCAGATAAAATATATGGAAACGATAAATTAAATCCAGTAATTTTAGCAGTTGGAGCAGGAATTGGAGCTGATTTTGATATTACTAAAATCAGATATGGAAAAGTTATAATAATGGCAGATGCAGATGTTGATGGAGCACATATTAGAACATTGTTATTAACATTTTTCTTTAGATATATGAGACCTTTAATTGAAAATGGAAATGTATATCTAGCTCAACCACCATTATACAAATTATCTAAAAAAGGAATGGAAGATGTTTATTGTTATACAGATGAAGATCTTGATAAAGCATATAAAGAATTAGAAGAAAAAGGAATTCAAAGAGATCAATTAGGTCTTCAAAGATATAAAGGTTTAGGTGAAATGAACCCAGAACAACTTTGGGATACAACAATGAATCCAGAAACTAGAATTTTGATAAAAGTAACAATGGATGATGCTATAAAAGCAGATGAAATCTTTACTTTATTAATGGGTGATGAAGTTGAACCAAGAAGAGAGTTTATTCAAGCAAATGCAAAATATGTACAAAATTTGGATATTTAATAAAAAAAGTCAGGATACAAAAAATATATCCTGACTTTTTTTTAGTAAAGCCAATAATAATCTCTACTAAAACTAATATATCTAATATTAGAAACTAATATATATTGCTATATAAATAACCCCTAATACCACACATATTAATCCTTCGCTCGACTAATTAATACACCACGAATAACTACAGTCATCCTAAAAGGACTAGAAGTAATCACTATTAGATATAAGAATAATCTTAGCTCGAATTTATTACCTATTATTTGACCATATAAAATTTTATAAATAAAAATAAATATTCATAATATATAGCCTGCAAACAAATAATAAATTCTTATCGCCGACTTATTATAATCTATAAAAATAAACTATAATAAATCTTTGCTCGAATATTAATAAACTAAAAAACAATCTATTAATACTCTTCGCTCAACCATTATCAACCTTACAATAATATTATGAACTAAAATAAAAATATTATTCAAAAAATAAAAAAATTTTTAAAATAAAAAATTTAAAATTCAATTGTCGAAAATTGTCGATGAAAATTTCTTGACAAACAATATAAAACAATGTAGAATTTTAAAAAATGAAAAGTGAGGTGTATGAAATAAAAAATTTAACAGTTCAAGAATGGTTACCAATAGAAGAAATTTATAATGATGGAATTATTAGATTAAAAAATAATAAAATAATTAAAATTTTAAAAATAAATCCAATTAATTATAATTTAAAATCCGAGTTAGAAAAAGAAGCTATTTTAAATTCTTATAAAATATTTTTAAAAACATGTAATTTTAATATTCAAATTTTAATTCAAAGTAGTAAAGAAGATTTATCTCATCATATTAAAAATATTCAAAAAAATATTTTCAAAAAAGAAAATAAATATTTAGAAAAAATAGGACAAAATTATATTGATTATATTCAAAAAATAAATTCAAACAGGAAGTCATCATCAAAAGATTTTTATATAATTATTTCAAATAATATAAACAAAAAAACAAATATATTAGAATCAGAAGAAATATTAAAAAATGATTTAAAAGAAAAATATTTCAAAATCAAAGAATGTTTATTACGTTCAGGAAATTTAGTTTCAGAATTATCAAATTTAAATGACATAGAAAATTTATTTAGTTCATTATTAAATACCAGAAAAAATTTAAATAAAAAAATAATTAAATAGGAGGAATTAAAATAGAAAAAATAAAAGAAATAATAAAAAATAAATTTAATTTAAAAGAAAAAGAAAATAACTTTTTTGAAGGGAGTATAAAAGAAAAAGATAAAATTGCACCAGCATATATTAATTTACAAAATCCAAAATATATTGAGATTGATAATTTATTTTATGCAGGTTTGATTGTTGTAAATTATTATCGAGAACAAACAGATATAATTTTAAAGACATTAATTGAGACAAATATAAATATGAATATTTCAATTTTTTATGAAAAACAAGATTCTTATAAAACTATAAAAGATTTAACTTATCATATTGGAAATGTTGGAGTCGAATTAAAAGAAAGTAATCAAAATAGGGAAGATATTGATATTGCAGCTTTTACATATAATGATGCAAAATTTATAAGAAAAGAAATCCAGGTAAATAATGAAGACATTTATTATTTATATATTTATATAAATATATATGCAGAAGACATAAAAAAATTAGAATATTATTTAAATAAGGTAGAAGGAATTGCACAAAGTAAAGGAATGCAAACACGACGTGCTAATTTTAGACAAGAGGAAATATTTTTATCATGTTTACCATTAATGAAAAATGATCAAAGTATAAAAGAATCAGCCAAGAGAAATATATTAACATCAGGTTTGTTAGCAACATATCCATTTATATCATCAACAATATTTGATCAAGATGGAATTTTTATAGGAACTAATATTTATAATAATTCACTGGTTTTTATAGATAGGTATAATAATAAAAAATATAAAAATGCAAATATTTGTATTTTTGGAACTAGTGGAGCAGGTAAATCATTTTATACAAAATTATTAATTTTAAGATATAAATTACTAGGAATAAAACAATATATTATAGATCCGGAAAGAGAATATAATAATTTATGTGAAAAGTTAAATGGTATTCAAATAAAAATTGGACCAAATTCTAATACATATATTAATATTTTAGATATAAGAAAAGAAAGTTTAGAGGAAGGAGAAAGTGGTTATTTAGCGACAAAAATAGGAAAATTAATTGGATTTTTTAATTTGATTTTTGGAGAACTTAACGAAGAAGAAAAAGCTATAATTGAAGAAAAAATTATAGATACATATAAATTAAAAAATATTAATTTTGATGATAAAAGTTTATTTAAAGAAACAAGAAAAAACAATAAAATAAAAAAGGAATTTAAATCAGCAAATGATATGCCAACATTAGAAGATTTATATAATTTATTAGGAGAAGATAAAAAAACAAAAAAATTTAAAATAAAATTAATTCCATTTGTAAAAGGATCAATGAAATTTTTTAATAATATAACAAATGTAAAATTAAATAATGAATTAATAATTGCAGATATTTATGATTTAGGTGAAGAAAATTTAAAATATGGAATGTACTTATTTACAGATATTTTTTGGGATAAAATTAAAGAAAATAGAAATGAAAAAAAAGCAATATATTTAGATGAAATTTGGAGGTTAATAGGAGTAACATCAAATAAAGAAGTAGCAAGTTTTATTTATAAAATATTTAAAACAATAAGAAAATATGGAGGTAGTGGTGTAGCGATAACTCAAGATATATCTGATATATTTAGTTTAGATGGGGGAACTTATGGAAAGAGTATTTTAAACAATTCAAGTATAAAAACTTTTTTTGCATTAGAAGAAGAAAATATAAAAATATTATCAGAGTATGCAAATTTATCAGAAAAGGAAAAAATAGAAATAAAATCATTAAAAAGAGGAGAATGCTTAATGTTTGTTGGAGATGATCACATATTAACTAAAATAGAAAGTTCAGAATTAGAAAAAGAAATATTGGAAGGAAAAGAAGAAAATGAAAAAAGTAATAATAGCAACTAATAATAAAAAAATAGTAAAAGAAAATAAAGATATAAAAATTAATGTACATTATAGAGAAGCAATTTTGGAAATATTAGAAAAAGATAAAAAAATAGATGAAATACTAATAGATGAAAATTTACCAGGAATAATTAGTATGGAAAAACTAATAACAAAAATAAGAAAAATAAATTCTAAAATAGAAATAAAAATTATTTTAGAAAAACAAAATGCAGAAAAAGAATTAAAATTAAAAAAATTAAATGTTAATAATATTTATATAAATAAAACAAGTAAAAATAAAAAAGAAAATAAAATAATAGCAATTTCCGGAAATAAAAAATGTGGAAAAACAACAATAATAAATTTAATATTAATATATTTAATAAATAAAAATAAAAAAATATTATTAATTAATTTAAATAAAAAAATAGAAAAAGAATATTTAATTTTAATAAAAAATAAATTAAATAAATATGAAATAAAAAAATCAAAAATACAAGTAAATGATAATTTAATATTTTTTTATAATTTTGAAAAATATTTTTTTAAAATTAAGAAAGAAAAAGTTAAAAAACAATTTTTAGAAGAGATTGTTAATAAATATGATTTTATTATAATTGATATTGGAAACTATGCAAATTACAAAATAAAGTCGGAAATTCTAAAAAAAACTGATAAAAGTATAGTTGTTTTAAATGATGAATTGCTAGGCGTTAAAAGATTAGAAGAAATGACTAATAAATATATAAATCGAAACTCAAAGTCAAGATTAAGTTTACATATAATCCATAACAAGTATTATTTCAATTCAATAAGTAATAGTATTATAAAAAATTTAGTTAATCGAAATATAAAATATAGTACTATTTTTTATAATTCTAAATTTAAAGATCTAAATAAAAATTTAATTCAAAATAAAAATTTCAAAATAAATATATTTTTAAAATATCAAATAGAAAAAATATTAAAATAAAAAATTAAATAGAAATTATTTTTATTTATTAAATAAAAAATAATTTTATAAATAATAAAATATTTAATAATTTTTTTAAACTTAAAAATAGATAAAAAAATAAATTAAATAAATAAAAAAAATTTGAAAATTTATTAAAAATAATTGATAAAATAAATTTATAATTCAAAATATTTTAAATTAAAAAAATTAATATAAAGGCAAAATCTAAAAATATAAAAAATCTATGTTAATATTTTTAGATAATTTAAAAAAATAATAGAAATATAAAAACTAAATTTTTTAGTAATTGTAAATGAATTAGATTATTAGTTTGTTAAGTTAAAAAAATAATGTAAATTATAAACAGAAAATGGCCCAGCTAAAAAAGTTTGGAAAAAGTGTGGTTGTTTTAAACAATGAGTTGCTAGGCATTAAAATAATAGAAGAAATAATAAGTAAATATATAAAACTAAGTAAAAAGCTAAAAATAAGTTTAAATATAATTCAAAATTTATATTCTTATAATTTAATAATATAAAGGATTCTAATAAAATTAACTAATAGAAATAAAAAAATGTAAGGATCTATTTATAAAATTAGATATATAAATAGATACAAAAATTTGCTTCAAAGTAAAATTTTAAATAAATATATTTTTAAAATATAAAATAAAATTTATTATAAAAAAATAAATAATTTTAAAAAAATAAATGTATAAAAAATTTAAATATTAAATAAAAAATAAAAATAATTATTAAATATAGAAATAATATTATTAAAATATTTATAAAAAATAAGTTTTATTATAAAAATATTTTAAAAAATAAAATTAAATATATAAATAATGAAAAAATAAAATTAAATAACAAATAAAATAAATTTATTATTTAGAATATTTTAAATTAAATAAATTTAAAATATAAAAGCAAAATATAAAAAATAAAACATATAAAAAAGGCAAAATTTTAACTAAGATAGGTTTGATTATAAATAAGCTTTGAAATTATGTTGGTTAAAAAAAATAAATAAATATACTAAAGATACTTATATAAATATTGCAATTTTGAATGATAAATTACTAGGCGTTAAAAGAATAGAAAAAATGGATGTAAAAAATTCAAATCATAACTAAGGGTAAAAAATAGTTTACATATAATATATAACAAGTATTGTTTTTTATTCAATAAGTAAGGGTACTATAGAAAAATCTAATTAATTAAAATATAAAATTAATTAATATTTTTTGGAAATTCTAAATTTATAAAAATAAATAAAAATTTTAAAATAGATATATTTTAAAAAAATTTAATAAAGAAAATATTAAAATAAAAAAAGTCAATTTATAAATAATATATTTTTAATAATTTACAAAAATATAAAATAAAAAAGAATAATAAAAAAGAATAATAAAAAAATAATTTTAAATTATTAAATTAAAAATAAAATTAATAATAATTTTTTAAAATATATAAATAAAGAAGAAATAAATTAAATATAAAATTAATAATATAAAAACTTTATTAAAAACAATTAATAAAATAAATTTTAATATTTTTATATTATTATAGAATAATTAAAGAAAAATAAAAAATAATTTTTTTTAAAACAATTATTAATGAACTAGATTGTTAGTATATTAATCTTAAAAACAATGTAATTTATAAAAAGAAAATAGACAAGCTAAAAAAACTATAAAAAATATAGTTATTATAAACGATAATCTATTAGGCATTAAAAGAAGAGAAGAGATAATAGACAAAAATATAAAACAAAGAAAAAAGCTAAGAATAAGTTTACATATAATTCAAAAATTATATTCTTATAATTTAATAACTCAAAAAATTTTAATAAAATTAACTTATAAAAATAAAAATTATAATGCTATATTTATAAATTCAGATTTATAAATATAGATACATATTTGATTCAAACTAAAATATAAAATAAAATTTATTATTAAAAAATAAATAAATAATTTTAAAAAATAAATATATAAAAAAATAGAAATAATTATTAAATATAAAAATAATATTATTAAAATATTTATAAAAAAATAAATTTTATAAAAAAATATTTTAAAAATAAAATTAAATATATAAATAATAGAAAAATATAATTAAATAGAAATGAAATAAATTTATTATTTAGAATATTTTTTAATTAATAAAATTGATTAAAAAATAAAAAGATTAAAAAATAATAAGAAAAACAAAAAGTATTTTTGAAATCAAAAAAATTATGTGGATTTGATTTTATTGTTACTAAAATTGAAAATTACATAAAATATAAAAATAGATAAAACAATACTAAAAAATATAGAGATTTTAAATGGTAAACTACTAGGCGTTAAAAGAATAGAAAAAGTAATAGATAAACATATAAAATATGGTAAAAGTTCAAGAATAAGTTTACATATAATAAAAAATATATATCATTATAAGTTGATAAATAATGAAATTATACTAAATTTATTTTATTGAAACATAAATATAGTATGAATATTTGTAATGACAAAATTATAGATTTAGAAAGAAATTGAATTTAAAAAATATATTTTTAAAATATAAAATAAAAATATTAATATTAATAAAAAATAAAAAGAAAAGGTGATAATAATGGAAATAAAAAATTTAGAAAAAAATAATGAAATAGAAATAAATAATGAAATAGAAATAAATAATAATATAGCTAATGAAAAAAATCAAATGGAATTTTTAGACACAACTTTAGGAAAAACAATTAATGCAGCAATAGACATTGGAATTAGAAGTATTCTGCCTGATTTTATTGATGAGCAGGTTATTAATATAAAAGATAATTTAATTTTATATGGATTAAAAGATGGTATAAATAAAACAATCGAAGATGCAATAAATTTAGGAAAGAGTACAATTGGAATATTTACTGGTAGGTTTGAAAATGTTTCCCAAATGCAAGCAGCAGTAGAAAATGGAGGAATTATTGATGGCATTTCTAAACTTTTGGATACAGTGGTAAATGGAGCTAGAGAAGCTGGATTACTTAATAAAAATATTGCTAATACAATAAAGCAAGGTAAAAATATTATTTTAAATAATGTAGAAAGTAATATAGAAAAAACATTTAAAAAACAGTACAAAAGTTTTGAATACATTGATAAATATATAAATAATTGGAAAGAAAATTTTGAAAGAAAGGATTTTTCAGGTATGGAAAAAGAATATAAAAAAATAGAAATTAAATTAAATGAAATAGCACCAATAGAAAAGACAATAAATGAAGCTAAACAAATAGGAATAATACATAATTTGATAAAAAATAATGGACAAAACTTTAATATATCAAGTGAACAATTAGAATTAGCTGAAAAATTAATATAAAAATAAAAAATCTTTAATATTAATATTAAAGATTTTTACATATCATTTTCTTTAGATTTAAAAAAAGAAAAAGAGGCAATTAATATTTGGTATATATATTCTAACATAGTGTTTGAGCTTTTTAATAAAATTTTATTTATCTTTGATATCAAATCATTATTTTGAGGTTCTCCAAATAATAAGTAATCTGTTGAAGTACCGGTAAATGAAACTATTCTGCATAAAGTTTTTAAACTTAAAGATCTTTCACCTCTTTCTAGTTGTCCTAAAAAAACATCAGATATATCAATCATTTCTGAAAATGTTTCTCTACTCATTTTTAAATCTTCTCGTATTTTTCTAAGTCTCTCTCCTATTTGTAAATTATTTGGTATTTTTTCTTTCATTTTTTCTTCCTCCAACTATTATTTGTTCATTATATAATATATTAAATAAAAATCTAATATACTAATGGTACAAATAAAATATAAACTTTTAGCACTAAAAACAAACAATTATAATAAAAAAAGACGAATATACATAAAAAAAGTTAAATGTTATATACTAAGGAAAGGAGGTAAAATTATGGGGAAAAACAGTGAATTAATAAAGTTTATATATCAAAATCAAACAGATGTAATTGATAATTTAATAAAAAAAGCAAATAAAGAAATAAGAGATGAGCTAAAGATAATAAATACGGAAAGCGTTATTGGTAATTCAAATAATCCTAATGAAATGAAAAAAATTTTTGATGATATTGAAGATAATTATAATATAAAAATAAATAAATATAATGAAGAAATTTATAAATTAGGATTTATAGATGGAGTTAATTTAATGATAAATTGTCTTAGAAATCCGTAGGTTTTTAGCCGATTTTGCTTGCATATTTTCGCTAATTTTAGTATAATACAGATGTATAAAAAAGTAGGAAAAGAGGGAAAACAATGGAAGAAAGACAAGATAGAAATGACGGAAAAATAATTGAAAGAGACATTGAAAAAGAAATGAAAACAGCATATATTGATTATGCCATGAGTGTTATTGTTTCACGTGCACTTCCAGATGCAAGAGATGGTTTAAAACCTGTACATAGAAGAATTTTGTATGCTATGCATGAAGATGGAATAACAGCAGATAAACCATACAGAAAATGTGCTAATACTGTTGGATCTGTTTTAGGTAGATATCATCCACATGGAGATAGTTCGGTTTATGATGCAATGGTAAGAATGGCTCAAGACTTTTCAATGAGATATATGTTAATTGATGGACATGGAAATTTTGGTTCTGTTGATGGTGATGGAGCAGCAGCCATGAGGTACACAGAGGCAAGAATGGCAAAAATTTCTGCATACATGTTATCTGATATAGAAAAAAATACAGTTGATTTTATGCCAAACTATGATGATAGATTACAAGAGCCAACTGTATTACCAACAAGAATACCAACATTATTAATAAATGGTTCATCTGGTATAGCTGTTGGTATGGCAACAAATATACCTCCACATAACTTAAGTGAAGTTATTGATGGAATTATAAAAGTAATTGATGAAGATAATGTATCAAATGAAGATTTAATGGATGTTATAAAAGGTCCAGATTTCCCAACAGAAGGATTAATTCTTGGTAGAGAAGGAATTAAAAAGGCATATACAACTGGTAGAGGTAAAATAACTTTAAGAGCAGAAACTGAAATAGAAGAAATGAGTGGAAATAGACAAAGAATTATTGTTTCTTCATTGCCATATCAAGTAAACAAAGCTAATCTAATTAAAACAATTTCTGACTTATCAAAAGAAAAGAAAATTGAAGGAATTTCAGAATGTAGAGATGAATCTGATAGAAAAGATAGAGTAAGAGTTGTAATAGAATTAAAAAGAGATGCTAGACCACAAGTTGTATTAAATCAATTGTTTAAACATACTCAAATGCAAACAACATTTGGAATTATAATGCTTGCATTAGTTAATGGAGAACCTAAGATTTTAACATTAAGAGAATGTATAGATTGTTTTATAGATCATAGAAAAGATGTAATTCTAAGAAGAACAAAATTCGAATTAGATAAAGCATTAGCAAGAGCACATATATTAGAAGGTTTAAGAATAGCAATAGATAATATTGATGAAGTTATTCAAATAATTCGTTCTTCATATGATGATGCTAAAGAAAGATTAATGAAAAGATTTGGACTTTCTGATATTCAAGCACAAGCAATATTAGATATGAGATTAAAAACTTTATCAGGTTTGCAACGTGAAAAAATAGAAGAAGAATACAAACAATTAATGGAATTAATTGAACATTTAAGAGCTATTTTAAATAGTGAAAAATTAGTATTTGATATCATAAAAGAAGAATTACTAGAAATTAAAGAAAAATTTGGAGACGACAGAAAGACAAAAATTGTTGCTGCAGAAGGTGAAATAGATGAAGAAGATCTAATAAAAGAAGAACAATGTGTTGTTGCATTTACTCATTTCGGATATATCAAGAGAATGCCTATAGATACATATAAGAGTCAAAGAAGAGGCGGAAAAGGAATTACAGGAATTGCAACACGTGAAAATGATTTTGTAAAACAAATATTTACAGCATCAACACATGACACAATTTTATTCTTTACTAATAAAGGAAAATTATATAGATTAAGAGGATATGAAATTCCAGAAGCAGGAAGAACTGCTAAAGGAACAGCTATTGTCAATTTATTAAATCTTGAATCTGGAGAAAAAGTATCTGCAGTTATTCCAATCCAAAATTTTGCTGAAGGAAAATATTTGTTAATGGCAACTAAAAATGGATTAATTAAGAAAACTGCATTAACAGAATATAATACAGCAAGAAAAAATGGATTACAAGGTATTACTTTGAAAGATGAAGATGAATTAATTGGTGTTCGTTTAACAGATGGAGAAGATAATGTTGTATTAGTAACAAAAAACGGATTATGTATAACATTTGATGAAAAAGATGTACGTCCAATTGGTAGAGTTTCACAAGGCGTTATTGGAATTAGATTAGATGATGATGATGAAGTAATTGGTATGGAATCTGTTATTAATGGAGGAAAAGCTACATTATTAGCTATTACTGAAAATGGATTTGGAAAAAGAACAGAACTTGATGAATACAGAGTTCAAAAAAGAGGCGGAAGAGGAGTAATTACATATAAAATTACACCAAAAACCGGAAAATTAGTTGGAGTAAGAATTGCAACTGAAGATGATGATGTAATGCTTATTACTGATTCAGGAACTATTATAAGAATTAATGTAAAAGATATTAGTATTCTTGGAAGATCAACTCAAGGTGTTACATTAATGAGAACAAATGATGGTGGAAAAGTTGTAAGCATGGAAACTTTAGTACCAGATATTAAAGAATAAAAAATATATAAAAAAGAAACCTAAATATGAATTTCATATAAGGTTTCTTTTTTTATAAAATATATATTAATTATTAAATCTTTTAAAACGTAAATCATCACCAAAAAATCTATAAATATCATAATATCCAATAATACGTGATCCAATACGTTCTTCATATATTTTAAAAATATCATTAATATCTAAATTTGTTGATATTAAAGTTTTGGTAATTTTATTATTTAAATTTAAAATTCTTGTATTTATAATAGTAAAAAGTTCACTTAATTTCATACTATTTAAACTTTCGGTTCCAAGATCATCTATAATTAATAAATCACAATTTAATACTGAATTATAAATGTTATCAGTAGTATCTTTATTTTTACTCATCTTGTAATCTATTACGCTTTCAAGTAATACAGGAGATGTTTGATAAAGTACAGTTTTTCCTTTTTTTAGTAATTCATTAGCAATACAATTTGACATAAAAGTCTTACCGTAAACCTGTATTACCTGTAAAAAGTAAATTTTTCTGATTTGGATTATCAAAATTTTCTACAAATTCCATGCATTTTTTCTTAATATTAGAAATATTAGTTCTTGGTGAAATATTAAAACGATATTTTGCAATATCTACTTCATCTGAAAATAAATTAATATTAAATGTAGAAAAATTTTCTTTATCTAAATTTGACATATTTGATTTATTAAAAGAATAATTTAATAATTTTTGTTTTAAACAATTACACATTGTTTTAGAATATCCACCATTAGAAACATAACCTGTATCATTACAAAGGTTACACTCATAAAAAGGTTTTAAATAATTTTCTGGTAAATTTAATTCTTTTAAAATTTTTGATTTTTCTAATTTTAAGTTATTAGCCTTTTCTTTAAGCTCTTCTTGCTCCAAAGGAGAAGGTCCGTTTTTTAAAATATTTTTTGCAGTTGAAATTGCAAATTTATTTAAATCGTCTTCTATTTCTTTTAATCTAGGAATTTTATTATATAAATTTTCTTTTCTTTTTTCTAAGTCAAGTTCTGCTTTCATTTTCTTTTGAGCATATTCTTTAAGTAAAGATTTTAAAATTTCTTCTGCCATTTAATCCTCCTTATTACTATTATTCGCATAAAGAAAGTCTAAATTATCATAATGTCGTTGTTCATAATTTGCTTTATTAACTTTTGTTTTTAATTCTTTAGTATTTTTTTCTTGTTTTCTTCTTTGCTCTAAGAAGGCATTTACTTCAGAAGGAGTTTTTAATTGTCTTTCATGCCAGTCAGTAATAATATTATTTATATATTCAAAAGTTGGATTTTGCTTAAAAGTTGTTCTTTTTAAAGCAATTTCAATAATACTCATATCATATCCAAAATTTAAAACCCAATTTTCTATATATGCTTCTTCATATTGTGTAAGACCATTATATTTTCCAAGTTTTTTAGCAATGGACTTTTTAAACTTATTAAGAGATTCTTGTTGTTCATAATAATTATCCAAATCATTATAAGTTTTAATTTTATTAGAAGCCCAGGCTTCAGCAACTGTTTGTACATAGTTTCTATGTAATGCACTTCTTTTATAACAATAATCAAAAAGTGCAATCATAACTTGTTCGTCAAAAGAATACTTTCTAAACCATAAATCAATATCATTATACCATGATGGTCCCATAATTCCTTGAAAATATGTATTATTAATGTGTTCAATTGCTTTTGTTCTGGCTTTATTTTTGGCTGTTTGTTCAACTTTTTCCTTAGATAAACTTAAATTAGGTGAGTATAAATTATGAAGAGTAGTTTCTTGTAAATCAACAATGACATAGCCATTGGATTTTTTTATAACAAGTTCATGTTCTTCTAAAAACTTCATTCCATCATTAATTGATTTTAAAGGAATATTTAATTTTTTTGATAAATCAGTTAATTTTATATCTTTATTATATTTTGATAAAAAAACAAGATATAAATATATTTTTACATAGTCACCAGGTAATTCTGATAAATGTTCTGAAAAAAATATATCTGAAATGGCTGTTTCTGAAAATAAAAGTGGTTTTTCATTTTGTTCTAACTTCATTAAAATCTCCCCCAATACATATATCTCAAATTATAACTTTTTTAGACATAAATTTCAAGTGGATTTTTTGTAATTTTTACTATAAAAATAAAGCTTTTGTTTAAAAATAAATTTAAATAAATATTTCAAAACACAGATAATATTTTCTCCATGAAATCCAGAAAAACTAAAAAGTAATAGCGGAAAACTTAATGCAATAAAAAACATTATTTTTAAATTTATTGATTTAAAGATTAAATTTACTAAAATAAAAACTAATATGTACCATAATAAATTCACGAAAGCTGTTGAATAATCAATAACACCTAAAATTTTATTTTTAAATTGATAATTTTGTGGAAAAATAAATTTCAAAATAACCTCCTAAAAAATTAATATTATTTAAAATGAGTAAAACTTTTCACAGATTGTGAAATATTTGTGGAAACACCTCCTATAAATTCACGTACAAATGAATTTGCTTTTATCAAACTATAAATTCCTCCAACATAAATAAGTTTATTAAATAAATAAGATGAAGAAAAATCTAAAGAAAATAATAATAATAAAACTAAAGATACAATAATTTGTATAAATAATAAAGAAAATAAATTTTTAAGCCATGATTTAAAAAACCAACTAGTATTATCTAAACTTAACGATAAAAAGGCAAAAGGTGCAAGTAAAATAAACAGTTTTACCATAATATATCTAAATGAATAAGAAAATACTAAATTTAATAAAGATAAACTTAAAGTGCTTTTTATTAAACCATCAACTGAAAAAATATTTAATGAATTGGTATCTATAGACATAGAAGTGTTAATTGTATTTATTAGTTCTGCAAAACAAATATCTTTTTTAAATAAATTTTCTCCAAGACTTCTAATTGCTAAAGATATATTAGAATTTAAATCTAAAATTATTTGTAAAATAAAAAAAGAAAAATTCATACAAATACCAAAAACAACAAGTTTTATAATAAAACTAAATGGTGAATCAATTTTATGATATGTAATATGTGACATTAAATATTTAAAACTATAATATAAAATAAATCCTAATAATAAAGAGTTTGCAATAAGTAAAACTCCATTAGATGTAGATGTTCCAAAAATATTTCCAAAATTTTTATCAGTTAAAATATCAGAATTTATAAAAGTTATTTTATCTAAAATAGTATATAAATTATTGTCAATAGAAGCAAATAAAGTTTCAAAAATATTATTTATTGTGTCAATAATTGCTTTTGTAATATTATTATCCAAAAATACCTCCTTAAGAAATTAAAGATTTTATAGCAGAAAGAATTAAATCTATTGCTAAAATAAAAGCATATGAGAATAAAGAACCCTTTATAATTTTTTTACCCATTCTTATTTTCTCTTCGTCACCAAAACTAAATTTTCTCATAAAAATACCACTACCAACAGCAACTGCAGCTGCTGGAGTTGAAATTTTAAGAATCCATTTTTCAATGCTTTCAAAAGCTGAATTTATTTTTCCAACGATTTCTGGATCACCCCAAGCAAAACAGGTACTATTAATAGAAAATAAAAGAATAATTAAAAATAGGCTAATAAAAGTACTATAAAAAAATAATTTTTTCATTTTAATATCCATTTCCTGTGTAAATTTAAGTTTTAAGAAAACTCATAAACTATTTAAAATGAGGAAACATTTTTAATTTTCCTGGTGGGAAAATTGTATTTCCATTAGACAAAAATGTAAGGGCGGTGAAGGTTTCGAGATTTTGTGTGAAAAATTTAGAATCAAAAATAAAGTCATTTTGCAAATATGTGCTATATGTTTCTGCAATATTTGAATTTTGAGAGTGTAAACAATTAGTAATATAACTAAAGTTAGTTTCTTTAGCACTTTCAGAAATACTTTTAGAAACTTTTTCTTTATCTTCTTTTCCTAGTTGTTTTTGTGCTTCTTCAATTGTAAATATATCATCAGTTCGAAACCATATTTTATTAATTAAATTTTGAACAATAACTTTAACTGTAGCTTCATCTTTTAATGTTGTTTTTAAAGATGAATAACTTTGAGTGCTGACAATGTTAATACATTTAGCTTCTCTACTTAGAGAAAAAAATTCACAGTCTGTTTTGCTAGCAAATTTATCATATTCATCACATATAAAAGCCGAAGTTTTTACTATATTTTTAGATAAACGATACATTACTTCTGTTTGAAAATCGAGTTTTAAATAAGTAGCAATAATTTTTGAAAGGGCATTATATTCAAAAATATTCATATTTAAAACTACAATTTTTCCCTTATTAAGAACTTCTTCAAATCCTGAAAAAGTGAGTTTTTCTTTAGGAGCACAGAAAGTATTCATAACATCGTAATCTGAAACAAAAGTATTTGTAATCCTAGTAATTTCTGAAATTATAATTCCTTTAGTTCTATCATCTAAATTTTGAAATTCTTTCTCGAAAAAATCTAAACTAGCATTCAGTTCATAAATTTGATTATAATTAAATTTACTTGAAATAAATAAATCTCTTAAAACCTTAATTTTTTCTAGATAATAATTAGGCTGAGTAATAAGTTTATGTAATTCAACAAATGTAACGTACCCATGATTATATAATCTACATAGTTTAATACATTCGCTTAATACTTCCTCTGCTTTATCTAGCCAATAAGATTCAGAATTATTTTCTGAGAATAATAACAGAATTGTTTTTAATCTATTAGCTAAAACACGAGCTTTTAAATTAGGTTTGTGTAAAGGATTGTAAAAAATATTTGTTCCTAATTCTAAAACTATTAAATCTTTATCTAAATTATAAGCATTAGCATATTTTTTTACTTGATTATAATAGTTTCCTTTTACATCTAAAATTAACATACCAATTTTATTGTTACGATTGGAAGAATTGTATTTTAACAATTGACGTGTAAATGGATACATAGCACTAGATGTTTTACCAGAGCCTATAGTACCTGTTATTAAAAAGTTTTGATACAATCCGTTTTCTGGAATATAAATTATTTTGTTAGAATATAATTCTTGACCAATTTTTAAAGATAAAGAATTTTTTTGAAAATTTTTGGAGTGGTTTGTAACCGTAAGATTACTTTGCTTTTTTGAATTAGTATTAGATTTTAAATTTTTTAATAATGAATATAAATTGAATAAAAATCTATTATAAATAAAATAACCAATTAAAAAATTAGAAAATATTGAAGTAAAAATAAATGTTGTTTTTATATATTTCCATAATTGTGGATTTTTTGAGCAAATGTCAAAAGGATGAATTCCATAAGAAATTATAAGTTCATTTGCTGTATAGATTGGCTTAAAAACATGAAAAAGTATAATACTAAATATAATAGTAAATACTATAGAAAACAAAATACTTTTTGTTATAAAAATACCTCCTTTCTAAAAATATTTCTTTTTAATTTGTAATTTTGAACCTTGTTTATTATGAAATAAAATAATATCAAAAAAGGTATACAATGAATACAAAGTGATAAAAAGATAAATAATAAATGTAATGAAATAAAAATTGATTAAAATTGAAATAAGTCTCACCGCCTTACAATTTTTCATATAATACAACAATTTTTAAAGTTTGTCTATACTTTTTTGGAAAAATATGATAAAATTTATTTATGACATTTAAAAATGCTAAAACAAATGTAAAAAAATATACTAAGATATAAAAATAGATAGGGAGGATGACCAATGGAAATAACTAAGGATATGAGAATTGGTGAATTATTAGAAATTGCACCAGATAAAATAGGAATTTTATTAAGTATTGGTATGCATTGTATAGGATGCCCTGCTTCTCAAATGGAAACAATCGAAGAAGCTTGTGCTGTACATGGTATAGATGCTGATGAAGTTGTAAAAATGCTTAATGAAAAACAATAAAATATAAAATATTACAAAAAATTTAAAATTTTTTCACAAATGTATTGACATTTGTGAAAAAATGATGTAATATATAAAAGCATTGTGATGCAAGACATATAAATTTAAATGCAAAAGCATTTGGGCCATTAGCTCAGGTGGTAGAGCACTTGACTTTTAATCAAGTTGTCCCGCGTTCGAGTCGCGGATGGCTCACCAAAACTTTAAGAAACTAAATAATCTAATCATTATTTAGTTTCTTGTATATTAGGCCCCGTGGTCAAGCGGTTAAGACATCGCCCTTTCACGGCGGAGACATGGGTTCGATTCCCGTCGGGGTCACCAATTATTTTTTATAAAATGAATGCCACTTTAGCTCAGTTGGCCAGAGCATCGCACTTGTAATGCGAGGGTCCCCAGTTCGAATCTGGGAAGTGGCTCCATAGAAGGTCATTAGTTTTGAGAAATCTCTTAATTAATGGCTTTTTTTATAAAAGTTTTATAAGGAGAAAAAATGAATAAAGTAATAATAATTACAGGAGCATCACGAGGAATTGGACGTGAAATTGCAAAGGAACTAGCAGAAGAGGGCGAAAAAGTAATTGCAAACTATAATAAATCTGAAGAAGCTGCTAATAATTTAAAAGAAGAATTAAATAAAAAAAATATAGAAATTGATATTGTACAAGCCGATGTATCTAAAAGAGAAGATGCAAAAAGATTGGCTCAATATGCATTAAAAAAATATGGAAGAATAGATGTATTAATAAATAATGCAGGAATAGCAGAATATAAATTATTTACAGATGAAACAGATGAAGATTGGCAAAAAATTATGAATACAAATTTATATTCAGCGTTTGCAATGTCACAAGAAGTTATTCCTAATATGATACATAATAAAAAAGGATGTATTATAAACATGTCATCTGCATGGGGTGTTGTAGGAGGATCTTTAGAAGTAATATATTCTATTTCAAAAGCTGGTTTAGATGGCTTGACTAAAGCACTAGCTAAAGAATTGGGACCATCTAACATTAGAGTTAATTCAATTGCACCAGGAATGATAAATACGAAAATGAATGATAAATTTAATAAAGAAGAAATTGAAGAATTAGAAGAAGAAATACCTTTAGAAAAAATTGGAGAACCATCAGATATAGCTAAATGTGTAAAATGGTTAATTGAAGATACATACACAACAGGCCAAGTAATATCTATAAATGGTGGGTGGATTATAACATAAAAAGAGCAATATTTAATTGCTCTTTTTTTATTTATTGATTATTATCTGTTAATTTTCTTTTATAATTTCCTGAAATTAATTTTGGTAAATAAGTTATAATTTTGTATACTGCTAAACGGACTTTTTTACTCCATAAATAAGAACGTCTTAATTTTTTAGCAGATCCCAATGATACAGGTTCATCTTCTAAAACAACTAATTCATTTTTAACTTTTTCTAAAGGGAATACGTAATTTTGACCATTATTGTTATCCCACACATTATTTTCGTTTTTAAAACAGAATCCAAAAGTATCTCCTTCTAATAATTGAATTTCTGCTTGAAAACCTAAATCAGTTTTTTCCATTTTTACATCAGAAACATTATCCCAATTGCTGCCAAAACCATAATGAATAAATACTTCTTGAGAAGCATCTTGATATAATTGTCCTAAATATGATATTTTTACTTTACTATTTTCAACTAATTTATCTGTGTTAAAGAATATATTTTTTGTTAATTCCATTAAAATTCTCTCCCTTATTTATCTTTTGCTAGCAACATTATAATATTAAATTCAACAATATTCAAGTAT
Organism: uncultured Clostridium sp.; assembly: GCA_900554365.1. Classification (GTDB taxonomy): domain Bacteria; phylum Bacillota; class Clostridia; order TANB77; family CAG-508; genus CAG-269. The sequence goes on along the minus strand of USGY01000009.1, from coordinate 25,720 downwards.
TTTTTGAAAATTTTTAAAAATGTAAACATATTGTAAAAAAACTAAGTTTATGGTAATATGAATTTGAACAAAAATTATAAAGGGGAATGGGTATATGGAGAAAGAAAAAAATACAGATTTACAAGATGTAAATGTGGATGAAAAAGATAAGTTTAAAAAGCCAAAAGAAAATGCTAAAGTAGTTGAAAAAGAAATAATAGAAATGCAAAAAATGAGTTATGAGAAAAAGAAAAAAAGAAATTTTTTAATTGCCGTATTAATTGGAATATTAATAATAATTTTATTGATATTTTCAACTATATTTGCATTTTTAAATATAAATAATGATAAGATTATAAAAGGAATATCCATTGAAGGAGTAGATGTATCTGGATTATCAGCAGATGAAGCAAAAAATAAATTGGTTGAGATTTATAATCAAAAGAAAAATAGTGAAATAAAGGTAAAACATGGAGAATTTGAAACTACAATTAGTCCAATTTTATTAGAAGTTGATTATAAAATTGATGATGCTGTAAATTATGCTAATTCAATAGGGAAAGATTCAAATATTTTTATTAATAATTATAATATTTTACTAAGTTCAATAATGAAGAAAAACATAAATGTAGAAATGACATTAAATGAAGATGTAGCAAAACAGAATATTGAAGATATGAATTCAAATTTACCAGATGTTGTTGTAGACTCTAGCTATTCAGTAGATGGTGATGAATTAACGATATCCAAGGGAAAAGCTGGTGTAAAAATTAATACAGATGAACTTTTAGATACAATAAAAGAGAATTTAAAAAATATAAATACAACTGATGAAACAATAGAAATGCCTGTAAAAAATGAAGAACCAGAAGAAATTAATATTGAAAAAATACATGATGAAATATGTAAAGAACCCAAAGATGCATATTATACCAAAGAGCCATTTGCTGTATATCCTGAAGTAAAAGGAATAAGTTTTGATATTGAAAAAGCAAAAGAAATATTAAGTCAAGATAAACAAGAATATGTTATAAAATTAACAGTAACAAATCCCAAAGTTACATTAGATAAAATAGGACCAGAGGCCTTTCCAAATAAATTAGGAACATTCACAACAAGATATGATGTAAGTGATAAAGATAGATCAACAAATTTACAATTAGCATGTAATAAAATAAATGGAAATGTTGTATTGTCAGGAGATACTTTTTCTTACAATAAAGTAGTAGGGGCAAGAACTGAAGGAGCTGGATATAAAAATGCTAAAGTATATGAATCTGGAAAAGTTGTAGATGGAATAGGTGGGGGAATTTGTCAAATTTCATCAACTCTATATAATGCAGTATTAATGTCAAATTTGGAAATAGTAGAAAGAAAAAATCATCAGTTTATAACTTCATATGTACCAGCTGGAAGAGATGCTACAGTTGTATATGGAATGACAGATTTTAAATTTAAAAATACAAGAAAATATCCAGTAAGAATTGTAGCTACAGCCAAAGATGGAATCGCAACAGTAAGTATATATGGAATAAAAGAGGATGCTGAATATGAATTTAAATTTACAACAAAAACTGTTGCAACAATTCCTTATACAACCGAATATGTTGATGATAGTACATTGCCAACTGGAACAGAAAAAGTTATTCAAAAAGGTACAAATGGTTTGAAAACAGAGACATATATTACTAAAACATTAAATGGAAAAACAGTTTCAACTACATTACTTTCAAAAGATACATATAGTGCAATGACAAGAATAGTAAAAAGAGGAACAGGTGCAAGTAGTACGCCACAAACCGAAGATAAAGAAATAACAAAAGAAAATGAAGAAAATACACAAAGTACAAATACTACAAATACAGAAGTAGTAAATACAGAAGTAGAAAACTAATAAAAATAAAATAACTCGAATTATTAAAATATTTATTTAATAATTTGGGTTATTTTTGATTAAATACATTTATTCTAAAATCCAAAGAATTAAAATGAAAGTATTGACATTTAAGTAAAAAAATAATATAATTTTAAAAGTTTATATCATATGCGCCATTAGCTCAGTTGGTAGAGCAACAGACTCTTAATCTGGAGGTCCTCGGTTCGAAGCCGAGATGGCGCACCAAAATCAAGACACTTTTATAAGTGTCTTTTTTTAAACAAATATAAAAAAATGTTGATTTTTAATATAAACCATTGAAAAAAAAGGAGATTAAGTCTATTATATTAATGTAAAACTAAAGATACCAAAAGATATCTAATAAAACAGAAAAGGAGATACTTTAAAATTGATTAGATTATTTTTTATAAAAAACAAATTAAAGAATAAAAATTTAATAAATAACAATGACGAAAAAATATTAGAAAAATATAAAAAATTTGCACAAAAAGAAAAACAAGAGATAATACAAGAATTTAAAACTAATATTGAAAAAGGATTGACAAATAAAGACGCAGAGCAGAAATTAGAAGAAGATGGAGAAAATATTGTTGTAAAAGATGATAAACATTCATGGTTTTATTTTTTTATAAATTCATTTAAAGATAAATTTATTTTAATTTTAGTTATTTTAGCAATAATAAATAAATTTGTTGGTGATGATACATTAGGTACAGTTATTATTTTAGCAATTGGATTTGTAAGTGCTATGATAAAATTTGCTCAAAATTATTCAACATATAAATTTAATAGAAAATTAAAAAGTGAAATGTTTTCAACAGCAACAGTTGTAAGAAATGGAAAAGAACAAACAATAAGAACAGAAAAAGTTGTAAAAGGTGATATTATTCATCTAAATGCTGGTTCTATTATTCCTGCTGATGTAATGATTATAGAAAATAAAGATTTATTTTTAAATCAATCAGTTTTTACAGGTGAAAGTGCTCCTGTTGAAAAAACAGACAAATTTAATAATTCAAATGAAATCTTTTCACTTTCAAATATATGCTTAATGGGAACAAGTGTAATAAGTGGAAAGGCAACAGCCGTAGTAATTAATACAGGTTTTTCTACATATTTAGGAAGTATGGGAAAACAAATTGATAATAAAAGAGAAACAACAAATTTTGAAAAAGGTATGAATGGAATTACAAAATTATTAATAAAATATATGGTTGTAGTTTCAATAGCAGTATTTATTATTTATGCATTTATACGTAAGGATATATTAGAAGCAGTTTTATTTGCTTTATCTGTAGCTGTTGGAATTACACCAACAATGTTACCTATGATAGTAAATGTTAATTTAACCAAAGGAACAAAGACACTTGCAAAGAAAAAAACATTAGTAAAAAATATTCAAGCAATTCAAAATTTGGGTGCAATAGATGTTTTGTGTACTGATAAAACAGGAACATTAACATTGGATAAGATAGTATTGCAAAAATATATAAATGTAGAGGGAAAAGAAGATTTATCTATATTAGAATATGCATTTTTAAATAGTTATTATAGTACTGGAATGAAAAATTTAGTAGATAAAGCAGTAATAACATATGGAATTCAGCACAAAATAAAAGAACAAGTAGTTGATTATGAAAAAATTGATGAAATTCCATTTGATTATATTAGAAAAAAAGTAAGTGTTGTAGTAAAGCATGATGATCATTATAGAATAATTACTAAAGGGGCATTAGAAGAAGTACTAAAAAGTTGTAATCAAGTAAAAATAAATGGAGAACATAAAGAACTAACTCAAGAAATGATACAAAATATCAATAAAAATGCGGAGAACCTTGCTAAACAGGGAATGCAAGTTATTGCATTAGCATCAAAAAGAGAGTATAGAGGAAAAGACATATTTAATAGTGAAGATGAAAAAGAAATGACATTCATAGGTTTTGTAGCATTTTTAGATCCGCCAAAAAAGGAAGTAAAAAGTACAATAAAGAAACTAAAAGAATATGGAATAACTACAAAAATTTTAACAGGTGATAATCAATATGCTACTGAAAATATTTGTAATTTAGTAGGAATAGAAAATTCAAAGATATTATTAGGTACAGATGTTGATAGGATGCCAGATGGAGAACTTGCTAAAAAGGTTGAAGAAGTAAATGTTTTTGCTAGAATGAACCCTTTACAAAAAGAAAGAATCATAAAAGCTCTTAGAAAAAATGGACATGTAGTAGGTTATATGGGAGATGGTGTAAATGATGCACCTTCACTACATAATGCAGATGTTGGAATATGTGTAAATACAGCGACAGATATTGCTAAAGAAGCAAGTGATATTATTTTATTAGAAAAAAGTTTAAAAGTAATATTTAATGGAGTAATAGAAGGAAGAAAAGTATATGGAAATATTATAAAATATATGAAAATGGCTTTAAGTTCAGATTTTGGAGATGTATTTAGTATATTTATTGCAAGTATTTTCTTACCATTTTTACCATTATTGCCAATTCAAATGTTAATTCAAGACTTTTTATATGATTTTTCACAAATAGGAATACCATATGATAATGTTGACGAGGAATTTTTAATAAAACCAAGAAAGTGGGATACAAAAGGATTGGGAACATTTATGAATGTAATGGGACCAGTTAGTTCAATAATAGATGTATTAGCATTTTTATCATTCTGGTTTATATTAGGATATAACGGAACTGTAAGTGAAAGCTATTTCCAAACAGCATGGTTTGTAGAATGTTTAATTAGTGAAACATTGATAATTCATTTTGTTCGTACAGCAAAAGTTCCTTTTGTACAATCAAAAGCAAATCCTATATTAACATGTTTAACAATGGTTACAATAGTAGGAACAATATTAGCACCAATATTATTACATAATATTGAATCATTCCATTTTGAAATAATGCCACCATTATATTATTTAATAGTTGCAGGATTGACTATTTTATATGTAATTTTAGTTCAGATTGTAAAGAAAATATATATTAAAAAAGTTGGAAATTGGTTATAAAAATAAAAAAATTGACTGTAAAAGGTCAGTTTTTTTTATGTGCAAAAATAAATTTAAATTTATGTAGCAAACCAAAATAAACCAATTCCTACAACCGAAATTAAAATGGTTTATTATATAAAAAGCAAATAACCTTTAAGCGTTGACAAATAGCTAAAAACAGGCTACAATAATATTATTGGGGTATGAAAAATATACTAATAATATTGAAATAGAGGTGATGGATTTGCTAAAAATATATAGTACAGATATTGAAACAAATGAATTTCAAGAAATTAAAGAATTTAAAAAAGGATCATGGATTAATTTAGTAAATCCGTCGGAAAATGAAATAAAAAAAGTATGTGAAAATATTCACATAGAAGAAGAATTTATAAGAGATGCTCTAGATTTTGAAGAAAAATCTAGAATTGATAAAGAAGATGATGATGACACAACTCTTTTCGTTGTTGCATTACCAATTACAGAAAAAGGTGAAGATGGTGAAGCTTTATATAATACAATGCCTTTGGGAATGATTGTTGTAAGAGATGACTTCTTTATTACCGTATCATTAAGAAAAAATCAAATTATAGAAAATTTTGAAAAAAGAAAAATCAAAAATTTTCAAACATATAAGAAAACTAGATTTATATTTCAAATAATGTATTTAAATTCTTCATTATACTTAAATTATCTAAAAAAAATCGAGAAAGAAACAGAAGTTGCAGAATATATTTTAAAAAATTCAATGAGGAATAAAGAGCTTTTAAAAATGTTATCTTTAGAAAAAGGATTGGTTTATTTTACAACTGCATTAAAATCAAATGAGCTAGTCATGGAAAAAGCTTTAAGAGGAAAAATAATAAAATTGTATGATGAAGATGAAGAAATATTGGAGGATGCAATCATTGAAAATAGGCAGGCTATTGAAATGGCACAAATATATAATAATATTTTAAATGGTACAATGGATGCATATGCTTCAATTATTTCAAACAACCTAAATGGAGTAATGAAGACTTTAACATCAATAACAATTATATTAGCTGTACCAACAATGATATCAAGCTTTTGGGGAATGAATGTTGGATTGCCACTTCAAGACAATCCACTGGGATTTGTAATAATGTTATCAATATCAATAACATTAACATTAATTGTATCATGGTGGTTAAAGAGAAGAAATATGTTAGATTAAAAACCTGAATTTTAAAATTCAGGTTTTTTTATGGATTTAATAATTTAATAATTTTATTAGATTTTGTTTTCATAGAATTATAGAATTTATCTGTTATAGATGTATCTATATGATTATCATAATTATATATAATTTTATTTATATCTATTATTTTGAATTTTTGAGAAGAGTTATTTGAATCTTTGGATATATAAATAGGTTTATAATCTGTTTTATCAATAGTAATTTCTCCATTAGAATGTTTGGTAATAGATAAATTTAAAATAATTGAATTTTTATAAGTTTCTTCATTTGAATCTACAAGAAAATTACCTAAAGAGTATATAATAAACCCATCTTTAGTAGAGTTATCATCTAAAGTAACAATTATTTTTTCCATCTTCTGCAATGATTGTGGACCAGAGCCTAATATAATATTTACACCATTTTTAAATAAAAAGTCAGCAATTTCTTGTTGTTTAGATTCTTTTACATTAGTCCAGTTCATACAAGTAACAATAACATCAGCAGATTTTGATTTTGCAATATCAATTTGTTTTTTTGCAAAATCTTCACTATATAAATTAACACAATAATTTTTATCAATTGGAAGTTTCAAGTTGGTATTTCCGTAAGTAAAATTTAAAAATGCTATTTTGACTCCTTTAGCATATTTTATTAATACTTTATCTTGAGATTCAGAAGAATTACAAGTACCTAAATGAGAAACATCAGCACTATTTAATGTGTCAATAGTTCGAGAAAGCCCGTCATATCCGAAATCTAAGGAATGCATACTAGATGTAGAAAGTACATCTATTCCAATATGTTTTAATTCTTGTGCCAAGTCATCTGGAGCATTAAGTTTAGAAGAATTAAGAAATCCTTTATCTGATCCAGAAAAAGTTGTTTCTAAGTTACCTACACAAATATCTGCTAATTTAGTATAAGAATTTATATTATTAAAAATGTAAGAAAAATCATATGAATTATTAGATTTTATATAAGCATCTTTAGTTAAAGTGCTGTTACATAAAATATTTCCAATTGCAGAAAGTGTAAATGTAGTATCAGTTTCTTCTGATGAACTATTTTGGTTTTCTGTTTCTTTATTTTCTTCATCATTTTGTTTTTCAATTTCATTTTTAGATGTATTAATTAAATTTTTGTATTCTTGATGATTTTTTAATGTTGAAAATGTTATAACAGCAATAAAAATAACAGCTAAAATACCAATGATAATAATTAAAAATTTACGTGTTTTATTAAAATCAATATCACTATATATCTTTTTTCTATTATTGCGAGCTCTGGCATTTCTTCTCAAAATATATCACCTCAAAATTAATTTATTATAAACAAATTATCATAAAATAAACAAAAATTCAATAAAAAAATGAAATGAATAAATTGTTAAAGATTGCATATACTAAAAAAAATAAAAACAGAAAGGGGAAAAAGCATGAAAGTAATTGATAAAATAGCTTTAGTCCTTATAATAATAGGTGCAATTAACTGGGGATTAATAGGCTTTTTTGGATTTAACTTAGTTGCAACTATATTTGGTGATATGACAGTATTATCTAGAATAATATATGGATTAATTGGATTATCAGGATTATGGGGAATAAAATTAATATTTGATGACTAATATAAAAAAATCTTAAATTATTAATTAATATATTTGATAATTTAAGATTTTTTTATATTTCTAAAACATATAGAATACTTGAAAAAACAAGCTTAATATAGTATAATACGAGGGATTAAGAATTAGGAGGAGAAAAAATGTTAAGTGCAAATAATGTCACTGTAAGATTTGGAAAAAGAGTATTATTTGAAGATGTAAATATTAGATTTGCAAAAGGAAATTGTTATGGAATCATAGGAGCAAATGGTGCGGGAAAATCAACTTTCTTAAAAGTTTTATCAGGAGAATTAGAACCAAGTAAAGGTGATGTGTCTTTAGAAAAAGGCGAAAGACTTTCTATGTTAAAACAAGATCACTATGCATTTGAAGAATATACAGTAATAGATACTGTAATAATGGGAAATAAAGAGTTATACGATATAATGAAAGAAAAAGAGGCAATATATGCAAAACCCGATTTTTCAGAAGAAGATGGAATGAAAGCTGCAAAATTAGAAGAAAGATTTGCAGAATTAGATGGATGGAATGCTGAATCAGATGCTGCAAAACTTTTAAATGATTTAGGAATAATTCCGGAAAATCATTATAAATATATGAAAGAAATTGAAGCCAGAGATAAGGTAAAAGTATTGTTAGCACAAAGTCTATTTGGAAATCCTGATGTATTATTGTTAGATGAGCCTACAAACGATTTGGATTTAAAAAGTATAAACTGGCTACAAGAGTTTTTAATGGATTTTGAAAATACAGTAATTGTAGTATCACATGATCGTTATTTCTTAAATAAAGTTTGTACATATATTGCAGATGTTGACTTCGGAAAAATAAAAGTATATCCAGGAAATTATGATTTCTGGTATGAATCAAGTCAATTAGCATTAAAACAAGCAAGAGAACAAAACAAGAAGAAAGAAGAAAAAATAAAAGAATTACAAGATTTTATTGCAAGATTTAGTGCAAATGCTTCAAAATCAAAACAAGCAACATCAAGAAAGAAAACATTAGAAAAAATAGAATTAGAAGAAATAAAACCATCAAATAGGAAATATCCTTATGTAGATTTTAAACCAGATAGAGAACCTGGAAAAGAGATATTACAAGTAAAAAATATTTCTAAAACAATAGATGGAGTAAAATTATTAGATAATATTTCATTTGATGTAAAAGAAGGAAATAAAATAGCATTTTTAGCAGATAATGAACTTGCAAAAACAGTATTATTTCAAATAATAGCAGGAGAAATGGAACCAGACGAAGGAAAGCTAGTATGGGGAACAACTATAACAACAAATTATTTTCCAAAAGATAATAATTATTTATTTGATACAGATGAAAATATTACAGAATGGCTAAGAAAATATTCAAAAGATCCTGACGAAACATATATAAGAAGCTTTTTGGGAAGAATGTTATTTTCAGGTGATGAAGCATTAAAAAAAGTAAAAGTATTATCAGGTGGAGAAAAAGTTAGATGTGTATTATCAAAAATGATGCTTTCAGGAGCTAATTTCTTAATTTTTGATGAACCAACAAATCACTTAGATATGGAAAGTATTACATCTGTAAATGAAGGAATGAAGAAATTTACAGGAAATATTTTATTTACATCACATGACCATGAATTAACACAAACTGTTGCAAATAGAATAATAGATATAAAAGAAGATGGTAAAGTAATAGACAGAGAAATTTCTTATAATGAATATTTAGGTGTGGAATAAAATTAAATAAATATTGACTAAAAATCTACGGATTGTTATAATAGAACTACTTAAAATAGTAGTTCTATTTTTATAGACAAACAGAAGAAAGGAATGAATTTCAATGGATAAAATTGTAACAACAATAGCACAAGAACTAGGAGTAAAAAATAATCAAGTTGAAAACACAATAAAATTAATTGATGAAGGCAATACTATACCATTTATAGCAAGATATAGAAAAGAAGTAACAGGAGGATTAAGTGACGAAACATTAAGAGATTTAGGAGAAAGACTAACATATTTAAGAAATCTAGAGCAAAGAAAAGAAGAAATTATAAAATCTATAGATGATCAAGGAAAATTAACAGATGAAATAGTACAAGCTGTAGCCATTGCTAAAACATTGGCAGAAGCTGAAGATATATATAGACCTTACAAGCAAAAAAAGAAAACAAGAGCAACAGTGGCTAAGGCTAAGGGATTAGAACCACTTGCAAATATTATATTAGAGCAAAAGGAAAAGAAAGACATAAATGAAATTGCAAAAGAGTATGTAAATATAGAAAAATTATCAGATGAAGATAAAAAGAATAAAGACAAAGTTGTTGCAACTGTAGAAGATGCAATTCAAGGGGCTTTAGATATAATTGCAGAAAAAATTTCAGATGAAGCTAAATATAGAAAAGAAATAAAAAAACAATTATTTAGAGAAGGATTAGTAGTAACAAAAGCTTCAAAAGAAGATGAAAAATCAAATTATGAAATGTATTATGAATATCAAGAACCTATAAAAACAATACCAAGCCATAGAATTTTAGCAATAAACAGAGGAGAAAAAGAAGGATTTTTAAAAGTATCTTTGGCTAAACCAGAAGAAAAAATACTAAAATATATAGAAAAAGATATTATAAAAGGTGAAACTCAATTTATTCAAATGTTACAAGACACAATTTTAGATAGTTTTAAAAGATTAATAGAACCATCAATAGACCGTGAAATTCGTTCAGAACTAACTGAAAAAGCTGAAGAACAAGCAATAAAAGTATTTGGAAAAAATTCTAAACAATTATTACTTGGAGCTCCAATAAAAGGTAAAACTGTTATGGGATTTGATCCAGCATACAGAACAGGATGTAAAATTGCTGTTATAGATGAAACTGGAAAGGTTTTAGATTATACAACAGTATATCCAACAGAACCACAAAATGATGTTGAAGGTGCAAAAAAAGAATTATTAAAGTTAATAGACAAAGATAAAATAGATATGATAGCAATAGGAAATGGAACAGCTTCAAGAGAGTCAGAGATGTTTGTGGCAGATATGATAAAAGAAGCATCTAGACCTGTTCATTATGTAATTGTAAGTGAAGCAGGTGCTTCAGTATATTCTGCATCTAAGCTTGCAACAGAAGAATATCCAGACATAAATGTATCAATAAGAGGAGCTATTTCAATTGCTAGACGTTTACAAGATCCACTAGCAGAGCTTGTAAAAATAGATCCAAAAGCAATAGGAGTAGGACAATATCAACATGATGTAAATCAAAAGAAACTTTCTGAAAGTCTTACAGCCGTAGTAGAAGATAGTGTTAATAAAGTTGGAGTTGATGTTAATACTGCAACACCATCATTATTATCATATGTATCAGGAATTAATAATACAATTGCTAAAAATATTGTAAAATATAGAGATGAAAATGGAAAATTAAAAAACAGAAAACAATTATTAAAAGTTCCAAAACTAGGTAAAGTAGCTTTTGAACAGTGTGCAGGTTTCTTAAGAATATTAGATGGAGATAATCCACTAGAAGTAACAGCTGTTCACCCAGAAAGTTATGAAGCAACTGAAAAATTACTTAATACTATAGGATTTAATAAAGAAGATTTAAAAAATAAAGAAAAATTAGAAGAGTTAAGAAAAAAATTAAGAACAATTAATGTAAAAGATATGGCACAAGAGCTTAACATAGGTGAAATGACTTTAACTGATATAATAGACGAACTTTCAAAACCAGGAAGAGATCCTCGTGAAGATATGCCAAAACCAATATTAAGAAGCGATGTTCTAAAATTAGAAGATTTAAAAGAAGGTATGATATTAACTGGAACAGTAAGAAATGTAATTGATTTTGGTGCTTTTGTAGATATTGGAGTTAAACATGATGGTCTAGTACATATATCAGAAATGAGTGATAAATTTATAAAGAATCCATCAGATTTAGTTTCTGTAGGTGATATTGTAAAAGTAAAAGTTATAAAAATAGATAGAGAGAGACAAAAAGTAGGATTATCAATGAAAATATAAATAAAAAAAGCTAAATGAATTTCATTTAGCTTTTTTTATATTTAAGTAATATAGTTTTGATGTATTTCTTCAATTTCGTCATAATGATTTCTTAATATATCTAGGAAAACATCAGCAATTTTAGGATCAAATTGTGAACCTTTGCATTTTTCAAATTCAGATATAATAACATCCAAAGGTAATGAGTTACGATAAGCACGTTTTGAGTTCATTGCGTCAAAACTATCTACTACAGCTGTAACTCTAGCTAAATAAGGAATGTTTTCACCAGCTAATTTACTTGGATATCCATTACCATCATATCTTTCATGATGATGCTCAACTATTGGCAAAATATTTTGGAATATTTTTGCATGTGAAAGTATATGTACACCTATATTAGGATGTTGTTTTATTTGAGAATATTCATTGTCATCCAGTTTTCCTTCTTTTTGAATAATGGCATCTGGAACACCAATTTTACCAATATCATGGAATAATCCACCAACTTTTAATGTGTCTAAATCCACATCAGATAAACCAAGATATTTTCCAAGTAAAACTGCATACTCAGAAACACGATCAGAATGACCTCTAGTATATTTATCTTTTGCTTCAACAGTATAACGTAATGTTTGAATGCTTTCTAAATAGGCTTGTTCTAATTTTTCGTATGTGTCAGATAATTTATTATTAATACTTTTTATTTGGTTCATTTGAGCTATTGATTTTATGCCAGATTCTATTAATAATAGTAATTGATCAAATTTATCTCCTTTTTCACAATAACCTTGAATGTCTAATCTTCTTATTGTATCAAGGGGTGGAGCTAAATCTTTATGACCAGTTAATAGTAAAATATATAAATCTTTGTTGAATTTTCTAATTTCTTCAACAACCTGATCACCATGAATAGGTGTCATAATAAAATCCAAAATCATTAAATCAAAATGTTCGTTTTTTACTCTTTCTATTGCTTCAATAGGGTCAGTAACACCAACAAATTGATATCCAGATCTTTTTAAAAATATTGATAAAGAATCTACAATTCCTTCTTCATCATCAACAGCAATAATTTTATATTTATTATTTTCACTGTTCCCTGTGTTTTGTAATCCTTTTCTCATATATAAATACCTCATTAAAATATTATTTTTTATACATTATATTAATAAAAATAATAAAAATCAAGAGTTTTAATAAAAAACTTTTTAAAAAAGTATTTATTAAAACCCTTGAAAAATCAACCATTATAGAGGCAAAGTAATAGTAAAAGTTGTACCTTTTCCTTCTTCTGATGTAAAAGTAATGTCTCCACCAAAATGAGCTTTAATTGTAGAATAAGACATATAAAGTCCTAGTCCTGTACCGTTTTTTCCCTTTGTTGTAATCATTTCTTTAAATAATTTCTCTTTAACTTTTGGTGATAATCCACATCCATAATCTTTTATTGAGATGTATAAATGAGAATCATCTTTAGAAGCATCTAAATCAATATTTTGATCCGGTTTTCCATTATAAGATTGAATGGCATTTGAAACCATATTATTAATTACTTGAACTAAACTATTAACATCGCCATGTATTTTAAGGTGTTCACTTGTTTTAACAGAAATATTTAAATTAACAAGTGCATTTTTCAATTCATGTCTCATTAAAATATTTACTCTTTTTAGTAATTCTTCTATATCAAATGTAACATTATCTGTTTCTGATAATGTTACAGCTTGACCTTTAACTGCTGTAATAATATCTGACATATATGCTGTATATTCTTTAATTTTTTCTATCCAATCACTCATGTCTTTAGCAATATCATGATGATCTTGACTATTTACTTCAGGATCATCTATAGAAGAATCATATTCTTTAACTAAATCTGTTAATCCTTCAGCAGCACCTGAAATTGACATTATTGGTGTTTTTAAATTATGAGCAATACCACCAATTAATTGACCAAGAGATGCTAAACGTTCACTTTCCATAAGCATTGATTGGTTATCACGAATTTGTTTAATATTATTTTTGGTAAATAACTGCGTTTGATTAAATGCCAAAGAAAGGTCTGCAAGTTCGTCTTCTGATGTAACAATTAATTTTTTATTTAAATTAATATTTTTTTCATTAGATGATGCAATTTCTTTTAATCTTGATGCAACAGTTTTAATTTCACTAGAAAGAGAATGTGAAACATAAAGTAAAATACTAAATATTAATATAAATAATAAAATATCACTAATTAAAATAACTTTTAAAAATTCTGGTTGAGTTGTGTCATATCTAATGCCAACATAACAATAATCTCCATTTGAAAGATTACACTTTAATGTAACACCTTCTGTATCTAAACAAAAGTAATCAAATGTTCTTCCACCTTCTTTTTCTGAATTATCTAAAACATATTTTATAAAAAATGCTTCAAGAGAACTGTTATCAGCAGTTTCATAATTACCATCACTATATATTATGAAATATTGATGATCATTGTCTAATAATGTTATTTGACTTAATTGATTTCTTACATCCTCAATTGAATCAAATGTTTTATTAAAATTATTAGAAAACATTGTTAAATAAGATGTATAATAGACATCACCAGTTTTTTTAGCTGCTTGTACATAACCAACTAATGATAAGAAAATCAAAGAAACAATTACTAAAGGCATAAATTGTAAAATTAATTTAATAGTAAGTGATTTTATATTTGATCTTTTTAACGTTGATTGTTGTTCTATATTTTGCATTAGTTCAGGGTATTTTTCATTTAATAAATTTATAATATAACCAAATTTATTTTTAGAAAATACAAAACTTGTTACAGAAGCTAATGTAAAGAATGATAAATAAGCTAAACATATTTTTAATATTGTTAAAGGGTAAGCTTTTATTATTATAAATGTAACTGGTAAAAATATAAGAGGCAACAATATTTCTAATACATATAATAAATATGGTGTGTCATAGCAAAAACGTCTAACTTTAAGCAAAATATCAATAGTTTCTTTTTGTAAGATTTTTGGAGCAGACAATTTTACTAAACAATGATGAATTCTATAGGCTCTAATAAATAAAATAATTAAACTACAACTAACTATTATTGAAATTAAAAGAGCATATTGTTGGGTATATGTAATGCCATCAAATTCCATTTGAAATACGTTATCTATACTATCTGGAGGATAGTTTAAAATAATTGGTAATAATTTGTATAAACATAAAGCAATTAAAGCTGGAATTCCTAAATATAATCCAATTATTTTAAAAATACAAGAATTAAACTTTTTTATCATTTGTTAAAATCTCCTTTTCTTAAATATTTTTTGAAAAATTTACTAATGTATTTATCATCAATTTTGGGCCAATTTAAATTTGCTTTTTTCATATAATTTATTGTAAAATCATTTTCCATTTCTATATTTGAATTATATTTAGATTTTGTACTTGTCAAATCATTTATAATTCCCAATATATCTTCTTTATCTTTTAAATATCTATAAAAATCTGTATCAGAAACTTCAATTAAGTTAATATTTCCTCTTATTTGATTAATTAAATCCAAAAGTTTAATTGAAGAATTATTGTAAATATGAAAAGTTTTTGAATAGCTACTTTCTAATACACAAAGATTCGCAATAATATGTGCACAATAATCAACAGGGCTTAAATCAATTTTAAAATTAGAAAAAGATTCTGCTATTCTATCTAATTTACTTAGCGTTATAACTCTATTTAGAAAAGCATTTTTATTATAATTTTGTTGGAATTTTCCATCCGTATATCTTGCACAAATATTTCCTAAACGATATACAGAAGCTTTTAAATTAGAGTTTTCTAAAGCTTCCCAAATATTATATTCTGCTTCAAATTTTGTTTTTATATAAATATTACTTTCATAATCTTGGCCAATATATAAACAATGTTCGCCAAATGTTACTGTATTAGTAGCATCAGGTATTGAAGCTGAAACTGATGTTGTTGATATATGATTTAAATAAATTGAAAACCTGTTGCAAAAATCTATAATATTGTTAGTTCCTGTTACATTTATTAATTCAAACAAGTCTTTATTTCCGTAGTGATCAACAATTGCAGCAGAATGTATAACTAAATCTATTTTGTTTCCTAAATCTTCATATTCTTTACTAGAAAGACCAAGATTTGGTTTAACTATATCACCTGATAATACTTGTATACGGTTTTCTACATAAGGTACTAATTCTTCTCCAAAATAATAACGTAATTTTCTTATTAATCTGTTTTTAGGTGTTTCTGAGTTTTTGCCTCTAGTAATACAATAAACAGTTAAATCTGTATTTTTTATTAAAGCATATAAAATATGAATTCCTAAAAAGCCAGTTCCACCAGTTAATAAAACATTTTTTGCATTTATTTTTTTATCAGAATAATTTTCGTTAAAGTTATAGTAAATATCATTTGTAATTGAACGTTTATAAACATTAGATTTTTTTGGATAATAGAAATTATCAGAAATTTCTCTAATTGTTTTTAATTCATAAATATCTTGAATGTTTACTATATAATTTTTCTCTAATAATTTTATGGTAATTTTCATTAAAGTTAAAGAGTCTGCACCTAATTCTAAAATATTATCATCAATTCCTATTTTTTTAAGTTTTAAGGTGTCTTGTAAAATATTTTGAAAAGTTTCTTCAAATTCATTTCTTGGAGCTACATATGTTTTTTTACTTTCAACTGTTATAGCCATATTTAAAAGTTTCTTTCTATCAACTTTCCCGTTACTTGTTAATGGCAATTTATCTAAAAATACAAAGAAATTAGGAACCATATAAGAGGGTACTAATTTTGAAATATGTAATTTTAATTCATCTACAGATATTTTTTTATCTATAACTACATAAGCAACTAAGTAACTGTCAAACTCTCCATTTCTTTTAGCTAAAACTACACATTTTTGAATATTAGGATGTCTTAAAAGTTTTGTTTCAATTTCGCCAATTTCAACACGAAAACCTCTAATTTTTACCTGATTATCAATTCTACCTAAGTAATGTAAATTACCATCTTTAGTTAAATAAGCATCATCTGCTGAACGGTATAAAGTTTCATTAGGATTATATGGGTTTTTAACAAATCTAGTTTTGTTTAATTCAGGTCGATTTAAATAACCTTTACAAACTCCTAATCCACTAACACACATTTCTCCTTCAACCCCATAAGGTAAAATATGTTGATACTCATCCATTACGTAAACTTTTAAAGTCGGAATTGGTTTACCAATATTAGAATTAGATGAAAGCAAATCCAAATCAGATAATTCTTTAAAAGTAACATGTACGGTGGTTTCTGTTATTCCATACATATTAATGATTTTTGTAAATGGATATTTATCTTTCCATGGCTTTACTAAATTTGGTTTTAAAGCTTCACCACCGAAAATAATATATCTAACTTTTAAATTATTATTAGTATTTAATAACTCTCTATCAAGTAAATTATAAAAATATGTTGGAGTTTGATTTAAAACAGTTACTTTTTCATCTCTTAATAATTGTAAAAATTTATTAGGGTCTTTTGCGGTCATTTCAGGAACAAGAATTAATTTGCTTCCATATAATAAACTTGCGTAAAGCTCCCAAACAGAAAAATCAAAAGCAACAGAGTGAAACATTGTCCAGACATCATTTTCGTTAAAGTCGAATTGAAAATGGTCATTTTTTATTAAACGTACAACATTTCTATGTTTTAACATAACACCTTTTGGTGTACCTGTAGAACCAGAAGTATATATAATATAAATTAAATCATCTGGAGTGTTTACACATTCTAAATTATTAATATCATTTTTATAAATTTTATTAGTATCATTTAAATCTAATAAATATGTATGAATAGAAAT
The DNA here is from genome assembly GCA_900554365.1 of uncultured Clostridium sp. GTDB lineage: Bacteria > Bacillota > Clostridia > TANB77 > CAG-508 > CAG-269. The sequence goes on along the minus strand of USGY01000009.1, from coordinate 8,144 downwards.
TTCTACATCATTTTTATGAAGAGAGTTTGTTAAAAATATTTTTGCAGAACTGTCTTTAAGCATAAAAGAGACACGTTCTTGAGGATATGATAAATCAATTGGTAAATAACATCCGCCGGCTTTTAAAATTCCTAAAATTCCAATAACCATTTCAAGTGATTTATTTAATCTTATTGCAACTACATCATTAGGTTTAATCCCTAAATTCCTTAAGAAATGTGCTAATTGATTGGATTTTTGGTTTAATTCTTCATAAGTCATAGAACTATTTTCAAATTTTATAGCTACATTTTTTGGAGATAAAAGTACTTGTTCTTCAAATAATTGTGAAATTGTTTTATCACTTGGATAATTGCAATTATTTTCTTTAGCTAAATTTAAAATTTCATTTAGTTCTTTATAAGTTGTAATAGAAATATCTTTTAAAAATATGCCGGGATTTATTAAAACCTGTTCAAACATATATAAAATCCTGTTATGTATTTGTTCAATATCTTCTTCTGTGAATTTTGATAATTTGTAATCATAAGCTATATTGATATTTCCAGAATCATTTAAATCAAAAAAGTGAATATCCATATCATCTGCAATAGATCCACTAAATCTCCAATCACAGAAATAATTCATATTATCATTTGTAGTTGTTTTTGTTATTTGATAAGAAAGCAAAACTTGATACAAATTAGGTGTAGATGGGTCTTCCTTTCTTAAATCTTCTAATATATATTGATAAGAATATTTTTGATGTCTATAAATAGAAGTGAAGTTTACAGCAATATTGTTTACAAAAGCAATAAATGAAAAATTATCTTCTGGTTTTACTCTAACAGGAACAGTATTAATAAACATTCCCATAGTATTTTTTTGACTAATAGATGTCCTATTTAATATAGGAGTACCTAAAATAAAGTCATGAGAATTATTAACTTTTCCAATATAAATTGAGTAAATAGCCATTAAAAAGTTATATGTAGAAACTTTATATTCTTTACAAAATCCATTAATCTTTTGAACTAGTTCATTATCTAAATTAAATATTTTTCTATGTGCTTTTACAATATTATCACTTTGAAATTCAGAAAAACACGGAATACCGATACAATCTGGACGATTGTTTAGATATTTAAGCCAGAATTCTTTATCTTTTTCAAATTTTTTACTGGTTATATATTTATTTTCATCTTCTATGTAATTTATATATGAATTTTTATTAGGAGTATTAGGAATATTATTTTTAATATTATAATAATTATTTACTATACTTTTTGCAATTAATCCTAATGTCCATGAGTCAGAAACAAGATGATGTATATTAACAATAACTCCACCTGTAGAATCAGGAAATCTAAAAATTTTGATATCAAATAAAGAAGAATTAAGTATATCAAAAATATGAGATATAACCTTATCCTCTAATTTTGTTAAATCATCTTCAGATTTAACATCTATAATTTCAATATTATAATCAACATGATTATCAAAAGATTGATAAATAGATCCATCTTTTAGTAAAAATTTAATGTGAAAATTATCATTTTCATCAATAATTAATTTTAATGATTCTTTTAAAGCATCAAAATCAAGAGATTCATATAGATGAATTGTTCCACAAATATTATTTATATTAGAACCATTAAAAAATAGTTCAGTATTCCAAATGCTTTTTTGGGCATTTGTTAAATTAAAAAGTTTTTCTTCCATAAACGTCACCTTTTATATATTTTATAGAATGATTATATATATAAACAAAAAAAAATGCAACAATTAGGCTGAAAAAGAAAAAATTAATAAAAATAAAACGAATAAGTAGTCAATAATATAGTAGAACTTGTAAAAAATAACAAAATAGTATAGAATACATCTAGAAAAATGATTTTAACATGAGAAAGGAGACAAAATGAAAGGGACAAAAAGTAGAAAAATATATAAATCAGAACCTATAAAGAATTTTAGAGAATTATTAGAAAGAGTAGAAGAAAAGTATTCAAATAATATTGCATTTAAATATAAAAAAGATGCAACAGTAAAAGAACCAGAATATATAGAAAAAACATATGCTCAATATATAAAAGATATAAAAGCATTATCAACAAATTTATTATCATTAGGATATAAAGGAAAAAAAGTAGCAGTAATAGGAAATAACAGATATGAATGGTGTACAACTTATATGGCAGTTACAACAGGTGGAATGATAATAGTTCCACTAGATAAAGCTTTACCAAACAACGAAATAGAAAATTTAGTAAAAAGAAGTGGGGCAGAGGTCGTAATATTTGATAAAAAATATATGGATGTTATGCTAAAAATAAAAGAAAATAAAGAAAATGCAGTAAATAGACTAATTTGTATGGATAATGAAGAAATAGATGGAGTAGATAAATATAATGATATATTAAATGATGGATATAAATTATTAGAAAAAGGTAATGATCAATATTACAAAATAAAAATAGATGAAAATGCTATGTCAATTTTATTATTTACATCAGGAACAACAAATGCTCCAAAAGGAGTAAAACTATCTCAAGCCAATATATGTGCTGATATATCATCAATATCAACATGGGTAAAAATATATCCAACAGATACATTATTATCATTTTTACCCATCCACCATACTTTTGAATGTACAATAACATTTTTATATGGTACATTTAGTGGAGCAACAATAGCTTTTTGCGATGGATTAAAACATATTCAAAAAAATATGCAAGAATATAAAGTAACAATATTAGTAGCTGTACCACTTGTATTAGAAACAATGTATAAAAAAATTCAAAAAGGAATAAAAGATCAAGGAAAAGAAGAAGTTATAAAAAAAGTAACAAAAATTTCAAATGGATTATTAAAATGCCATATAGATTTAAGAAAAGTATTTTTTAAACAAATTCTTGATAATTTCGGTGGAAAATTAAGAGTTGTATTATATGGAGCTGCGCCAATGAATAAAGAAACAATAATAGGATTTAATAATTTAGGTGTAGATTTAGTACAAGGATATGGTTTAACAGAAACATCACCAGTAATTTCAGCAGAAACAGATAAAGAAAAAAGACCAGGATCAGTTGGACTAGTATTTGATGAAATAGAAGTAAAAATAGATAATCCAAATGAAGAGGGTATTGGTGAGATTTTAGTAAAAGGACCAAACGTAATGTCTGGATATTATGAGAATGAAGAAGCAACAAAAGAAGCATTTACAGATGATGGTTGGTTTAAAACAGGAGATTATGGTTATTTAGATAAAGATGAATTTTTATTTATAACTGGTAGAAAAAAAGATATTATAGTATTAAGAAATGGAAAAAATGTATATCCACAAGAAATTGAATTCTTAATAAACAAACTTCCATATGTAAAAGAAAGCTTAGTATATCAAAGAGGACAAGATAAAACAGATACAATGTTATGTGCAAAAATCGTATATGATCCAGAATTAATAGAAAAAGAATTTGGAAAAGGAACAGAAGAAGAATATCAAAATAAATTATGGGAAGAAATTAAAAAAATAAATAAAGATTTACCAACATTTAAGCACATAAAGAAAATTCAAATAACAACACAAGAATTTGCCAAAACAACAACTCAAAAAGTAAAAAGATATAAAGAATTAGAAAAAATATCATAAATGAAAATAGCTATAGAAATATAGCTATTTTTTGTTTAAAAAAGGTATAAAAGGAAATAATATTTTTGAGGTGAAATGTTTGAGGAGAATAAAGCAAGAAAAAATATTAACAAAAATATTAGTTGGAAGCATAATTTTTATACTTATAGGAATATTGTTTTTATATGTATATATTACATATAAAAATATAGAAATAGATGACAGCAATTATACAGCAATAAAAACACAATCCACAGCTAATGCACAAACTGTGGAAAGTATACAAGAGAATAGTCAAACAATTGCAGATGTAATTGAAGAAACAAATAAAAAAGTAGTTGGAATATCAAAACTTCAAAATTTGGGTAATACAATTTTTTCAAAGAGCCAAGAAAATGAATTAGGTTTAGGTACAGGGTTTATAGTATCTGAAAATGGATATATAATTAGTAATGCACATGTGGCTGGTGAAAAATTTAGTCGATGTTATGTTACATTAGAAAATGGAATTAACTATGATGGAAAAGTTGTATGGAGCGATTCAAATTTGGATTTAGCTGTAGTAAAAATAGAAGCAAAAAACCTACCATGTGTAGTTTTAGGAGATTCAAGTAAAATTAGAGTAGGAGAGACAGTATATGCAATAGGGAATCCAATAGGATATGAGTTTAGAAGGACAGTTACATCTGGAATTATTAGTGCAAAAAACAGAACAATAAAAATAGATGAAAAAGATAAGTCATCTTATATGACAGATTTAATTCAAACAGATGCAACAATAAATCCAGGAAATAGTGGGGGACCACTAATATATCCAAATGGAGATGTTATAGGAATAAACACAGTAAAGATTTCATCAGCAGAAGGGATTGGATTTGCAATTCCAATAAATATAATAAAACAAATAATACAAAGTTACAAAGATACAGGGGACTTCCAAGAAGCAACAATAGGAATATATGCATATGATAAAGAAGTCATTCCATATTTAAATAATGCAAAAGTTGCTACATTTGAAAAAGGAATATATGTAGCACAAATTACCCCAAACGGTCCAGCAGATAATACAGAATTAAAGGAAAACGATATTATAACAAGTATAGATAATGTAGAAATAAATACAATGAACAGTTTACGAGAATATATTTTTACTAAAAAACCGGGAGATGAAGTGACACTAAAAGTAACAAAGGGAAAAGTAAATAAAGAAGTAAAAATAGTTTTAGGAAAAAAATAAAATAAAAATGCCAACTCTTTATAAAAGTTTTGGCATTATTTTTTTATTTATCAAGTATAGGATCAACAAATTCATATTTTCTTGCATAATCTTTAGTTTCTTTATTAGCTAAATAGACATCAGAACAATTTTGCTTTAAAAATTCAATAATTTGATAAACATCAATCCAAATTTCATTGTGACTATCCATTTGAGATTCGTCAAAAATTAATTCCATTCCAAAGTGCAAATGAGGAATATTAATATTATTAACATTTTCTTTTGTACTATAACCAGTCATACCTAGATAACCAATAACATCGCCAGCCGTAACTTTTGAGCCTTCTTGTAATCCATTAATATAGGGATGATTTTTTCTTAAATGAGCGTAATAATAATATCTTTTTGAATCTAAACTACGAATCCCAATTCTCCATCCGACCATATTGATTCCAACCTAAATGTTCTACGGTTCCAGACTCTACGGCAATTATAGGAGTACCAATACTTCCTAAAAGATCATTACCTAAATGTACTCTCTTAAACCCATAAGATCTGCTATTTCCAAAATCATCATAATGGCTAAATGAATAGTTTTTGGCAATAGGTAAAAACGCTTTAACTCCATATTTTTCAACAAAATTACCACTAGCATCTTTTATAGAATAATTACCAATAAAATTAGAAAGTACAGCAGAATAGCTTTCAAAATAATAATTATAGAGTTTTAAATTTTGAGTTAAATTTTCTATACTTTCACCGTTTTTTATTTTATTTACTAATGTATCTAAATCTGTTTTTTTGAAATTTTTAAAATTACCACCGTTTTGACATGCTAAATACGCAAGAAGTTCTATCCAATTATATTTAATTTCTTGATTTTCATTATGTGATTTAATATCTAATTTTGCAGTTAACCTTAAAGCCTCATTTGATACATTAAAATCTACCCATTTAATAAAATCTTTTTTTTCATCTTTTTCATCACTTTTTGCCATAGAGGAAAAAAGAAAAATAGATGTTATTAATACTGCAATAATTAAAAGAATAATAACAAATTTAAAATTAATTTTAAAAGTTCTAATAAGCAAAAAAATCCACCCCATATAAATATATTATAGGAGTGGATAAAAGATGTCTATTTTTCAATAGTTTCGATATGAACATCTCTTAATAAATCTCTTTTTATAACACTTGGTGCCCCCATCATTAAATCTTCTGATTTACTATTTAGAGGGAATGCAATTATTTCTCTTATTGATTCTTCATCAGCTAAAAGCATGATCATTCTATCAATACCAGGTGCCATTCCAGCATGTGGTGGAGCACCATATTGGAATGCAGTATATAAAGCGCCAAATTTTGTTTTAACTTCTGCTTCTGTATAACCTGCCATTTCAAAAGCTTTAAGCATTACATTAATATCATGATTTCTAACTGCTCCAGAAGCAAGTTCAATACCATTACATACTAAGTCATATTGATATGCTAAGATATCTAGTGGTTCTTGATTTTCTAGTGCATCTAAACCACCTTGAGGCATTGAAAATGGGTTATGACTAAATGCTAATTTTCCTTTATCATCTAATTCAAACATTGGAAAATCTACAATCCAACAAAAATCAAAACGATTATTATCGATTAATCCTAATCTTTTTCCTAATTCATCTCTTACTTGACCAGCAAGTCTTTCAACAACACCAGGAACTTCAGCAATAAAGAATAAACAATCACCAGGTTTAGAATTTGTACGTTCTAACATAGTTTGTTTAGCTTCTTCTGTAATAAATTTTGCAATAGGTCCTTGGAAAGATCCATCTTCAAGAACACGTAGCCAAGCTAATCCTTTGGCTTTTAAATCTTTAATTGCAAAATTAGTCATATCTTCAAAGAAACTTCTTGGTCTATCAGCAACATCATGAGTTGCAATAACACGAACAATTTGATGCTTAAATGCATTAAGATCTAATTTAGCAAAAACATCAGTACAATCTACAATCTCTAATGGATTTCTTAAATCTGGTTTATCAGTACCATATTTTAGCATAGCATCTTTATAAGTAATTCTTGTAAATGGGCAAGAAGTAATTTTTTTATCTGAAAATTCTTTAAAAGTATTATAAATTACAGGTTCCATAGCATTAATAACATCTTCTTGAGTTGCAAAACTCATTTCCATATCTAATTGATAAAATTCACCAGGAGTTCTATCAGCTCTTGCATCTTCATCTCTGAAGCAAGGTGCTATTTGAAAATATTTATCTATTCCAGCAACCATTAACAATTGTTTGAATTGTTGAGGAGCTTGAGGTAAAGCGTAAAATTTACCTGGATGTAATCTACTTGGAACTAAATAATCTCTTGCACCTTCTGGTGAAGAATTAGCAAGTATAGGTGTTTGAACCTCTAAAAAGTTTCTTTCAATCATTTGATTTCTTAAAAATTGTAATATTTTTGCACGTAAAATTAAATTATTTTTTAATTTATCATTTCTTAAATCTAAAAATCTATATTGAAGTCTTAAATCTTCTCTGACATCTTGATTAGTATTAACTTCAAAAGGTAAATTGGCAGTTCTTTTACCTAAAATTTCAATATTTTCAATTTTTATTTCAACTAAACCAGTTTTTAATTTTGGGTTTACTGTTTCTTCATCACGTTTTTTTACTATACCAGAAACAGCAACAGTAGATTCAATAGGAATATGTGATGCAAAATCAACATCCTTAGCTTCTCCACTAGTTACAACTTGAGTAATTCCATACATATCTCTGATATCTAAGAAAACTAAACCTCCTAAATCTCTTATGGTTTGAACCCAACCACGAATTTGAACTTTTTCACCAACATAATCAAGAGAAAGTTCATCACATTTTAATGTCTTATACTCTGACATAATAAATCAAATCCTCCAATCTGTATTTTGGGGCATGATATCAACAATATAAATTGACATCAAAAAAGCCCCATGCAATCGCTTGCAGGGACGAAATAAATTCCGCGGTACCACCCAGCTTGAAAATTTATAAATAAATTTTCCACTTTATAATTATTGCTCCAATATGTTTCACATTTTAGGTTGACCTTCAAAGGTTTTCAGCCACGACCTTTGTCTCTAAAAAGTAACTTCTAAAAGCTTTGTATTGTACATACGCAAATATATTTAAATTCACATAATAGTATTTTACATAGGTTTTCCTTATTTGTCAAGAGTTATACAACATTTTACATAGGAATTCTATGTAGGTTAGTCAATCATATGTCACACTTTTTTGAAAAATATATACTTTGAGTACCCTATATTGTTGATAACGATTC
>USGY01000008.1 GCA_900554365.1 uncultured Clostridium sp. | reverse complement strand
GGTGGAAATGATGAAGATTAGTAAAATAAGAGAAATGTCTTCACCAGATTTAGAAAAAGTATTAGGTGAACTAAAAACAGAATTATTTAAATTAAAATTTAGTTTAGCTACAAACGGATTAGATAATCCAATGAAAATAAAAGAAGTTAAAAAGGATATAGCTAAAATAAATACTGTATTAACAGAAAGAAAAATAGCTGACTCTAAAAAAGCGTAAAATCATTAGAAAGAGGAAAGGAGAAATCTAAATGGAAGAAAGAAATCTTCGTAAAGTTATGGTAGGAACTGTATTATCAAACAAAATGGATAAAACAGTTGTAGTAGCTGTAGAAAGAAGTGTTAGTCACAATAAATATGGTAAAACTGTTAAAAGAACATACAAATTAAAAGCTCATGATGAAGAAAATGTTTGCCAAATCGGTGATAAAGTAAAAGTAATGGAAACTAGACCACTTTCTAAAGATAAAAGATGGAGAGTAGTTGAAGTTGTAGAAAAAGCAATTATAAAATAAGAAAGGAGGAACCATAGATGATACAACAACAAACAAGATTGAAAGTAGCAGATAACACAGGAGCTAAAGAACTTATGTGCATAAGATGTTTAGGTGGTTCAAAAAGAAAATTCTCAAATATTGGTGATGTAATAGTTGCTTCTGTAAAATCAGCAACACCAGGTGGAGTTGTAAAAAAAGGTGATGTTGTAAAAGCTGTTATTGTAAGATCTAAAAAAGGATTGAGAAGATCAGATGGTTCATATATAAAATTTGACGAAAATGCAGCTGTAATAATAAAAGACGACAAAACTCCAAGAGGAACTCGTATTTTTGGTCCAGTTGCTAGAGAATTAAGAGAGAAAGATTACATGAAAATACTTTCATTAGCACCAGAAGTTTTATAGTATTAATAGTAAAAAATGGAGCATTGAAAAAGGTTTTTGAAATTTAAGAAAAGGAGGCAAGCTCTAATGAAGATTAAAAAAGGAGATAACGTTCAAGTTTTATCTGGAAATGATAAAGGTAAAACAGGAGAAGTATTAGAAGTTATACCAAAATCTGATAAATTAGTTGTTAAAGGCGTAAATGTTAGAAAAAAACATGTTAAAGCAAGACGTCAAGGTGATGAAAGTGGAATTATTCCTGTAGAATGCAGTATTCCAGCAGCCAAAGTTAACGTAGTATGCCCTAAATGCGGAAAAACTACAAAAGTAGGATATAAAGTAGAAAAAGACGAAAAAGTTCGTGTTTGCAAAAAATGTGGAGCAAATTTAAAATAGGAAGGAGGAGTTTTCAAAATGGAAAAATTAAGAGAACAATACAACAACGAAGTTGTTCCAGCATTAATGAAAAAGTTTGAATATAAATCAATTATGCAAGTTCCAAAACTTGATAAAGTAGTAATTAATATAGGATTAGGAGATTTAAAAGAAAATCCTAAAGCTTTAGAAAATGCAATTAAAGATTTAACACAAATTACAGGTCAAAAACCAGTAATAACAAAAGCTAAAAAATCAATAGCTGCATTTAAATTAAGAGAAGGAGCTAATATTGGATGCAAAGTAACATTAAGATCAGACAAAATGTATGATTTTGTTTACAAATTATTCAATGTAGCACTTCCAAGAGTTAGAGATTTCAGAGGAGTTTCTGGTCATTCATTTGATGGTAGAGGAAATTACTCTATGGGTATTAAAGAACAATTAATATTCCCTGAAATCGAATATGATAAAGTAGATAAAATAAGAGGTATGGATATTATAATGGTAACAACAGCTGAAACAGATGAAGAAGCTAAAGAGTTATTAAAATTATTAGGAATGCCTTTTAGAAATTAATTATAAATCGGATTAGTCAAAGGAAAGGAGAAAAAACTATGGCTAAAACATCAATGAAAATAAAACAAGCAAGACCACAAAAGTTTAAAACTAGAGAATATAATAGATGTAAACTATGTGGAAGACCACATTCTTATATAAGAAAATATGGTATTTGCCGTGTTTGCTTTAGAGAATTAGCTCACAAAGGTGAAATTCCGGGTGTAAAAAAATCAAGTTGGTAAAATTTAAAGAGCAATTTGATAAACTTGAATTGCTATATAATATATCAATGTAGATAATTTAATTATAAAAAGGAGGTAAGTGATTAAATGAACATTACAGATCCAATTGCAGATATGTTAACAAGAATTAGAAACGCAAATAGTTCAAAACATAAAACAGTTGACGTTCCAGCTTCTAAAATGAAATTAGGAATAGCTGAAATTTTAGCTGATGAAGGATATATAAAATCATATGAAGAAATAAACGATGATGCACAAGGTATCATAAGAATTACTTTAAAATATGATGAAAATGGAAGAAGAGTAATTGATGGTTTAAAAAGAATAAGTAAACCAGGATTAAAAGTTTATGCAACTAGAGATGAATTACCAAGAGTATTAAATGGTTTAGGAATAGCAATAATTTCTACATCAAAAGGTTTAAAAACTGATAAACAAGCAAGAGAACTTGGAATTGGTGGAGAAGTATTAGCTTATATTTGGTAATACATACAAAATTTAAAAAGGAGGGAAAACCTAAATGTCAAGAATAGGAAATAAACCTATTACAGTACCAGATGGTGTTGAAGTTAAAATTGATGGTAAACACATTACTGTAAAAGGACCAAAAGGTACATTAGAAAGAGATGTACATAATAATATTTCTTTAGCTATGGAAGGAAATACTGTTCATGTTACAAGAATTAATGATCAACCATTTAACAGAGGTTTACATGGTTTATCAAGAACATTAATAGAAAACATGATTACAGGTGTACTTCATGAATATAGTAAAGAATTACAAGTTAATGGAGTTGGATATAGAGCAGCAAAACAAGGAACAGGATTAAATTTATCTTTAGGATATTCTCACCCTGTAATAGTTGAAGCTCCAGAAGGAATTACTTTTGAAGTTCCAAACCCAAATACAATAATTATTAAAGGTATTGATAAAGAATTAGTAGGTCAAACTGCAGCAGAAGTAAGATCTAAGAGACCACCTGAAGTTTATGGCGGAAAAGGTATTAAATATGCTGATGAAGTTATTAGACGTAAGGAAGGTAAAACTGGTAAATAAAATTAATTCTAAGTTTTGTCTAACGTTGTTAACCTACATTCAAAATTTTATCAACGTACACCAGTACGCCTCAAAAATTTTGAATTTGGTTGCCTAGTTATACTCACTTATAATTAATTTTAGAATTTGGTTTATAAATTTTATTAAAATGTACAATATGCAGAACCAAATTAAAATCAATAAAAATTCGAATTTAGAGAAAGGAGAATAAAAATGGTTAAGAAAACTGATAGAAAAATGGAAAGAACAAGAAGACATCTTAGAGTAAGAACAAAAATTTCTGGAACAGCTGAAAGACCAAGATTATGTGTATATAGAAGTAACAGTAATTTATATGTACAAGTTATTGATGATGTTGCTGGTAACACATTAGTAGCAGCTTCTACATTAGATAAAGAAGTTAAAAACAAACACGCTAACAAAGAAGCAGCTAAAGAAGTTGGAGCATTAATCGCTAAAAGAGCAGCTGATAAAAAAATCGAAACAGTAGTTTTCGACCGTGGAGGATATATCTATCATGGTGTAGTTAAAGAATTAGCAGAAGCTGCAAGAGAAGGCGGACTTAAATTTTAGTAGAATTAAAGAAGGAGGAAAAACTAAAACCGATGGAAGAAAATAAAGAGTTAAAAGAAAAAGTTGTTGCAATAAACAGAGTTGCCAAAGTTGTTAAAGGTGGTAGAACTTTTAGATTTAGCGCTGTTGTAGTTGTTGGTGACGAAAACGGTCATGTTGGTGTTGGAAATGGTAAAGCTTCAGAAGTTCCAGATGCTATAAAGAAAGCTATCCAAGAAGCTAAGAAAAACTTAGTTGAAGTTCCAATTGTTGAAACAACAGTACCTCATGAATTTGTTGGTAGATTCGGAAGTGCAAGAGTTATATTAAAACCAGCTGAAATTGGTAGTGGACTTATTGCTGGAGGTAGCGTAAGACCAGTTCTAGAATTAGCAGGTTATAGAAATATAAGAACAAAAGTTATTGGAACAAACAATCCAAGAAACGTTGTTTATGCTACATTGGAAGGTTTAAAAGCTATGCAAACTGCAGAACAAGTAGCTAAAAAAAGAGGTAAAAAAGTAGAAGAAATATTATAATAATATAAAATACTATTTGATAAAAAAGAAGGAGGTGCAAACCATAATGAAATTAGATGATTTAAAACCAGCTGTAAAAAAAGTAGAAAGAAAAAGAGTAGGTCGTGGAACAGGTTCTGGATTAGGAAAGACATCTGGTAGAGGACAAAAAGGACAAAAATCAAGAAGCGGCGGTGGTGTAAGACGTGGATTTGAAGGAGGTCAAACACCATTATTTAGAAGATTACCAAAAAGAGGTTTCAATAATATTCATGCTAATACTTACACAGAAGTAACATTAAAAATGTTAAACAAAGTTAAAAACACAGATGTTACTGCTGAAAGCTTATTAGAAGAAGGAATTATCGGAAAAATTAATGATGGTATAGTTATTTTAGCAACAGGAAAATTAGAGAAAAAAGTAAATGTTAAAGCTAAGAGATTTACAGCGAAAGCTAAAGAAGAAATCGAAGCTTTAGGTGGAAAGGCCGAGGTGATTTAATTGTTTAAAACAATCAAAAACGCTATTTCAACACCTGATGTTAGAAAAAGACTATTATACACCTTATTATTAATTGTTGTATTTAGATTAGGATGTTATATTACTGTACCTGGAGTAAATAGTGTAACATTAAACGAAGCAATGAGTAATACAAATGGAATCGCTGGATTAATAGATATGATTTCCGGAGGTGCATTCTCTAGATTTTCATTATTTGCAATGTCAATTAGTCCATATATCACAGCTTCAATTGTAATTCAATTGTTAGCTATGATTATTCCATCTTTAGAAAAATTAACTAAAGAAGGTGGAGAAGAAGGTAGAAAGAAAGTAAATAAATATACAAAAATGTTAACAGTAGTTTTAGCATTAGTAGAAGGTATAGGAATTTACCTATCTTATAAATCATCAGGAATATTCGTAGATGATAGTTTCGTAACAGGTGCATTAGTTGTAATGGGATTAGTTACAGGTACTGCAATATTAATGTGGTTAGGAGAACAAATTACAAGTAAAGGTGTCGGAAACGGAATTTCATTGTTGATTTTCGTTGGTATTATCGCAGGATTACCATCAGGACTAACAACTTTATGGAATTTAGTAATAACAGATGCAGGATTTAGCACAACAGGTTTATTGCTTGCTTTAGGAATTATTATTGGTGCTATAATATTAGTAACAGGAGTTGTATTTGTACAACAAGCTGAAAGAAGAGTACCAGTACAATATTCTAAAAAAGTAGTTGGAAGAAAAATGATGGGTGCACAAAGTACACACATTCCATTAAAATTAGCAATGGCTGGTGTTATGCCAATAATCTTTGCTTCATCATTTATGACATTTCCAGCAATGCTTATACAAATATTTGTATCAGATATAGGAAATCATACAGGATTTTTAGCAGGATTATATAAATTCTCAATTGCTACATCAACATCAAATGTAGAATGGGGATATTCAGTAGGTAATGCTATTGTATACTTGCTTTTAATCTTAGGATTTACATTTTTCTATACGTTTGCTACATTCAACCCAGCAGAGGTATCTAGCAATATTAAGAAAAATGGTGGATTTATTCCAGGAATAAGAGCTGGAAAACCAACAACAGATTATTTATCATCAATAATTTCAAAATTAACATGGTTTGGAGGATTATTCTTAGCTATAATCGCTATATTGCCAATGTTATTAAGATTTACAAATTTAAATATCGCATTTGGTGGTACATCAATATTAATCGTTGTAGGAGTTGCATTGGAAACAGTACAACAATTAGAATCTTTCTTAGCAATGAGACACTATAAAGGATTCTTAGAGTAAGATATAATAAGGGACGATTAAAAATTAGAGATTTCGTCCCTGTATCTTTGTTTTTAATGAATTTTAGCATGTCTATTAATGAAAATTAGTAGATATGGTAAAGGTTATTAAAATAATAATCAAAAACAAATATAAAGGGAAGTGTTGTGTAAAATGGTAATTATAATGTTAGGTGCGCCTGGAACAGGAAAAGGAACAATTGCAAGTATACTAACTAAAGAACTTGAATTTCCACAAGTTTCAACAGGAGATATTTTTAGAAAAAATATTAAAGATGGAACAGAATTAGGAAAATTAGCAGAACAATATATCTCAAAGGGACAATTAGTTCCAGATGAAGTAACAATAGGAATTGTACGTGATAGATTAAAAGAAGATGATGTACAAAACGGAATTATATTAGATGGATTCCCAAGAACAGTATATCAAGCAGAAGAGCTAGATAAAATGCTTAAAGCCGAAGGAAAGAAAGTTGATATAGTTATAGATTTAACAACTCCAGAAGAAGAAATAATAGAAAGAATAGTAAATAGAAGAGTATGCTCTAACCAAGAATGTAAAGCTGTTTACAATGTGGTTATGCATCCACCAAAAGTAGAAGGAATTTGTGATAAATGTGGTCATAAATTAATTCAAAGAAAAGATGATACAAAAGAAACAGTAAAGGAGAGATTAAAAGCATATTTTGATCAAACAAGTCCTTTAGTAGAATATTATAAAAAACAAGGAAATTTATATTCAACAACAGTAAGTAAAACAGTAAACAAATTAGGAGAAGATGTTGCAAAAGACGTAATTGAATATATAAAGAAAAGTTTATAGGAGATGTTAGAATTGGTAACAATTAAATCTAAAAAAGAAATAGAATATATGAGAGAAGCAGGTAGAGTAGTAGCAGTTGTATATGATGAACTTGCTAAATTAATAAAACCTGGAATGTCAACATGGGAAGTTGATCAATTGGCAGAAAAAATAATGAGAAGAGAAGGAGCAACACCAGCAGAAAAAGGTTATCCATCAGGAATGAGAGGAGTTCCTCCATACCCAGCATCAATATGTATATCAATAAATGATGAAGTAATTCATGGAATTCCTTCAAAAAATAAATTTATAAAAGAAGGAGACATTGTAAGTGTTGATACAGTTGCATTAAAAAACGGATACAATGGTGATGCTGCTAGAACATTTATGATAGGAAATGTTTCTAAAGAAGCTAGAAGATTAGTTTCTGTTACAGAACAATCTTTTTATGAAGGAATAAAATATGCAAAACCAGGTTATAGAATCGGTGATATTTGCCATGCAATTGGTGAATATGTACGTTCACAAGGATATTCAGTAGTAAGAGAATTCCAAGGACATGGAATTGGTAGAGAAATGCATGAAGATCCAGGAATCCCAAATTACGGTAAAGCTGGAAGAGGACTTCGTATTGAACCAGGTATGACATTAGCAATTGAACCTATGGTTATTCAAGGTAGACCAAACATTTTAGAGTTAGAAGATGGATGGACAATTATAACTGAAGATGGAAGTTTAGCAGCACATTATGAAAATACAATTTTAGTTACAGAAAACGAGCCTGAAATATTGACATTACTATAATCATGTTGTATAATGTAATAGTTATTATGCATAATTGCCAAATTTTATGCATAAATATAAAAACTCTTTAATAGGAGGGAATAAGATGGCAAAAGAAGATGTTATAGAAGTAGAAGGAACAGTAGTTGAAGCTTTACCAAATACAGTATTTAAAGTGGAACTAAAAAATGGACATCAAATATTAGCTCATATTTCTGGTAAATTAAGAATGAATTATATCAAAATATTACCAGGAGACAAAGTAAAAGTAGAATTATCACCATATGATTTAACAAGAGGAAGAATTACTTGGAGAGCAAAATAAAAGTGTAATTAACCCAAAAAAATATATAATTTTTAAAAGCAAGCCAAGGAGGTGCTAATTGAAATGAAAGTAAGACCATCAGTAAAACCAATGTGTGACAAATGCAAAGTTATAAAAAGAAAAGGGGTTATTAGAGTAATTTGTGAAAACCCTAAACACAAACAAAGACAAGGTTAATCCTTAAAGTTAATAACACAAATGAGGTAGCGGCTGATAACTTGAGTTATTCAGGTTACATTATCTAGTTTGTGTTTATATATATGTTTTAAAACACTTAATCTGGCTAGGTAAACACTAGTGCATTTCACTTTTTAAGTTGTTTTAGGACAAACAAAACAAAAAAATTTGGAGGTGCAAAAAAATATGGCTCGTATAGCAGGAGTAGATTTACCTAAAGAAAAAAGAGTAGAAATAGGACTTACTTATATTTATGGAATTGGAGTAACAAGCTCAAGAAAAATTCTAGAAAAAGCAGGTGTAAACCCAGATATTAGAGTAAAAGATTTAACAGATGATCAAGTTAACGATATAAGAAAAGCAATGGATGGTTATACTGTTGAAGGTGACTTAAGAAGAGAAGTAGCATTAAACATAAAAAGATTAACAGAAATAGGATGCTATAGAGGTTTAAGACACAGGAGAGGTTTACCAGTAAGAGGTCAAAGAACAAAAACTAATGCTAGAACAAGAAAAGGTCCTAGAAAATTAGTAAGCAGAAGCAAAACTAAATAATTAATAAAGAATATAATTTAAATTTTTATAAATAAACAATTAAAAAATTTGAATAAGGAGGAAGAACGCAAAATGGCTAAAAATGTAACAACAAAAAAAGTTGCTAGAAGAAATAGAAAAAACATTGAAAAAGGATCAGCTCATATTCATTCTAGCTTTAACAATACAATAGTTACAATTACAGACACACAAGGAAATACAATATCATGGGGAAGTGCTGGAGCTTTAGGATATAAAGGTTCTAGAAAAAGCACACCATTTGCTGCAGGTCAAGTTGCAGAAACAGCTGCTAAAATAGCTATTGAACATGGTTTAAAAACAGTTGATGTATATGTTAAAGGACCAGGTTCAGGAAGAGAAGCAGCAATAAGATCACTTCAAACAACAGGTCTAGAAATTAGTAGTATTAAGGATGTAACACCAATACCACACAATGGTTGTAGACCACCAAAAAGAAGAAGAGTATAATAAATAAATTAAAAGAAGAATTTTATGGAGGTGTAAATAAATGGCTATAAATAGAGACCCTATGCTTAAAAAATGCAGAAGCTTAGGAATTGAGCCTGCTTATCTTGGATATAACAAGAAAAGTATAAAAAACCCTGGAACAAATAGAAGAAAAGTAAGCGAATATAGTGTTCAATTAAAAGAAAAACAAAAAATGAAATTCGTATATGGGGTTTTAGAAAAACAATTTAGAAGATATTTTGAAATAGCATCACAAAGAAAAGGTGTTACTGGTGAAGAATTACTAAAAATATTGGAAAGTAGATTAGACAACGTTATTTTTAGATTAGGTTTTGCATCAACAAGACCACAAGCTAGACAATTTGCTACACATGGATTATTCCAAGTAAATGGTAAAAACGTTGATATACCATCTTATTTAGTAAAACCAGGAGATGTTATTACTGTAAAAGAAAGTAAAAAAGAATATAAAGTCTTAAGAGAAATAGCAGAAGCTAACAAATTAAGAGCAGTTCCAAAGTGGTTAGAAAAAGATTTAGATAATTTAAGTGGAAAAGTAGTTACTTTAGCCTCAAGAGAAGATATAGATATTCCAGTAGACGAACATCTAATAGTCGAACTTTACTCAAAATAATAGTTAAAGGTTACATAGTAAGAACTTTTAAATTTTACTTGAGAAACTTAGATAGAGTTTTAGAAAGTTTGAGAGTATATCTCAAATATTAGGAGGTAAAAATGATAGAATTCGAAAAGCCAAATATTGAATGTCTAGAAGTAAATGATGAAAACAATTATGCAAAATTCGTATGTGAACCATTAGAAAGAGGTTATGGAGTAACAATAGGAAATTCTTTAAGAAGAATTTTACTATCATCACTACCAGGTTGCGCTATTACTAGCGTAAAAATTGATGGTGTATTACATGAATTTTCAGCTATTAATAATGTAGTAGAAGATGTACCAGAATTAATAGTAAATTTAAAAAACGTAAGACTAAAATTCGATGGAGATGAAGAAAAGGTTTTAAGAATAGATGCTAAAGGTGAAGGAGAAGTATTAGCAGGAGATATCATATCAGATGGAACTGTAGAAATATTAAACCCAGATTTACATTTAGCAACAATATCTGAAGGTGGAAGTTTGAAAATGGAAATGACTGCAGATAAAGGAAGAGGTTATAACTCATCAGAGCAAAATAAAAAACCAAATCAAGATATATCTGTACTTCCAATTGATTCAATATATACACCTGTAAAAAAAGTAAATTATCAAGTCGAAAATACAAGAGTTGGACAAATGGTTGATTACGATAAATTAGTAATTGAAGTTTGGACAGATGGAAGCTTAAAAGCACATGAAGCGTTAAGTTTAGCAGCTAAAGTTATGACAGGACATTTAGAATTATTTATAGACCTATCAGAAGCTACTAAAAACACTCAAGTTATGGTAGAAAAAGAAGAAGCTAAAAAAGAAAAAGTTCTAGAAATGACAATAGAAGAATTAGAATTATCAGTTCGTTCATTTAATTGTTTAAAAAGAGCTGGAATTTCAACTGTAGAAGACTTAACAAATAAAACAGAACCAGAAATGATGAAAGTAAGAAATCTTGGAAAAAAATCATTAGAAGAAGTTATAGCAAAATTACATTCATTAGGATTAGATTTTGCTAAAGAGGAAGAATAAAAATTGGGAAGGTAAGGTGAAAACAATTGGCTACTAATAGAAAATTAGGAAGAACTACAGATATTAGAATGGCAATGTTAAAAACATTAACAACAGACCTTATAATGCATGGAAAAATCGAAACTACTTTACCACGTGCTAAAGAAGTAAAAGCTATTGCAGATAGTTTAATTTCATTAGCTATAAAAGAAAAAGATAATTTTGAAACAGTTGATGTAAAAGTAGTAAAAGCTAAATTAGATGCAAAAGGTAATAAAGAGACAGAATTAGTAAAAAGCAAAAATGGAAAAGAATATTTAAAAGTAGTTAAAGAAGAAACTACTGAAAAAAGACAAAAAGATATGCCATCAAGATTAAATGCAAGAAGAACTATGATGACAAAAATTAATAAAGTAAAAGACAGTGAAGGAAATGCTGTTGATTTACCATCAAAATTATTCAACGAAATAGCTCCAAAATATGCTGGTAAAAACGTAGGTGGATATACACGTATTGTTAAAGCTGGTCCAAGAAGAGGAGACGGAGCTGAAGTTGCAATATTACAATTAGTATAATATACGTAATTTAATAAAATATATTATTTTAGGGATTTAGATATAAATAACATTGTATCTAAATCTTTTTTTATACTCTTACTAATTTATATATGATGTGTCAAAAAAAATATGTCAACATATAATAGTGGTAGGAGGCATAAAAATGAATTTTATATTAAATATTATATTTTGGACATTAGCTTTTTATGGCTTATTTGAGATAATAAAAAACATAATATATATTACTACATATACAAACTTCAAATCAGATGGAATATACATAATAATTGCTGTAAAAAATCAAGAAGAAAAAATTGAAGGCTTTTTACGTTCGGCATTATTTAAATTATTATATGGAAAAGAAGAATATTTAAAAAATATTATAGTTGCAGATTTAAAATCAACAGACAAGACCAAAGAAATAGTTAAAAAAATGGCTGATGAATATGAATGCTTACAAATACTAAGTTGGAAAGAATGTAAAGATATAATGGATAATGTAGATGAAAATTAGGTTGCTTGAAAAAATGTATTAATTATGATAAACTTAGCTATATTAAAATAAGGAGAAATTAATGGAAATAACCGGAGAAATAACATCAATAATATATAGGAATGAAGTAAATAGTTATACAATAGCGGAATTTGAAACTGACGAAGAACTTACAACAGTAGTTGGTTATTTACCGTTTATTAATGTTGGAGATACATTAAAACTAGTTGGAAAGTTTGTAGAACATAAAGAATACGGAAGACAATTTAAGGTAGATACATTTGAAAAGCTTATGCCACAAACTTTAGCAGCTCTAGAAAGATACTTAGCAAATGGAAACATAAAAGGTATTGGAGAAGCAATTGCAAAAAGAATAATAAGAAAATTTGGAGACGAAACGATATATGTATTTAAAAGTGAACCTTCAAGATTAGCAGAAGTTAGAGGAATTTCTAAAGAAGGTGCTCAAGAAATGTCAGCCAGCTTTATTGAAAATTGGGAAGTATGGCAAATAGTAGGATTTCTTGAACGATTTGGTATTGGTGCAGAATATGCAAAAAAAGTATTTGATTTATTAGGAACAAATGCTATAGAGCAAATAGAAGAAAATCCATACATGTTAATAGATATCACTAAAGGCGTAGACTTTAAGCAAATAGATAAAATGGCTTTAAATTTAGGAATTGATTATAATAACGAAAAGAGAATAACAAGTGGAATAAAATATGGATTAATTAGAAGCACATATAATGGACATAGTTGTGTTGTTAAAGAGAATTTAATAGAGTTTGTAATTAATTTATTAGATGTAACAACATCAGATATTGAAGATTCATTAATAAATTTAAATGCAAATAAAGAAATAGTTATAGAAAAAAGAGAAGATGGAGAATATATCTTTTTATATGATTTTTATACAGCAGAAGAAGAAATTGCAGTTAGAATAAAAAGATTACAAACAGCTAAAAATGTAAAAAGAATAACAGGCTTAAATAAGCGATTAAACGACATAGAAAAAAATTCTAGTATAGAATTATCAGATAAGCAAAAAGAAGCTTTAAAATTGGTAAATGAGAATAATGTTACAATAATAACAGGAGGTCCTGGAACTGGAAAAACAACAATAATAAAAAATATAATTGACATATACGAAGAAAACGGAAAAAAAGTAATATTAGCAGCACCAACGGGAAGAGCAGCAAAAAGAATGACTGAAACAACAGGAAAAGAAGCTTCTACATTACATAGGTTATTAGAAATAGGAAAAATAGATGAAGATAGTTTATTTAGGTCAAATACTTATCAAGGAGCACCAATAGATGCAGATGTAATAATAGTAGATGAAGTTTCAATGATGGACATGTTTATAATGAATTATTTATTAAAATGTGTATATCAAGGAACAAAATTGGTATTAGTTGGTGATGTAGACCAGTTAGCCTCTGTAGGACCAGGAAGTGTGTTAAAAGACTTAATAAATTCAGAACAAGTAGTAACAATAAGATTAGATAAAATTTTTAGACAAGCTGCCAAAAGTAAAATAATATTAAATGCACATAGAGTAAATAAAGGAGAATCATTTTTAAAAAAAGAAGATATAGAAGAAGGAACAGAAGATGACTTCTTTTTTATAAAAGAAAATTACCAAGAAAAGATGTTAGCCCAAGTTGTATCATTATGTACAGGTAGATTAGAAAAATACGGAAATTATGATTTCTTTCAAAATATTCAAGTTTTATCACCTACAAAAAAGGGAATGTTAGGTACAAAAGAGCTAAATAAAATCTTGCAAGAACAACTAAATCCTAATATAAACAAATTGCCAGAAAAGTCAAATCAAGGTGCTGTATTTCGTAGGGGAGACAGAGTAATGCAAATAAAAAACAATTATGATTTGTATTGGGAAAGAGAAGGCACAGGGAAAAAAGGTGGATTAAAAAATAAAGAACTTGGAAGCGGAGTTTTTAATGGAGAAATCGGAACAGTAATAAATGTTGATGAAAAAGAAAGACAAATCGAAATACAATTTGATGACGAAAAAGTTGCATGGTATGATTTTACAGATTTAGATCAAATAGAACATAGTTATGCAATAACTATTCATAAAGCCCAAGGAAGCGAATTTGATGTTGTTATAATGGTAATTCCACAAACTTCACCTATGTTATTAACACGTAACTTATTATATACAGGAATAACAAGAGCAAGAAAATTATTAATAATAATTGGTAGTGAAAAAACAGTAGATTTTATGATACAAAATGTAGACAGTAGAAAAAGAATTACAGGATTAGAATATAAAATGAGAAATTTATAGGAAAAGCTAAAAACAGCTTTTCCTGTGAATTTGAAAGGAGAGCAGATAAGTATAATAGAACAAATATTAAACATAATTTATCCACCTACGTGCGGAATATGTGGAAAGTTAAATCAAAATTTTTTATGTCAAAAATGTGAAAACACATTGAAAAATCAAGCAGAATTTAATGTCGAATTATTTCAAAATAATGAAAAATATTTTAAAGAACTCATATATATTTTTAAATATGAGGGAATAATAAGAAAAACAATATTAAAATATAAATTTCAAAATAAATCTTATCTTTATAAATCATTTGTAAATTTTATGTTAAAAAATCAAAAATTCTTTGAATTTATAAAAAAATATGATAAAATTGTACCAGTTCCGATAAGCAAAAAAAGGTATATAGAAAGAGGATATAATCAAAGTTATTTAATAGCTAAAGAATTAGCTAAAAACACCAAACTACAATTAGAAAATGAATGCCTTTTTAAAACAAAAAATATTACCGAACAAAGTAAATTAAATAAAGAAGAACGAGAAAAAAATATACAAGGAGTATATGAATTGCAAAATGCGGAAAAAATATCAAATAAAAATATAATTTTATTTGATGATATATATACAACAGGGAGTACTGCAAATGAATGTTGCAGAATATTACAACAAGCAAAACCAAAGTCAATAGCGGTATTTACATTAGCTAAAGATTAAAATACTAGGGAGGATATATATCTTATGGAAGATTTAGTAGAAAGCATATTAGATTATATAAGATCAGATTATACAGATTATGCAATAATGATAAATGGAGAATGGGGTTCTGGAAAAACACATTTTTGGAATAATAAAATAAGAAAAAAAATAGAATCAATGCAATTAAATGGGAAAAGATTTACTACAATTTATATGTCTTTATATGGAATATCAAATTTAGAGGAAATTAGTAAAAAAATATTTATAGAAACAACTCAATTAATGGACAAAAATTTAAGAAAATTCATGGAAGAAAATGGACAAGAAACAATACCAGAATATGCAAAAACAGGACTTGATATGGCAAACTTCTTTGGTGTAACTCAAAATGGAAATAGAATCGATTATTCTGATTTCTTTTCAACAGATGATAAAGTATTATGCTTTGATGACCTAGAAAGAGCTAATGTTGATGTTATTGATATATTAGGATATATTAATAATTTTGTTGAACATGATCATATAAAAACTATAATTATATGTAATGAAAAAGAATTATCTACAAAATTAAAAAGTTCAAATATTGAAATGAAAACATTTATTGCAACATATTTATTAGATAAACAAAATGAATTAAACAAAACCGATAAGCCTATGGTTGAAAAAATTCAAGATAAAATTGAGCATGTATTTGATAAAGCAAATGATTATGAAAGAATAAAAGAAAAATTAATTGGTGAAACATTTGAATATGCTCCAAAATTTGATTATATTATAAATGGAATTTTAATGCGATATGAAAATGACGCTGATTTAATAAGATTTTTAAGAGAAAATACAAGACTAATAATAACAACTTTTAATAAAAGTGGAACACGTAATTTAAGAATCTTAAAACATGCATTAAATGATTTTAAAAAGGTTTTTGATATGGTAAATAAATCATATCCTAATACAAACCATAGAGTAATGCAAACAATGCTAATATTTACAATAGCAATTTCTTTTGAAATAAAAGCAGGAAAAGTAACTAAAGATAAATTTGTAAACATAAAAGATAATGAAGAATATAAATCAATATTAGTATCATCAAGAATATTAATGGATAACAGACAATTTTATATAAAAGAATTTGACAATAATTATTATTATAATTTTAAGGCAGAATATCGTTTCTTTAAATTTATAGAATATTATGTTAGAACACGTATATTTGATATGAAATTATTTAAAGAAAATATGGAAACAATAAGAAATACAGTTGATACTGAAAATCTACCAGCTTATAAAAGATTACTTACAGAAG
Source organism: uncultured Clostridium sp. (assembly GCA_900554365.1). GTDB lineage: Bacteria > Bacillota > Clostridia > TANB77 > CAG-508 > CAG-269. Next base: position 33,256 of record USGY01000008.1, on the reverse strand, counting down.
AATACTGGAAAATATCAGATGATCAATTTGAGAGCGTTATAAAAGAAATAATCGAAGATGTCAAAGCGGGAAAAATAAGATTGATAGATATGGTCAAAATATTTGCATATTTTAGTTATTTTTCTAGAAAAAATTTAATAGAATATGATTTAAAAACACTAAAAAGCATATTCTTTAATGGAATGAATATATCATCTTTATCATCAGATTATTGCCCAAATGTAAAAGAAGAATTAGGAAAAATAGCAATTGAAGAAGTTGCAGAAGATATGGAAGATATATTAAAACATTTTAATATGTTAAATGAACAATTACTAGAAAAGAAAAACAAAGAAAAAGCTGAAGAAATAATGAAATGTATTCCAATGAGAATGGAACAATTCTATGAAAAATTTGATAAAGAATGCATGGATATGCCAATATTTAAATATTATGATTCATTCCAATTATTCCAAAGAATATCTTGTGCAAGTAATGAAGATATAGTTTTAATAAAAGAAAAATTAATTGATAGGGTAGAAAAAAATGCTAAGAAAATAGAACCTGAAATGAAAAATGTTAAACAATTAAAACAAATCATAGATGATTATTTAAAAGGAAAAGAACCAAGTATAAAAATTGTTATGCTTAAAGAATTTTCTGATAGTTTAGAATATATTTTAAGCAAATACAAAACAATTTTTTTATCTAAAAAGCAAGAAGCGGAAGAGACATCAGTATTACCGGGAATTATAGAATAAAGTAAAATAAACCTAAAGTTTCGTTTAGGTTTATTTTTATATAAATGAATAAATTTCTCCTTTTTTGTAATAATAAGAATATAAAACAAAAAAGCTTAACAAGGGAGGAAAATTATGAAAGCAACCGGAGTGGTAAGAAGAATAGATGATTTGGGAAGAGTCGTAATACCAAAAGAGATACGAAAAACATTAAGAATAAAAGAAGGTGAGCCTTTAGAAATATTTACAGACAGAGAAGGACAAATAATATTAAAAAAATATTCTCCAATAGGAGAACTTTCAGAATTTGCAGCAGGATATGCAGAAACATTGTCAAAAACTACAGGCCATATAGCATGTATAACTGATAAAGATACAATAATAGCAGTTTCTGGTGGTTCAAAAAAAGAATTTTTAGAACAAGATATAAGCAAAGAATTAGAACAATTAATGGAAGATAAAGAAGTGTATACAAGTAGTGAGAATAGTGATACTGCTGTACCAATAATAAAAAATGAAAGAGAAGAAAGAAAAACAAATGCACAAATTGTATATCCTATAATTTCAAATGGAGATACAATAGGAACAGTAATATTAATGTCAAAAGAACCAAATAAAAAAATGAGTGAAGTTGAGCAAAAAGTAGCCCAATCTGCAGCAACATTTTTAGGTTCTCAGATGGATATATAAAAAAGGCAAGTTAATAATTCTATTTTTAGGTTATTAACTTGCTTTATATTTTTATTGCAAATAACCTTGATTTTAAGGCATTTTTAGAGTATAATTTTATATGTCAAAAGCAAAGAGAAAGGAAGACTATAATGAAAGCAATAGAAATAAGAAATAAATATTTAAACTTTTTTAAAAAACATGGACATGTTGTAATTCCATCAGCATCATTAATTCCAGAAAATGATCCATCAGTACTATTTACAACAGCTGGAATGCAACCATTAGTACCATATTTATTAGGAGAACCACATCCAGAAGGAAAAAGATTAACAGATTATCAAAAATGTGTTAGAACAAACGATATAGATGAAGTTGGAGATAACCGTCATTTAACATATTTTGAAATGTTAGGAAATTGGTCATTAGGAGATTATTTCAAAGATGAATCAATAGCAATGAGTTTTGAATTTTTAACTAAAGAATTAGGAATTCCAGTAGAAAAATTATCAGTAACAGTTTTTGCAGGTGATAAAGATTGTCCAAGAGATGAAGTCGCAGCAAATGCTTGGAAAAAAGCAGGAATATTAGATGGACATATATATTATTATGGAAAAGATGACAACTGGTGGATAGCAGGAGAAGAAGGACCATGTGGACCAGATACAGAAATGTTTTATGATACAGGAAAACCTGCATGTGGACCAGATTGTCAACCATCTTGTGACTGTGGAAAATATGTTGAAATTTGGAACAATGTATTTATGGAATATTTCAAAGATGGAAATGGTAACTACACAAAATTAAAACAAAGAAATGTTGATACAGGACTAGGTCTTGAAAGAATGGCAATGTTATTACAAGGTAAAGAAACACCATTTGATACAGAATTATTTAAACCTGTAATGGACAAATTAAAAGAATTACAAAAAGTTGATAACATTGAAAGCAGAAGAATAATATCAGAACATTTACGTTCAAGTATGATGATAATTGCCGATGGAGGAAGACCAAGTAACTTAGATAGAGGATATGTTTTAAGAAGATTAATAAGAAGAATGATAAGACATATGAATAAATTACAAATAGACTTAAATGAATTAAATACTTTAATTGATATTTATATAGATAATTTAAAAGAAATGTATCCAGAATTAGTAAAAAATGAAAAAGCAATAAAATCAGTAATAATAGAAGAAAAAGACAAATTTGTAAAAACTTTATCAAAAGGTGAAAAAGAATTTGAAAAAGTTATAAATAAAATGCAAGACAAAAAAACAATTCCAGGAGATGTTGTATTTAAATTATATGATACATATGGATTCCCACCAGAAGTAACAAAAGAGCTTGCAAGTGAAAACGGATATGAAATTGATTTAAAACAATTTGATGAATTATTTAAAAAACATCAAGAAAAATCAAGAGCAGGTTCTGAGCAAAAATTTAAAGGTGGATTAGCAGAGCAAAACGAAATAACAACAGCATACCATACAGCAACACATTTACTAAATGCAGCTATAAAAAAAGTATTAGGAACAGATGCACATCAAAGAGGATCAAACATAACAGTAGACAGAATGAGATTTGATTTTAACTGTGACCACAAATTAACAGATGAAGAAAAGAAAAAAATCGAAGGTTTAGTAAATGAATGGATAAAAGAAGGATTGCCTATAACAAAACAAGAAATGAAAAAAGAAGATGCAATAAAATCAGGTGCAGAATGCATGTTTATTGAAAAATATCCAGACATAGTTACAGTATATTCAATAGGAGATGTATCTAAAGAATTATGTGGTGGACCACATGTAAAAAACACAAGTGAACTAGGAACATTTAAGATTAAAAAAGAAGAATCAAGTTCATCAGGTGTTAGAAGAATAAAAGCTATATTAATAAAATAGAAAGAGGTTTTTGTTATGGAAGATTGTTTATTTTGTAAAATAGTAAAAGGTGAAATCCCTTCAACAAAAGTATATGAAGATGAATTTGTATATGCTTTTAAGGATATAAATCCAGAAGCACCAGTTCATATTTTAGTAATACCAAAAAAACATATAGGGTCAATTAATAAAATTGAAAAAGAAGATGAAGAATTAATTGGAAAAATATTTACAACAATAAAAAAAGTAGCTAAAGACCAAGGAATAGCAGAAAGCGGATATAGAGTGGTATCAAATTGTGGTAAAGATGCTGGTCAAACTGTAATGCATTTACATTTCCATATTCTTGGTGGAAAAACATTAGGTGAAAAAGTTTTATAATAAAATGAGCTATCATATTATATATATGATGGCTCATATTTTTTAATAAATTATGTCAAGACCTTTATTTTTAAAAATACATATGGTATAATAAAAATGTGTAAATTTGTACGGAGGTAAAATATATGTTTGAGAGTAAATATAGCAAAGTATTAACAGTAATATTGGTTATAGTAATTATAGCAATTATAGGTTTACTAGGATTTTTAGGATATCAATATTATCAAAATTATGTATTAACAAATGATGCTGCAAAAGAAGTTGATAATTTTAATGGAGAAGTTGGTGCCAATGATGAAAATGGTACAGAAAATAAAGGTGATGCAAATGAATCAAATCCATTTGATCAAATTCAAAGTGGAGAAACATCAACAAATGGTTCTACTAAAAAAACATACAAAGGTTTTGGAATGTTAGGAACTATGGAAATACCAGCAACTAATTTTAAATATCCGGTGCTTGAAAAAGTTACAAAAAAATCTATTGAAACAGCAGTTGCATTTCAATGGGGAGCTGGTTTAAACCAACCAGGTAATTCAGTAATAATAGGTCATAATTATAGAAATGGATTATTTTTCTCTAATAATAAAAAATTACAAAATGGAGATAAAATATACATAACAGATAATTCTGGAACAAAATTAACATATACAATTTATAACAAGTTCCAAACATCAGATACAGATACATCATTCTACCAAAGAGACACAAATGGAAAAGCAGAAGTAACATTATCAACATGTACAGATGACAGTAAAGCAAGATTAATAATATTAGCAAGAGCTGATTAATAAAATTAAAATAAAGGAATTTTATCAAATTCCTTTATTTTTTTTCACTAATTGTATATAATAATTAAGAAAATTATAGGCGAAACAAGAGGTGCTTAGGATGAATAAAAAAGAAGCAAAACAAAGAATAGAAGATTTGCGAAAACAAGCAGAATATCATGCCAAAAAGTATTATGACGACGATAAGCCAGAAATATCAGATTTTGAATATGATATGTTAATGGTAGAATTAAGAAACTTAGAAAAAGAATATCCTGAATTTCAATCAAAAGATTCATTAACACAAAAAGTTGGTGGACATGTAAAAGAAGGCTTTGAAAAAGTAGTACATGAAGTACCATTACAAAGTTTACAAGATGTATTTAGTATAGAAGAAGTTAAAGATTATGTAGAAAAAATAAATGAAAAAGCAGAAGAACAAAATATTCAAGATAGAATGTATGTTGTTGAAACTAAAATAGATGGTTTATCAGCAGCATTAGAGTATAAAAATGGTATATTTGTAAAAGGTGCAACAAGAGGAAATGGCCTTGTTGGAGAAGATGTAACAGAAAATTTAAAAACAATAAAAACAATTCCAAAGAAATTAAATGAAGATATAGATATAATAGTTAGAGGCGAAGTTTTTATAGGGAAAAAAGATTTCGAAAATATGAATAAAGAAAGAGAAGAAAATGACGAAGAACTATTTGCTAATGCAAGAAATGCAGCTGCAGGTTCTTTAAGGCAATTAGATAGTAAAATAACTTCTAAAAGACCATTAGACATATATATATTTAATGTTCAAAAAGTAGAAGGAAAAGAATTTAATTCACACTTTGAAGAATTAGAATATCTAGCAGGACTAGGATTTAATGTAAATCCAGTTCGTATTCCATGCAAAAATATGCAAGAAATACAATCTGCAATAAATAAAATAGGAGAAGATAGAGAAAAACTAACTTTTGGAATAGATGGAGCAGTTGTAAAAGTAGACGACCTAAAATTTAGAGAAATATTAGGAACAACAGCCAAAACACCAAGGTGGGCAGTTGCATATAAATATCCTCCAGAGACTAAAGAAACTAAATTAAAAGATATAGTATGTCAAGTAGGAAGAACGGGTGTTATAACTCCAATGGCAATATTAGAACCAGTTGTTGTAGCAGGTTCTAAAATTTCAAAAACAACGTTGCATAATGAAGACTTTATAAAAGAAAAAAATCTAAAAATTGGAGACATAGTAGTTATCCAAAAAGCAGGTGACGTTATTCCAGAAATAGTAAGAGCAGTAAAAGAAAAAAGAACAGGAAAAGAGAAAGATTTTGAAATGCCAAAAGTATGTCCTGTATGTGGAGCAGAAGCAGTAAGAGAAGAAGGAGAAGCAGCAATAAGATGTACAGGAATTGAATGTCCAGCAAAGCTATTTAGAAATTTAGTCCATTTTGTTTCAAGAGAAGCAATGAATATAGATGGATTAGGAGAATCAATAATAAAACAATTACTTGATAAAAATTTAATTAAAAATGTGGCAGATATTTATACTTTAAAATTTGAAGATATAGCATCTTTAAAAAAGAATGGTCAAAAATTTGCACAAAATCTAGTAGACAGTATAAATAGAAGTAAGTCAAATGATTTATCAAGATTAATAACAGCTTTTGGAATAAGGCATGTAGGTAATAAAGCTTCAAAAATATTAGCACAAAGATATAAAAAAATGGACAATTTAATGAATGCAACTGCAGAAGAACTAGCATTAATAGATGATATAGGTCCAATAGTTGCAAATAGTATAAGAGAATTTTTCTTGCAAGAACAAACTATTGACTTAATTCGAAGATTAAAACAAGCAGGAGTAAATATGGAACATCAAGAAGAAGAAATTGTAGAAAATCGATTTGATGGAAAAACATTTGTATTAACAGGCAGTTTAGATAATTATTCAAGAACAGAAGCGGCTAATATTATTGAAAAATATGGTGGAAAAGTATCAAGTTCAGTTTCAAAAAAGACAGATTATGTATTAGCTGGACAAGAAGCAGGAAGTAAACTAGAAAAAGCAGAAAGCTTAGGCATAAGAATTTTAACAGAAGATGAATTTGAAGAAATGATAAAATAAAAAGGAGAGGCATATGGAAGATTATACATTTGAAAAAATGTGGGTAGATTTAAGAGATGGATATCAAATTTTCTATACTTATGTAGGAAACAGATATTTATTATTTAAAACAGCAGAAAATTGTTATACTCAAAAACTATTATCTGATCATAAAAAAAATCCACAACCTAAAATGACAATGCTCACATTAAAAAGAGTACGAGAAATCTTCCCATTTATGGAAGACATAGAATATAAAATAGGGATATATGATGATTAATTGAAAGGAGAGCATGGCATATTTAACCATGAAATGTAAAAATGGCTGTAATAATTGATGGTAAAAGTTTGGCAAAAAAAATAAGAAGTAACTTAAAAAAAGAATGTGACGAATTAAAAAAAGATGGAATAACCCCAAAACTAGCGGTAATTATGGTTGGTGATAATCCTGCTTCTAAAATATATGTAAAAAATAAAAGTAAAGCATGTAATGAGGTTGGAATTGAATATAAAGAATTTTTATTAGATGATAATACAACACAAGAAGAGCTAATAAATTTAATTAGAAAACTAAATAAAGATAAACAAATAAATGGTATATTATTACAAAGTCCGGTACCTCCACATTTAAATATAAATGAAGCGTTTAAAGCAATAACATATTTAAAAGATGTAGATGGATTTACACCTGCAAGTGTTGGAAAATTATGCATAGGAGAAGACACATTTATTTCATGTACACCATATGGAGTAATGAAATTATTTGAAGAATATAATATTGACTTGCATGGTAAACATGTGGTAATATTAGGACGAAGTAATATTGTGGGCAAACCACTAATACAATGTTGTTTACAAAAAAATGCAACAGTAACAGTATGTCATTCAAAAACAAAAAATTTAAAAGAACATACAAAGCAAGCAGACATATTAATATCAGCCATGGGTCAATCTAAATTTATAACAGCAGATATGGTTAAAGACGGAGTGGTAATTGTAGATGTAGGAATAAATAGAGATGACAATGGAAAATTAACTGGTGATGTTGATTTTGAAAATGTAAAAGAAAAAGCAAGCTATATTACACCTGTTCCAGGAGGAGTAGGTCCAATGACAATAGCAATGCTTATGAGTAATGTTATAAAAGCAACAAAAGAGCAATTAAAGGAAAAAACAAATTTATAAATATAAATAAAAAAGGGCATTATTATTAATAATGCTCTTTTTTTTGTAGGAAAGAGAGGAAAATGGAAGAAAGTAAAATAGAAATAATTACAATTGAAGACAAAGAATATCCCCAAAAGCTAAAACAAATATATGATCCACCTCAAATATTATATATAAAAGGAAATAAAGAAATACTTAATAATAAATCAATTGGAATAGTAGGCTGCAGAGATGCTAGTGAATACGGAAAAAAGTCAGCTCAATATTTTGGAAGTGAATTAGCCAAGAAAGGTTATAATATAATAAGTGGACTCGCTAAAGGAGTAGATAGTTTTGCACATATTGGAAATATATTTGCATTTGAAAAAAATGAAAATGAAACAAATTTCTTTGGAAAACCAGTAGCAGTAGTCGGAAATGGATTGGATATAATATATCCAAAAGAAAATAAAGAATTACAACAAAAAATAATAAAATGTGGAGGAGCTATTATATCAGAATATCCAATAGGAACAAAGCCAGAAAAAATGAATTTTCCAGCTAGAAATAGAATAATAAGTGGAATGTCAAATGGTATTTTAGTTGTAGAAGCAAAGAAAAAAAGTGGAACTTTAATAACTGTTGATTTTGCACTAGAACAAGGAAGAGATGTGTATGTAGTTCCTGGAAATATAAATTCTATAAATTCAATAGGTACAAATGATTTGATAAAGCAAGGAGCACAACTTGTAACAAAAGCAGAAGATATCTGAAAAATATTAAATTTCAAAATAATAATATCTATGAATATTTTCACACTTATTTGAAAAAATAGTATAATAATATTGACAAATGTAATACAATGTAATACTATAATAATAGAGAGGAGTTGATTATATGACTATTTCAGTAAGGTTAAGTGATAAAGATACAGAATTAATTAAGGCATATGCGGAAATGAATAATATTTCTTTATCAGATTTAGTAAGAAATGCGGTAATGGAAAAAATTGAAGATGAATATGATTTAGAATGTTATAAAAAAGCAATGAAAGAATATAAGAAAAATCCTAAGACATATACAATGGATGAAGTAAAAGAGGAGTTGGGATTATAAATGAAATACAAAGTTGTATTTACAGATAGAGCAAAAAAACAACTGAAAAAAATAGATAAACATATTTCATCTTTAATAATAGGGTGGCTAGAGAAAAATATTGATGGTTGTGAAAATCCAAGATTACATGGAAAAGGCTTAGTGGAAAACAAATCTGGACAGTGGAGATATAGAATCGGAGATTATAGAGTAATATGTGAAATACAGGAAGAAGAAATAGTAGTTTTAGTTTTAGAAATTGGACACAGAAGAGAAATATATAATTAAGTTAAGCTTAGAGAAATCTAGGCTTTTTATTTTTGAAAAAAGAAAATATTGAGCAAAATTGCAAAAAAAACAAAAAAATGCTTGACAATTATATTAAAATAGTTTATACTTTTATTTGTCTTAAGTAAAGACAAATGAATGCTCCCTTAGCTCAGTTGGTCAGAGCAACCGGCTCATAACCGGTGGGTCCAAGGTTCGAATCCTTGAGGGAGCACCATTTAAACTTTATTTTAATATTCGGGTAGGTAGCGAAGTGGCTAAACGCGGCAGACTGTAAATCTGTTCTCTTTTGAGTACGATGGTTCGAATCCATCCCTGCCCACCATAGAAAATGGTTAAAAAAGGTTGTATTTAATACAACCTTTTTTTGTGATTTTACATTGACAAAATATAAAAAATTATATAATATAAATACGAAAATAAAAACAAATGAAGGAGAGAAAACAAATGAATAAATTACAGAAAGAAAAAATGTTAATGGTATAACATTAATTGCTTTAGTAATCACAATTATAGTTTTGTTAATATTAGCAGGAGTATCAATAGCAATGCTAACAGGAAAAAATGGAATATTGACACAAGCACAGAATTCAAAACAGGTAACAGAATTAAAATCAGCAGAAGAAAAAGTAAAATTAGCAATAATGGCAGCAAGGTCACAATCAGAAACGGGAGCATTAGATGCAGATAAGTTAATAGCAGAAATAACAAATAATTATGGAGGAACAGCAAGTAAAACAAATAATGGATTTCCAGTAAATGTAACAGTTGACGGAAAGAATTTTAAGGTGGATGGGGACGGAAATATAACAGAAGGGACAACACCAACTCCAGAACCAGCAAATAAAATATCAAATACTGAATCTTATGTAGGATATTATGCAGATATAGATGGAGATAGAACAGTAGATGGAATAATATATGCGGATTTAGCAATAGGAGGAAGTGGAATATGGAATAATGATAGCTGGTCTAATTATGAATATTCACCAAAAACAGAGGGATTAAAAAGCTATTATGTAAGTAGTGATAGTTATACAGGATTTGGAAACCAATGGACAAAACCGGTATTAACAGCAATAAAAGGAAGTGGAACACAAGATAGATTTTATGTAATGGCATTAGAAGATTTTAATCCAGGGACACTTTATCATTGGTATAATTCAGCAGGTGGAAAGTTAGATAACACAATATCATATATTACAAATGATTTTGGACAAGGAAAGACAAATACAACAACAATGATAGCAGAGTGGAATAAAGGAACAAGTGGTAAATATGGAGCACAAAACGATAAAGATATGTGGGGAGTAATACAAAAGGCAGATAATTCAGAAAAGAAGTGGAATTTAGATAAATGGTTTGTGCCATCCAAATCAGAATGGTCAGCATTTGGAGATATGACATATACTAAAATGGGAGTTACAACAAGTAATTATTATAATTATGGACTAAAATACTATTATTGGTCTTCCGCCCAGAGCGAGACACCTTATGCATATTACGCAGGCTTTTACTACGGAGGCCTCAACTACTTCGATGTTGATAGCACTAAATATGTGCGTTTGAGCTCGACTTTCTAATTTTGTAAAAAATTAGAAACAAAAAAGCGTTATGTAAATAACGCTTAAAACTCAATCCAAGATAAACTTCATAAGAAGTTCTTGGATTGAGTAATGCAAAAAAGGAAGAGCGAAAAATGGAAGAGCAGAATAAATGTAATTAATAAATTGAAAACAATATATCAAATTACATAAATATCCAAAATTGTAAAACAATGTTGACACGTTCAATATAACATGATAAACTATTAATACAGTAAAAATAATAGCTAAACGGTGCCCGGAGGTCTGGAATTTATTTTTCAGACCTCATTATATAATAAAAAGGGAAGATGAAAAATTGGACGAAAAAATAAAATTAAACAATGGATATTATTTAAAAATAGTAAATAATGATAAAAAAATTGAAGCAAACATAGAAAATATAAAGCTAATTAATATTATAAAAAATAAAAAATTAATATTAAAAATAGACTTTAAATCAATAAACAAAAAGCAATATAAGAAAATCCTAAAAAGGCTATTACATATAAAACAATTAATTAAAATTAATAAAAAAATAAAAATAGGAGAAATAGAAGAAAGCGAAAAAATCCTAGGTTATATTGTAAATTATAACAATACCAAAGAACAAAATGATTTTATATCTGCAATTGATGCTATTTTCCAACCAACAAGATATGAAAGATATAATTATATATATGATGCTGTATGTGATTATTTAGATGGCTTTTTTTATGGAAAAAATCTATGTGATTTTAAAGATAATAAATGTGGAGAAAAAAGAAATACAACATCAACTACTGGATGTTGCCATCATTTTAAAAATAAATGGCTAGGACCATTTTCTAAATTGGTTTTATGTGAATATTTAACAGAAGATCATACATGTGGTGCCAAATGCCTTGGGTGTAAGTTATTTACATGTGATTATCTAGAAAAAAAGGGAATTAAATTTAGAATGAAAGATATATTATTACTAGATATATTTTTTAATCCTATACAAAAATATTTTATAAAATATATGGTATTTACTCCAAAAGAGAAGGTACTAAAAAGAATAATGATGTTATAAAAAACACCATACAAAAATTCAATTAGAATTTTTATATGGTGCTTTTTATTTGATAGATTATATAAAATATTATACTAATAAATAAAGCCATTATAGGCCATTATAGACAAACTCTCTACAAGATTTATTATAGTAACCTTTGTCTAGAATTTGAGTACATTTCCACTCATATTTATCGATAATATTTTTGAATAATACTATTTTATAGTCTGGAATAGTTATCAGGGGCTTTGTGGTTCCTAAATATATAAAAGATTTTTCAACTAAAATAGTTCCAATGTGGGACTTTCTATAGTTCTTTGACACAAATAGGGTGCAAAGCTTGACTTCTTTTTTATCTTTTTTTAAATTGGCAACCCCAACAATTTTTGAATTGATAATACAAAAAATAATGTCACCATTTCCTTGAATGACACGAGAAATTTGAGTATTCCAATACCAATTATAAAAGTCGGGATATTCACATGATAGATGTTTAAGAACATCATAAATTCGTTTGGAATATAAATCAAAATATTTATAGTGATTTATAAACAAACTTAATTTATAGAATTTTGCATTTTTAAAAAAAGTTTCCCCACTATAATTTGTAGACATAATATAATCCTTTCAAAATATCAATGTACAAAATGCCTGCAATGCAGTATAAAAATATTATATAATGTTATGTCTACAAAATCAATACAAATTTACAAGTTTAATATTTTTTTGGTGTAATCTAAATTACTACATGAATCAAAAGTATAGCCTAAAGTATAGACATTAGTTGCAAAAATATCTTTTTCTAGCATTGTTTTAAGATTCTTGTTTGATGAATTATCCATAAAACGTTTTACAGATGTAATCAATTCAAGTTTTGGGTTAGCCTTAGCAATTTCAGAAATTAAAAATTTACCACGTTCATTAAAACCTAAAACTCTAACATAAGGAGTAGTTTTTTTAGATAAAGTTATATCTTTTTTTGTAATTTCAAGCAAACTATCTAATAAAATTCTTTGAATTCTTGTTGATGTATATCTTTTAGATTTAACAATATTTAAGAATTCTTCAATTGTATTACAAGAATTGGCAGCTTTTTTAATTAGATTTTCTAAACCTTCAGAAACATCTGGAAGTTCTGAAATTTGCTTTGTACTCATTTTCCTTAAATTATATATAATTTGTTTTTCATATATAGATAAGTCTGGAATAAGATGACCTTGTTTTATATTATCCATTAAAATTTCATAACTAGGGGATGGAACTAATTTCTTAAGTGCTTTAAAATTTCCATTTTTAATAATGTTTCTAATTGCAGTAGCACTAGCAATATTTCCTGAATAAGTAATATCATTATAGCCAACTTCAAACCTAGTTATTGGAATAGGTTGAATATTAGATTTATGCTTTTTTAATGCTTTAATATATTCTATACCTAAAATATTGTTAGGAGAAGAAAGCACATTTAAATATTTTCTAATATTATTTAAGTAAATCATTAAAGCATTTTCACGTGCTTTAGGAAAAGATATACCTTTTTTTAGCTCATGTAATAGTAAAGTTTGATATTCTTTTGGCTCTTTATATAAAACATCTGCTATAGAATCTAATACATCTATATTAGAAGTTTCAGCTCCAAAAGATAGGTAATCAACTACTTTTAATGAATCTAATATTTTTATAGAACCATCAGCAAAATTTTCAGCACTTGATGTTGCATATAATGCTGGTAATTCTATGACTAAGTCGACGCCACAATTTAAGGCAATTTCTGCTCTTGACCATTTGTCTATTAATGCTGAATTGCCACGTTGTGTGAAATTTCCACTCATAATTGCAACAGTATAATTAGAACCAGTTAAATTTTTAGCTTGTTCTAAATGATATATATGGCCATTATGAAATGGATTGTATTCTGCTATAATTCCTAGAACTTTTCCCATTTTATCCTCCTTGTATAAATTTAAAATTATTGTTATAATACTATCATAAAATAGGAGAAATTACAAGGAGGATATGTAATGGATAAAGTTACAATATACACAGATGGAGCGTGTTCTGGAAATCCTGGACCAGGAGGATGGGGAGCCGTTTTATTATATAAAGATAATAGAAAAGAAATATCAGGAGGAGACAAAAATACAACAAATAATATTATGGAATTAACAGCTGTTATTCAAGCTTTAAAATTGTTAAAACATCCATGCGAGGTTGATTTATATAGTGATAGTGCATATGTAGTAAACGCTTTTAATCAAGGATGGATTTATGGATGGATAAAAAATAATTGGAAAACATCATCAAAAGAATCTGTAAAAAATCAGGAGATTTGGCAAGAACTTTATGGATTAACTAAGATACATAAAGTTACTTTTAATAAAGTAAAAGGTCATAGCGATAATGAATTAAATAATAGATGTGATGAATTGGCAAGAAATGCAATACCTTAAATATTACATTTGTATTACATTAGATAAAAATATTGAAAAAAAATGTCAGTTTAAGTATAATAAAATGGAATGAAAGTGAACATAAGAAAAACAAGAGCAGAGGGAGAGGATAGTAATGAACACTTTTGCTGATTATATTTTAAACGAAGAAGAATTAGCATCTAAAATGGAAATAGTGTATTATTTGGCTAAAAAGTCAAAGATTTTTTTTGATAAATCAGTTATATTTAAAACAGAAATAGCTAGAATGTTTTTAAAATATTCTAAAATAGAAGTTGACGAAAATCTAGTTTTAACAGCTTGCTTATTATGCAACTGCAAAAAAGTAGATAACGCACAAGATTTGGAAAGTGTTCATACATATGCTAAAAAAGGTTCTGAATATTTAGCTGATTTAGGATTTGGAAAAAGATTTTGCAAAATATGTGAAGAAGTAAATAGATATAGCAAAAGTAATCCAAGAGAAAGAGAAAGTGATATTTTGGAGTTGATAGACCAATTTGGTGGTATGTTATTAGACAGACCAGAAAGAATTGGATTTAAAACTGATGAAGCTTTAGTGCTTCTAGAACATAGAAATTTAAAAGATGAATATAATAGATATCTTGAAACTTTTATGGATTTTGTTCATTTTATGGATAAAATTGAAATGAATGAATTGGTTAGTATGCCAGCATTAGCAAGATTGGTAAAAGTATATAATGACTCAAGTAATGTTATAAGCTTTATAAAAGAATTAATATATCATTATGAACCAAAAATTAATCTATTAATAGATAAAAAAATTGAAGCCATATCACTTGAAACTTTCGAAGATTGTGAAAATCCTAATAGACCTTTATTTAGTCCAAAAACAGCTCAAAAGGTTTTAAAACATATATCAGAGGAAATAGTAGAAGTAGAGGAGTAAAAAAATGTACGAAATATTTGCAGATTTACATGTACACATAGGAAGAAGTGAAAATGGTAAACCTATAAAAATAACAGCAGCAAGATCATTAAATTTTGCTAATATAGCAAAAGAATGTGCTGATAGAAAAGGAATTAATGTTGTAGGAATAATCGATTGTGCATCTCCATATGTTATTGAAGATATAGAAAAATTCTTAAAAACAGGAGAAGCATATGAATTAGAAGATGGTGGAATTATTTATAAAGATAAAGTTTGTATCATTTTAGGAAGTGAAGTTGAAACAGCCGAAAAAGGTAGAAATGGAAAATGTGGTAGTGCACATAATTTGTGTTATTTCCCACATTTAAGTGATATAAAAGATTTTTCTAAAGAATTAAGCCATCATTTAAAAAATATAACATTAAGTACACAAAGAACAGATTTATCTGGATATGATTTAATAGATATGGTAGAAAGATATAATGGATTTTTAGTTCCTGCACATATTTTCACACCACATAAAAGCTATTATGGAAATTGTACAGATAGATTAGAATATGTATTTAAAGAAAAATTCGAAAAAATATTTGCAGTTGAATTAGGATTAAGTTCTGATACATATTTAGCAGATGAAATATCAGAATTAGAAGACAAAACATTTTTAACAAATTCAGATGCACATTCATTACCTAAAATTGCAAGAGAATATAATAAAATGTTGGTTGAAGATATTTCTTATAAAGAAATATTAAAAGCAATGAAGAATGAAGATGGAAGAAAAATTTTGGCTAATTATGGTTTAGATCCTAAACTTGGAAAATATCACAGAACATATTGTGATGATTGTGAAAAATCAATTGAAACTAAAGAACCTGTTGATAAATGTCCAATGTGTGGAGGTAAAAATGTTACATTTGGAGTTTTTGACAGAATAGAATTAATAAAAGATAAGCCACATACTAAAAGCCCTGCAAATAGACCACCATACATATATCAAATTCCTCTTGGATTTATTCCTGGAGTTGGTGGAAAAACTATTCAAAAATTGTTGGATAATTTTGAAACAGAAATGAATATTTTGCACAAATTAACAAAAGATGATATAGAATCTGTTGTTGGTGAAAAAGTTGCAAATAATATTGAAAATGCAATAAGAGGAAATTGCGAAGTACATGCCGGTGGCGGTGGAAATTATGGAAAAGTTACTGTTAAAAAATAAAATATAGAGTTCTAAAAATCTCTTTATCGAATACAAATTATGTATAAAAGATAAGGAGATTTTTTATGAGAAAAATAAAAGAAATTATAAAACAACATGTAATTAATAATAAAAAAGAATATGTAATAGTAACATTATTATTTATAATTGGGATATTTTTTGGCGTGCTATTTGTAAACAATGTTAATGAAAGTCAAAAAACAGAGGTTACAGAATACCTAGGAAACTTTATCGAGAAAATTAAAAATGTAGATAAATTAGATAATATTGATTTATTAAAAACAAGTATGAATCAAAATATATTTTTAGCAATATTTTTGTGGTTCTTTGGGACAACTGTAATTGGAATTCCAATTGTTTTTGGAATGATTGCATATAAAGGATTTTGCTTTGGATATACAATAGCTGTTTGTGTTTCAAGTTTAGGCTTACAAAAAGGAATAATATTTATATTGGTTAATTTCCTTGCTTCAAGCATATTTATTATACCTGCAATACTGGGATTAGGAGTAAGTGGATTTAAACTTTATAAATCTATTATTAAAGATAATAGAAAAGAAAATATAAAATTAGAAATATTAAGACATACAGTATTTTCACTAATTATGTTAATTTTATTATTAATAGCATCGTTAATTGAAGTTTTTATTTCTATTAATTTTTTAAAGGTTATAATCAAATATTTTTAAAGAAAATCCTAAAAATGTATTTACTTTTTTTTGAATGTTTGATATAACATATATGGTTTATGTAAATAGATTATTTTTAATATAGATTATAGAGGTAGGTAGAGAAAATGGAAAGACAATTAAAATTCTTTTTTGAGTTTTTAGCAAACGAAAAAAAATTATCAGAAAACACATTACAATCATACAAAAGAGATTTAAAACAGTTTAAAAGATACCTAGAGGCATGCGAGATTCATTACAACAGAGTAAAAGAAGAAGATATTAAAGATTATATAAAAGAACTACAAGAAAACGGAAAAAAATCATCAAGTATATCTAGATGTATAGCATCAATAAGATCTTTTTATCAATTTGTATTAAAAAGAAAGAAAATTAAAGTTGATCCAACATTAAATATTCAAGCACCTAAAATAGAAAAAAGAGTTCCTAATGTTTTAACATCAAAAGAAGTTGAATTATTATTAGAACAGCCAAAAGATGTTGATTTAAAAGGAACAAGAGATAAAGCAATGTTAGAATTTGCTTATGCTACAGGAATGAGAGTTACAGAAATAATATCTTTAAATCTTGAAGATGTAAACTTAGAAGAAGGTTATGTAACTTGTCATACAGGAAACAAACAAAGAACAATACCACTTGGAACAATGGCTTTAACAGCTTTAAAAGAATATATTCAAGATGCTAGAGACATTTTAATAAAAACAGATGATGAACAAGCATTGTTTGTAAACATAAATGGAAAAAGATTAACAAGACAAGGATTTTGGAAAATCATTAAATATTATAAAGAACAAGCTCATATTACAAAAGATATAACACCACATGTACTTAGACATTCATTTGCAACACATCTTTTACAAAATGGAGCAGATTTAAAAGCAATTCAAACTATGTTAGGACATTCAGATATATCATCAACTCAAATATATATGCAATTTCAAGATGGTGGATTAAAAGACATTTATAAAAAATCTCATCCAAGAGCTTAGAACACTAAAAAGCTAAGATTAATTCTTAGCTTTTTTTGTATCTGTTTGCTAGACATAATGGTAAAAAAAAGATATAATATCAATGTAAATTTAAAAAAGGAAAAATAAAATGAAGAAAAAAGTAATGTTTATATCAAGTACAGGTGGGCACTTAAATGAGTTATTACAATTGTCTCCTTTATTTGAAAAATATGATTATACTATAATAACTGAAAAAGACAAAGCAAATGAGGCTTTAAAAGAAAAATATGGTGATAAAATAAAGTTTTTACCATATGGAACAAGAAGCAAATTATTTCAATATATTTTTAAATATGCATATTTATGTTTAAAATCAATATATTATTATTTTAAAATCCATCCTAAAGTAATTATAACAACAGGAACACATACAGCAGGACCAATGTGCATATTAGGAAAAATATTTGGAAGTAAAATAATTTATATAGAAACATTTGCAAATAGAAATAAAAAAACAGCTACAGGGAAACTAATATATCCAATTGCAGATTTATTTATAGTGCAATGGGAAGAAATGCTAAAATTATATCCTAAAGCTGTTTATGGAGGTTCAATATATCAATGATATTAGTAATGCTAGGAACACAAAACAATAGCTTTCATAGATTGCTAGAAGAAATAGATAAATTAATAAAAGAAAATGTTATAAAAGAAAAAGTAATTGTACAAGCAGGATATACAAAATATGATTCTAAAAATATGAAAATTTTTGGATTAATTCCTCAAGACGAGCTAGAAAAATATCAAGAACAAGCAGATTTAATAATTACACATGGCGGAGTTGGGTCAATAATAACTTCTATAAAAAAAGGAAAAAAAGTTATTGCAGTTCCAAGACTTCATAAATATCATGAACATGTAAATGACCACCAAACTCAAATAGTAGATGATTTTAGCAATAAAGGTTATATTATTGGAATTAAAGATGTAAACCAATTAAAAGATGCCATAATAAAGGCTCAAGATTTTGTTCCAGTAAAATATAATGAAAGTACAAAAGAAGATAATCAAATTATAAAGATAATAGAAAATTTTATAAATAATATAAAGTAAGGGGGAAGTGTGACATAAGGTCATGCAAATAAAATGGATGAAGATAGAATAATGAATCCTGAAATAGAAAATAATTATGAACAAAAATTAGAGAATTCATTAAGACCTCAAAATCTAGAAGAATACATTGGACAAGATAAAGTAAAAGAAAATATGAAAATATATATTGAATCTGCCAAAAAAAGAAACGAACCATTAGATCACTGTTTATTATATGGCCCTCCTGGACTTGGAAAAACAACATTGGCTGGTATAATTGCAAATGAAATGCAATCTAATATAAAAATTACATCAGGACCAGCAATTGAAAAACCAGGAGATTTGGCAGCTATACTAACTAATTTAGAAGAATTTGATGTATTGTTTATAGATGAAATTCATAGATTAAGTAAAAGTGTAGAAGAAATTTTATATCCAGCGCTTGAAGATTTTTCATTAGACATTGTAATTGGAAAAGGGCCAACTAGTAAATCAATAAGATTGGATTTGCCTAAATTTACATTAATAGGAGCAACAACTAAAGCAGGTTCTTTAACTACACCTTTACGTGATAGATTTGGAATTATACATAGACTTGAATTATATTCTGAAAAAGATTTAGCAAAAATTATTAAAAGATCAAGTAAAATTTTAAATATAAAAATAGATGATGATGCGGCAATTGAAGTAGCTAGAAGATCAAGAGGAACGCCAAGAATTGCTAATAGACTTTTAAAAAGAGTAAGAGATTATGCAATTGTTTTAGGAGATGGTGAAATAACATTAAAAATAGCTAAACATGCATTAAATAAGCTAGAAATTGATGAATTAGGATTAGATGAAATAGATAGAAAATTGCTAGAAACTATGATTGTTCAATATCAAGGTAGAGCAGTTGGAATTGAAGCTTTAGCAGCAACAGTTGGAGAAGAAATAGATACAATAGAAGATGTTTATGAGCCATATTTAATTCAAATTGGATATATTGCAAGAACACCAAGAGGTAGAAAGGTATTACCACCAGCGTATAAGCATTTAGGATATAGTTATTTAGGAATGTAATAATTAGAATGGAGTTAAAATATTGAAAACTTTAGTCAAAGAAGAATTTTTAAAAATAGGACTTATAATTTGTGCAATTTTATTTGCTATTCCATCAGTAAAATATATTATAAATAATGGAACTGTATTAAATTTAAAAGATGATTATTGCTTTTTATTAGACAATTCTGATAGATTGGTACAAGCAGGAATATATCTATTGTTGTTATGTATATTTGCTATATTTTACTATTTTATAATAAAAAAGCGAAAAGAATTATTTAACAATATAAAAGAAGTCTTGTTATTTATTGCAATAATAAGTGTATGTTTTGCTTTTATAGTCCCTTTTGAAAGTTCAGATGTATTTTATTATTTAGGTGTAGGAAGATTGCAAAGCGAGTATAATCAAAATCCTTATTATGAAAATATAAAAGATTATGTAGATAATAATAATGTAGATATGACAAATGATACAGTACTTCAAAAAGGCTATAGCAATTATTGGTCACAAACTACTGTAGTATATGGGGCATTGTGGACATTGATTTGTAATGTGATTGCAGGAATGTCATTAGGAAATGTAAATTTAGGATTATTATTATTTAAAATATTAAATTTAACAGTACATTTAATAAATTGTTATATAATTTATAAGATATCTAATAGAAAAATATTTGCACTTATATATGGATTAAATCCATTTGTGCTATTGGAATCTATAGCAAATGTTCATAATGATATATGTGTAGTTTTATTTATATTATTATCAATGTATTTCTTGAAAAATAGAAAGAATTTAATATTATCAGTGCTATTTTTAGCATGTGCAACGGCTATAAAATATTTTGCAGTTTTACTGTTACCAATAATAGTTATTTATTATTATAGAAATGAAAACATAAAAACAAGAATTATAAATTGTATAAAATATGGAATCTTATTTGGTGTATTTTTAGCTATACCATATTTATTATATATTCAAGATATACAAGTATTTAAAGGAATGGCAGATCAACAATCTAAAATAACAAAAGGATTTTATTTATTTATAGAAGAATATTTTCCTCAGCCAGAAGACTTAGTATATAAATTAAGTGATTTTGCTTTAAAGAGTTTTATAATAATATATTTAGCAAGATGTATTGTATTGCTATGTAATCCGCAAATATCTTTAAAAAAGGAATTACAAAGTATTTATTGGTTCTTACTTGCATTTATATTTGTATTAATAACAGGTTTTCAACCATGGTATTTAATGTGGATATGCCCTATTATGATGTGGCAAAAATCTAGAGATATAAAATTAATTGTACAAATGCAAATATTAACGCAAATAGCTAATAGCGTATTTATAATGTATACAGAGAGTTACAAATATGGAGTACCATTTTTCTTTATATTTGTTGTTGGAACATTAATATGTATTATAAAAAACAAAAAAGAAAGAATAGTTTATATAGAAAAGAAGGAAATTTAATGAAATTATTATTACATACATGTTGTGCACCTTGCAGTGTGTATTGCATAGATAGTTTAAGAGAAGAAGGAATTGAACCAACAGTATATTGGTATAATCCCAACATTCACTTATATAAAGAATATAAAGCTAGACGTGATTGCCTAAGAGAATATTCAAAAATGATAGGTGTTAAAGCAATTTTTGAAGAAGAATATGGATTAGATAAATTTTGCCAAAATGTTGTAGGAAATGTACAAAGTAGATGTAGCTTGTATTGTTATCCAGTACGTTTAGGGCAAACTGCTAAATATGCAAAAGAACATGGATATGATTGCTTTTCAACAACATTATTAGTAAGTCCATATCAACAACATGAAAAATTAATTGAAATAGGTAATTATGAAGCTAAAAAATATGGCATAGAATTTTTATATAGGGATTTTAGAGTTGGCTTTAAAAAAGGAAGAGAAAAAGCAAAAGAGCTTGGACTTTATATGCAAAAATATTGTGGATGCTTATTTAGTGAAGAATATGCCAATTTTGAAAATATAAAAAAAGACTTGAAAAAGGCTAAATTGGAAAATGAAATTGTAGAAAGAGAAATAAGGTTAAATTTTGCAGTTCCAGGGTTAGAAGTAAAAAAGCATAAAAATGGAAATAAAGAAGAAAGAGATTTTATATATAACTTAAAAAAAGAAGAATATACACAAAGTAATTTGACAGAAGAAGATAAAATCAAAATATTTGAAAGATATATGAAAGAAGAATCTAAAGATTTAAAAATGATATTTGTTAAAAATAATTTTGCAGGCTTTATAGAAAAAGAAAAAAATATAAAACTACTTACAGAATATAAAGGCATTGGAATTGAAGATGCAATTTTAAATGAAATAAATTTATAAAAGAATGGAGAAAAATGAAAATGAATAAATATATTGAATTAATGAAAAATGAAAAATTAACAAGAGAGGAGTTTTTACCAGTATGGCAAGAATTTAAAAATGATTTAAATACAGGAAAGGTAAGAGTTGCATCTAAAGAAGGAAAAGAATGGAAAGTTAACAAATGGGTTAAACAATTTATTTTATTAGGATTTAAATATGGAGAAGTAGTAAAATTTGAAGATGGAACAATTGATAAAGATACTATGGGAGAAAGAAAAGTAAGCCTTGAAGAAAAAGTAAGAGTCGTTTCTCCAACAGTATCAATAAGAGACGGTGTATATATAGGAAAAGGTGTAACTTTTATGCCTCCATGCTATACAAATGTAGGAGCATATATTGATGATGGTTCAATGGTTGATTCTTTGGCATTAGTAGGATCATGTGGACAAATTGGAAAAAATGTTCATTTAGGTGCAGGTGTTATAATTGGTGGAGTCCTTGAACCAGTAGGAGCATATCCAGTAATAATAGAAGATAATGCATTTATAGGTGCAGGTTCTCAAATAACAGAAGGAACAATAGTAAAATCAGGAGCTGTAATAGGTGCTGGTGTTACAATAACAGGAAGTACACCTGTATATGATAATGTAAATGGAACAATTATAACTCCAAATGAAAATGGTCAAATAGTAATACCAGAAAAAGCAGTTGTAATACCTGGAACAAGAGATGTAAAAACAAATATAGAAGGAGTAAAATTATCAAAATCAGTTCCTATAATCATAAAATATGGAAGCAATATTCAATTAGAAGATTTATTAAGACCATAATTTCAAACATAATATGATTTTATGGAAGGAATGATATAAATGGCAAATGTAAATGAAAATTTTTTAAAATTAAAAAATGACTATTTATTTTCAAATATTTTAGAAAAGACAAATGAATATAAATTAAAAAATCCTAATAGTAAAGTTATAAATTTAGGAATAGGAGATGTCTCATTACCACTTGTGCCAACTGTTATAAAAGCAATGCAAAAAGCAGTAGAAGAAATGTCAAAAAAAGAGACATTTAAAGGATATGGTCTTGTTCAAGGATATGATTTTTTAATAGAAAAAATTATAAAAAATGATTATGAAAGTAGAAAAATAAGTTTAGATAAAAATGAAATTTTTATTGCATCAGGTACAAAAGGGGACTTATCTGGTTTAGCAGAATTATTATCAACAGAAAATATTGTGGCATTAATGGATCCTGTTTATCCTGCATATAGAGATACAAACATAATGATTGGAAGAGATAATATTATATATTTAAAAGCAACTGAAGAAAATGGATTTTTACCACAAATACCAAATGAACATGTTGATATAATTTATTTATGTTCTCCAAATAATCCAACAGGAACAGTTTTTACTAAAGAACAGCTACAAAAATGGGTTGAATATGCTAAAAAAAATCATGCTGTTATATTTTATGATTCTGTTTATGAATCATTTATAACAGATGAAAATATTCCTCATAGTATATATGAAATTGAAGGGGCAAAAGAAGTTGCAATAGAATTTAGAAGTTATTCTAAAGTTGCTGGATTTACTGGCGTAAGATGTTCATATACAGTAGTTCCTAAAGAATTATATGCATATTCTAAAAATGGTGAAAAAATAAAATTAAATTATTTATGGAAAAGAAGCCAAAGTGCAAGATTTGGTGCAGCTCCATATATAACACAAAGAGCTGCTGAGGCAATTTATTCTGAACAAGGACAAAAAGAAATTAAGGAAAATATAAATTATTATAAGGAAAATGCTAAATATATAAAACAAGAATTAGAAAAAGTAGGTTTTACAGTATATGGAGGAACAAATTCACCATATATATGGTTAAAAACACCAATAAAATCATGGGACTTTTTTGACAAATTGTTAAATGAAGGGGCTGTTGTCGGAACTCCAGGAGTTGGATTTGGAGAATGCGGAGAAGGATATTTTAGATTAACTTCATTTTCAAGTCATGAAGATACTAGAGAAGCTGTTCAAAGAATAGTTAAAATATTTAAAAAATAGAAAAGAGTGAAGTACATATGAATATAGAAAAAATGGTTAGCGATTTAAAATCACAAATGTTAAAAGACAAAGAATTTTTTTGGAATCATCCAGAGCCAGGAACCAAAGAATTTGAAACATCAGCATATATTCAAAAAAGACTAAAAGAAATGGGATATACAAATATTAATAATAAAATATATGCTACAGGAATTGTTGCAACACTAAAAGGAAAAGAAGATGGACCATGCATATTATTTAGAACAGATATGGATGCAGTTATAATGGATGATACAGGAAGAACAAAACATGCATGTGGACATGATGCACATATGTCAATTATGTTGGCTTTAGCAAATATTTTAATTAAAAACCAAGATAAACTAAAAGGAACAGTAAAATTACTTTTTCAACCAGATGAAGAAGGAGACGCCGGAGCTAGTAAGATGGTTGCAAATGGAGCATTAGAAAATCCAAAAGTAGATAAAGCTTTTGCAATTCATGTATGGAGCGAGTTAAAAGAAGACACAATTGGAATAAAAGAAGGAACAGTCATGGCTTCATCTGATCCTTATGATATTATTGTATATGGTAAAGGCGGACATGCCGCAATGCCTGAAAAATGTATAGATACAATTTATATTGCAAATAAAATAGGAATAGCATTAAAAGAATTAGCAAAAATTGATGTACCAATAGATGAAAAAGCAATAATTGGTGCAACCGCAATAAATGGTGGAAAAACAAATAATGTAATTCCAGATAAGGTATATATGAAAGGAATTTGCAGAACAAATAACAATAAAGTAAGAAAAGAAAGCAAAGAAAAATTAGTTAAAACAGTTGAAAAAATTGCTAAAGAAATGGGCGGAAGAGCAGAAGTAAAATTTTTATCTGAATACCCAGTCGTAGAAAATTCTTCAAAAGAAGCAAAAGAATTACAAGAATTAGCTAAAAATATAGTAGAACATGTTGATACAACATATCAAACAACTGCATCAGAAGATTTTTCGTATTATTTGGAAAAAGTACCAGGAGTAATGATGCATGTAGGATGCCAAAAAGATGTATTTTATCCTCAACATAGCGAAGAATTTAAAGTTGGAATAAATCCAATATTAATTGGAACTCAAATGTTTTATGAAATAGTAAAAAAATATTTAATGTAAAGGGAGGACCGGGTTTGGATAAACTTGTATTGATTGACGGAAACAGTATAATGAACAGAGCATTTTATGGAATAATGGGTAGTAAAATGCTAACAACCAAAGATGGAAAATATACAAATGCTGTATATGGATTTTTGGCAATTTTATTTAAGTTATTAGATGACATAAAACCTCAATATATAGCAGTAACTTTTGACTTAAAAGCACCAACTGCAAGACACAAATTATATGATGGATACAAAGCAAATCGTCATGGTATGCCAGATGAATTAGCAGAGCAAATGCCTATGATAAAGGAAATATTAAAGGCAATGAATATAGATATAATTGAAAAAGAAGGCTATGAAGGAGATGATATATTAGGTACATTATCATGTTATGGAGAACAACAAAACTTAGATGTAACAATATTATCAGGAGATAGAGATACATTTCAATTAGCAACAGATAAAGTTACAATTAGAATTCCTCATACTAAAGGTGGCAAAACTGAAACAGATGATTATAACAGAGAAAAAGTAATAGAAAAGTATGGAATAGAGCCTAAACAATTAATAGAGGTAAAAGGCTTACAAGGAGATTCTTCAGACAATATCCCAGGAGTACCAGGTGTAGGTGAAAAAACTGCATTAAAACTAATAAAAGAATATGGTAGCATTGATAATTTATACAAAAAAATAGAAGAAGGTACAGATAATTTAAAAGGAAAACAAAGAGAAAAAATAATAGAAAATAAAGATTTAGCAATATTATCTAGAACGCTAGGAACAATAAATTTAAATGTACCTATAACAGATGATTTATCTGATTTAAAATTAGAAGAATGGGATAAAGAAAAAGTATTAGAAATATTTAAAGAATTAAATTTTAAACGTTATATAGATAGATTTTCTTTAGAAGAAGGAAAAACATCAGAAAACAAAGAAAAAGAAGTATCATATAAAAGCCTTGAAAAAAGCGAAACAGAAGTAATTGATTATATTAAAAATAATAAGCAAATGATTTTTTATATTGGTACTAAAACTATAAATGATGATAATAAAATAATTAAAGAAAAAATATCAGCAATATCAGTATATAACCCAGAAAAAAATGAAGTATATTATACAAAAATATTAAGTATAGAGAATTGGAAAGAAATATTTGAAAATGAAAAAATAAAAAAAATAAGCATTGATCTAACAAAAATATATATATTATTAAAGCAAGAAAATATCACAATAGAAGGAATATATTATGATGTAGCTATTGCAGCATATATATTAGATCCTACAAATAACAAATTAAAAATAGATGATTTAATTTCAAATTATTTAGATATAAATGTTAATGAATATTTTCCACAAGAAGATAATCAAAAACAAATAAATTTATTTGAAGATACAACAAATAAAGATGATGAAAATCAAGAAAAAATATCTAATTTATATGCATATGCTATCTTTAAAATAAAAGAAAAAACAGAAAAAGAATTAGAAGAAATAAATTGTAAAGATTTATTTCATAATATAGATATGCCAACAATAGAAATTTTATCAAATATGCAATGGAATGGAATGTATATTGATAAAAAAGAATTAGAACAATTTGGAAAAGAATTAACAGAGAAGTTAGAGATAATAACTAAAGTTATATATGAAATGGCAGGAGAAGAATTTAATATAAATTCTACTAAACAATTAGGAGAAATTCTATTTGAAAAAATGAAATTACCTGTAATAAAAAAGACTAAAAGCGGATATTCAACAGATGTTGATGTTTTAGAAAAATTGAAAAAAGAAGATCCAATTATAGAACAAATATTAGAATATAGACAATTAATGAAATTAAATTCAACATATGTTGAAGGATTAAAACCATATATAAACCCTAAAACAAATAGAATACATTCATTTTTTCATCAAACAATAACTGCAACAGGAAGAATAAGTTCTACAGAGCCAAATTTACAAAACATTCCTACAAGGTTTGAATTAGGAAAAAAAGTTAGAAAACTATTTAAACCCCAAAAAGGTAATATTTATATAGATGCAGATTATTCACAAATTGAACTTAGAGTTCTAGCTTCAATATCAGGAGATAAACATATGATAGAAGCATTTAAAGAAGGACAAGATATTCATAAGCAAGCTGCTTCAAAAGTATTTAAAACTCCAATAGAAGAAGTAACAAAAGAACAAAGAAGTAATGCGAAGGCAGTAAATTTTGGTATAGTTTATGGAATAAGTGAATTTGGATTAGGTGAACAATTAGGAATTAGTAGAAAACAAGCTAAAAAATATATTGACGAATATTTGGAACAATATGCAGGAATAAAGGAATTTATGGATAATATAAAAGAAGAAGCAAAAGAAAAGGGATATGTTGAAACAATGTTCCATAGAAGAAGATATATTCCAGAGTTGAAATCTAAAAATTATATGGTAAGACAATTTGGTGCAAGAGCAGCAATGAATACACCTATTCAAGGAACAGCAGCAGATATAATGAAAATATCTATGCTTAAAGTTTTTGATGAAATAAAAAAACGCAAATTGAAATCAAAAATAGTTTTACAAGTACATGATGAAATGATGCTAGAAGTTCCATTAGAAGAAAAAGATGAAGTTCAAAAAATAATAAAAGATTGCATGGAATCAGCAGTAGAATTAAAAGTGCCTCTTGTGGCAGAAATATCAGAAGCGGAAAATTGGTATGATTGTAAATAAAGGAGAGACTAAAAATTGAAATATAAAAAATTACTTATTTTTATTATAATAATTTTATTAATAGTAGTTTTCATATGTGTTTTTAAAGATAAAATATTAAAAATATTTTATCCTAGAACATATAATGAATTTGTTTCAGTTTATGCAGAAAAATATGATGTTGATAAAAATTTAATTTTTGCTGTTATAAAAGCAGAAAGTAATTTTAATGATAATGCAGTATCACATAGAAACGCTGTTGGATTAATGCAAATAATGGAAGATACAGCAAAAGATGTAGCTAAAAAATATGGAATAGATATTGATAACAATAATGCTAAAGAAGAAATTAAAAACGTTCAAAACAATATAAATATAGGAACAAAATATTTATCGGTATTAATTGATACTTATGGAAATAAAGAACTTGCTATTGCAGCATATAATGCCGGAATTGGAACAGTAAATACTTGGATAGAAAAAGGTGTTATAAAAGCAGATGGAAGTGATATTGAAAAAATTCCATATAAAGAGACAAATACGTATGTAAGAAAGATTTTAAGAAATTACAAAATTTATGAAGAACTATATAAATAGCTAGACAAATGATAAAAAATAGAATAAAATGTAGATCATAAAAGGAGAAAGAAAAATGCTATTAGAACAATTACTATTTACATTTATTTCATTTGCACTATTTGTGTATATGTTTTTTAGAATGATTAGTAAAAATGATACTAGTTATGTAGCAATTTTAGTTTTAGAAGCAATAGGAATAGCACTTAATTTTGTTGAAGTTTTATTTTCAATAAAATTAAGTGTAATGTTTGTAATATTAAAATATCTACTAGCAGTAGCATTACCAATATTAATAATTATTTTAGAAAAAAATAACATATATTTATATGAAATTACTAATGTAGCAAAAGCAAAGATTTTTTTAATGTTTGATAATACTAGAGTAGCCAAGCAGGCTTTAATAGCTATATTGGATAAAAATTCTAACAGTTATAAAGCACATAAAATGTTAGCTGAAATTTATGAAAATGAAGGCGGAATGAGAAAAGCAATTGATGAATATGTACAAGCCATAGATATAGATAAACAAGATTATGATTCATATTATAAAGTTGCAGAACTATTAAATGGCTTAGAAAAAAAAGATGAAGCAGCAGAAATGCTATTTAATTTATTAAGTAAAAAGCCAGAAAAATACGAAGCAAGTATGCTATTAGGAGATATATTATTTCAAAATGAGATGTACAAAGAAGCAGTTAATGTGTATCAAGATGCATTAAAATATACGCCATATAGTTATGATTTAAATTATAATTTAGGAATGGCGTATACAATGTTAAATGATTTTCAAAATGCAAAAATATGCTATGAAAAAGCAGCACAAATTAATACCTTGGCATATTGCACAAAATATAATTTAGCAGAAATTGCACTTATATATAAAGATATAGAAGAAGCAGAAAAGAAATTCTTAGAAGCTGTTGGTGATGAAGAATTAGCAGCAGATAGTTATTATGAACTTTCTAAAATTGCATTATTAAAATATGAAAAAGATACAGCAATAAAATATATTAATATAGCAGTAGATATAGATAGTGAAAAA
The DNA here is from genome assembly GCA_900554365.1 of uncultured Clostridium sp. Classification (GTDB taxonomy): domain Bacteria; phylum Bacillota; class Clostridia; order TANB77; family CAG-508; genus CAG-269. The sequence continues at coordinate 3,384 of USGY01000008.1, read as the reverse complement.
ATAGTTGCAAGGGTAAAAAAAGACCCAATATTTATTCCAATTATGGCAAGAATTTCAATGCCATTTAATTTGGAAAGTAATGAAATACAAAAACCAAAATTACAAGAAAAAGAAATTATAGTTAAAGAACATTTAGAAGAAATGTCAGAAATAACAAGACATTTAAGCTATAATGATATAAATTTATTAAAGAAAAATACTATTAATCAAAATAAAGAATATGAAATTGATAAAAGTATAGAAGAAAAATTAGAAGAAAATCAAAAAGAAATACAATAAAGTTTCAAACAAACTCATAAAATTCTAAAAAGTCAATATAATAAACAGAAGGAGGAATTTTATGAGTACAAGTTTTTCTATAATTGGTGGAGATTTAAGAATAATAAAATTAGCTAAGATGTTAGCAAATGAAGGTCATACACTATACACGTATGGACTAGAAAAAGCAGAAGAGTTAAAAGACACACCTAATATTATATTTGCAGATAAAATTAGTAAAGCGATTCCAAAAGATGTTGAAGTTGTAATAGGACCAATTCCGTTTTCAAGCAATGGAAACAATATAAATGCACCATTTAGTGATAAAGAAATATCTATAAGAGAGTTAATTCATTATCTAAATGCTAAAATATTAATAGCAGGAAGTATATCCCCAGAAGTATATGAAATAGCAACAGATGATTATATTGAAATTGTAGATATAATGAAAAGAGAAGAATTGGCTGTATTAAATACAATATCAACTGCAGAAGGAACAATAGAAATAGCAATTGCAAATACAAATAAAATAATACATGGAAGTGAAATTTTAATTTTAGGATTTGGAAGAATTGGAAAAGTTTTAGCTAGAAAATTAGCAGGATTGTCAGCTAAAGTTACATGTGCTGCAAGAAAAGATGAAGATTTGGCTTGGATTAGAGCTTATGGACATAATGAAACTAATATAAATGCATTAGGAAAAAATTTATCTAAATATGATATTATATTAAACACAGTACCTCATTTAATATTAAATAAAGAAAAACTAGAATATGTAAAAAAAGATGTATTATTAATAGATTTAGCCTCAAATCCAGGAGGCATAGATAAAAGAGAAACAAAAGACTTGAATTTAAAATTGATATGGGCATTAGCCTTGCCAGGAAAGGTTGCACCAGTAACAACAGCGGAATTTATAAAAGATACAATTTATAATATATTAAAAGAAATATATAAAAAATAATGAAAGAAGGAAAAAAACATGTTATTTGAATTACTAAAAGCTGTAGTTTTTGGAATAGTAGAAGGAATTACAGAATGGTTACCAATAAGTAGTACTGGACACTTAATATTAGTTGAACAAATTTTAAAATTCAAAGATGTATCATCAGGATTTTGGGATATGTTCCAAGTAGTAATACAATTTGGTGCCATTCTTGCAGTTGTTGTCTTATATTTTAAAGATATATGGCCATTTACTAATAAAAAAGAAAAGGCAATAAAAGAAAAAGGTATTTTGTCAATATTTAATAAAAACATAATGATTTTGTGGAGTAAAATTTTAGTTGCATGTATCCCAGCAGCTGTTATAGGATTAGCTTTTGATGATGTATTTACAGCTTTATTTTATAATCCAACTTGTATAGCAATTGCATTAATAGTATTTGGTATAGCATTTATAGTTGTAGAAAACTGGAATAAAGGAAAACGTGAAAAAGAAAAAGAAAATACTTCACAAATTACATATAAAGACGCCATGATAATAGGAATATTTCAATTACTTGCTGCTATCTTCCCAGGAACATCACGTTCAGGTGCTACAATAATTGGTGGATTATTAATAGGATTATCAAGACCTAATGCAGCTGAATTTACATTCTATTTAGCAATTCCAACAATGTTAGGAGCAAGTTTATTAAAATTAGTAAAATTTGGTCTAGGATTTACTGGATTAGAATTGGCAATATTGATAGTAGGAACAGTAATTTCATTTTTAGTATCAATTTTTGTAATAAAATTCTTAATGAGTTATATTAAAAAACATAACTTTAAAGTATTTGGATATTATAGAATAATACTTGGTGTAATAGTTTTAGCATCAGCATTTTTATTAAAATAAAATGTAAAGAATGAAAAAAGAATTTAGAAAAATTAGACTCTTAAAAGATAATAAGAAGAGGCGTTGACAAAAGTAGGGATTTTATGTAATAATATATATGTACAATAAACAAAAGAGAAAAGAGGAAGAAGCAAAGATGAAAAAAGTAGACGCTAAAAGCCTTGGGACTGTACACACACACACACACACAATACATTTACTAACTAAAGTTAGTTTGGTAAATGTTATTAGCACACTAAGATTATGTCTACTAAGCAAAATAGTAATTAAATATAATATAGAAAAGACAGAAATAGAGCCTATATATTAGGTTCTGTTTGCTGTCTTTTTTGCTGTTTAATTACAGCAAAAAGAATCAAGTTATTAAATTTTTAAATTTTAAATATACAAAAAGTAAATGTAATATTAAAGGATATTATGAATTTACAGAAAGGGAGGATGAACAGATGAAATTAAATTTAAAAGAAAGGAAAGGTATAACGCTGATTGCATTAGTAATAACAATAATTGTGCTATTAATATTAGCAGGTGTATCGATAGCAATGCTAACAGGACAAAATGGAATACTAACACAAGCACAAAATGCCAAAACAACATCAGAATATAAATCAGCAGAAGAAAAGGTAAAATTAGCAATAATGGCAGCAAGGTCACAATCAGAAACAGGAGAATTAGATGCAGATAAGTTAATAGCAGAAATAACAAATAATTATGGAGGAACAGCAAGCAAAACAAATAATGGATTTCCAGTAAATGCAACAATAGATGGAAAGAATTTTATAATAGATAGTAATGGAAATATAGGAGTACCACAAGATAGAACAGGACTAAAAGTAGGAGATTATATAAATTATAAACCAGATACAGAAGAAGGAAAAACATATTCTTTACTAGGAGCACAAAGTGGATATAGTAGTAATCAAACAATAGCTAAGGAACCATTAAATTGGAGAATATTAAAAATAAAAGATGATGGAAGCATAGATATAATAAGTGATCTAACCAATAACGGTGTATATTTTTATGGAGAATTAGGATATAATAATGGAGTATATTTATTAAACGATATATGTAGAGAATTATATAGTAATACATCAAAGGGAGTAACAGCAAGAAGTGTAAACTTAAAAGATATGGAAGATTGGCTAACAGATGCTGGAAAAACAGCAAAAGCAAAATATAACAGTGGAACTTATGGCGAAACAAAAACATATAAAGATAGTTATTCATATGCACCGAATGCATATAATTCAGAAGAAGATGAAAATAGTAGTCATTATACAAGT